>JAZKFO010000075.1:0-9354 GCA_040386395.1 Pseudomonadota bacterium | reverse complement strand
TGCTGCTCAACAACGTCTTTCTCGTCACCGCCTGCTTCGGCGTGCTGCTCGGCACCCTGTATCCGCTGGTGATCGACGCCTTTGGCCTCGGCAAGATTTCAGTCGGGCCGCCGTACTTCAATGCCATCTTCTTCCCGCTGATGGCGCCGCTGTTCGTGCTGCTGGGCTTGGGCGTGTTCACGCCGTGGAAGCGCGGCAATCTGCGTGATGGCCTGCGCCGCCTGCGCGTGCCGGCCCTGTTCGCGCTGGTCGCCGCCATCGCCATGCCCTTCGCGCTGCAAGGCAAAAGCTCGCTCGTCATTGCGGCCGGCGTGTGGCTGGCCCTGTGGACACTCGCCACCGCGCCGATCGAACTCATCAAGCGCATTCGCGCCAAGCCCACTTTTGCGGCGGGCGTGCTCGGCGTGCCCAGCAGCACCTGGGGCATGACGCTGGCGCACACCGGCCTGGGGATGTGGATGCTCGGTGTCGTCTGCGTCACCGGCTACGGCATCGAGCGCGATGTGCGGCTGGGGCCAGGGCAGGAGGCGGAACTCTCCGGCTTCGTGTTCGGCTTTGCGGGCGTGAAGGAATCGAAAGGCCCCAACTTCGTCTCCGATCTCGGCACCGTCGTGGTCGAGCGCAATGGCAGTGCCATCAGCACGCTGGAGCCGGAGAAGCGCCTCTACCCCAGCCAGGGCAGCGTCATGACGGAGACCGGCGTGGACGTGGGCCTGTTCCGCGATCTGTATGTCGCGCTCGGCGAGCCCATCGACAAGGCCAACATCGGCGGCGACTGGAGCCTGCGCCTCTACTACAAGCCGATGATCCGCTTCGTCTGGCTCGGCGGCGTGCTGATGTTCATCGGCGGCCTGTGCTCGATGATGGATCGTCGCTATCGCCTCGCTCGTGCGCCGCAGCCGGTGCGCGTGGTGACTGGCGACGAGGCGCTCGCCTGATGCGCTTCGCCATCCCCATCATGCTGATGCTGGGCGTGCTGGCCCTGCTTGGCTTCGGCCTCACCCACGACCCGCGCGAAGTGCCTTCGCCCCTCATCGGCAAGCCCGCGCCCGCCTTCACGCTGCCGGGTCTCGGTGGCACGCCGCCGCAGCTCGGCAATGCCGATCTCAAGGGCCGACCCGTGCTGGTCAACTTCTTTGCCAGCTGGTGTGCGGGCTGCCGCGTCGAGCATCCGCTGCTGATGCAGCTCGCCAAGCAGGGCGTCGAGATCATCGGCATCGACTACAAGGACACGGACGCCGACGGTGCGCAGTGGCTGGCACGGCACGGCAATCCCTACCGCGTGGTGGCAGCCGATGCGCAGGGCGCGGCGGGGCTGGACTGGGGCGTCTACGGCGTGCCCGAAACCTACGTGCTGTCGAGCGAGGGCACCATTCTCTACAAGCACATCGGCCCGGTCACTGAAGCGGCCTGGCGCGAGAAGATCGCACCGCTGATGGGGGGCAAATCGTGAAGCGCATTTTCTTGTTCTTGTCATTCCCGCGCAGGCGGGAGTCGTTCCGGCTAGAGGAACGACGACTGCGCGAAGCGCAGTGCGTTTCAGTCGTGGCGCGTAACTGGATTCCCGCTTTTGCGGGAATGACAGCACTAGTGTTTGCAGCAGTCGCCCAGGCCCAAACCGCCGGCCTCAACGCCGAGCAGGACGTGCGCTACCACCAGCTCATCAACGAGCTGCGCTGCCTCGTTTGCCAGAACCAGACCATCGCCGAGAGCAACGCCCCGCTCGCCGTCGATCTGAAAGAGCAGGTGAAAAAGCAGCTCACCGAGGGCAAGACCAACGTCGAGATCACGACCTATCTCACCGACCGCTACGGCGATTTCGTGCTCTATCGCCCACCGTTCAAGGCCAACACCCTGCTGCTGTGGGCGGGCCCGTTCGTGCTGCTGCTGGGTGCGCTCATCTGGGCCTTGTGGTTCATGCGCAGCAGCCGCAAGCCGCCCGTCCAACCGCGTCCGGTCGACGAAGCCGCCGTGCAGAAATTGCTCAACGAAACCCGCGCAGCCCTCGCCGCACAGGACGAACCCAAACCATGACCTTGTGGCTCCTGATGGCGGCGATCACCCTCGCCGCCGCGCTCTGGCTGACGCGCCCGCTGTGGCAGCGCCACTCACGCAGCAGCATCGCCCGCACCGCCGCCAACGTCGCGGCCTACTCAAGCCGTCTCAATGAACTCGATGCCGACATCGCCGCCGGGGTGCTGCCCGCCGACGAGGCTGCCGCCATCCAGCAGGAGATGGACACACGTCTGCTCGCCGATGCCAGCGCCTCCTCGCAGGCCGCTCCGCCGCAGCGCAGCGAGGGCCAGCGTTTTGGCTTGCTGGCATTGCTGCTTGCACTGACGCTGCCGGTCTTTGCAGGCGTGTGGTACTGGCAGGCCGGCAGCTGGCGCACCGCCGAACAGATCGCCACCGCACCAGCTGATGGTGGCGCACCCAGTAGCGTCGAAATCGAGGCGATGGTCGCCAAGCTCGCTGCAAGGCTCGAAGCCAATCCGAACGATGCCGAAGGCTTTTCCATGCTCGGCCGCAGCTACTTCGTGATGAGCCGCTACGAGGACTCAGCGAAGGCGTACGGCAAGGCCAACGAGCTGAGCAAAAGCGGCAACGCCGACTGGCTGGTGAGCGAGGGCGAGGCGCTGGCGCTCGCCCGCGACCGCGACCTGCTGGGCCGACCGGCGCAGTTGTTCGAGGCCGCCATCGCACTCGATCCCGGCTACGGCAAGGCCATCTGGTACGGCTCGCTGGCCGATGCCCAGGGCGGCAACTTCGCCCGCGCGGGCGAGCGCTTGCAGCAGCTGCTCGCTCAAGACCTGCCGGAGGAGTTGAAGACGATGGTGGTGGCAAGGCTGGATGAGTTGCGTGAGCTCTCCGGCGGTGCGGTGAGCACGGCCGCGGCACCCGCCAAGCCAGCGCCGGTCGCCGCCAGCGAGGGCGCGAGCCTGAGCGTGCAGATCACGCTCGCACCCGCACTCGCGGCCAAGCTGCCCGCCAACGCCACCCTGTTCGTGTTCGCCAAGGCCGCCCAAGGTCCGCCGATGCCGCTTGCGGTGCAGAAACTGCCGGGCGCGAAACTGCCGTTGACCATCACGCTCGACGACTCGATGGGCATGACGCCTGCCATGAAGCTCTCTCAGTTCGAACGCTACGTGGTGACGGCGCGCTACTCGGCCAGCGGCAGCGCGCCTGCCACGACAGGCGATCTCGAAGGCAGCGCCGAAGCCGCGCGCGGCAGCAGCGCGCCCGTCGTGATCGAAATTAACCGCGTGGTGCCTTAGCCGCGAGGGCGTCTGCAATTATCCGCAAGGTTTGCGGATGAAAAGGCATGCCGAAATGCGTCGCTGAGGTTTCCAGATGCGAGACGCCCGCATGGTGGCGCTCGATGCAGCTGTGCCAGGCAACGATGCCATCGCGCTTGGCGTAAATGGCGGTGACCGGGCAGGGCAGCGGGCGCTTGGCCTCGCGGGCATCGGCACCGGCGGCGAGCTGGTCGATGTCGAGACCCTGCTTGCGATAGAGATTGGCGAACACGGTGTACTTCGGCCCGCCGGCGATGGGCGAGCCGAGCGTGACGATCTGCTCGACGGCTTCTGGGGCCTCGCGCGCCACATCACGCGCCAGCACGCCGCCCAGGCTCCAGCCGACGAGTTTCACGGGCAAGGCGTGACGCGCATGCAGGGCGCGCACCTGTTCGACCAGCTTGGGCAGCAGCCTGCCGGTCTTGCCGTGGTTGCGGCCCAGCCCCCAGCCGTGGACGGTGTAGCCAAGTGCTGCGAGCTTGCGGCGCAGCAGCAGCGTCTCGAAATCACTGGCTTGGAAACCTGGGATGACCAGCACCGGCCCATGCCCCTTTGGCAGCTTGCGGGTGGACGACAGCAGCCCGCGCGCGAGGTCGAGACCCATGCGCGCCTCGCTCAGCAGCAGCCAGCGGGAGGGGGCCAACAAGACATCGGGCAAGGCAGGTTTCATGGGTCTATCCGGTAGGCGGCGAGCTGGCCATCGGCGTCGCTGGCATAGGCGAGGGGAAGGTTGGGGTGAAAGGCGAGTGCGCTGATGGCGGCACTCATCGAGGCAAGGCCCTGCGGCACTTCGCCCGCTTTCAAATCCCACAGCACCAGTGATTTGTCGGGTGAGCCGCTGAGCAGCAGCGGTTTTTTGGGGTGTGCGGCGAGCAGCTCCGGCGCGCGCAGGTGATGCAGTAGTTGCATCGGCTTGCTGCCTTCGGGGCCTTTGCCGCTGAAGGGCCAGACGATGATGGCGTCTTCGCCTGTGGTCGCCAGATATTTGCTGTCCGCGCTCCAGGCGAGCACGGCAGGCTTCTTGGCGTAGCCGCCCATCTTCGAGTCGAGCCAGGCCCCTGCGCGCCAGAAATGCACCGACTTGTCGATGCTGCCCGCCGCCAGCACCTTGCCGTCGGGCGACCAGTGGGCGTTGATGAGCGTGCTGACCCACTTGAGCGTGCGGTCGAGTCCGCCATCGACGCAGCGCCAGAGCAGTGCTTCAGCACCGGCCGTGGCCGCCAGCATGCCGCCGACGGCGTTGAAGGCGAGGCCATTGATGCCGGCGGCAGCAGTCCACTGTTGCAGCAGCGCGCCCTGATCGTTGAGGAGCTTCACGACCTTGCCCGCCGCCATGGCGAGGCGTTTGCCGTCGGGTGCGTAGTGCAGATGGCTGACCCAGCCGCTGCCACCTTGAATGGCTGCGATCTGGCTGCCGCTGCGAGCATCCCAGAGTCGCGCCTGGCCATCCTGACCGCTGCTGGCGAGTGTCTTGCTGCCGAAGGCGAGGGCGAGCACGCCATTGGCGTGGGCATCCAGCGTGTGCAGCAGCGCGCCGGTTTTGGCCTCGAACAGGAACACCTTGCCGCTGGCGGTGCCGGCGGCGATCACCGCGCCATCGCGCGAGACGGCGAGGGCGGTGGGGTAATCGTCGAGCGTGGCCTGCCACGCGGTGGCGAGCACTTTCATGCGGGCTTGCGCAG
Source organism: Pseudomonadota bacterium (assembly GCA_040386395.1). GTDB lineage: Bacteria > Pseudomonadota > Gammaproteobacteria > Nevskiales > Nevskiaceae > Stagnimonas. The sequence goes on along the minus strand of JAZKFO010000075.1, from coordinate 4,376 downwards.
GCAGGCTTTGAAACCTTCGGTGAGCTTGGCGCGGTCGAGATTCTTGCCGATGAACACCAGCGTGTTGTTGCGCGGGGCATCACCCCAGGGCTGTTCCTCGCGGCCATCCATCACCATGTGGACGCCCTGGAATACATAGCGCGTGTCTCGCCCTGCCACGTTCAAGATGCCCTTGCTGCGATAGATGTCGTTGCCCTGCATCGACAGCACTGCGCTGATCCAGCCGCTGAACAGGCTGGAATCCACTTGGCCCTCGCACTGGATGCCGACGCTCGTCACCGCCTCGTCGTGGCTGTGGCCTTCCTCGAAGTACTTGGCGAGCACCGGCCGCAGGGTCTTGCCATCGGCGGATTTCAGCGTGAGGTGAAACTCCTCCGGCGCATGCTCGCTGAGCAGCACGTAATGGCCTGGCGCGGCGATGCGCACCGGGAAGTGTGCGTGCGCCCCATGCAGGTCGAGCCGCCAGGGTGTCATTGAGGGTTCGAGTGCCGCACCGGGTGCGCGGTCTTCGGCGACATTGGCGAAGGCGCGGATGCCCTTGTCGGCTGCGCTCTTCAAAGCGTCTTCGCCCGACGCAGGTACCGGCAGCAGGGCGAGCTTCAGGTGATGCTCGTCATGCACATGATGGTGGTGAGGGTCGTGCCCGTGGTCATGGCCGCAGGCACCCGCCACCAGCTCGGCGGCGCCGTCCAGCTTGTAGAGACCGGCCCACTCGAAGGGGTATTCCGGCTGCAGGAAATCGGGGTTCACCTCGATCGCGCGGGAGAGATCGAAGCCGCCGACATCCAGCACCGTGTTGATGGGCGCATCGGCATTGGTGGTGCGGATGAGCTTGGCCACCGCATTGATGCGGCGTACGCGCTGCTCGACGGTGTCGAGTTCGTCCGGCGTCACCAGATCGCACTTGTTGAGCAGGATCACGTCGGCGAAGGCGACCTGTTTCTGCGCTTCTTCGCTGTCATCGAGATGCAGCAGCAGGTGCTTGGCATCGACCACGGTCACCAGACCATCGAGCGCGAACTGCGCCTTCATGTCCTCGTCCATGAAGAAGGTCTGCGCGACGGGGCCGGGGTCGGCCATGCCGGTGGTCTCGACCAGGATGCGGTCGAACTTGTCGCGGCGCTTGAGCAGTTGGCCGAGGATGCGGATGAGATCGCCTCTGACCGTGCAGCAGATGCAGCCGTTGTTCATCTCGAAGATTTCCTCGTCGGCATTGATGACCAGCGCCTGGTCGATGCCGATCTCGCCGAACTCGTTCTCAATCACCGCGATGCGCTGGCCGTGGTGTTCGCTGAGGATGCGGTTGAGCAGGGTGGTCTTGCCCGCGCCCAGAAAGCCGGTGAGCACGGTGACGGGGATTTTCGAGGCAGTCATTGAGAGGCAGGTGTTCGACGAGAGAGGTTTCAGCATACTGGGTGTGTCAACCCCGTCTTCAACAGCCATTCCTCCATGTCATTGCCGTTTCAAGCCGGTGTCTACCGCCATTACAAGGGCAATCTCTATCTGGCCCTGGGCCTTGCCCGCGAGGACGAAACCGACGAGACGGTGGTGGTCTACACGCGGCTGTATCCGCGCGAGGGCCTGCCCATGAGCACGCGGCGGCTGGCGGTGTGGGGCGAGGTGGTGCAGACCGACGCCGGCCCGCTGCCGAGGTTCGCCTACCTGGGGCAGCAGTCGCCTGAAAAATGATCGCGGCTGCCGCCTCTGCGCGCAGGCGGCGGCATATCATGCGCATCCCGATGCTTCTCAAGCCCCCGCGCGTCATGCCGCTCCAACAACTGCCTGATCTCACCACCCTGCCGGCCACGGCGCCCCTGTTCCTCAAGGCTGCGCTCACCGGTCGCAAGAAGCCGGGCGAGTCACCGGCGATTCCCGCCCTCGCCGTCACCCTGAAGAACGTGGTGCTGAAGGGCGAGCATGTCGCCGCCTACAACAAGGTTTGCGGGCTGCCGGAAGGCACCCTGGCCATCACCTACCCGCAGGTGGTCGCCGCCCCGCTGCACATGCATGTGATGTTGCAGCCCAGCTTTCCGCTGCCGCTGCTGGGCATCGTGCATCTGCGCAACCAGATCACCCAGAACGCGCCGCTCAGCCTCGGAACGCCCTACGACGTGCGGGTGCAGATCGGCGAGTCGCGCCGCAGCAAGCTGGGCATCGAGGTGGACGTGCTCACTTCCTATCTCGCCGATGGCGAGACGCTGTGGAGCGCCACCACCACGGTGCTGCATCGCATCAAGACCAAGGAGCGCAGCGGCCGCGCCGCCCCAGCGGCCCCGGCAGCGGTGACGGCGCAGTACCTGCCCTTCGACGTGCCGGCCGATACCGGCCGCCGCTACGCCCCGGTGGCCCAGGACTACAACCCCATCCACCTTTATCCGATCACCGCCAAGGCGCTCGGCTTCGACCGCGCCATTGCCCACGGCATGTGGAGCGTGGCGCGCTCGCTGGGTCTTCTGCTGGCACCGTATCTGGCCGCACAGGGTGGCAACCCGGCGCGTCTGGACATCCAGTTCAAGCAGCCGCTGCTGCTGCCCGGACGGGTCACGCTCAAGTATCGCCAGATCGGGCAGGGCATGGACTTCGATCTGCTCTCCCGCGAGGGTGGTCGCACCCATCTCTCCGGCCGGATCGAAGGACTTGTTTGAACGGATCGTCGGCTAAACTAAACGCCCCTTAAAGGTTCTTCACCCTTCCCCCGGAGCACTCATGCGTATCCGCAAAGCGGTTTTCCCTGTTGCCGGTCTCGGTACCCGATTCCTCCCCGCCACCAAGGCGAGTGCGAAGGAAATGCTGCCGGTGGTGGACAAGCCGCTGATCCAGTACGCCGTGCAGGAGGCGATCTCGGCAGGTGCGGAAGAGCTGATCTTCGTGACCGGCCGTTCGAAGAACTCCATCATGGATCACTTCGACAAGGCCTATGAGCTGGAGGCCGAGCTGGCCGCCCGCAACAAGACCAAGCTGCTGGAGACGGTTCAGGAAATCCTGCCGCCCGGCATCACCTGCATCTTCATCCGCCAGGCCGAAGCCCTGGGCCTGGGCCACGCCGTGCTCTGCGCCTGGCCGGCGGTGGGCGATGAAGATTTCTCGGTGATCCTCGCCGACGACCTCATCGACGGCAAGCTGCGCCCCTGCCTCGCGCAGATGCAGCGCGTCTACCAGGAATACGGCACCAGCGTGATCGCCACCCAGCGGGTGCCGATGGATGAAATCTCCAGCTACGGCGTGGTCGAGACCCAGCCGGTCGCACCGGGCCTGGGCGAGATTCGCCGCATCGTCGAAAAGCCGAAGAAGGAAGACGCGCCCAGCAACCTCGCCGTGGTCGGCCGCTACATCCTCACCCCCCGCATCTTCAAGCTCCTGGAGCGCACCCCGCGCGGTGCCGGTGGCGAAATCCAGCTCACCGATGCCATCAGCGCGATGATCCAGGAACAGACCGTGCTGGCCTACGAGTTCGAAGGCACCCGCTACGATTGCGGCAGCAAGCTGGGCTACCTCAAGGCCAACGTTGAATACGGCCTCAAGCACCCGGAGCTGGCCACCGAGTTTCGCGAATACATCGCGGGCATGTCACAGCAGTTGAATGGCGGCGACACCAAGAAATAACCACTAGACCCGCAGCGCGCCACACGGGTGGCGCGACTGTCCGGGGCAGGAGAAGCAGTCGCAATGACCGGCAGCAAATACACCACGCAGATCGCCACCTCTTCACTTGCAGGCGGCAATGCCGTCTACGTGGAGGCCATGTATGAGCAGTTTCTCGAAGACGCCAATTCGGTTGACGACACCTGGCGCCAGTACTTCCAGGGCCTGAATGGCGCGGCCGATGTGCCGCACGGCCCGGTGGTGGCGCGCTTCGAGCAGCTGGCCCAGCAGCCCAAGACGCTGGTGGTGCAAGGCCCGGCAGCACTCGATGCCGCCGCCGCCGAAAAGCAGGCCGGCGTGCTGCGCCTGATCAACTATTACCGCGTGCGCGGCCACCAGGCGGCCAAGCTCGACCCGCTGGGTCTCGCCGCCATGCCGGCGCTGCAAGATCTTGATCCCGCCTTCCACGGCCTGAAGCCGAGCGACATGGACACGGTGTTCAACACCGGCTCGCTCGCCGCGGCGGATCGCCTGCCGCTGCGCGACATCATCAAGCTGCTCAAGGCGGTCTACACCGACACCATCGGTGCGGAATACATGTACATCACCGACACCGAGCAGAAGCGCTGGTTGCAGAAGCGGCTCGAAACCACGGCCTTCCAGCCCAAGCTGACGCCGGAACGCCGCCGTGAAGTGCTGTTGCAGATGACCGCCGCTGAAGGCCTCGAACGCTACCTGCACAACAAGTACGTGGGCCAGAAACGCTTCTCGCTGGAAGGCGGCGAAGCCACCAT
>JAZKFO010000074.1:0-3761 GCA_040386395.1 Pseudomonadota bacterium | reverse complement strand
TACCCGTTTACAAACTTTCCAGGCTTGCTCCTTAAACCACTCGGACACCCGTCCAACAAGCAGTAGGCGATTTTAGCTTTTTGCAGCGCCACTTGCAGCACCGACCGGCGTAATTTCTGGCGGATAGTCGAGGCAGGCGGTGCCCTTGCCTTTTCTCGGCATGGGTTGGCTGGTGGCGGCTTCGGCAGCAGCTGGGGTGATGTCCGGCACTCTCAAGGCCGAAGGCGACTGCGGCAGCGAGAGACCTTCTGCCGCCTTGATGGGCGGAATGGCCGCCGCATTGCGGTAGTCCGCCTCGGCGTTGCAGCTCTGGGTGCTGGCACAGGCACTGAGCAGAAGAGCAGCGGATGCGGTGACGAGAAGCGAGAGTTTCATGAGGTTCTAGTTGACGAGTCCGGCTGCTTGGAGGGCGGCGCGCACGGTTGGTTCAGCAGCGGAGGACATCGGCACCAGCGGCAACCGCAGGCCGGGCGGGATGCGGCCCATGGCATGCAGCGCCCACTTCACCGGGATGGGATTGGGTTCGACAAAGAGTTTCTGATGCAGCGGCAGCAACTGGGCATCGATCTCGGCAGCCTTGTCGGCCTCGCCTGCACGAGCGGCGGCGCACATGGCGTGCATCAGGCGCGGGGCGACATTGGCGGTGACGGAGATATCGCCCCTGAAGCCGGCCAGGATCGCCTCGCGCGCGGTCTCGTCATCGCCAGACAGCAAGACAAAATCGGCCGGCAGCGGGATTGCGAGCAGCGCCGCACGGCGCTCGGCGGTGCCCACGGCCTCCTTGAGGCCGATGATGTTGGTGATCTTGGCCAGTCGCATCACCGTAATGGGCTGCATATCGCAGCCGGTGCGGCCGGGCACGTTGTAGAGAATGATCGGCACCGCCACCGCTTCGGCAATCGCCTTGTAGTGCTGGTACAGGCCCTCTTGCGGCGGCTTGTTGTAGTAGGGCGTGACGATGAGGCAGGCATCGGCCCCGGCGGCAGCGGCGGCGCGGGTCAGCTCGATGGCCTCGCGGGTGGAATTGGCACCGGTGCCTGCAATCACCGGTACACGGCCCTTGACGACGGCGATCACGCGGCGGATGACGGTGATGTGTTCTTCCACGTCCAGCGTGGCCGATTCGCCCGTGGTGCCGACCGCGACAATGCCATCGGTGCCTTCGGCAATGTGCCATTCCACCAGCGCTTCGAGGCATTTGTAGTCCACGGCGCCGTCGGCCTGCATGGGCGTGACGATGGCGACGATGCTGCCGCCGAGCCGGGTCTGAATGGTCATGTTTTGAGCGCGTTGCTTGAGATTGGGACGAAGCGCCGCAGTATAGCGGTTGCAAGGGGATCAATCCCCACTACACTGAATTCGCCGCAGGTTCGCGGCACGACCACAGCACATGGCTAATCCTGAATATCTGAGCATCTCGGTGTTAGCACCGCCCAAGCCACAAATCTCGCTGGAGTTGTTCCGCGCCATCCGGGAGCGCGGGGGTGAAGTTGAAGACTGCCGCATCGCCCCGCTGGGGGATCGCCTCACCGTCAACATGGTGGTGTCGGGTAACTGGAGCACGCTGGGCCGCCTCGAAACTGCCCTGCCCGGCATTGCCGAAAAGCTGGAATTGCAGGTGCGCTTCGAGCGCTGCGGCTCGCGCGAGCAGAAGCCGGAGTTCCGCCCCTACGCCGCCGATGTGATTGCCCCGCAGCAGCCGGAGCTCTTGGTGCATCTGCTGGAGTTTTTCCAGGCGCAGGATGTGCTGGTGCCAGAGATGAACTCGCAGAAGTACCAGAGTGGCCACACTGGTGCCTTCATGTGCAGCGTGCAGATGGTGCTGCATGTGCCGGTCAATCAGCATCCGCAGGCACTGCGCGAATCATTCATGGACCTCTGCGACGATCTGAATGCCGATGGCATGCTCGACCCCATCAAGACCTGATTTTCCGAACTCAATCCCACTCGAACCGGCCACTGCATGAGCATCGAAATCGGCGACAAGATTCCAACCCTCACCCTACCCGCCAGCGGCGGCAAAACCGTGGTGCTGAACAAGGACTATGCCGGCCAGAAACTCGTCGTCTATTTCTACCCCAAGGACAACACGCCCGGCTGCACGCTGGAGGGGCAGGATTTCACCCGCCTCCACCCGCAGTTCGAGAAAGCCAACTGCGCTGTGCTCGGCGTGTCGAAAGACAGCGTCAAGGCGCACGACAATTTCTGCGCCAAGTTCGGCTTTCCGTTTCTTCTGTTGTCCGACGCCGAAGAAGCCGCCTGCACGGCCTTTGGTGCGATCGTCGAGAAATCCATGTACGGCAAGAAGTACATGGGTATTGATCGCTGCACTTTTCTGTTCAACGAAAAAGGCAAGCTGGTGCAGGCCTGGCGCAGCGTGAAGGCCAAGGGCCACGCCGAAGAAGTGCTTGCCGCCGTGCTGGCCCTTTGATCCGTTTTCATCATCAAGCTGCTGTCTCCTCCGTGCCGGGGGTGCTGATGCACCTTCGGCGCTTTTGTTTCTAGACCTCACTCGAAATCCAGAGCATGTCCAAGAAAAAGTTCTTCGTCCTCGACACCAACGTGCTGATGCACGATCCCAGCAGCCTGTTCCGTTTCGAGGAACACGACCTGTTCATCCCGATGGTGGTGCTCGAAGAACTGGATGGCCTGAAGAAAGGCACCAGCGAACCGGCCCGCACCGCGCGACAGGTGAGCCGCACACTCGATGGCCTGGTGGCACACAAGGATCATTCGCAGATCGAAAAGGGCATCGCCCTGCCCTCCACACAGTCGAAGCGCAGCGTCAGCGGCAAGGGCAGTGTCGGTGCCAGTGGCCGCCTGTTCTTCCAGACCACGCCGACCGAGGCCGCACTGCCGGGCATCTTGCCTGGTAACAAGCCGGACAACTCGATCCTGCTCACGGCGCTGCAATTGCAGCAGCTGCACCCCTCGCGGCAGATCACGCTGGTGTCGAAGGACATCAACCTGCGTCTGAAGGCCGCCATCGTCGGCGTGCATACCGAGGACTACCACAACGACCAGGTGCTGGAAGACTCAGACCTGCTCTACACGGGCTACACCAGCCTGCCGGCCGATTTCTGGGACAAGCACGGCGACAAGATGGAGAGCTGGCAGGACGACCGCGCCCGCGCCTGCTATCGCATCCGCGGTCCGCAGGTGAAGGATTGGCACGTCAACCAGTTCCTGCACATTGCTGATGACGACTCCAGCGATGGTCTGGACATGGTGGTGGATGCCATCGAGGACGAGAAGAGCGCGAAGCTCCGCGTGATCCGCAACTACCAGAGCGGCAAGACCCCGGTCTGGGGCATCCATGCCAAGAACCGCGAGCAGAACTTTGCACTCAATCTGCTGCTTGACCCCGACATCGACTTCGTCACCATTCTCGGCACCGCAGGTTCCGGCAAGACGCTGCTGACGCTCGCTGCCGGCCTGGCACAAGTGCTCGACGAGCCGCGCTACCGCGAGATCATCATGACCCGCGTTACCGTGCCACTGGGCGAGGACATCGGTTTTCTGCCCGGCACCGAGGAAGAAAAGATGACGCCCTGGATGGGTGCGCTGATGGACAACCTTGAAGTGCTGACCCAGACCAGCAATGCCGGTGATTGGGAACGCGCGGCGACCAACGACATCCTGAGCAAGCGCATCAAGATCCGCAGCCTCAACTTCATGCGCGGCCGCACCTTCCTCAACCGCTACATCATCATCGACGAGGCGCAGAACCTCACCGCCAAGCAGATGAAGACACTGATCAC
>JAZKFO010000073.1:0-3821 GCA_040386395.1 Pseudomonadota bacterium | reverse complement strand
GTGAGCAGCAGATACATCAGCGCCACCGTGAACCAGACCTCGAAGGGGCTGAAGGTGCTGCTCACCACCTCGCGACCGGCCTTGGTGAGATCGGTGAGCGCCATGATCGAGACCAGGGAGCTGTCCTTGATGAGGTTGATGCTCTGCCCCGCCAGTGGCGGCAGCGAGCGGCGCAGCGCCTGCGGCAGCACGATGTGGCGCATGGCCTGCCAGTGGCTCAGGCCCAGCGAGCGCGCGGCCTCCATCTGGCCCTTGGGCACCGACTCGATGCCGGCGCGGATGATCTCGGCCACATACGCGCCGGTGAACACCGACAGCGCCGTGACCCCGGCGACGAAGCCGGAGAGATTGAGCACGGTGCCGAGAAAGAAGTAGACGATGAACATCTGCACCAAGAGCGGCGTGCCACGGATCAGCTCGACGTAGACGGCGGCGAGATCCCGCGCCGCCGGGTTGTGGGCCACACGGCCCAGGCCCGCGATGAGGCCAAGCAGGAGTGCGAACACCAGCGACAGCGCCGAGATTTGCAGCGTCACCCACAGGCCCAGCAGCAGCGGCCCCGGCGTCACGCCCGCCTTCTTGCCGACGGTGTTGCCGGCGAACACGATCTCGCCGTCGGAGACCTGCACCACATCCACCTCCGCAATGGGCTGCGCCGTGCCGCCGAGCAATGGCGTGATGACGATCTGCTTGCCGCTGACCGCCACCGTGCCATCGAAGGGGGCGACCACATCGGCACCGCCGGTGATGAGCAGGTATTCCGGCACCCGCTCCCAGCGCCACTGGTAATTGACCTTGATGGTGGCCCAGTAGAGCCCCGCGCCAATCAGCAGGACGATGGCGATGCTGAGCAGCCGCCACCAGGCAATGGCCGGCCTCATTGCACGTTCTTCAACCAGGCCGTGCCCTCGAACCAGCGCTTGTAGAGCACGTCGTAGGTGCCATCGTTGCGGATCGACAGCAGGAAATTGTTGAGCCAATTTTCGAAGTCAGGGTCCCCCTTGCGGATGGCCCAGCCGAGTGCCTCCTTGGTGAAGGGCTGCGGCAGCAGGCCGACGCCCTCAGGGTGCTGGGCGGCGTAGATGGCGAGAAAGGGAAAGTCGTAGACGAAGGCATCGGCGCGGCCGTTCTTCACCTCTAGTGCGGCGTCCGATTCCGCCTCGAACCGGCGGATGGTGGCGCGCGGCATCATGCGCGTGGCGGTGATGTCACCGGAGGTGCCGAGCTTGGTGGCAATGACAATCTTCGGGTCATCGAGCTGGCGCGCATCGGTGATCTTGCCCCGGTGCTTTAAATGCAGCAGCGCCGACTGGCCGACAACGATGTAAGGCTGGGTGAAATTGACCTGGGCGTTGCGCTCCGGCGTGATGGTCATGCCGCCCATGATGAGGTCGAACTTGTCGGTGAGCAGCGCAGGAATGATGCCGTCCCAGGAGGTGTTGACGAAGGTCACTTTCACCTTGAGCACGCTCGCCATCTTCTTGGCCAGGTCCACATCGAAGCCGATGATGTTGCCGTTGCGGTCACGCATCTCGAACGGCATGTAGCCGGCCTCCAGCCCTACGCGCAGTTCGCCGCGCTTCATGATCTGGTTGAGGGTGGATTTTTCCCACAGGGCCTGGTCGGAGGCACCCGCGCAGAAGCTCGCGAGCAGCAGCAGGCTAGACAGCAGTCGTTTCATGGTCATTCGCGTGATTGGCATCGATGCGAGTGTAAGGCTCGCAACAAGCATTCCACTAAAATCGCGCCATGACGGATTACATCCCCTATCTATCGCCTATCGACACGGCCCTGCCCGCCATGCGCGAGACGCTGCTGCGGCTCGCCGGCATCAACAGCGGCAGCTTCAATGCCGCCGGGGTGACGGCAATGGCGGAGGCGATGCAGGACGTGTTCGCCCCCTTGCAGGCGCGCTCGGAGCTGCTGGAGCTGGCCCCGCACCGCAGCGTCAACGATGCAGGCATCGCCATCACACGACCCTTGGGCAAGGCGCTGCGACTGCGGTTGCGCCCGCAAGCACCGCTGCAAGTGTTTTTCTGCGGCCATCTCGATACGGTCTTCGCCGCCGACCACGCCTTCCAGACCGTGCGCGAGATCGACGCCGACACCTTGAATGGCCCCGGCGTAGCGGACCTGAAGGGCGGCCTGCTGGTGCTGTTCCAGGCCCTGATGGCGCTCGAACGCTCGCCCTGGAAAGACCAGATCGGCTGGACGGTGCTCATGAACCCGGACGAGGAAATCGGCTCGGTCTCCTCGGCCCCCTTGCTGGTCGAAGCCGCCAAGACGCATCACCTGGGCCTGATCTACGAACCCGCCCTGCCCGATGGCTCGCTGGCCTCGGCGCGCAAGGGCAGCGGCAATTTCGACGTGGTGGTGCGCGGTCGCGCAGCGCATGCGGGCCGTGACTTCGACAAGGGACGCAATGCGATTGCAGCCTGCGCCGAGTTCATCAGCGGTCTCAATGCACTGAATGGCACCCGCGAAGGTGTGACCATTAACCCCGGCTATGTGAAAGGCGGCGGCGCGCTCAACGTCGTGCCCGATCTCGCCGTGTTCAAGTTCAATGTGCGCACCTCGCAGGCGAGTGACGAGTGCTGGATGCACGACGAACTCGATCTGCTGATGAACCGCCTCAACGCCCGCGAGGGCCTGCACTGCGAACTCTCCGGTGGCTTCACGCGCCCGCCGAAAGTGGTGAATGCCGAGATTCAACGCCTGATGGACTACGTCGGCGACTGCGGCCAGCAGCTGGGCCTGGGCCTGCACTTCAAGCCCACTGGCGGCTGCTGCGATGGCAACAACCTCGCGGCTCACGGCCTCGCCAATCTCGACAACATGGGCGTGGTGGGTGATCGCATCCACAGCGATCAGGAGTGGATGCGGGTGTCGTCGATCAGCGAGCGCGCCAAGCTCTCGGCCCTGCTGCTGCTGCGTCTGGCGAGTGGTGAGCTGCAATGGAATTGAGTCCGCGCCCCTACCGGCACGTGCTGCGCGTGCGCTACGGCGAGTGCGATGGCCAGCAGGTGGTGTTCAACGCCCGCTACGGCGAATACGTGGACGTGGCCTTCACCGAATATGTGCGCGCCCTGGGCTACGGCAGCGATCAGGACAGCCCGCTGCCGGAAATCCAGCTGGTGAAGCAGACCACCGAATGGTTCGCGCCCAGCCGCAACGACGAAATGCTGGAACTCACCGTCGCCGCCGTGGCACTCGGCAACAGCGCCTTCACCGTGCGCACCGAGTTCCGCAGGCAGGGCGAGGCCGCTCTCAGGGCGCGCAGCGAGACCATCTACGTCCATGTGGACCCCGCGCTCTGGAAGAAGGCGCCATTGCCCGAACGCCTGCGCCGAGAGCTGGCCGAAGGCCCCGTCGATGCTTGATCTCAGCACCCAGCCCACCATCCCGGTCGAGCAGTTCTTCGGCTGCGACTTGCGCGTCGGCACCGTCACCGCCTGCGTGCCCAATGCCAAGGCACGCAAGCCCTCGTATGTGCTCACGCTCGACTTCGGCCCCCTCGGCATCAAGACCAGCAGCGCGCAGATCACAGCGCTCTACACCCCTGAACAACTCATAGGCCGGCAGGTGCTGGCCGTGGTCAATTTTGCACCCCGCAAGGTGGCAGATGTCACCAGCGAATGCCTGACGCTCGCCGTCGATGGCGACCTTTCACTGCCCGCCGGAAGCGGCGGGGGGCTGGTGCTGCTGGGCGTTGAACGTGCAGTACCCAATGGCGCCCGCGTTTACTAAAAGAACAACATGAAAATCATCCGCCCCATCACCCTCGCCGACCTCCCCGCCCTCGTCCATCTGGCCGAAAGCGC
>JAZKFO010000072.1:0-14288 GCA_040386395.1 Pseudomonadota bacterium | reverse complement strand
CAGCACTTCATCCGCAAGGTGCAGAAGGGCCGCCACATGATGCGCCCGATGACCCGCGTGGTCGTCTGCGTGCCCTACGGCTCGACCCAGGTCGAGCGCCGTGCCATCCGCGAGTCGGTCGAAAACGCCGGCGCGCGCAAGGTGTATGTGATTGAAGAACCCATCGCCGCCGCACTGGGCGCTGGCATCCCCATCAGCGAGGCGCGCGGCTCGATGGTGGTCGACATCGGCGGCGGCACGTCCGAAGTTGCAGTGATCTCGCTCGACGGCATCGTCTACGCCGAGAGCGTGCGCATCGGTGGCGACAAGTTCGACGAGGCCATCGTCAGCTACGTGCGCCGCCAGTACAACATGCTCATTGGTGAAGCCACCGCCGAGCGCATCAAGCAAGAGATTGGCACCGCCTTCCCCAGCCACGAAGTCCACGAGATCGACATCGTCGGCCGTCACCTCGCCGCCGGCGTGCCGCGCAATTTCACGATGAACTCCAACGAAGTGCTCGACGCGCTGCAGGAGCCGCTCGCCGGCATCGTCAAGGCCGTCAAGCAGGCGCTCGAACGCACGCCGCCAGAACTCGGTTCCGACGTTGCCGAGCGCGGCATCGTGCTCACCGGTGGCGGCGCGCTGCTGCGCGATCTCGACAAGCTGATTTCGGAAGAAACCGGCCTGCCGGTGATCATCGCCGACGACCCGCTGACCTGCGTGGCGCGTGGCGGCGGCATGATGCTGGACATGCTCGACCAGCAGGGCGACAAGTTCAACATCGACTGAAAAATGCGGATTGAGCCTTCCCGCTCGTACTGCTCACTCCGCCCTTCACCAGCGCAACCCTGATGGCCCGCCGCCGCGCAAGCTCCCCCCTGTTCCCCCGCGGCCCCGGCGTGGGTGCGCGCACGCTGCTGGTGATCCTGCTCGCACTCGGCATCTGGTTTGCCGACCAGCGCGGCCTGCCCCTCCTCACCGCCGTGCGCGGCTCGGTGGACTGGCTGCTGCAGCCGCTCTACTGGGCCGGCAACCTGCCCGGCAATGTCGCCGATGCCGGCGGTGAGCTGAAGAACTACAAGGATCTGCTGGCCGAAAACCGGGCGCTGAAGGAAGCCCAGCTCAAGGCCCAGGCCAGGCTGCTGCTGCTGGACTCGCTGGAGGCCGAGAACCGCCGCATCCGCCAGCTCATGGCCAGCTCCTCCGCACTCGACCAGCGGGTGCTGATCGCCGAGATCGTCGCCACCAGCCAGGCACCGTATCGACACCAGATCACCCTCAACAAGGGTGCGGCCGATGGCGTCTATTTCGGCCAGGCCATCGTCGATGCCTATGGCGTGATGGGCCAGGTGATTCGCGTCAATCCCACCTCTTCGGTGGCCCTGCTGGTGACCGACCCCAGTCATGGCATCCCGGTGGAGGTGAACCGCACCGGCCTGCAAACCGTGGCACGCGGCGGCGGTGATGGCCGCGTGCTGAGCCTGCCTTTTCTGCCCGGCAATGCCGATGTGAAGGTGGGCGATCTGCTGGTGTCTTCGGGCCTCGGCGGGCGCTTTCCCGCCGGCTATCCGGTGGGCGAGATCTTCGACATCCGCCGCACCACCGGCGAGCACTTCATGGAAGCCAGTGCCTACCCCAGTGCGCGCCTCAACCAGGGCCGCCAGGCGCTGCTGGTGTGGAGCAGCCTGCCCACCCCGGTCGCCGGCGAAGACCCCACTGACAACCCGGCGCGACTGGCCGCCAGCGCTGCCGCATCGGCCCAGAGCTGGGCCGTGCCAGGCCAGGGCACCGCCAATACCGTGACGCTCGATACGCCCCTGCCGCCGCTGAAATACGGCCATGCCGATAAGCCTGCGGCGGCCAAGCCCGCCACGGTCGCCAAACCCAAGGCCACCAAGCCGCCCAAGACCGTCAAGCCGGAGGCAGCGCCACCCGCCACGATCGTCGCACCGCCCCCCGCACCCACGCCGCCACCTGAAGAGCCCAAGCCCCAGCCTGAGGCGGGACCGTGAGCTTCAACCGCGCTGGCGGCCTGTTCGTGCTGAGCCTGCTGGTCGCCCTGTGCTTGCAGTTCATGCCGCTGTCGGCAGCGGCTTCGGTCGGCCGGCCGCTGTGGCTGGCGATGGTGCTGGGCTACTGGGCGCTGTATGGGCCCAATGTTTCGGTGATCGGTGCGGCCGTGCTGCTGGGACTGGCATCGGACACGCTCTACAACACCCCGCTCGGCCAGCATGTGCTGGGGCTGACCCTGCTCGCCTACACGATGATCCGCCTGCGGGCGGTGCTGGGGCTGTATCCCATCTGGCAGGTGACCCTGCTGCTGCTGCCGGGCTGGGGGCTGTATACCCTGCTGATGTTCCTGTTCGACGGCATGGCCAAGAATCCCTCGGATGCGCTCGGCCGCTTCCTGCCCGCGCTCACCACCATGCTGGTGTGGCCGTTGGTCAGCGTCACGCTCGACGCCCTGCGCGGCAAGCGCGTGTCGATGTAAGGGTTTGAGCCGACGCCCATGATCGTGCTCGACAGCTTCGATGCGCTGAAAGATCTCTACGAAGAGAAGCGCAGCTTCCAGCGTCGCGTGCTCGTCGCCATCCTGTTCTGCCTGCTGATGGTCTGCCTGCTGCTGGCGCGGCTGGGCGACCTACAGCTCTTGCAGCACGAGTACTACAGCACCCGCGCCGACGACAACCGCATGCGGGTGGTGGCCATGCCGCCGGTGCGCGGGCTGATCTACGACCGCAACGGCGCGCTGCTGGCACAGAACCGGCCTTCGTTCGACCTCGAAGTTACCCGTGATCAGGTCGGCAATCTCGATCAACTGCTGAGCACCCTGGCGCCGGTGATGGGCCTGACGCCGGGCGACATTGCCCGTTTCAGGGACCGCGCCAAGAAGACCCCGCGCTATCGCGGCGTGGCGCTGAAAACCAACCTCACGCCGGAGGATGTGGCGCGCTTCGAGATCAACCGTTTCGCTTTCAAGGGGGTGGACATCTCGGCCGGCCTTACCCGCAACTATCCGCTGGCGGCGCAGGCCAGCCATCTGGTGGGCTATGTCGGCGGTATCAGCGAGGCCGATTACGCCAAGCTCGACGAGCGCCTGTACCAGGGCATCAACCTGATCGGCAAGCTCGGCATCGAGAAGAGCCATGAGGAAGAACTGCGCGGCACGCCGGGCGCGCGCATCGTCGAGGCCAATGCCGCCGGCCGGCCGCTGCGCGAGCTGGAACAGCGCCCTGGCTCGGCTGGCCGCAATCTCTACCTCACGCTCGACGCCAAGTTGCAGCAGATCGCCGAAGAGGCGCTGGGCGATCTCGACGGCGCCATCGCCGCCATCGACCCGCAGACCGGCGAAGTGCTGGCGCTGGTGAGCAAGCCGGGCTTCGACCCGGAGCCCTTCGTCGGCGGCATCAGCACCAAACAGTACCGAGAGTTGCTCAACGACCCCGGCCGGCCGCTCTACAACCGGGCCTTGCAGGGCACCTATCCGCCCGGCTCCACCATCAAGCCGTTCATGGCCTTTGCCGGGCTGGAGACGCACGAGGCGACGGCCGATACCCATGCCTACTGCTCCGGCACCTTCTACCTGCCCAACTCCACCCGCAAATACCGCTGCCACAAGCGCAGCGGCCATGGCACGGTGGACATGAAGAGCGCCATGGCGCGTTCCTGCGACGTGTTCTTCTACCAGCTCGCGATGGGTCTCGGCATCGACCGTGTCACCAGCGCGCTCGGCCATTTCGGCTTTGGCCGCGCCACCGGCATCGACATTCCGCACGAGCGCAACGGCCTGCTGCCGTCGCGGGAATGGAAGGCGCGCGCACGCAAGGAGGTGTGGTTCCCTGGCGAGACGCTCAACATCGGCATCGGCCAGGGCTATTGGCAGGTCACGCCCTTGCAGATGGCACAGGCCACCGCAAGGCTTGCCATGCGCGGTGGTGGTTTCCAGCCGCACATGGTGCATGCCTTCGAGGACCCGCTGACCGGCACCGTCACTGGCGTCACGCCCATCCCGCTGCCGCCTTTCGACGGCGACCAGCCGAAGGATTTCGAGGCGGTCATCAGCACCATGGAATCGGTCATGCATGAGCCCGGCGGCACCGCCTACCGGGTTGGCAAGGATGCGCCCTACCGCATCGCCGGCAAGACCGGCACCGCGCAGGTTGCCGGCCTGTCGCAGACCGAGGAGGGCGCACCGACGCTCGACTCCACGCCGAAGCACCTGCGCGACCACGCCTGGTTCATGGCCTTTGCCCCGGTGGACAAGCCGCGCATCGCCATCGCGGTGCTGGCCGAACACGCCGGCCACGGTGGCAGCGTGGCCGCCCCCGTCGCAAGGCAGGTGATGGACCAATACCTGCTCGGCAAGGTGGTCTATGCCACCGCTACCCTGCCCGCCACCATCGATGATCCGGGACTGGCGGAACAGAACGGCGAGTTCGATGGTTACGTCACCCCCGAAGATGCCGCCGCCAGCACGACGCCACCGCCCGCTGTCGCAGCACCTGCATCTGCACCCGCTCCGGCCAAGGTGCCGAAACCGGCGGCGGCGGGCGCGCCCAGCATCACCATCCCCGCCCAGCAGCCGACGCTGCGCAAGCCGGCTGCGGCAGTGGACAATCCCGCCGATGCAGTCGATGCGCCCAACCCCGAAGCCGGCTTCGTCGCACCCGCCGCCGCACCGCCGCGTACCGGCGATGCGGGCGAGCGTCCACCGCCCGATGACGAACACCCGGAGTCGCCTGCCCCATGAGCACCGCGCTGACACCCGCACCGCACTCGCCCGCCTCGACCTGGTCGGAGCGGCTGCTGCGCATGCACATCGACATCTGGCTGGTGGGCCTGCTGGCGGCCGTGGCCTGCATGGGCCTGTCGGTGCTGTATTCCGCCTCCGGCGGTGACACCGGCGAGCCCTTCGCACAGTTCCAGCGCCTGATGCTGGGCCTGGTGGTGATGATCACGCTGGCGCAGGTGCCGCCGGATTTCTACCGCGCCGGCGCACCCTGGTTTTATGGTATTGCCTCGGTGCTGCTGATCCTCGTGTTGCTGCTGGGCGACCACGCCAAGGGCGCACAGCGCTGGCTGGACTTCGGCGTCATCCGCTTCCAGCCCAGCGAGATGATGAAGCTGGCCATGCCGATGATGGTCGCCGCCTGGCTGCATGGTCGGCCGCTGCCACCGAGCTGGCGCGATGTGCTGGTGACACTCGTCATCATCGGCTTTCCCGCCGCACTGGTGATGGTGCAGCCTGATCTCGGCACCGCCCTGCTGATCATTGCCTCCGGCGGCTTCGCCCTGTATCTCGGCGGCCTCTCATGGCGCTGGATCTTCGGCGCGCTGGCTTCGGTCATGGCAGCCGCGCCGCTGCTGTGGTACCGGCTGCACGAGTACCAGCGCAACCGCGTGCTGACTTTTCTCGACCCTGAAAGCGATCCGCTCGGCACCGGCTATCACATCACCCAGAGCAAGATCGCCATCGGCAGCGGCGGGGCTTTCGGCAAGGGCCTGCTCAACGGCACCCAGGCCAAGCTCGACTTTCTGCCCGAATCCCACACCGACTTCATCTTTGCGGTGCTGGCCGAAGAGCTGGGCATGATCGGCGTGATTGCACTCCTCATGCTCTACATCGCCATCGTCGGGCGCGGCCTGTTCATCGCCCTGCGCGGCCACGACAGCTTCCAGCGCCTGCTGGCGGGTGCGCTGTCGCTGACCTTCTTCATCTATGTCTTCATCAACATGGGCATGGTGATGGGCCTGATGCCGGTGGTGGGTGTGCCGCTGCCGCTGTTCTCCTACGGCGGCACCTCGGCCGTCACCCTGCTGGCGGGCTTCGGTATGCTCATGTCGATCCACACGCACCGAAAGCTCTTAAGTTCATGAAGGCATCCGCCACCGTCGCCCTGCTCATCGCTGCCTCCAGCCTCGCGCCGCTGGCGCTGGCCGACTATCGCGATGACCCCAAGACCGAGCTGCTGCACCAGAAGCTCGTCCGCGAATACGCCTTCACGCCCCAGGACCTGGTGCAGGTCGATGAGGCACTGGCGCTGGCCGAGCGCCAGCCCCAGCTGGTGCAGGCCGAGCGTCAGAACAAGGAAGTCACCACGCCGCTGTGGGACAGCTACCGCGCCATCCATGTCTTTCCCAAGCAGATCAGCAATGGCCTGCGGGTGCTGCGCGAAAACCAGCAATGGTTCGAGCGCGCCGAGGCCGAGTACGGCGTGCCGCCGGTGATCAGTGCGGCAATCCTCGGCGTGGAAACCAAGTACGGCAGCTTCACCGGTCGCAATCGCGTGCTCGATGCGCTGGTCACGCAGGGCTACGAACACCCGACCCGCAGCAAGTTTTTCTTCAACGAACTGGCGGCCTACTTCGCCTTCTGCCGCGACTTTCGCCGCGCACCCACCGAGGTGAAAGGCTCCTACGCGGGTGCGGTCGGCTTCGCGCAGTTCATGCCCAGCAACTACATCACCCTGGCGCTCGATTACGACAGCAACGGCAGTGTCGATCTCTGGTCGATGCCCGATGCCATCGGCTCCATCGCCCACTACTTCACCCGCTACCAGCCGCCGGATCGTCCCGCCGTGCATTGGCGTCGCGGCGAGCCGCTGCTGGTGCCGGTGAAGGCCATCGCGCTCAAGGACGATGCCGCAGCGCGCAACACCAAGAGTGCCAACGGCACCATCGGCAGCTGGATTGCCGCCGGCGTCACACCGGGCGTCGACATCCCGCTGGATACCCCGGCTGGCCTGCTCGAACTGCGCCGGCCGGATGGCCCCGAATACTGGCTGGCGCTGCCCAACTTCTACGCGGTGATGACCTACAACCCACGCGTGTTCTATGCCATGGCAGTGACCCAGCTGGCCGCTGAGCTGCAAGCAGCGCAGGCAACGGCAGCGCCAAACTGATGCTGCGCGGTGTCGTCTTATTGCTGTTGAGCCAGCTGCTGCTGGCCTGCGTCAGCCGCGCGCCGGTCGAGCCGCCACGCCGTGCCGCGGCATCGCAGGTGGTGGTAACGGCCAACGACCCGGAGCCGGTCAAAACAACGGACCCGACACTCTCGGTCGAAGGTCCGAAAAAAGCCTGCGCCAACTGCCCCACCCCCGACCCCGACTTCGCCCCGCAGCTCTCCGAAGTGCCGGGGGATGTTGCCGATGTGCCCGATGCCGTGCCGGTGGACGAGCCCCGAAGCCGCTACGGCAACCCCGAAACCTACGATGCACTGGGTGCGCAGTACCGCGTGCTCAAGAAAACCCCGCCTGGCTACCGCGAGCATGGCCGCGCCAGCTGGTATGGCAAGAAGTTTCATGGCCGCCGCACCGCCAACGGCGAGATCTACGACATGTTCAAGATGACGGCCGCCCACAAGACGCTGCCGCTGCCGAGCTATGTGCGGGTGACCAGCAAGGCCAACGGCCGCAGCGTGGTGGTGCGGGTCAACGACCGGGGCCCGTTTCATCCCGGCCGCATCATTGATCTCTCGTATGCGGCGGCGGTGCGCCTGGACTTGCTCAAGCATGGTTCCGCCGAAGTCGAGATGGAGGTGCTCACGCCGCAGCAGGGCAAGAGAGCCGTCCGCGATGTCGCCACCCGCACCGAGGGCAAGCCGCGCTATCTCGAAGTGGGACGCTTCGCCGACCCCATCGACGCCATCTCGCTGCGCGACAAGCTGGCGCGCCTTGGCTATGGCGACACCGAGTTCCTGCAGGTCACCAGTCCTTCGGGCGATGGCACCGAGAACATCCTGCGCATCGGCCCCTTCAAGAACTTCTCGCGGCTGGACGAAGCCCGCATCAAGCTTGGTCGGCAGGACATTACTGCCATCCCGGTCGCTGATTAGCGGGCACGACGCGGTACACTATGCGCTCACTTTTCGGTTGCCTGAGCGTTCGATGAAATCCTCTGTCTTCACCCCTGCGGCTGCACTGCTGGCCCTGTTCTCGTTTTCCTTCACGGCCCAAGCGGCGATCCCGGAAGCGCCGAAGCTCGACGCGACCAGCTACGTGCTGATGGACTACGACAGTGGCGAAGTGCTGGTGTCGAGCGCACCCGATTTCAAGACCGGCCCCGCCTCGATCACCAAGGTGATGCTGAGCTACATCGTGTTCGACGAGATCAAGAAAGACCGCATCAAGCTCACCGACGAGGTGGTGATCTCCGAAAAAGCCTGGAAGCAGGGCATCGACTCCTCCGAGTCGCGCATGTTTCTCGACCTTGGTTCGCGGGTGAAGGTGGAAGACCTGCTGCACGGCGTGATCACCCAGTCCGGCAACGATGCCTCGGTGGCCCTGGCCGAGCATGTGGCCGGCAGCGAGTCGGCCTTTGCCGACCTGATGAACCAGTACGCCACCAAGCTGGGCATGAAGAACACCCACTTCATGAATGCGCCGGGCATGCCGGACGAGCAGCACTTCAGCACCGCCTATGACCTGACGCTGCTGGGCGCGGCACTGATCCGCGACTTCCCCGAATACTACGAGTGGTTCTCGCGCCCCAATTTCACCTTTCACGGCATCAAGCAGGACAACCGCAACATGATGCTGGCGATGGATCGCAGCGTCGATGGCATCAAGACCGGCCATACCGAGGCGGCAGGCTACTGCCTGCTGTCCTCCGCCAAACGCGAGAACCGGCGTCTGATCGCAGCGGTCATGGGCACCAAGAGCAAGACCTACCGCGCCGAAGCCAGCCTGGAGCTGCTCAACTACGGCTTCCGCTTCTTCGACAGCGTCAAGCTTATGGGCCGTGACCAGCCTGCCGGCAGCGCCAAGGTGTGGAAGGGTGCGGCCGAAATCGCCCAGCTCGGCACCCTGGCGCCGGTGTATCTCTCGCTGCCCCGCGGCTCGGCCGAGAAAGCCGAGGTGCGCCCCGAAGTCAGCGACAAGCTGATCGCCCCGCTCGCCGAAGGCCAGGTGGTGGGCACGGTCACGGTGCTGGTCGACGGCAAGGTGGTGAAAACCGAACCGCTGGTGGTGCTGGCCGAAGTGCCTGCCGGCAGCTTCTTCAAGCGCCTGTGGGACACCATCCGCCTCTGGTTTGCGTGATCGAAAGACCGCTCATTCGGCAAAAGGGGCTCGTCGAGTACGAGCCCACGCTCGTGGCGATGCATGCCTTCACAAGCACACGCGAGGAGTCGACGCCGGATGAGTTGTGGGTGCTGCAACACCCTGCGGTGTTCACTCAGGGGCAGGCGGGAAAGCCTGAGCACCTGCTGATGACCGGCAACATCCCGGTGGTGCAGACCGACCGGGGTGGCCAAGTGACCTACCACGGCCCCGGCCAGCTGGTGATCTACCCACTGATAGACATTGGTCGCCTTGGCTACGGCGTGCGCAGCCTGGTGACGCGACTCGAAACCGCGATGGTCGAAACCCTGGAGGAATACGGCATCACGGCCTATGCCGATGCCGCCGCACCGGGTGTTTACGTCGATATCGCGCAGCGCCGCCACAAGATCGGCTCGCTCGGACTCAGGGTGCGGCAGGGACGCAGCCTGCATGGCTTGTCACTGAATGTGGCGATGGACCTGGAGCCGTTCTCGCGCATCAATCCCTGCGGCTATACAGACCTGGCCATGACGCAGATGGCCGACCTTTGTGACCGGCCGGACGCGCAGTCCGTCGGTGAGCAACTCGCCCACCGACTGCAAGCCGCGCTCGTCGCTTAGCGGCCGAGCACCCCGCCACCCGGCAAGGTGGGCAGATTCAGGGGGTCATCCAGCGTCGGCAGCGGGCGAACCGTGCGGCGATTCTGCTGCGTGGTGGTCGGGCAGCCCACGGGCGGCGGCGCACCGCGCGACTCGGCCCTCAGGCAGTCATCTTCGTCCAGCGTTCTGCTGGCGCTCTTGTCTTCGGCAGCGCCGGGCTTGCGCGGCGAGTTGCCAGCACAGCCGCTGAGCATGGCGGCGGCCAGCGCCATGGCCGCGAGAATCGAAACAGGACGGATAGTTAAGCTGGCAGAAAGGGACATCGCGGAATCTCCATGAAGTGACGATTACTTTGTTTCGCCCGGCTGAACACCAGCAGAACAAGAAAGTCTTTTGTGTGTGTCGCTATAGAATGCTGAACGAAATATGTCATTCCGTGTCACAGCACAACGTTCAGCCCACCCAGGCGTTGACCCTGATTCATACCCCTCAAGTTCCTCTTGCATGACGATGCCCTCAAATGAAGCCTTGGTGAGCGTGCGGGCGCTGAAGTTTTCACATGGTCCGCGTGTCATTTATGACGGTGTCGATCTCGACATCCCGCGTGGCAAGGTCACCGCCATCATGGGGCCCTCCGGCACCGGCAAGACCACCCTGCTGCGCCTGATCGGCGGCCAGTGGAAGCCCGCAGCCGGCACGGTGAGCTTCGACGGCATCGACGTGCATACGCAGAGCCGCAGCGAGCTGTTCGCGCTGCGCAAGCGCATGGGCATGTTGTTCCAGAACGGCGCGCTGCTGACCGATCTCACGGTGTTCGACAACGTCGCCTTCCCCCTGCGCGAGCACACCGAGCTGCCGGAGTCGATGATCCGCGACCTGGTGCTGATGAAGCTCAATGCCGTGGGCCTGCGTGGCGCACGCGATCTTTATCCTGAAGAACTCTCCGGCGGCATGAGCCGTCGCGTCGCCCTGGCGCGTGCCATCTCGCTCGACCCGCAGCTGGTGATGTACGACGAACCCTTCACCGGGCAGGATCCGATCAGCATGGGCGTGCTGATGCGCCTGATCCGCACCCTCAACGATGCACTCGGCCTCACCAGCATCGTCGTCTCGCACGATGTCGAAGAGGTGCTGTCGATCTGCGACCACGCCTATGTGATCGCCGGTGGCAAGGTGCTGGGCCAGGGCAGTGCCGCCGAGGTGCGTGCCAGCGAAAGCCCGCGCGTGCAGCAGTTCCTCAAGGGCGAGCCGGATGGCCCGGTGCCTTTCCACTACAAGGCCCTGCCCTACGCCGAAGACCTACTGGGTGCAGCGAAATGATCAGCATCATCGGCAATTACCTGCAGGGCCTGGGCCGCGCCTTCTTCTTCCTGCTGCAAGTGCTCGCCGCCACGCCTTCGGCCATGGTGCGGCCGCGCCTGATGGCGCAGCAGCTCTATTCCGTCGGCGTGCTGTCGCTGGTGATCGTGGTGCTCTCCGGCAGCTTCATCGGCATGGTGCTGGCCTTGCAGTTCTATCGCACGCTGCAGGTGTTCGGCGCGGGTGATTCACTCGGCGTCGCCATCGCCCTCTCGGTGGTGCGCGAGTTCGGGCCGGTGGTCACCGCATTGCTGTTCGCGGGCCGTGCTGGTTCGGCGCTGGCGGCCGAGATCGGCTTGATGAAGGCCACCGACCAGCTGAGCGGCATGGAGATGATGGCGGTCGACCCGGTCAAGCGCGTCATCGCACCGCGTTTTCTGGCCGGTGTGATCTCGATGCCGCTGCTCAGCTTCATCTTCACCATGATGGCGATTGGTGTGGCCGGCGGTCATGCCATCGGCGTCAGCCTGCTGGGTGTGGATGCCGGTTCCTACTGGGCAGGCATCCGCGAGGTGCTGCACGGTGACGACATCCGCGATGCCTTCATCAAGACCATCACCTTCGGTGTGGCCTGCTCGTGGATTGCCGTGTATCAGGGCTACCACGCCGCACCCACCTCTGCCGGGGTGGCGCGCGCCACCACCAATACCGTGGTGATTTCCTCGCTGGCCATCCTGGCGCTGGACTTCATCCTCACCGCATTCATGTTCTAGTCAGCCGCAAGCCCAAGGATCACTCTCATGCAATCCCGCTCTCTCGAAATGCTGGTCGGCTTCTTTGTTTGCCTGGGCGTCGCCGCCGTACTGGTGCTGACGCTGCGCGTTGCCAGCCTCAAGGACGTCGGCGGCCAGGAAGGCAGCTACTTCGTCACCGCCAACTTCGAGAACATCGGCAAGCTCTCGCCCGGCAATGCGGTGAAAATCGCCGGCGTCACGGTTGGCCGCGTCAACAGCATCACCGTCGATGCCACCACCTACCAGGCGGTGGCGACCCTGGAACTCAGCAAGAGCTACCCGAACATCCCGAAGGACACGGCGGCAAAGATCCTCACTGCCGGACTGCTCGGCGAGCAGTACATCGGCCTCGACATCGGCGGCGATGACGAGGCATTGAAAGATGGCAGTCGCATCGCCATTACCCAGTCGGCGCTGGTGATCGAAAACCTCATCGGCCAGTTCGTGGCCTCGATGAGCGAGAAGAAAGAAGACACCCGCCTCGCCGAGGCGCTGGAAAAACTGGCGACGGCGGTGAAACCGCCAGCCGCCCAGTAACGTAATTGCATCCAAGCATCTGTTGTCCCCTGGAGACACCCCCATGAAAAAATTCTTGCTTCCCCTACTCCTCGCACTCGGCCTGGGCAGCGCGCACGCGGCCACCTCGGTGTCGCCCGATGTGGTCGTGAAAGAAGGCACCGACAAGATGCGTGAGCTGATTGCCGCCAACCATGTCGCCTATGCCGCCAACAAGCCGCAGTTCTACGCCAAGGTGGACGAGGTTCTGGTGCCGCTGTTCGATGTGAAATACATCTCGCAGCTGGTGCTGGGCAAGAACTGGAAAGTTGCCACCCCGGAGCAGCGCACGCGCTTCCAGGTGGCCTTCAAGAGCGCGCTGATCCGCAACTACGCCGATGCCCTGCTGGAGAACTACGACTCCGTCGATGTGAAGTTCCAGCCCGTGCGCCTGTCGCCGGATGCGACCGATGCCATCGTCAAGTGCGTGCTCACCCGCAAGGTCGGCACGCCGGTGTCGCTCTCGTTCGCGATGCGCGAAGTGGATGGCGTGTGGAAGATCTTCGACACCACCATCGAGAACCTCTCGCTGGTCACCTCCATCAAGAGCCAGTACGCGGTCGAGATCCAGAAGAACGGCCTTGAGGCGCTGATCAAGCGCGTCGAAGCCGGCCAGGTCGTCGTCGATGAAAGCACGATCGTCAAAAAGTAAGATTGCCCATGCCCCTGAAAGGTGAATTGACCACGCTCACCACGCCCGCGCTGCTCAAGCACGCGGGCGATTTTGTCGCGACTGGCGAGGTGGACCTCTCGGCCGTCACGCATGCCGACAGCGCCGGTGTGGCTTTCCTGCTGGAGCTGAAACGCAGGGCCAGCCAGGCTGGCAAGTCGCTGCGTTTCAGCCATTGTCCGGCGCAGCTGCGGGGACTGGTGGTATTTTTCGAGCTTGAAGAAATGCTCTCGATCGAGGGGTCGACATGAAACCTTTGCAGCTTGCCGCCCGGCTCGCCCTCGTTGCCGCCGTCACTCTGCTCGGCGCCTGTGCCCATGCACCACCCGGCGAGCCGAATGACCCGCTGGAGCCGATGAACCGCGCGGTGCTGCGCTTCAACTTGGCCGCCGACCGCTACGTGCTGCGCCCCGTCGCCAAGGGTTACGAAGCCGTCACGCCGGCGCCGGTGCGCAAGGGCGTCACCAATTTCTTCCGCAACCTGCAAGAGCCACGCACGGTGGTCAACGGCCTGCTGCAGGGCAAGGTGAAGCAGGCGGCATCCGACACCGGCCGCTTCCTGCTCAACAGCACGGCTGGCTTCGCGGGCTTTGTGGATGTGGCCACCGATGCCGGCCTGCCCCGCCACGACGAGGACTTCGGCCAGACCATCGGCTACTACGGCGTGGGTGATGGCTGGTACCTGATGCTGCCCTTCCTGGGCCCCAGCAGCAATCGCGATCTGATCGGCCGCGGCGGTGATTACTTCACCGGCTACGGCTATTACGTTGACGAGCCGGAGGTGAACTACACCGCACAGGCGATTGACGTGATTGACAGCCGCGTGCGCCTGTTCCCCGCCGACCCGCTGCTGGAAGAGGCGCTGGATAAGTACATCCTGGTGCGCACCGCCTATCTGCAACAGCGGCTCAACAAGGTCTATGACGGCGCACCGCCGGCACGCCTGCTCTACGGCGTCGAGGAAGAAGAATAGCTGCCGACCACCCACAAAAAAGGCCGCATTGAATGCGGCCTTTTTTGTGGATGCTCCATCCGCCTAGCGCGTCCAGTGACGCGCGTTTTCAAACATGCGGAACCAGGGCGTCTTCTCGCCGTTGGCCTTGGGCCAGAAGCTGCCGACGGTGCCGGCAATGGTGCGCTCCGGGTGCGGCATCAGGATCGTCACGCGGCCATCGGCGTTGCAGAGGGAAGTCACGCCCTGCTCCGCCCCATTGGGGTTGGCGGGATAGTGGCTGGCCACCGCCCCCGCATTGGTGATGAAGCGCATCGCCACCTGGCCGTTGGCTTGCAGCATGGCGAGATCGCCAGCGCTCTTGAACTCCGGCCGGCCCTCACCGTGGGCGATGGC
>JAZKFO010000071.1:0-5237 GCA_040386395.1 Pseudomonadota bacterium | reverse complement strand
CCGCAGAACACGATGTATTCGGCGGTGCTGTTGGCGGCCATCTGGCTGAGCTTGAGCGAGTCACCCGAATAATCGGCGTGCTTGAACACCTCGTTGCGCTGGTAGTGGTGACCCAGAATGGCGAGTTTGCTACCCAGCTTGGCCTTGGCGGCGACGATCTTCGCGTCGCACTCCTCATCCGACAAAAAGCTGTACTGGTCGATGGTGGCATCGAACTTGAGAGCGGCGGACATGGGCGCACTCCTTGGCGGCTTGGCGCCCTTGGAAAGAGGTTTGAACAGCTAGCGATTGTAGCGCAAGCCAGCCGCAACCCCAGATCTTGCGTCCGGCGCTGCGGGTATCGAGCGGCTCTGCTACTGGATGTTGACGGTGGCCGTCGATGAAATGGCCTGGGCGCTGCCATTGACCGAACTAGCCGTCACGGTCACGGCATTGCCGGCTGCCGCTGCCGCCGTGGTCACGAGTCCGGAGAGGCCATTGAGGCCCAGCGAGGAGCTGCTCTGGATGCCCAGCTGTGTGGTGTTGCCGCTCGCCCAGCTCACGTGTCGGGTGATGTCCTGGGTCGCCCCACTGGCGAAGGTGCCGGTTGCATTGAGCTGGGTCTGGCGACCCGCCACCACATCGACGCTCGCCGGGCTGATGACGATGCTGTTCAGTGCGTCGACGACCGGGACAATGCCGATGGCGGGTGCCGTGGCGATGACCGGCGCCGAGAAGGTGGCGCTGATCTGCACCGGGTCGGTGACGGTCTTAAGAGCCAGTGCGGCGTTGAACAAGCCCAGATTGACCAGGGCGACTGCCGTGGAGTCCGACGAGGTGTAGATCACTTGCGTCGACAGGTCTTGCGTCTTGCCATTGTCGAGCGTGCCGGTCGCAATCAGGCGCTCGGTGGTGCTGACGACCAGCTTGTCGTTGTCACCAAACTCGCGGCTGAGCGCCAGCGATTGCAGGTTGGCGACGGCCACCTCGGCATCAGCCGTGAGTATGTCGCAGCCCGGCACCCTTGCACGGGCCGTGACACTGCCAGCGGCAACCCCGGTGACTGTGCCCGCCGTGGCGGAAATGGTTGCCACCGCCTCGTTGGGCGTGACGATTGACCACTGCACCAGCGCATCCAGCGGGGTTTCGACGCCGTCCAGATCAGCCACCGCAGCAAAGTCCAGCAGGGCTTTGACCGCCACATCGCCACTGGCCGGCGTGATGCGAAGATTACCGGGGTTGCTCACCGTCACATCAATCGTGCGGGTGAAGGTGAGGTAGGTGACGGTGATCGTCGCAGTGCCTTCCGCCACCGGCAGGATGGTGCCGCGCGAGTAGAAGATATTGGTCTGATCAGGCACCGCGATGTCTAGATTACTAACCCTGGCCACCGCCGGATTGGAGCTGCTGTAGGTGGCGCGGCTGGAAAAATCGCCGCGCGAACCATCGCTGAAATCGAGCAGCAGGCTCAGGCCGGTATTGATGCAGGTGAAGGCCTTGCTGGTGGCTGCGCCCTCGGCACCGCCAAAGGGCTGAATCACCGCATTGACCGGCAGCACGCCATTGCCCAGACCGCCACAGCCCGCAAGCACCACACCGAGGGCTGCCATTGCAGCGAGCCTTACCTTATTGCCAGTTTTCATCAACAGATCCTCAAAAATCGGGGGTGCGCAGCGAGATCAGGCATCGACGCGCGGGGCTGCCGGGGCGACCGTGCTTTTCACATGCAGCTCGCGCAGCTGCTTGGCATCAACCTGCCCTGGGGCGTTGGTCAGCGGGCAGTGGGCGGTCTGGGTCTTGGGGAAGGCGATCACTTCGCGGATCGAGCTGGCACCGGCCATCAGCATGATCATGCGGTCGATACCGATGGCCAGGCCACCATGCGGCGGCGCACCATAGCTGAGCGCTTCGAGCAGGAAACCGAACTTCTCCTGCTGCTCCTCCGGCGTGATGCCGAGCAGATCGAACACGGCCTGCTGCACTTCCGCGCTATGGATGCGCACGCTGCCGCCGCCGAGTTCAACGCCGTTGAGAACAATGTCATAACCCTGGGACAGCACGGTGCCGGGTGCGTTCCGCACCTCGTCGGCCGACTGCACCTTGGGCGCGGTGAATGGGTGATGCGGACTGACCCAGCGGCCGCCTTCACGCTCGTCCCACTCGAACATCGGCCAGTCCACCACCCACAGGGCCTTCCAGCCCTTGGCAGTGAGACCGAAGTCGTTGCCGACCTTGATGCGCAGCGCGCCGAGTGCGTCGCTGACCACGCTGGCCTTGTCGGCACCGAAGAAGATCAGGTCGCCATCGACAGCGCCTGTGCGTTCGATGACGCCTGCCAAGCCACGGTCATGGATGTTCTTGACGATGGGTGACTGCAAGCCTTCGCGGCCCTTGGTGCTCCACTCGTTGACCACGATGTAGGCCAGGCCACGCGCACCGTAGGTCTTCACGAACTCGGTGTAGCCGTCGATCTTGCTGCGCGGCAGGGCGGCACCGCCCGGCACGCGCAGGGCGGTGACGCGGCACTTGGGGTCGTTGGCGGGGCCGGCGAACACCTTGAAGTCCACGTCGTTCAGCAAGTCCTTCACATCGTGAAGTTCGAGCGGATTCCGCAGGTCGGGCTTGTCCGAGCCGTAGCGGCGCATGGCCTCTTCAAAGGTCATGTGCGGCAGCGCGCCGAGGTCGACGTTGAGCAAGTCCTGGAACAGGTGCTTCACCAGCTCCTCGATGATCGCCATGATCTCGCCCTGATCGAGGAACGACGTCTCGACGTCGAGCTGGGTGAACTCCGGCTGGCGGTCGGCGCGCAGATCCTCGTCGCGGAAGCAGCGGGCGATCTGGTAGTAGCGGTCGAGGCCCGACATCATCAGCAGCTGTTTGAACAGCTGCGGGCTCTGCGGCAGGGCGAAGAACTGCCCTGCGTGGGTGCGTGAAGGCACCAGATAGTCGCGGGCGCCTTCCGGTGTCGCGCGGGTGAGGATGGGCGTTTCCACGTCCACGAAACCCTTGGCATCCATGAAGTTGCGGATGCGCTTCACCACCTCGTGACGCAGGCGCAGGTTCTTCTGCATGGCCGGGCGGCGCAGGTCTATGTAGCGGTACTTGAGGCGGGTCTCCTCGCCCACCGTCTCGTCGTCCGGGTGGAAGGGCGCGGTCTCGGCCTTGTTGAGCAGCAGCACCGCCTTGCCCAGCAGCTCCACCTGGCCCGAAGCCAGATTGGCATTGGTGGTGCCGGCCGGGCGCGCGCGGATGCGGCCAGTGATCTGCACCACATACTCGCCACGCAGCTTGTCGGCGGCGGCAAAGGCCTCGACCGCATCCGGGTCGAACACGCATTGCAGCAGGCCCTCGCGGTCGCGCAGGTCGATGAAGATGACCCCGCCGTGGTCACGGCGGCGATGCACCCAGCCGCAGACGGAAATGGTTTCACCGATCAGGGTTTCAGTGACCTGACCGCAGTAGTGGCTACGCAGCATGAATAGTGAGTGTGTTCAACAGGGCGCGCATTGTAGCCGTGCCCAGCCTCAACCGATGGAGGGTGGCACCCGGCCCGCCGTGGAGCCCGGCGGCACCACGCCGAGGGAAATCACGTATTGCATGCCGTCCTGCACCGAGATCGTCAGCTCACGCACCTTGACTCTTGGCACCAGCAGCAGAAAACCGGATGTCGGGTTGGGCGTGGTCGGCACGTAGACCGCTACCAGATCAACCGCTCCCACCGCCGCCTGCAGGCTGGGTGCCGGGTCCGCGGTCATGAAACCCACTGTCCAGCAACCGGCGCGCGGGTATTCCAGCAATACCACCTTCTTGAAGGCATTGCCCTTGCCGCTGAGCATGGTCTCGGCGACTTTCTTCATGCTGCCGTAGACCGACCCCACCAGCGGCAGGCGGTGCATCCATTGCTCAACCCCGCCCCAGGCCTTCTTGCCCAGGAGGTTGGCGGTGAGCGCGCCGGTGCCCAGCACGATGACGAGAGTGAGAATGGCCCCGATGCCGGGATAGTCGAACCAGGCCGGCTGCAGGCGTGTTGGCACCAGCAGCAGGCTGGTGTCGAGCAGGTTGATGAGGAAGCGGATCACCAGCAGGGTGACCCCCAGCGGCGCCCAGACCAGCAAGCCCGCAAAAAACCAGCGGCGCAGCAGCGAAATCATGCAATTCCAAGCCTGTGAAAATCGGGTGCGGCATTGTTTCACGTCGCTCCCTGCTGCCGTACGACGGGCACAAAAAAACCCGCTGGAGGCGGGTTGATTTGCCGACTGCATGGCAGTTGATGGTGCGCCCGGAAGGATTCGAACCTCCGACCCCTTGGTTCGTAGCCAAGTGCTCTATCCAGCTGAGCTACGGGCGCTCATAAACTCAAGAAACTGATGGCGGACAGAGAGGGATTCGAACCCTCGATAAGGTTTTAAAGCCCTATACTCCCTTAGCAGGGGAGCGCCTTCGTCCACTCGGCCATCTATCCTTTTCGCTTGGGGTCACCCTTCAGCGAGGCGCGAAGTCTACGGAAACACCCGCGCCGGGTAAAGGCTATTTTGCGACTATCCGGCTTTATTTCGACTTTTAATTGCAGCTTGGCTGCTGCGATACGGTCAATGACGCGGTGCTTCGAGCGGAATGATGGTTTCTTCAGCAATCCGCGCAAAGATTTCTTCGCGGTGAACCGCCACGGTGCGCGGGGCATGAATGCCCAGTCGCACCTGATTGCCCTTGACCCCCAAAACGGTGACGGTGACATCATCCCCAATCTTGAGGGCTTCACCGATGCGCCGAGTCAATATCAACATTACTGCTCTCCCTGAGTCCGTTGGTGTGGCTTGAAGTCATCATGACTTCCAAGCCAACGGGCGTGCAGTGATTTGGAGTACCTAACTTTCAACTCAGCGGTAGTTATTTGCCGTTGAACGGTCAGAGAGCTGAAGCGGCTTCCAGTCCGAACGATTTGTGCAAAGTGCGAACCGCCAGCTCAAGGTATTTCTCCTCGATCACGACGCTGATCTTGATCTCTGAAGTGGAAATCATCTTGATGTTGATGCCCTCGGCGGCGAGTGCCTTGAACATTTGGCTGGCAATACCGGCGTGGCTGCGCATGCCCACACCGACGAGCGAGACCTTGACGATGTCGGTGGCGGTGCGCACGCCCTTGGCACCCAGCTCTTGCGCCGTGTGCTTGGCCACTTCCACCGCGCGGTCGTAGTCGACGCGATTGACGGTGAAGGTGAAGTCGGTCGAGCCATCGGCACCGACGTTCTGCACGATCA
>JAZKFO010000070.1:0-14522 GCA_040386395.1 Pseudomonadota bacterium | reverse complement strand
GCGCAGGAAGTGCTGATCGAAGAGGGCGTGGTCAAGGGCATCCAGGTCGGCGACATGGGTATCGATCGCGATGGCAGCCACAAGCCGGACTTCGCCCCCGGCATCGAGCTGCGCGCCAAGTACACCCTGTTCGCCGAAGGCTGCCGTGGCCATCTCGGCAAGCGCCTGCTCAAACAGTTCAAGCTCGACGAAGGCGCTGACCCGCAGCATTACGGCATCGGCATCAAGGAAGTCTGGGAGGCCCCCGCCGGCAAGCACCAGCCCGGCCTCGTGGTCCACGGTGCGGGCTGGCCGCTGGATGTGACGGGCACCGGCAACACCGGTGGCTGGTTCCTCTACCACGCCGACAACAACCAGATCCTCGTGGGTCTGATCGTTGACCTGAGCTACAGCAACCCCTACCTCTCGCCGTTCGACGAGTTCCAGCGCCTCAAGCACCACCCGGTGCTCAAGACCCATCTCGAAGGCGGCAAGCGCATCAGCTACGGCGCGCGTGCCATCGCCAAGGGTGGCTTCAACAGCCTGCCGAACATGGTGTTCCCGGGCGGCGCGCTGATCGGCTGCGACCTCGGCACCATGAACTTCAGCAAGATTAAGGGCAGCCACACCGCGATGAAGAGCGGCATGATCGCGGCCGAGGCCTACGCCGATGCGCTGATGGCAGGCGACGAGGGCGGCACGGCGCTGCAGGCCTTCCCTGAGGCTTTCAAGGACAGCTGGCTGCATGACGAGCTGTATCGCAGCCGTAATTTCGGCCCCGCCATCCACAAGTTCGGCGCGCTGTTTGGCGGTGCCTTCAACTGGATCGACCAGAACATCTTCGGCGGCAAGATTCCGGTGACGCTGCACGACACCACGCCCGACTACGCCACGCTCAAGCTCGCCAAGGATTCGACCCAGATCGTCTACCCCAAGCCCGACAACAAGCTGAGCTTCGACAAGGCGAGTTCGGTGTTCATGTCCTCGACCAACCACGAGGAGCACCAGCCGGCGCATCTCAAGCTCACCGATCCCTCGATCCCCATTGCCAAGAATCTGCCGCTCTACGCCGAGCCCGCGCAACGCTATTGCCCGGTGGGGGTTTACGAGGTGCTGGGCGAGGGTGCCAACGCACGCTTCCAGATCAACGCCCAGAACTGCGTCCACTGCAAGACCTGCGACATCAAGGACCCTTCGCAGAACATCACCTGGGTTGCCCCCGAAGGTTCGGGCGGCCCCAATTACGCGGGCATGTGAGTTTTAGTCCGCAATCACCGTTTTATTTTCAGCCAGCAGAGACCCCATGAAAGCAATCGTCAGCGTCAAACGTGTGGTGGACTACAACGTCCGTATCCAGGTCAAGCCCGATGGTTCGGGTGTGGTCACCGATGGCGTCAAGCACTCGATGAACCCCTTCGACGAGATCGCGATGGAAGAGGCGGTGCGCCTGAAAGAAAAGGGCAAGCTCACCGAGATCATCGCCGTCACCATGGGCGGTGCGAAGAACGAGGAAACCCTGCGCACCGCGCTGGCCTTCGGCGCCACCAAGGCCATCCACATCAAGGAAGACGGCGAGATCCAGCCGCTGACCGCCGCGCGCGCGCTTGCTGCCGTGTTCAAGAAAGAAGGCGCTTCGCTGTTCATCGCCGGCAAGCAGGCGATCGATGACGACGCCAACCAGACCGGCCAGATGGTTGCCGCCCTGCTCGACCTGCCGCAGGCGACGTTCGCCGGCAAGGTGGAACTCGAAGGCAACGTGGCGACCGTGGTGCGCGAAGTGGACGCCGGCCTCGAAACCCTCGAAGTCGATCTGCCTGCCGTCATCACCGCCGACCTGCGCTTGAACGAGCCGCGCTATCTGAAGCTGCCGGACATCATGAAGGCCAAGCGCATCCCCATCGAAGCCGTGACGCTCGCCGACCTCGGCGTGACCGCAGCGCCGATGGTGAAGACCACCAAGACCACGCCGCCGCCCACCCGCAGCAAGGGCATCATGGTCAAGACCACGGATGAGCTGGTTGCCGCCTTGAAAGCCAAGGGCCTCGCATAAGTGATTTGTCTCCCCTTCCCCTTGCGGGGAGGGGCTGGGGGAGGGGGTAGCAAAGCTAGATGCCGCATTCAGCCTTGCCACCCCCTCCCTAACCCTCCCCGCAAGGGGGAGGGGACTAAAAACAGTTTCTTTTAGGAGTTTGAAATGTCCAAGATTCTCGTCATCGCAGAACACGCCGAAGGCAAGCTCAACGCCGGTGTCGCCAAGGTCGTTGCTGCCGCCACGCCCATCGGTGGCGAAGTGCATGTGCTGGTGCTTGCCGCCGACGGCGCCTCAGTGGCTGCCGAAGCCGCCAAGCTGGCCGGTGTCACCAAGGTGCTGGTCGCCGATAGCGCCGCGCACGCCAGCCCCATCGCCGCCAACCTCGCCCCGTCCGTGGTCGAAGTCGCCGCCGGTTACACCCACGTGCTGTTCCCCGGCACCACCTTCGGCAAGGACGTCGCCCCGCGCGTCGCTGCCAAGCTCGGCGTGCCGCAGGTCAGCGACGTGATGGCGGTTCACAGCGCCACCTCCTTCGACAAGCCCATCTACGCCGGCAATGCCATCACCACGGTCGAGACTCCGGCCGGCACGATGGTTGCCACCGTGCGCCTCGCCTCGTTCACGGCGGTTGCCTCCACCGGCTCTGCCGCCATCGAGAAGGTGAGTGTCGCTACCGTCGCCGCCACCCACACCCGCTACAAGGGCCTGGAAGCGCAGAAGTCCGCGCGCCCTGACCTGCAATCCGCCGCCAAGGTGGTGTCGGGTGGCCGTGCGCTGGGTTCAAGCGAGAACTTCAAGGTCATCTTCGACTTCGCCGACAAGATCGGCGCGGGCGTCGGTGCCAGCCGCGCTGCCGTCGATAGCGGCTACGTGCCGAACGACATGCAGGTCGGCCAGACCGGCAAGATCATCGCCCCCTCGCTCTACTTCGCCATCGGCATCTCCGGTGCCATCCAGCACCTCGCCGGCATCAAGGACGCGAAGGTGATCGTTGCCATCAACAAGGACGCCGACGCGCCGATCTTCGAGGTGGCCGACATCGGCCTCGTCGGCGATCTGTTCACGCTGGTGCCTGAGTTGCAGGCAAAAATGTAATTGCTGTTACAGCGTCAAACACGAAGGCCGGAAATCCCGGCCTTCGTCGTATCTGGAGGATAAAAACATGGCTTACCAATCGGTCTTCGCGGCAACTGCCTTTCAGGGCAAAACCATCATCATCACCGGCGGCGGCTCTGGCATTGGCCGCTGCACCGCGCATGAGCTGGCGAGCCTCGGTGCCAAGGTCATCATCACCGGCCGCAAGCAGGAGAAGCTCGACAAGACCATCGCCGAGATCGTTGAGGATGGCGGTGTGGCTGCTGGCTATGCCTTCGACATCCGCGACGAGGAGGCGGTGAAGGCCAACGTGAAGCTCATGCTCGAACAGCACGGCGCCATCCACGGCCTGGTCAACAACGCCGGCGGGCAGTTCCCCATGCCGGTCGCACTCATCAGCAAGAAGGGCTTCGAGGCCGTGGTGGCCAACAACCTCACCGGCGGCTTTCTGATGAGCCGCGAGCTGTTCAACGCCCACTTCAAGAAGAACGGCGGCACCATCGTCAACATGCTGGCCGACATGTGGGGTGGCATGCCCGGCATGGCACACAGCGGTGCAGCACGCGCGGGCATGATGAATCTCACCGAGACCTGCGCCACCGAGTGGGCCAGTGCCGGTGTGCGCGTGAATGCGGTTGCCCCCGGTTTCGTGGCTTCGTCCGGCATGGATCAGTACGACCCGGCTTTCACGGCGCAGGTGATTCCGCAGATGGCAGCGACCATCCCGCTCAAGCGCCTGTCGGAGGAAGCCGAGATCAGCGCCGCGATTGTTTTTTTGCTGAGCGATGCGGCGAGTTTCATCACCGGCCACACCATCAAGATCGATGGCGGTGCCAGCCTCAATACGAAACTCTTTCCCCTGGTGGGCAAGGGCACGTTGCCGTTCGCGGGCTTTCATCGTGCGGTGAAACCGAAGGCCGTCGGCGGCTGAGCAGGGCGGTGGCGGCACCGCTAATCTGTGCGGCAGCCATGCCCAAAAAAATCATCGTCGTCGATCTGGACGGCACGCTCGCCAAGATCGACCTGCTCTACGAGTCGCTGGTCGTCCTGCTGACGCGCAAGCCCTGGGCGCTGCTGACGCTGCTGCTGGCGCTGTTCAAGGGACGCGCGGTGTTCAAGCGCAGGCTGGTGGAGCGGGCGCAGCCTGATCTCGACAACCTGCCGCTCAACCAGGGCCTGATCGAGTGGCTCAATGCCCGTCATCGTGAGGGCGCGGTGCTGGCGCTGTACTCGGCCTCGGACGAGCGCCTGTTGCAGCGCATTTCGGTGCGCGTCGGCCTGTTCGAGCGCGTGCGCGGCAGCGACGGCGCGACCAATCTCAAGGGCCTGCACAAGTACGAAGCCATCGTCGCCGACTTCGGCGAGCAGTTCACCTACGTCGGCGACAGCCGCGCAGACCTGCCGATCTGGCAGCGCTGCCAGTCCGCCGTGCTGGTGGGTGACACCGCGCGTCTCAAGGCGCAGCTCTCGCCGGAAACAGTGGTATTGGCCGAGTTCCCGCAGCCGCGCCCCGGCTTCACCGTCTGGCGCCGTGCCCTGCGCCTGCACCAGTGGGCCAAGAATGCGCTGATCTTCGTGCCGCTGCTGCTGCTGGGCGAGTTCGACCAGGCAGCCCCGGTAAAGGCCACGCTGCTTGGTTTTCTCGCCTTTGGCCTGCTGGCTTCGGCGACCTATCTCATCAATGACCTGTTCGATCTGTCGGCGGACCGCAGCCATCGCAGCAAGCAGTTCCGGCCGCTGGCTTCGGGTGATCTGTCGCTGCGCAGCGGCCTGGCAGCCATCCCGCTGCTGCTGCTGGCGGCAGGGCTGCTCATCACGCAACTGCCGCTGGCCTTCGCGCTGGTGGCACTCATCTACACCACGCTGACCTTGGCCTACTCGATACGGCTCAAGCGCGAACCGATTCTGGACGTGCTGATTCTTGGCAGCCTGTTCAGCCTGCGGCTCTTGGCCGGCATGGCGGTGATCGCGGCAGCCATCTCGCCCTGGCTGCTCACCTTCTCGATGTTCTTCTTCACCAGCCTCGCCACCATCAAGCGCTTCACCGAGTGCGATGCACAGCTGAAGGTGGGCAAGGCCAGCGTGCCCGGTCGTGGTTATCGTCCGGCCGATGCCGGCTGGCTGATGGCCATGGGTTCCGCCAGCGGTTTTGCCTCGGTGCTGGTGTTCTTCAACTACCTGGTCGAGGTGCAGTCGCGCATGGCGCAGTTCGAGCGCCCGGAATGGCTGTGGTCGATCTGCCTGGTGCTGGCCTACTGGCTGGGTCGCATCTGGCTCTTGGCCGCCCGTGGCGAGATGCAGGACGACCCCATCGCCTTCGCCCTGCGGGATCGCCTGTCGCTGCTGCTGGGTGCCTGGGTGGCCCTGAGCGTGGTTGTGGCGGTGGTCTAGCCATGCCCCTGCGCCATGACCTGCTCGCCTGGGGACGCGCACACCGCTACCCGCACACATTGATCACCCCCGCGTTTCGGGATGAGGCCCTGCGCGCGCTGCCACAACTGCCCACCGAAACCCGCTGGCTGCCGCGTGGCCTGGGTCGCAGCTATGGCGACAGCGGCCTCAATGCCGATCAGCTGCTGGTGGATGCCACCGGGCTGGATCGCTTCATCGCCCTCGATGTCGCCTCCGGCGTGCTGGAGTGCGAGGCCGGTATGACGCTCGCCGACATCCTGCAATTGCTGGAGACCCGCGCCGCGCAGGCAGGTGGCAGCCCGGTGTGGTTTCTGCCGGTTTCGCCGGGCACCAAGTTCGTCACCGTCGGTGGGGCGATTGCCAACGATGTGCATGGCAAGAACCACCATCGCGCCGGCTGCTTCGGCAGCCATGTGCGGTCGCTGAAACTGCTGCGATCCAGCGGCGAAGTGCTCGACTGCTCAACCACGGAAAACGCCGAGCTGTTCGCCGCCACCATCGCCGGCCTCGGCCTCACGGGGCTGATCCTGTCGGCAGTGATCCAGCTCAAGGCCGTGCCGGGTTTGTGGCTGGAAACCGAGGATGTCCGCTACGGCCATCTCGATGAGTTTTTCAGCTTGAGCGAGACCTCGCGTGCCGACTGGGAATACGACGTGGCCTGGCTCGACTGCCTCGCCAGCGGTGCCGCACTGGGGCGCGGTGTATTCAGCCGCGCCAGGCATGTGGCCTGGCCCGCAGGCAGCACGCCGCCCAGCGTGCGCCCGGCCTGGCAGCCGCGTTTCGCGCTGCCGGTGGACCTGCCCAGCCTTGCCCTCAGTCGCCTCACCGTCGGCAGTTTCAATGCCCTGCTCTGGCACCGGGCACCTGCCACGCCGAAGCGCCGCACCGTCCACTACGACGGCGTGTTCTATCCACTCGATGCCATCGGACAGTGGAACCGGCTCTACGGCAAGCGGGGTTTCTACCAGTATCAATGCGTATTGCCACAGTCCAACGCCCCTGCCGCCGTGCGGGCGCTGTTGCAGGCGATTGCGGCGAGCGGCGAGGGGTCCTTCCTCGCGGTGCTGAAAACCTTTGGTGCGCGTTCATCGCCGGGGCTGCTGTCCTTCCCCATGCCCGGCACCACGCTCGCGCTCGACTTCGCCAATCGCGGCCCGCGCACGCTCGCCCTGCTGACGCGGCTCGATTCCATCACGCACGAGGCCGGCGGGCGCATCTATCCCGCCAAGGATGGGCGCGTCTCGGCGGCTGACTTCCAGCAGGGCTACCCACAGTGGCAGGCGTTTGCGCGCCACATCGACCCGCGCTGCTCCTCCAGTTTCTGGCGTCGCGTCAGTGCGCCTGCCTCTTCCTGATCCGGACCGATCTCTCCATGCCCCATCCGCTCCAGCGTGTCGTCATCTTCGGTGCCACCTCTGCCATCGCCATCGCGGTGGCGCGTCAGCTGGCCGCCGAAAACGCCCAGTTGTTTCTCGTCGCCAGAAATGCCGAGCGGCTCGACAGCGTCGCGGCGGATCTGCGTGTGCGCGGCGCGGCGCGGGTGGATATGGCGGTGGCAGATCTTGCCGACACCACTCGCCATGCGGCCCTGGTCGCAGAAGCAAGGATCAGCCTCCAGACCATCGACGGCGCGCTGATCGCCCACGGCACACTGCCTGACCAGACCCAATGCGAGCGCGATGCTGCGGTGGCGCTGCAACAGATCAGCATCAACTTCCTGAGCCCGGCTTCCATCCTCACCGAGCTGGCCGCGGTGATGGCCGCGCAGGGCAGCGGCCGCATCGGCGTGATCGGCTCGGTGGCCGGTGATCGTGGCCGCATGAGCAACTATGTGTATGGCAGCGCCAAGGGCGGGCTCGGCGTGTTCGTGCAGGGCCTGCGACACCGCCTTGGCAAGCAGGGGGTGAGCGTCACGTTGATCAAGCCGGGCTTCGTCGATACGCCGATGACTGCTCACATCGCCAAGGGCGGGCCGCTGTGGGCCACTGCGGAGAAAGTGGCTGCCGACATCGTCAAGGCGATGCGGGGCGGCAAGGCGACGCTCTACACGCCCTGGTTCTGGGCCGGCATCATGGCCACCATCCGCAACGTGCCGGACTTCATCTTCGGCAAAACCAGACTCTGATTCGCGCTACTTGGGTGCCATGCGGATGGCGCCATCGAGACGGATCACCTCGCCATTGAGCATCGGGTTCTCGATGATGGCCTGCACCAGCTGCGCGTACTCCGCCGGGCGGCCGAGGCGCGAGGGGAAGGGCACGGTGGACTCCAGCGAGGCGCGGATCACCTCGTTCATGCCGGCCATCATCGCGGTCTCGAAGATGCCGGGTGCAATGGTCATCACGCGGATGCCATAGCGCGCCAGCTCGCGCGCCACCGGCAGGGTCATGCCCACCACGCCGGCCTTGCTGGCGGCATAGGCGGCCTGGCCGATCTGGCCGTCGAAGGCCGCCACACTGGCGGTGTTGATGATGATGCCGCGCTCGCCTTCGAGATTGGGCGCCTGCTTGCTCATCGCATCGGCGGCGAGGCGCATGAGATTGAAGCTGCCGATGAGGTTGACCTGGATGACGCGCGCGAAGTTTTCGAGCGAGTGTGGCCCTTCCTTGCCCACCACCCGTTCGCCGGTGGCGATGCCTGCGCAGTTGATCACGCCATGCAGCGCGCCGAACTCTTCGCGTGCGAGTTCAACCGCCGCGGCCGCATCGCGGTCGCTGGTGACGTTGACCTTGCTGAACACGGTGTGATCACCCAGCTCTTCAGCCAGGGCGCGGCCGGCCATTTCGTTGAGATCGGCAATCACCACCTTGCCGCCGCTGGCCACCAGCTTTCTGACCGTCGCCTCGCCGAGGCCGGAGGCGCCGCCGGAAACGATGAAGACGGAATCTGCAATCTGCATGGGAGCCTCTACAGGTGATGGACTGTGGGAATCTGGCTAGATTGTAGAGCCGCCACCCTTCTCGCACGCATCCATGACGTCTGCTGTTGAACCGAATGCAACCGGCTTCGCTGTCATCGCGCCGCTGCCGGGCGTGGCACTCGTGAGCGGCACCGTGCAGCAGGCCGCCGCGCAGGCGCCGCGTTCGGCCACTGCGCTGGTGCTACCCGCGCAGTGGCCGCCGCTGCGTCGGCAGCAGTGCCTGGCGGTGCGGGCGCTGGCGGCCGTGGCCCTGGCCTCGCAGCAGATGCACGCGCCGGTGGGTCGCGATGCCGATGGCCTGCCGATGTGGCCTGCAGGCATGGTGGGCAGCCTCGCCCACGAGACGCATTTTGCGCTGGCCGCGAGCGCGCATCGCCATCACTGGCAGGCGCTGGGGGTGGATATCGAGGCCGATGCGGCATTGCCCGATGAGGCTGGCTCAGTGGTGCTGTGCGCAGTCGAGCGCGAACGTCTGGCCGCACTGGCGCCGACCGAGGCCGCCCGCGCGGCGCGCTGGATCTTCTCGGCGAAGGAATGCGTCCACAAGGCACTCAACCCGCTCAACGGTGCCTGGCTGGAGTTCGATGAAGTCGCCATCCAGTGGTCGGCTGGCTTGCCGGTGGAAGCGCTGTCCTGGCAGCTCCAGCCGCTGTCGGCTGCCGCCAGAAAAGCAAGCGAAGGATTGACGCTGGAGGGTCGCTGGTGGACGCAGCAGGGCTGCATCCACGCCCTGCTGGGGGTCAGGTCTTGAGGCGGGCGACCCAGTCGCGGATCAGCCGGATCAGCCCCTCGCGGCTCTTGCGACGGGTCAGCGTGTGGTCGGTGGCGGGCTGATACCAGACTTCGGCGCGGTTCTTCAGCATCGGGAAGGCATCGAAATGCTGCTCGGCATAGTTGTACTCCGACTCGACATCGCCGGTGAACAGGAAGGCCAGGTGGGTGCCGCGCGCGAGCATGGCGGTGAAGTCGGCGGCCACTTCGGATTGCTTGGGTTCCGAAAAAAAGGCTGGCAGCAGTTCCGGCATCGGATGGTTGGCATTGCCGAAGAACTCCGGCAGCTGTTCGGCGGCTTTCCAGTGGAGTCGCATCAACCGCTGGAAGAAACGGCGACGCTTGAAGCGGCTGGTGGGAAAGGTGTAGCCGTCGATGAACAAGGCCCCCATCACCAGTGCGCTGTTCTTGCTGAACTGATGCACATCATGGGCCCCGGAACACAGGCCAATCATCACGAAACGCGGCCCCAGACTGCGGGCCAGCAACATGTTGGCGGCGTCTCGAAGATCCTGCGAGCTGTCGGCGGCGCGGCCCGGCGAGGGGTCTGAATCGCCCAGGCCACCGAGGTCGAAACGCAGGGTTGCGAAGCCCGCCGCTGCGAGCGCGCGTGCCAGCTGCACATGCAGACGGTTGGGGCCCACACGGTGTTCGATGCCGGTATTGGGGATGATGATGGTGGGCAGCTCGGCACGGTGCTGCGCCGGCATGGTGAGGATGCCGAGCAGTCGCTGCTGCTCGCCAAAGCGCAGGGCGTATTCCTTCAGCTGAGCCATGTCACGCACTCCGCCGCCAGCCTTCGCAGGGCCGGGGTTGGGCACCAGGGCGAGTTGATCCAGGCCGGGTTGTGCCAGTGGCTGGGGTAGTCGAGCGTCCACACGGGCGTGCCGGCAGGTATCGCCGTGCGCTGATCCTTGCTTTGCAGCCAGCGCAGGTTCTGGTGGCTGACGCCTGGCAGCGAAACCAAGGAGCTGGCCAGCTTGGCGGGCCAGGCATGGCCACAGAGCTCGTCGGCCTCGGTTTCAGGCAGCTCGTTGCCGTGGCTGCGGTAGCGGTTCTTGCGGTAGTCCTCGGCCTCGCCGACGCGCCGCATGTCGGCGATGAAGTCCGCCCCGCTGGCTGGTGCATCGAGTGCCAACAGGCCGGCGGCATCCAGCCCACGGCGGCAGGCTTCGGCGGCGAGCAGCGCGCCACTGCGATGGCCGACCAGCGCGATGCGGCTGGCACCGCTCCGGTCCATCAGCTCGCGGGCGGCGACGTTGATGTCCGCCAGCCAGTAATCGAGCAGGGCATCGAGTGCATGGCCTTCGGAGTCGCCGGTGCCGGAGTAATCGAAGCGAAGGCACTCGAAGCCCTGTTCAGCGAGCGCCGTGGCAAGCGTCTGCATGCCGCGATAGGCCCGCATGTACTCCGGGCCCCAGCCATGGCAAAGCAGCACGGCGGTTTGCCGCGCCGCCCCGCGTGCGCTGTGGTGGAGCCCGAACAGGGGCCGCACCGGGTCGCCAAAGTGAATCGCTTCCATTCGGATGGTTCCATCCGGCCGCCCGACGCAATGCGCACCGGCAACGTCCCGTTAGTGTTCGTTATGAATCCCCGAACAGTCTACCCAACCAGCTGCTTTTTGTCGGCTGCGGCGCATTGCGTGCCGGGATGGCGATGTCGTTGGGCAAGGGCGATGCTGCGGGCCTTGCGGTCTGGGTTTGCGGCCTGGCTGGCGGGGGGCTTTTGGCAGCCGTTTCGACCATCGGCGCGCTGCCTGCGAGCCGGCCTGCGAGCACCGACAGCGGCTCCATCATCACGGCGCGGAGCGGCAGTTTCTCGCCGAAGAGCTTCTGCAGGCTGGCGGCTGCCTGCACGGCCAGCATGGAGTGGCCGCCGAGATCGAAGAAGCGGTCTTCGCGGCTGACGCTGGCGAGACCCAGCATCTGCTGCCAGAGGGCCGCGATGCGGATTTCGATGGTGCCCATCGGCGGTTCGCGTGCAGGCGCGGTGGCTGTCGCGCTGGCGTAGGGGTCAGGCAAGGCCTTGCGGTCGAGCTTGCCGTTGGCGGTGAGCGGCAGGCTGGCGATCTCGACGAAGCTCTGCGGCAGCATGTAGTCGGGCAGATGGCCGCGCAGGGCGCTGCGCAGCTCGGAATTGCTGACGGCATTCTTGGCATCCTTCCACACCAGCCAGGCCACCAGGCGCGCATCTCCAGCGCTGCGTTCGAGCACGTTGACCGTGCAGGCGGCAACGCCAGGGTGCGCGGCCAGCCGGGCCTCGATCTCGCCCAGTTCGATGCGATAGCCGCGCAGCTTCACCTGGTGGTCGATGCGGCCGAGATATTCCAGTTCCAGCCTGCCATCGCCGGCGGGCAGCCAGCGGGCGAGGTCGCCGGTCTTGTAGAGCCGCTGGCCGGCGTGATGCGGGTCGGCAATGAAGCGCTCGGCCGTGAGTTCCGGCCGGTTGAGATAGCCGCGCGCGACACCGGCACCGCCCACATACATCTCGCCGGCAACGCCGGGTGGGGTGGCTTGCAGGCTGGCGTCGAGCACATAAAGGCTCAGGTCGGGGATGGGCTCGCCGATCAAGCTGGCGCTGCTGCCTTCGCCCAGGTCCGCAAGCGTCACCGGCCGGTAGGTGACATGCACAGTGGTCTCGGTGATGCCGTACATGTTGACCAGCTTCGCGCCGCGCCCGGCCGTGCCATCGCCATGGCG
This sequence comes from Pseudomonadota bacterium, assembly GCA_040386395.1. Lineage (GTDB taxonomy): Bacteria > Pseudomonadota > Gammaproteobacteria > Nevskiales > Nevskiaceae > Stagnimonas. The sequence goes on along the minus strand of JAZKFO010000070.1, from coordinate 2,614 downwards.
TGCAAACCAGGGGGCGAGGCTGTTGAACTCCAGCGCCTCGCCACCGAACACCACCGTGCGAAGGGCGAGCGTGGTGTCGGCGGCGGCATCGGCGACGATCAGCTGGCGGAAGGCAGAGGGCGTCTGGTTGAGCACCGTGACCCCCTCGATGGCGAGCAGGGTGCGGAACTTGTCCGGCTCGCGCGCCACCCACTGCGGCACCATCACCAGACGGCCGCCGTGCAGCAAGGCACCGAACAGTTCCCACACCGAGAAATCGAAGGCGGGCGAGTGGAACAGCGTCCACACATCGGTCTCGTCAAAGCCGAACCAGGCGGCTGTGGAGGTGAACAGGCGGCTGGCATTGGCGTGGGTGATGAGGCAGCCCTTGGGCTGGCCGGTGCTGCCGCTGGTGTAGATGACGTAGGCGAGCGCATCGGCACTCGCAGACACGGCCGGTGCAGCGTCGGACTGGCCACTGGTGCTGCTGGCATCGTCGAGCAGCAGGATGGTGGTGCTGGCGGGCAGCTTCTCGGCCAGCGCGGTTTCGGTGAGCGCCATCAGCGCGCCGGAGTCGGCCAGCATGTGGGCGATGCGCTCGGCGGGTGTGGCGGGGTCGATGGGCAGATAGGCGCCACCGGCCTTCAGGATGCCGAGAATCGCCACCGGCAGCAGCGTGCTGCGCTCCATGAACACCGCGACCAGCGTGCCGGATTTCGCACCGTGTTCGATCAGCGTGTGCGCGAGCTGGTTGGCGCGGGCGTCCAGCTCCGCATAGCTCAGGCTGCCATTGTGGTCGTTCACCGCGATGCGGCTGGCGTGGCGCGCAGCGGTCTCTGCAAACCACGCATGCAGCGGGCGGGTCTGCGGAGTGACCAGCTGGGCGGGCGCGAGCAGCTGGCTGCGAACCGTCGCACTCAGCAGCGGCAGTGCGGCGAGCGTGGTGGCGGGGGCATCGACCACCGCGTGCAGCAACATCTCGAAGCCGTCGAGGAAAGCCTGCATCTGCGGCCGGCTGTAGAGATCGGCGTTGTAGCTCGCCTCCAGCAGCAGGTCGCGGTTGTTGTCGACCAGGTTCACGAACAGGTCGAAGGTTTCGCCCTGGCGCTGGAGCGTGCGATAGCCGACTTCCAGCCCGGCATGACGGATGTCGTCGTCGCGCAGGTCGATGTTGAACACCACTGCCACCAGCGGCTGCTCGGTGCTGCTGCGGTCGAGTTGCAGCTTGGGCAGCAGCTGGCCGAAGGTCACGCCCTGATGCTCCATCGCATCCAGGATCACCCCGCGCGTGTGGCGCAGCGCGGTGGTGAAGGGCTGCTGCGGCTCCAGCGCGAAACGCAGCGGCAGCAGGTTGACGCAGTGACCCACCAGCATTTTCTGCTCGTGGAAAGACTGCCCGGCAGCGGCGAGGCCAATCACCAGATCGCTCTGGCCGGTGAGCCGGTGCAGAAAGCCCGCAAACGCCGCGAGCGTGGTGGCGACCAGGCTGGCACCCTCGCTGCTGCCGAGGGCGCGCAGGCGCTTGACCAGACCCGCATCCAGCGGCAGGTCGATGCGTTCGGCCCTGAAGCTGCGCTCGGCGGGCCGTACGCGATCCGCCGGCGGCGAGGGCGGCAGCGGCGCGGCCTTGAGCAGATTGAGCCAGTAGGCCTCATGCGCGTGGCCGAGCTCCGAGTGATGGAAAGCGCGCTCGATCAGCGCGTAATCGCCGTAGCGGGGTGCTACCGGCAGGCTCAGCGGCTTGTGCTCGACGGCGGCGGAATACAGCGCGCCGAGTTCGGTCAGCACCACCGCACCCGACCAGCCATCGCAGATCAGGTGGTGGGCGATGAACAGCAGGTGGTGTTCGGTCGCTGCCGTGCGCACCAGCGTGAAGCGCAGGAGCGGGCCTTCGACCAGGTCGAAGTCGCGGCCCATCTCGGTGGCTTCGATTTCAGCCAGCGTGCTGCCTGCGGCATCGCCCTGAGTGAGGTCGATCTCGTTGAGGGGCAGCGGCAGCTCGGCGCGGATCATCAGGTGCTCGCCATCCGGCGAGAAGCTGGCGCGCAGGGCCTCGTGACGGTCGATCACCGTTTGCAGCGCCTGCTTCAGCGCCGCCACATCGAGCGCGCCCCTGAGGCTGATATCGAGACCCTCGTTGTAGCCCAGGCTCAGCTGGGTACTGATCTGCGAGGCAATCCACACCTCGCGCTGCGACTCGGTGATGGGCACGAAGGCCGCGAGCGGCAAGCCTGCAAAAGGATCGTGCTCGACGGCCAGCAAGCTGGGGGTGTTGGAACTCATGCGCGCACTCCGGCTGCGACTTGCAGGTATTTGCCGGGGCGCTTCGGATCCGGCAGGAACCAGGCCGGATTGCCCTCGGCATCGCGGCCGATGCGCGCGCCGTTCTGCGGCGGCAGGTAGGGGCTGGCGATGGTCCTGCTGCTGGCGGTGAGGAACAGCCGCTCGGCCTCGCTGGATGCGGTGACATCATCCAGAAAGCCGCCCAGCTTCATCTGCTCGATGGCGTACTTGAAGCCCTTGATGACGTGCTCGATTTCGGCTTCGCCGTGGGTGGTGGTGAGGTAGTTGGGGCGCGCATCCCAGGCATTCACACCGGCTTCGCGCAGGAAGAAATACAAGAGCTCGCCGAAGC
>JAZKFO010000069.1:21247-56321 GCA_040386395.1 Pseudomonadota bacterium | reverse complement strand
CGACAGCGCGCCGGCTTCGTTTTGCAGCAGGATCGAAACGATATGTCGCATTGCAGTACAACGATTCCGCCCGACTGGCGGCAAGGGCGCGCACCTTAGCCGCGCCGGGCGCGGAACGCAATCGGGGGCGAATCAGCGCCCGGTGACGTTCTTGTTCACCCACTCCACCAGCTGCGCCCGACGGCGGAAGCCGAGCTTGTCGTAAAGATTGTAAGCGTGGGTGGAAACCGTCGAGGGCGCAAGGTCGAGGTCACGGGCGATTTCCTTGAACGTCATGCCGCCGGCCAGTTTCTTGGCCACTTGCAGCTCGCGCGCACTCACGCTGGGCAGGCGGCGATCCTTGCGAACCCGCACATGAAACTTGTCGGCCGCCTGGTCGATGCGGAAGAACAGCCCCCGGAACGGATGGCCATGCTCGGCCATGCGCGGCTCCCAGCTGAAATCGAAGGGCAGCTTCTTGCCCTCCCAGCTGTCGTCGCTGCGGCGCACGTAATCCTCGAAGGCGCGGTCAGCAGATTCGATCACGCCGTGCTCGTCGATGATGGCAAAGCCGATCGGCTCCAGCTCGCCGCCCTTGGCCTCGCGCATCAGGCCCTGAAGGCGGCGCGACAGCCGCTCGGCACGGGCCAGGTGATCGAGGGTCTTCGACAGGAAATCCCGCTCCTCGTCGGTGAATACCGAGGGCATGGAGCGCTGCCAGGTGAACTCGTGGCGGCTGTTTTCGGTCGGTTCCAGCGCCTCGATGCGCAGCGTCGAGAACTCCCCCGTGCGGGGTTGCGAGGCATGGCCCGCCACCGCCAGCTCGCGGATGCCGGACGGCGTGATCACCGACCAGCGCGCCTGCGACATCGGCAGGCGTTCCACCATTGCAGACAAGGCCCACTGCGTGAAGTGATCCTGATGATCCAGCACGCCAGCGTAAAGGTTCCCTATAAATGTGTTCATGACCTTAGCTCCCCAGCTATTTTCGATGAGGCATTTGACACCGCACTCATCCGATTAGCTATCGTAATTATTACGGCTAACCGCAATTACGAACTATTGATCGCAATTTACACGTCCCCAAACAGGCCGAGCCACCAGGCATGCCGGAAACAGCCGTAAAGTGTTATAACGCGCGCCCTCTAAAAGCCCCGCCAATTCAGGCCAAGAACCGAGTCCAGATCCCCATGAACGCCGCCACGCAGTCCCCGCTGACCAAAACCAGTCAAGCCATGACCGGTGCGGAGATTGTCGTCAGGGTGCTGGCGGATGAAGGTGTCGACGTCATTTTTGGCTATTCGGGTGGCGCGATTCTGCCCACCTACGACGCGGTGTTCCGCCACAACGCCGCCAACCTCAAGCCCGATGGCCGGGAGCCGATGCCGCTGATCGTGCCCGCCAACGAGCAGGCCGCCGGCTTCATGGCCGCCGGCTATGCCCGCGCCAGCGGCAAGGTGGGCGTCGCACTCGTCACCAGCGGCCCCGGTGCCACCAACACGGTCACGCCGGTGCGCGACTGCATGGCCGATTCGATCCCCATCGTGGTGATCTGCGGCCAGGTGCCGACCGCTGCGATTGGCTCGGATGGATTTCAGGAAGCCCCCATCAGCGCCATCATGGGCCCCTGCGCCAAGCATGTGTTTCTGGTCACCGACCCGACCAAGCTCGAAGCCACCATGCGCACCGCCTTCGAGATCGCCCGCAGCGGTCGCCCCGGCCCGGTGGTGGTGGACATCCCCAAGGACGTGCAGAACTGGGCCGGCACTTTCTTCGGCGAAGGCGTGCTGCCCATCCCCGGCTATCGCGCCCGCCTCGATGCCGTGCGTCGCAACCGGCTGGATGCGGTGAAGCTCGCCGACTTCGAGAAGCTGCTGCGCAGCGCCAAGCGACCTCTGCTCTACGTTGGCGGCGGTGCCATCCACGCCGAGGCTGCGGCCTCGCTGACGGCCTTTGCGGATGCCTTCGGCATTCCTGTCACTACCACGCTGATGGGCTTCGGCGCTTACGACACCACCAAGTCGCGCGCCCTGCACATGCTGGGCATGCACGGCACCGCCTTCGCCAATTACGCGGTGGATGACTGCGATGCCCTCATTGCCGTCGGCGCACGTTTCGACGACCGTGTGGCCGGCGTGCCGGGCAAGTTCGCGCCGCGCGCGAAGTGGATCGCCCATCTCGACATCGACGCTGGCGAGATCAACAAGGTCAAGCGCGTCCACTGGAGCCACGTCGGCGAGCTGAACCCGGCCCTCGATGCCCTCACTGCGCACCTGCAAGCCGCAGGCTTCAAGCCCGACTACGCCGAGTGGCACGCCCACATCGCCCAGCTCAAGACCACCTACAAGATGGACTACGAGCGCGGCGGTGAGCACATCCAGCCGCATGCGGTGATCGAGGAGATCAACAAGATCACCAAAGGCGAGGCCGTGGTCTCCACGGGCGTGGGCCAGCACCAGATGTGGGCCGCGCAGTACTTCGACTTCAAGCAGCCGCGCCTCTGGCTCACCAGCGGCAGCATGGGCACGATGGGCTTCGGCCTGCCGGCCGCCATCGGTGCGGCGTTCGCCCAGCCCGGCAAGGTCATCATCGACATCGACGGCGACGCCTCGATCCGCATGAACCTCGGCGAGCTGGAAACCGCGACCACCTACAACCTGCCGGTCAAGATCGTGGTGCTCAACAACTTCGGCGACGGCATGGTGAAGCAGTGGCAGCGCCTGTTCTTCGAGAGCCGCTACGCCGGCAGCGACAAGAGCCTGCACCGCAAGGACTTCATCAAGGCGGTGCAGGCCGACGGCTACGAGTTCGCGGTGCGGGTCTCGAAGAAGGAAGACCTGGCCCAAGCCGTCGCAGATTTCATCGCCTTCCCCGGCCCGGCCTTCCTCGAAGTGCTGATCGACCCGATGGCCAGCGTCTACCCCATGGTCGGCCCCGGCATGGGCTACAACGAGATGATCACCGGGCCCTGGATCGCCTCACGGGCTGGCGAGCCCAAGGCCGAGAAGCAGACCAAGGCTGATCTGTTCTAGCCGGCCGGTGCGGTGCGCGCTTCGACGCGCGCACCGCGCTGTTTCAGCCCCGCCTCGAACTGCCGGTAGGCGGACGCAGCCAGTGCCTCCGCCCCCTTGAAGCCGAACTCGATGTGCGGCTCCTGATCGTCGCGCCCCCGGAACGGCAGGCTGGAGAACTCCAGCCCCGGATGGTCGGCGATGACGGCTTCCATCAAGTCCAGCAGAGCAGATTCGACCGCATTGCCGTTGAGTCGCAGCTGATATTCGACGGTGGGCTTGGCGTTGAAAAGATGCGGGTAGTGGGTGTCGAGCACCCACTCCAGCATCGGCCAGGCCATCTCCGGGAAACCCGGCACGAAGTGGCAGTCGCCCATCGAAAAGCCGCTGACCTGATTCACCGGATTGGGGATGAGTGCCGCCCCCTTGGGAAAGTCCGCCATCAGCAGCAGATTGGGCAGCATCGGGCCACGATCCGCGTATCTGGCGGTGATGAGTGCCGCCCCCTCGGCGTGGCGCTCGATCTCGACCTGGAAGGCTGCCGCACAGGCTTGCCGGGTGCGGTCATCCGGCGTGGCACCAATGCCGCCGCAGCACAGCAGCACATCGCCGCGGGTGTGCGCATCGGCAATCACCGCCGCGATGCGGGCTTCGTCGTCGCCCAGAAAAGTGACGCAGTCCAGCGCCAGGCCACGCGCCTTGAGCAGCTCGACCACCTTTGCGAAATGCTTGTCCTGTCGCTTGCCGGAGAGCTGTTCATTCCCGGTAACGAGCAGTTGGATGGCTTTGGTTTTCATGGCCTGATTAGAACAAAAAAGGCAGCCCGAGGGCTGCCTTTTTTGATGCCGCCAACCCATTACTCAGTGATGGCCGCGCCGTATTTCTCGACTGCATTGAAAATGTCAGTCTCGGTGACGATGCCGATGATCTTGTCGCCCTGCGAGATGGTGATGCGCGAATAGTTCTTCTCCGCCAGGATCTCGGCTGCCTCGTGGATGCTGGTCTCGGCCGGCACGCTGAACAGCGGCCGGGTGGCAATATCCTTCACCTTCAGCGAAGCCGGTGATTTGTTGTTGCGCACCACCTTGGTGATGATGTCGCGGCGGGTCAGGATGCCCCATTCGCCGGCGGCATTGGGCTCCACCACCACCGACGACACATTGTTGTCGGTCATGGTGTGCATGGCCTGCTCCACCGATTCGCCATCGCTGACGGTCATCAGGCTGCGGGTCATCAGGTCGCCCACGGTATGCGGCACGCGGCCGGTGTCCACCATCTCTTCCATCGGCTGCAACAGGCGGCGAATCTCGCGCTGCTTGCGCTCCTTCGCCAGCAGTTCCTGCTGGGCGCGGCGCTTGGTTTCAAGGTCCACGCCGCCGTTGATGCGCTCGATCAGGGCATCGGCGAATTGGCTGGTGCCGACTTCGGTGGCGCCATCAATCTGGCGGGCAAAGTCGTAGGTGACGATACCGTCGCTGACGACTTCCGGGTAGACCAGCGTGATGAGATCGGCGGCTTCTTTCCAGCCCATGTATTCCAGCATCATCACGCCCGAAAACAGCAGCGAGCCAGGGTTGACCTTGTTGAGATTGGAGTACTTGGGCGCGGTGCCGTGGGTGGCCTCGAACACGGCGCAGTTGTCGCTGATGTTGGCACCGGGCGCGATGCCCATGCCGCCGACTTCGGCGGCGACGGAATCACTCAGGTAATCGCCATTGAGGTTGGGTGTCGCCAGCACATCGAACTCGTCGGGGCGCAGCAGCATCATCTGGAACATGATGTCGGCGATGCGATCCTTGATGACGATCTTGCCTTCCGGCTGCTTGCCCTTGTACTCGTTGTAGAGCTGCTCTTCGGTGATGGTGACGTTGCCGAACTCCTCGCGCGCGACCTCGTAACCCCAGTTGCGGAAGGCACCTTCCGTGAACTTCATGATGTTGCCCTTGTGCACCAGCGTCACCGACTCGCGGCCGTTGTCGATGGCGTACTGGATCGCCATGCGCACGAGGCGCTTGCTGCCAAAGGCCGAGATCGGCTTGATGCCGATGCCCGCGCCCTCGAAGAACTTGGCCTTCATTTCCTCGCGCAGGAACTTGGCGACCTTCTCGTTCTCCGGCGTGCCGGACTTGTATTCAATGCCGGCATACACGTCTTCGGTGTTCTCGCGGAAGATCACGACGTCGACCTTGCCGGGGTTCTTCAGCGGGCTGGGCACGCCGGTGTAGTGACGCACGGGGCGCACGCAGGCGTAGAGGTCGAGGTCTTGGCGCAGGGCCACGTTGAGGCTGCGGAAACCACCGCCGACGGGCGTGGTGAGCGGGCCCTTGATCGACACGACCAGGTCCTGCAGCACCTTCAGGGTTTCATCGGGGCAGTAGTTGCCGTCGTAGAGGCCGGCAGCCTTCTCGCCGAGATAGGTCTCGCACCAGTGGATCTTGCGCTTGCCGTTGTAGGCCTTGGCGACGGCGGCATCCCAGATGCGCAGGCAGGCCTTGGTGATGTCGGGGCCGATGCCATCGCCTTCCACGTAGCCGACGATGGGCTGATCCGGCACCGACAGCTGACCCGCTTTGAAAGTGATCTTCTCACCCGTGGTCGGGATCTTGATGTGGCGGTATTCCATGATTTCCTCAGCTCTATAAGGTCGCGGTGGCGACTCAAGTTTTGGGTTATGTTCGACCTGCGCCATGACGGACAAGTCTTTGAGTCCGCATATTGTACGAGCAGCCGCACCCAAAAAAATAAATCGAGGAGAAAGTCACATGCAAGAACCCCGGAAGACCGCCTTGGTGGTGATCGCCAACGGCTCCGAATCGCTTGAAACCGTCACCCTGATCAATGTGCTGCGCCGCGCCGACGTGCAGGTCACGGTCGCCGCCGTCGGCGATGCGCTCACCGTCACCGCCACACGCGACATCCTGCTGCTGGCCACCGTTCGGCATGCCGATGTCGCACACCAGCATTTCGACCTCATTGCCCTGCCGGGCGGCGAGCTGGGTGCCAGGACCCTGTCCGCCCACGCCCCGCTGATCCAGCAGCTGCACGAGCAGCGCCTGGCACATCGCTGGACCGCAGCACTGTGCGCCGCCCCTGCCCTGGTGTTGGCCGCGCATGGGCTGCTCGATGGCAAGCAGGCCACCGGCTATCCCGCCTTCCGTGATGCCCTGCTGCACTATGTTGACCTGCCAGTCGTCGTCGACGGCCACACCATCACCGGCCAGGGGCCTGCGAGCGCGATGGCCTTTGCCTTGACCTGCGTCGAGAAACTCACGGGCGAAACCCGCCGACGCGAAGTGGCCGAAGCGCTGCTTGCCTGAGCAGAAGGCAACAACAAAAACGCCCGCAGATGCGGGCGTTTTTGTGTGCGACTTGGGTTGCTTAGTGGCTGCGGCGGCGACGCAGCAAGACCAGTGACAGCAGGCTGACCAGCATCGGCAGGCCCAGCGCACCACCGCCGAAGCGTCCCTCACTGCCGGCACTGCTGGCACCGCCCACGGGCGGTGCGGAAATCACGGGCGGCAAGGTCGGCGGCACCGGGGTGCTGCCGCCGGCCTTGAAGGTGTACTGCAACACGCCACGGCCAAAGGTGCCGGAGAACAGCTGGGTGTCATCACCCGGCTTCAGCACCATCTGGTTGACCGGCAGGTTCGGGTGGTCGCCCAGCGGCGTCCACTCCGTGCCATTGAGATCGCTGCTGATGAACACGCCGACGTCGGTCGCCACGATCAGCTGGCTGCCGCGCTTGAGGATGTAGGTGCTGATCACGTCCGGCAGATTGCCCTGGATGCTGGTGAAGGTTTCACCCGCATCTTTCGAGACCCAGACGTTCTTGCCCTGCTGCACATTGGTGTTGGTGTCGCCGAACTGGCCGACACCGGCCCAGCGCGCCGGCGAGTAGCCGCCAAGCACGACGTAGATGGTCTTGCCGGTCGGGTCTGCGCGGTCGATGTGGATGTTGTAGATGAAGCGGTTGGGCAGGCCCGCCATCGCCGCATCGTGCCAGCCTGCCGGGCTGCCCTTGGCCGGGGCCTCGGCACCGCCGACATTGGTGGAGATCTTGTTGCGGAACTGGTTGGCGCTGCCCACCAGGTTGCAGGGTGCGCAGGAGCCGGCGTAGATGAAGGCATCGTGGATGTCAAGCGGCCGGGTGCGGGCCTGGAACAGCGCACCACCCGCGTCGGCGTTGGCGCCAAGATCGTACACGGTCGTCCAGCTGTCCGCGCCGTTCAGCGTCACCGCCACCTTGGTGCCGACCGCGACCAGGTGCTGCGCGTCGCTGTCATCCATGTGGAAGGGACCGAGGAAGTGCGCGGTGCCCACGTCAAAGTCATCCGCCGCATTGGTGCTCACACCGCCGTCGGTGGTCTTGTTCAGCGACAGGCCCGGCGTCTGGTAGTAGGCGATATTGCTGTTATCAGGATCAACTGCCGTCCACATGCCGTCGCCGATGTAGATGCGGATCTGCTGGCGGCTGTCGTCGGCCAGGATCTTGCCGGAGGTATTGTCTTGCAGGCCGTACCAGACGGTGCCGTCCTTCGCCACCGCGATGCCGTAGTTGAGCAGGGTGTAGAAACCGGTATTTGCAGGCGCCCAGTCATCGTTGCTGAAAGGGTCGGTAATGGGCGAAGCCGAATACTGCTTGTTGACGCCGCCATCGTGGCCGGCAAACAGCCAGACGCCACCCGCATCGTCCGGGATGAAGATCGCACCCTGCTGGTCAGGGTGCGTGGTGACGCGCATGTCGCTCACCTGCGTGCTGCTGGTCGGGCAGGCCGGGGTGCCGGGGTCACCCAGATTGCCGATGAGGAAGGCGCAGGTCTTGCCGGCGAAGTAGGTGCCGATCACCTTGAAGTCCGCAGCACCCGCCGCCTGGGCGGTGCCATCCTGCGGCGCATTGGCCGCATTGGTCCAGATTTCTTCGAGGCCGAAGGCGATGCGTGTCGGCGCACCCGTGACCGGGTCGGCCTGGGTCGGGTCGACCGCGATCCACTGGTCATACCAGGACTGCACGCCGGGGCCGACACCGAGTGCGGCGGTGGTGGACAGCGAGGAGCCATTGACCGGCGAAGTCGCCAGCAGCTCGGCGTCATCGGCCATGCGGGTCCAGGTCTCGCCGAAATCGCCGGAGACGAAGACGCCATTGAATGAGGTGGGGCTGACCCCCTCGGCCGTCAACTCGCAGACGAAGCGGGGGTCGCCATCGGGCAGTTCACTGCACTCGATCGGCAGCTGCGCGCCTTGGTTGAGGTCGGAGTCCAGCACCGGGCCGCTGGTGCCGTTGAACAGGCGGGCATCCTGAATGAGTGCATAGATGAAGTTCTTGTCCTGATCGGCACCCGTGGTGCCACCCATCTCGATACGACCGAGACGGTCCTGCGGCGGCAGGCCCACCGGCAGCGTCGCATCGGGTGCGAAGTTGGTGATGCGCTCGAAGCTGCCGGGCGCGCCGTTGGCCGATTTGTAGATGCCATTGCCGGGTGCCTGCGGTGTGCCGTCGCTGTAGGGCAAGGTGCCGGCGCGGTAGCCGACCGAGGCCACCACCGGGCAGCCCGTGGCGCAGTCCGGGTCGGCATCGCCTTCCGGCGTTTTCACTACCAGACCGGTGACGAAGTTGGCGAAGCCACAGACCGGGTTGGTGATGTTGCCGGCGCAGGTGTCGGAGACCGGCAGCGCCACGTTGGTGAAGCTCACGCCCGCGTCGGCAGAGCGATACAGCCCCTTGCCGGTGGCGGCGTACACCAGCATCGGGTTGGACTGATCCACCGCCAGCACGAAGCTGAAGGCGCCATCCGGCACGCCGGTGGAGTGCTTCCAAGTGGCACCCAGGTCATCGCTGTAATAGGCGCCGAGACCGATGTAGGAGTTGCCGCCCTGTGTGTGCTCGCCGGTGAGTGCGATGAGACGGCCATTGGCACCACCGGCAGCCGGCGTCCATTCCACCGCGCTGGTCACCAGCGTCGGCAGGCCCGTGGCGCCGGTGCCGTGGGCAGGCTTCCAGAGATCGCCCAGCGTGGCGACATCACCGCCCACCGCCTCGCTCATCCAGATGCCACCGTTGCCCACCGCGGCAAACAGGCGCTTGTTGACGGGGTCGTAGGTGAAGTCATCGACACGGCCCATGACGTCGTAGATGCCATCGTTGCCGGAACTGGCCTCGTAGGTGGCATCGAAGATCTGCGAACCCTTGCCGTATTCCAGCCACTTGCCGTCGGCATTGGCGACCGCCTTCTGGCGCGCCATCAGGCTGGCTTTCTGCTCCACGGCGCGGCGCATCAGACCTGCCGGCACTTCGCCCAGGGTTTCGAGACGCGATTGCTGCTGGCTGCCGACTTCGAGGAAGGACTCCGGCAGCTTTTTCCAGACACAGGCCTCGGCACCGTAGCGGCTGCGGATCATCGCCGCCGCGCGCTCGGTCAGCGCCGGGCGAAACTCGCGGGCGAGAGCCACCGGATCGCGCAAGTCATATCCCGCCGGGCAACCGAAGGCAGCCTGACCGCTGGTGTTGAAATGAATCGCATTGGGCAGTGGGGCCAGCACGGCAGCGACTGCCGCACAGCTTAAGCCCAGGGCCAATACGGGCTTGCTCAACAGGCGCGACAAGGAGGGATTGTGGTTCATGGCATCGGATCGAATAGAGAAGGGGCCACAGCGACCAAGCCTGTGACGAACCATTCAATAACGATTTCGATCGGATTCGTTGACATTTGCACGACAAAAAAATGCCCGCACTGGGCGGGCATTGATCAACTGCTTTGAGGAATCAGGCGGCTTTCTTGCCGACGGCTTCTTCGAGCATTTTTCTCAGCTCGCCGCTCTGGTAGAGGTCAAGCGTGATGTCGCAGCCACCGATCAGCTCGCCCTTGAGATAGAGCTGCGGAAAAGTCGGCCAGTTGGCAAACTTCGGCAGTGCGCGGTACACCTCTTCATCCTCGTAGATATTGACGAATGCGTACTCGACGCCACAGGCATTGAGGGCCTGCACGGTGCGACCTGAAAAACCGCATTGGGGAAAATCCGGTGTGCCCTTCATGTAGAGGATGACCGGGTTCTGCGTGACCTGCTGTTTGATGCGCTCCAAAGCGTCCATCATTTGCTCCTGACCTGACGATATTGCGGCCCAGTGAACAAAAGGCCGTTTGAAGGGCGCGGATTATACGCGCGACATTGTGAACGCAAAATGTTGACCAATCGGGCAAGCCGACCATTCGGTCCGGTAATTTGCTGGCGTTCAGACCGATGGTTGAAGTTGAAGTGCCGCTAACCTATGGTTCGCGTCCAAATTAAGTTGTCTTGCAAGGTTCCCCCAGCACAAAGGACACCACATGGCCTACGCACTTCCCGAATTACCCTACGCAAAAGACGCCCTCGTGCCGCACATGTCGGCCGAGACTTTCGACTACCACTACGCCAAGCACCACAAGGCCTACGTGGATAACGCCAACAAGCTGGTGGCAGGTACCGAGTTCGAGTCGATGAGCATGGAGGACGTGATCAAGAAGTCCTCCGGCAAGATCTTCAACAACGTCGCCCAGATCTGGAACCACACCTTCTTCTGGCACTGCCTCACGCCCAAGCAGGCTGCCCCCGGCAAGAAGCTGACCGATGCGCTGGTCAAGACCTTCGGCGGCGTCGAAGACTTCAAGAAGGCCTTCACTGAAGCCGCCATCAACACCTTCGGTTCCGGCTGGGCCTGGCTGGTGCAGAACGCCGATGGCTCGCTCGCCATCGTCTCGACCCAGGGCGCGGGCAACCCGATGACGGCTGGTCAAACGCCAATCCTCACCTGCGATGTCTGGGAGCATGCCTATTACATCGACTACCGCAATGCGCGCCCCAGCTTTCTGGAGCATTTCTGGGCGCTCGCCAACTGGGAGTTTGCCGAGAAGAACCTGGCCTAAGTTGCGCAGTAGAATTGTGTTGCACCCGACGGAGCCTTCAAGGCTCCGTCTTTATTTCTGACCTTGAATATCGCAATGACCACGCTGCGCCACTTCCTGAAGCTGTCTGACCTCTCCGCCGCCGAATTGCAGCAGGTGATTGACCGCGCCATCGCACTCAAGGCCCAGAAGGCCGCACTGCCGCGCCCTTTTGTCGGCAAGACGCTGGCGATGATCTTCACCAAGAACTCCACCCGCACGCGCGTGAGTTTCGAGGCCGGCATGGCGAAATTCGGTGGCCACGCGCTGTTCCTGCATGGCGATGCGATGCAGCTGGGCCGCAACGAGCCCATTGCCGACACCGCGCGCGTCCTCAGCCGCATGGTGGATGCCGTGATGATCCGCAACGACTCGCAGATGGATCAGGAGGCACTGGCCGCACATTCCAGCGTGCCGGTCATCAACGGGCTGTCGAACTTTCACCATCCCTGCCAGCTGCTGGCCGACATCCAGACCTGGATCGAGCATCGCGGCCCGGTGGCCGGCAAGGTGGCGGCCTGGATCGGCGATGGCAACAACGTCTGCCATTCCTGGATCGAGGCCGCGAAGCTGCTGGGCTTCAAGCTGCGCATCGCCTGCCCCAAGGGCTTTGAACCGAGTGCCGAGCTGATGGCCTGGGCCGGTGATTCGGTCGAGCTGATGCGCGGTGCGGCCTTTGCCGCCAACGGTGCCGACATCGTCATCACCGACACCTGGACCAGCATGGGCCAGGAGAAGGAGGAGGCCAAGCGCATCGCCGCCTTCGTGCCTTTCACCGTCAACGCCGAGCTGATGGCACGCGCCAAGCCCGATGCGATCTTCCAGCACTGCCTGCCTGCGCATCGTGGCGAGGAGGTGACGGCGGAAGTCATCGACGGCCCGCAGTCTGTCGTGTGGGACGAGGCCGAGAACCGCCTCTGGGGACAGATGGCCCTGCTGGAGTTCTTGCTGTGCCCCTGATGAGCAGCACCCTGCCCGCCTACGTCAGCAACATCGCCGAGAGCGTTCGCGCCGCACTGGCAGAGGACATCGGCGCGCAGGACTGGACCGCCCTGCTCTCGCCCGATGCGCCGGCCAAGGCAAGAGTCGTCACCCGCGAGGCGGCAGTGATCTGCGGCAGGCCCTGGGTGGATGAGGTGTTTCGCCAGATCGACCCGGCCGTGCAGGTCGAGTGGCTGGTGGCAGAAGGCGAATCGGTCGCCGCCGATGCCGTGCTCTACACCCTGAGCGGCCCGGCCAGGGCACTGCTCACGGGCGAGCGCAGCGCGCTCAACTTCCTGCAGACCCTTTCAGGCACTGCCACCGCCGTGGCCCACTATGTGGCTGCTGTTGCCGGCACTGGCTGCGCGATTGCCGATACCCGCAAGACCCTGCCCGGCCTGCGCAATGCACAGAAGTACGCCGTGCTCTGCGGCGGCGGCGTCAACCATCGCATCGGCCTTTACGACGGCATTCTCATCAAGGAAAACCACATCGCGGCCGCTGGCGGCATTCGCGCCGCGCTGGCCTCGGCTCGCGCCCTGAACGCTGCCGTGCCGCTGATGACCGAGGCCGAGAACCTCGATGAAGCCAGAGCCGCACTGGCCGAGAACGTCGACCTGCTGCTGATCGACGAACTGCCGGATGACGAGATCCGCGAGGCGGTGCGTCTGACCAAGGCGCAGCGCGCGGCGGGCGGCAAGACCGTGCTCGAATACTCCGGCGGTGCCACGCTGGGCAGCGTGCGGCGCATCGCGGAGCTGGGGGTCGATCGCATCTCGGTGGGCAGCCTCACCAAGCATGTGCGCGCGGTTGATCTCTCGATGCGCTTCCTGCGCTGATCGCCCGCCTACTTGGGTTTCTTGAGCAGCGCCTGCACGTCGATCTTTTTCTGCGCTGCGGTGTCGATACGCAGCCAGTTCAGGCCGGCATCGCCCTTGGTGGAGGCGATGTGGCTGCCGGGCATCAGGAAATCCATCGTCACCCGATTGAAATCCTCAGGCCTCTCCAGCGGCAGATGGTGGCGCGCGCCCTGGATGATGCGGCAGCGACCATCCGGCAGGCTGTCGGCAAAGCTCTGCGCTTCCTCCGGCGGGAAGTAGTCGATCTCGCCGGCGATGACGAAAGTCGGCATGTTGAGCCAGCTCAGGCGATCCACCACGGTCCATTTCGACAGCGCCCTGAGCAGTGCGAGATACACCGGCTTGGGGGTGCGATTGTTTTGCAGGATCAGCAGCTCGCGCAGCGACTCCTGATCCTTCTTGGGGAACATCTGCTTCGCGGTGCGCTTGGCCAGCGCCTCAGGCCCCATGAAGCGCATGATGAACAGGCGCGTCCACAGCAGCAGGCGCTTGCGGAAGGTGTTGGGCACAAAGCTGGGTAGCGTGTCCGCCAGCACCAGCTTCTTCACCCGCTCCGGCTTGAAAAGGGCCAGCTGCATGGCCACTGCACCGCCCATCGAATGACCGATGACAAAAAACGAGCCGATCTTGAGCATGTCCATCAGCAGCGAGAGATCGGTGGCGAGCCGGTCGACGTTGAACGGCCCCTCGCCTTCGCTGTCGCCGTGTCCGCGCAGGTCAGGCGCAATCACGCGGAACACGCGGGCGAAGAAATCAATCTGCTTCTGCCAGTCGGCGTGCGTCGCCCCCAGGCCGTGGATCAGCAGCAGCGTCGGGCCGCTGCCCTTGTCCATGTAGCGCAGACGGGCGCTGTTGAGATCAGCGAAGGGCAGCGAGACTGCATCCATGCTCAGTGCTTTCCCTAAGGAAGGAGGTTGTTGCGGCGGCCACCCAGATCGACAGTGCAGAAGCACCGCGCATAGGCACCATTGGGATCATTCATCCAGCCACTCATGGCGCGCAGCTCGCGCACCTGATGCAGCTGGGCGAGCAGGCTCTTGATCTCGCCAAAGGCACCCAGGCGGATTGCCCCCTGGCCGAACATCTGTGCCAGCAGTTGCAGGGGTGAGGCGGCAGCGGGCTGCAACTCGTCGAGGCGGTACTCGCCCTCGCCCAGCTTGGCCAGCTCGGCGGCCTTCTTCACGGCCGCATCCAGGCCACCAAAGCTGTCGACCAGACCCAGCTCCTTGGCCTTGAGGCCACTCCAGACCCGGCCACGCGCGATCTTGTCGACCTCCTCAGGCTTCAGCTTGCGACCTGCGGCCACGCCGTTGATGAAATCGCGATAGCCCTTCTCGATGCTGGCCTGCACGATGCGGCCGATCTCCGGGTTGAGCGGACGGTCGATGCGGAAGGCACCGGCCAGGGGCGTGGTACCGACGCCATCGGTGTGGATGCCGAGTTTCTCCAGCGGCCCATCCACCGTCGGGATGAGGCCGAAGATGCCGATGGAGCCGGTGATGGTGCTCTCGTGGGCAAAAATGTGATCGGTATCCATGCTCACCCAGTAGCCGCCGCTGGCAGCCACTGATGACATTGACGCCACCACCGGCTTGCCCGCGGCGCGCAGCGCCAGCACGGCGCGGCGGATCTGCTCGCTGGCGAACACGCTGCCACCCGGCGAGTTGACGCGCAGCACCACCGCGGCAATGCCTTCGTCGCGACGCGCTTCGTCGAGCAGGTCATAGATCACATCACCACCGGCCTGACCAGGCTCGCCCATGCCATCGACGATCTCGCCCTGCACCACCACCAGCGCAATTCTTGGGGTCTCGCTGTTGACCATCTTCTGCCCCTGCTGCGCGAGCCTTGCAGTGCTGAGGTAATCACCGAACCAGACCTGACGGAAGCTGCCGGTTTCCTCGTCCTCACCCACGGTGGCCGAGAGACGCTTGCGAAACTCGGCGAGCGTCTCGACATGCGTCACCAGCTTGCTGCTGAGTGCGAGCTGGGCGGAGTCGCCCTTGGCGGCTTCGATGTTGTCGGCGAGCTTGCGCACATAGCCGTCCATGGCATCGGCAGGCAGCTGGCGGGCGCTGCCGGCCAGGGCGCCGTAGCGCGTCCACAGATCACCCAGCCAGTCGAGATTGGCCTGCTTGGCCTCTTCCGACATGTCGTTGCGCAGGAAGGGTTCAACCGCGGACTTGTATTCACCAACCCGGAACACATTCACCTTCACGCCGAGCTTGTCGAGTGCGTCCTTGAAATAGTTCTGGTAGCTCGAAAGCCCTTCGAGATCGACGCCACCCAGCGGGTCAACCGAAATATCGTCGGCATGCGCGGCCACGAGATAAGACCCCTGTGAATAGCTGGGCGCAAAGGCATGAACGGTCTTGCCGGTGGCACGAAAGCGGTCGATGGCCGCATTGAGTTCTTCCAGCTGCGCCATGCCGGCCCCATCGAGATGGTCGAGCTTGATGACTGCCATCGGGATGCGGGTGTCGTCCTTGGCCAGATCGAGCACCTCGATCAGATCACGCAGCACGGTCTGCGAGGGTGGCTCGCCGTTGAACTCCTCGGCGAACTGCTGCGTCGGGTCCTGATCCAGCTGCTCGACCAGCTCACCCGAAGGGGCGATGACCAGTGCAACGTTGTTCTCGACAGTGGCGGCACGCTTGCCACCCCAGGCCAGCCACATCAGGGTGAGCGAGACGCACAGCATGGCAATGACGATGAGGCGGTAGCCCCAGACGATGGCATTCCAGAGGCCGTTGAAGAAACGCGAGATCAAGGAACGGCGAGCTGTTTCGCTCATGTCGACAATCGTCAAGTGAATGTGTGTTTGCAGTGTATGCCAAGCACCCCGCGCTGCGGCAGGGTCGAAAACTATTGTCGGTTCGGCAATTGCCGACCTTGCTTTGACCCTGCAACACCCCATACCTAGACTTCGGTTCGCAGCAAGCCACTGCCCTGCTGCTTCCACCTCGTCCATCCCCTATTCAGGAATCAACCATGAGCGTACTCGTCAACCGTCCGGCCCCCGACTTCAAGGCCGCCGCCGTGCTGGGCGATGGCAGCATCGGCGAGCTGAAGCTGTCGGACTACAAGGGCAAGCCGGTGGTGATGTTCTTCTGGCCGCTCGATTTCACCTTCGTCTGCCCCAGCGAAATCATCGCCCATGAACACCGCCGCGCCGAGTTCGAGGCCAAGGGCGTGCAACTGATCGGTGTCTCCATCGACAGCCAGTTCACGCACTACGCCTGGCGCAACACGCCGGTCAACAAGGGCGGCATCGGCGAGGTGGGCTTTCCCATCGTCGCCGACGTCAACCACGAGATCGTGCGCGCCTATGGTGTGGAGCATCAGGATGGCGTGGCCTTCCGCGCCAGCTTCCTGATCGACAAGGACGGCATCGTGCAGCACCAGACGGTCAACAACCTGCCGCTGGGCCGCAACGTCGACGAGATGCTGCGTCTGGTCGATGCCCTGCAATTCCATGAAGCGCACGGCGAGGTCTGCCCCGCTGGCTGGAAGAAGGGCGACAAGGGCATGAAGGCCACGACTGAAGGTGTGGCTGCCTATCTCGCCGAAAACGCCGCGAAGCTCTAAGTCTCAATCAGGAACTCAAGATGTCTACCATGCAACACCACCGTCTCGTCATTCTCGGCTCCGGCCCTGCCGGCTACACCGCTGCGGTCTACGCCGCACGCGCCAACCTGAAGCCGGTGATGATCACCGGCCTCGAAGTCGGCGGCCAGCTGATGACCACCACCGAAGTCGACAACTGGCCCGGCGACGTCCACGGCCTGATGGGCCCTGACCTGATGTCGCGCATGCAGAAGCATGCCGAACGCTTCGATACCCAGATGATCTACGACCACATCCACACTGTGGACGTGACCAAGAAGCCTTTCACCCTGATCGGCGACCAGGGCACCTACACCTGCGATGCGCTGATCATCTGCACCGGCGCCTCGGCCAAGTATCTCGGCATCGAGTCGGAGCAGCTTTTCCGTGGCAAGGGCGTGTCAGCCTGTGCGACCTGCGACGGGTTCTTCTACAAGAACCAGGAAGTCGCGGTGATCGGCGGCGGCAACACGGCAGTGGAAGAGGCGTTGTATCTGGCCAACATCGCCAAGAAAGTCACCATCGTCCACCGCCGCGACAAGTTCAAGGGCGAGAAGATCCTGCATGACAAGCTGTTCAAGAAGCAGGCCGAGGGCAAGGTGGAAATCATCTGGAACTCCTCGCTCGATGAAGTGCTGGGCGATGCGACCGGCGTGACCGGCATGCGCGTGAAGAACGTGCAGGACGGATCGACCCGCGAGCTGAAGTTGCAGGGTGTGTTCATCGCCATCGGCCACTCGCCCAACACCGGCATCTTCGAGGGCCAGCTCGACATGGCGGGTGGCTACATCAAGGTGAAGTCGGGCAGCGAGGGCGACGCGACGATGACCAGCGTGCCCGGCGTGTTCGCAGCCGGCGATGTGCAGGACCACATCTATCGCCAGGCCATCACCAGCGCCGGCACCGGCTGTCAGGCGGCACTCGATGCCGAGCGTTACCTCGACAAATTGAGCGGCAACTAGCTCAGAAACTTTCGATACGCCCGCAGCGTCCAATGGCGCGCTGCGGGCGTAATCGCGTACGCTTGCCTTCGGGGCTCCCTTAAAAAAATCAAAACGCATGAAGATGAAATTGTTCAGCTCGAAAACGTCGCCCTTTGCCCGCAAGGTGCGCGTCACCATTCTGGAGCTGGGGCTGGAGGGCCTGGTCGAGGAAATCTTTACCGACTGGTCGGCGAACGAAGCCGCCTTTCTCGCCGTCAATCCGCTCGGACAGATCCCGGCGCTGACCACGGAGAAGGGCGAGAACCTGCCCGGCTCCGATCTCATCATCGAGTACTTGCAGACCCGTGGCGGCACCCTCACCTCGCTGCCGCGCGGCAGCGCGCGCTGGGCCAAGCTCAAGCGCGCCAATCTGGCTGATGGCTTGCAGGAGGCGGCGGTGTCGATCCTGCTCGAATCGCGTCGCCCGGCCAGCGAGCAATCGCCGGCCTGGATTGCCCGCAAGCAGGCTGCCATCGAACGCAGCCTGGATGCGCTCGAAGCCGAAGCCGGCGAGTTGCTGACGGAGCTGCCCAGCGTGGTGGAGATTGGCGTGGGCTGTGCGCTGGGCTACCTCGACTTCCGTTTCACCACGCTGAACTGGCGCAGCAGCCGCCCGGCACTGGCGGCCTGGTATGCCTTGTTCGCCGAGCGCCCCTCCATGCTGGGCACCGCGCCGCTGGCATGAGGCTGGCGGCGGCCGCACTGCCGCTGGCCATGCTGCTGGCCGCGTGCAGCAGTCGCCCACCGCTCGACGACCCGCTGCCGCGCAGCACCGCTGGCAGGCCGGCGCCACCACCGTCCTCGCCAGCCCCTGATCAGCCCTTGATGAGGGGCGACCGCGACCAGATCGTGATGACGGCCTTTGCCCAGGTTGGCAAGCCGTATCGCTATGGCGGCAACGGGCCGGATGCCTTCGACTGCTCCGGCCTGGTGCGCTATGCCTATGGAGCTGGCGGGGCAAGCACGCAGCGCACCACCGCCAGCTTGTTCACCAGTGGCCGGGCCATTGATTTCGATCAGGCCCAGCCGGGCGATCTGCTGTTCTACCGGCTTGACACGGCACGCAGCGCACCGAGCCATGTCGTGCTGTACCTGGGTGATGGCGAGGGCATTCATGCCCCCTCCAGCGGCAAGCCGATCCGCGCGGTGAATCTCACCATTCCGTATTTTTCGCAGCGCTACGTCGGTGCGCGCCGCCTGCTGGAATAGCAGGCCGGCGGGATCGCCGTGGTATCTTGCCCACACGCCAAAACCAAGTAAGGGAACATCCATGTCTGAGGCGGTCAGACCCAATCTTTTTGCTGGACTGGTGCCGCTCAACGCACTGAAAGCCGAAAGCCAGGCCACGCTCGCCAAGAAGGCGACGGTGATCGACGTCCCCGCCGGCCAGACCCTGTTCCAGATCGGCGGCGAAGCCCACAACGCCCTGTTCGTGTTGCAAGGCGCGGTGCAGCTTGAAGATGCCCAGGGCAATATTCTGGCCGTGGTGCGCGCGGGCGAAGCCGGTGCTGCCCACCGCCTCGCCCACCAGGCGCCGCGCAAGGTCTCGGCCAGGGTGGTGGAGCCCGCACGCATCCTCAGCGTCGATGCCAGCCTGCTCGACGTGATGCTGACCTGGGACCAGACCGGCGCCTTCGAGGTCGATGAACTCAGCGCCGACGACGACACCAGCGGCGACTGGATGGCGAGGCTGTTGCAGATGCCCACCTTCCAGGCTGTGCCGCCCGCCAACCTGCAAGCCATGTTCATGCGCATGGAACAGGTCAACTACGAGGCTGGCCATGTGGTGGTGAAGCAGGGCGAGCCCGGCGACTATTTTTATGTGGTGATTGAAGGCCGCTGCGTGGTGACCCGCGAAGTACCCAACCAGAAACCGGTGCGGCTGGCGGAACTCGAAGCCGGCTCCTGCTTCGGCGAAGAGGCACTGATCTCCGAGAGCCCGCGCAATGCGACGGTGACCCTGCTCACCTTCGGCAAGCTCACCCGCCTCTCGAAGGCCGACTTCCGCTCGCTGCTCAACGAGCCGCTGGCGCGCAAGATCAAGCCCGCTGATGCGAAGAAGGAGATCGATGCCGGCACCGCCAAGTGGCTGGACGTGCGCATGCCCACCGAGGTGGCGGCCTCACCGATTGCAGGGGCCATCAACATTCCGCTGTTCATGCTGCGCATGAAGCTCAACCTGCTCGATGCCAACACCCGCTACATCGTGGTCTGCGACTCCGGTCGTCGCTCCTCGGTGGCGGTGTTCGTGCTCAGCCAGAAGGGCTATGACGTGTCGATGCTCGACGGCGGCATGCCCAAGTAATTACATCGTCTGAGTCGGACGATCGGCACCCAGGGCACCGGCCAGGGCGGCTTCGATCTTCTTCTGCGTCGCACCGGCATCCTGCGACGAGAACTGCACGCCGATGCCCTGCTGCCGCTTGTTCTGCGCGCCCTTTGGCGTGACCCAGACCACCTTGCCCGCCACCGGCAGACGCTCGGCGGAGTCCATCAGCGTCAGCAGGATGAACACCTCATCACCCAGCTTGTAGGATTTTTCGGTGGGGATGAACAGGCCGCCGTTCTTGATGAAGGGCATGTAGCCGGTATAGAGCGCGCTCTTGTCCTTGATGTTGAGCGTGAGGATGCCGGGTTGTCCGCCCATGCGTGGAGGTGTGCTCATCGGCCCTGAGATCCCAAGTGATTCGTCTGGTTTTGCATTGCTGACCCAAAGGTTACGCGCTCAGGCCAGCAGCCGCCAGCGCAGCAGCAGGCTTTCAAACAACAGTTGCGCGTTGGCATTGTGATCTTCGAGCCGGCGCAGACCGTCGAGCAGCATGGTGTGGAAGGCATCGTGCCGCGCACTCCAGGCCCCGCCCTCGCGCAGCTGCTGCTGCATCAGGGTCTGCCAGAGCCGCAGCACCTGCCCGGCATCGCCCTTGTCGCGGGCGAGTTCGGCGGCCGCCTGCAGCGGATCACTGCGGCGCTCGGCCACCGCTTGCAGCGTGCCGCGCCAGAGCGCGCGGCGCTTGCTCTCGCCGCTGGCGAGCCAGGCCGCGGCCTTCAGCGGCGCGCCGCCGGCCTCGGCCAGCAGCACGGCATCGGCATCCGGGTGCGCGGTGTAGAGCCAGCTCAGCGCCTCGCCCTTGGCGGGGGTGGCAAAACGCAGCTGCTGGCAGCGGCTGCGGATGGTCTGCTTCAGGGCCTGCGGAAACACCGTGACGAACAGCAGCACCGTGCGGGCTGGCGGTTCCTCGATGGTCTTCAGCAGGGCATTGGCGGTGGCATCGCTCATGTCGCTGGCGGGATGGATCACCACCACCCGCATGCCGCCGCGATGGCTGGTGACAGTGAACTTCTCGATCAGGCTGCGGGCCGCATCCACCGCGATGTCACGGCGCATGCTGCCGGACTTCGGCGTCCAGTAGCTCAGGCCATCCTCGTGTTGCAGGCTGGGGTCGCTGGAGAGGCCCAGGTGGCCATCGTTGCTGAGCAGATGGGCATCGGGATGGCCGCCGGAAGCCAGCATCTTGCAGCTGTTGCAGGCACCGCAGGCCTGCTGCGCCGCATCGACCGCCTCGCACAGCAGCGAGGCCGCCAAGGCGCGCACGAAGCTCTTCTTGCCCACGCCCTCGCTGCCCGACACCAGCCAGGCATGGTGCAGGCCACCGCGTGCTTGCGCCGCCATCACGGCCTGCCATTGCGCGGCCTGCCAGGGCAAGGGTGCCGGCCGGCTCACAGGCGCTGCTCCAGCACGGCGGCGAGTGCGGCCTGCACGGCAGCCAGCGGCGCGCTGGCGTCGATCACCGCATAGCGCGCAGGTGCCGCAGCGGCGCGTTGCAGATAGGCCGCGCGCACCCGCTCCTGAAAGGCCATCGCCTCGGCCTCGAAGCGGTTGGCATCACCGCGACTACGCGCACGCGCCAGACCCACGGCGGGCGGCAGGTCGAATAGCAGCGTGAGTTGCGGCGCGAAGCCTTTCAGCACATAGCTTTCGAGTTCGGCCAGACGCTCTGTGGGCACGCCGCGCCCTTCGCCCTGATAGGCATAGCTGGCATCGACGAAGCGGTCGCAGATCACATCCTCGCCGCGCGCCAGCGACGGCCAGATGGTGGCGTTGAGATGCGCTGCACGCGCCGCGAACATCAGCAGCACCTCGGTCTCGGCGGGCACGCCCTCGGCCCAGTCGCCCAGCACCACGCCACGGATCGCCTCGGCCAGTGGCGAGCCGCCCGGCTCGCGCGTGGTCGTGACACTGCGGCCGCGTGCTTGCAGCCAGTCGCGGATGAAGGCGACCGCCGTGCTCTTGCCCGCGCCTTCGCCGCCTTCCAGCGTGATGAAGCGACCTGGCAATGCCTCGGCCATCAGCGCCCTCTCAATTGGTATTGGGTGACGGCGGCATTGTGCTCTGCATAGGTCTTGCTGAACTGGTGCGTGCCATCGCCGCGCGCGACGAAGAACACGCTGCCGTCGTCCTCCGGGTGCAGGGCGGCATGGATGGCCGCACGGCCCGGCAGGCAGATCGGCGTCGGCGGCAGGCCCTTGCGGGTGTAGCTGTTGTAGGGCGTGTCGCGCTCCAGATCGACCCGGCGCAGGTTGCCGTCGAAGGCATCGCCAATGCCGTAGATCACCGTCGGGTCGGTTTGCAGCAGCATGCCCAGCTTGAGCCGCCGCATGAACACGCCGGCAATGCGCGCCCGCTCCACCGCCGCACCGGTTTCCTTCTCGACGATGGAGGCCATCGTCAGCGCCTCGTTGGCGCTGGCATAGGGCAGTTGCGGCGCGCGCTGGGCCCATTCCGCAGCCAGTGTTTCGTTCATCAGCCTGGCGGCGTGGCGCAGCAGCTCGACATCGCTCATGCCCTTGGTGAAGCGGTAGGTGTCGGGGAAGAACCGGCCTTCGGGATGCTGGCCGGGATAGCCGATGCGTTTCATCAGCTCGTCGGATGCAATGTCATCCGGCAGCGTGTGTTCGAGGTCTTCGTGGCTGGCGATGAGGGCGAAGGCCTGGGAGAACTTCCAGCCTTCCGGCAGGCGCAGCTCGCTGAGCACCGAGCGGCCTTCGATGAACATTTCCAGCGCCTCCAGCGGCGTGGTGCCAGGGGCCAGATCGAACTCGCCGGCCTTGACGCGGCGGGTGGCCTCGGTCGCACGCGCCCACAGCAGCAGGTAGTGACCCTGCCGCACCGTCTCGAACACACCATTGGCCTGCATCTCGTCGATCACGCCGGCAAAGCGTTCGCCACGCTCGATACTGACGCGCTCGACCTCGGCCAGCGACAGCGGTGCCAGCAACTGTCGGCGCGCATCCCACACCAGTGTCGCCAGCGCGATGACCGCGAGCAGGGTCAGCAGCAGGGTGATGCGCAGCAGGGCTTTGAACAGTGATTTCATGGGCGGTGTCGCGGGTTCAGACTGAAGTATCGCTGACCATGGGCTGCGCCAGCGTGGCGTGCAAGCGCTGGGTGAGCGGCCCCGGCGGGCCGAAGTCATGGGCGTCGAGCCGCTTCAGCGGCCACACGCCCAAAAGGCTGTTGGTGAGAAAGGCCTCGCTCGCCTGCATCAGCTGCGTCAGCGGCGCTTCCACCTGTTCCGCCTGCAGGCCGAGGGCGCGGGCGGCATCCAGCACCTTCGCGCGCATCATGCCGGCCACGCCACAGCTCGTGAGCTTCGGCGTGAACAGTCGGCCACCCTGCACCCAGAACAGATTGCTGCGGGTGCCGCAGATCACCGCGCCGGCGGCATCGCACATCAGCGCCTCCTGCACGCCCTGCGGCCAGTTACGGGCGGCGAGCATGTTCTCCAGCCGGTTGAGGTGCTTCACGCCGGCCAGCAGCGGCTGGCTGCCCAGCACCACCGGCGAGCTGATGGCCGCCACGCCCTCGCTCCAGCAGCTGGCGGGATAGCGCGGTGCCGGGTAGCGCAGCAGGATGCGATCGCAGAGGCGGCTGGTGGGCGCATAGCCGCGCCCTGTCCCGCTGCGGGCGAGGATGATCTTGCCCACCACCGGCTGCGCGCGGCCACCGCCGAGGGATTCCAGCTCGGCTTCGAGCTGGCCGACGTGGGGCGGGTCGAGGCCGAGCACGCGGCAGTCCTGCACCAGCTTGACGTAGTGACGGTCGAAATCGAGCCAGCGGCCCTCGATGCGCAGCAGGGTGCGGAACACACCATCGCCGTAATGCAGGGCGCGGCTGAGCAGCACGCTGGCCTTCGGCGGTGCGCCATTGACCAGGGCCACCACATCGCGCGGCAGGTCGCCGATCACCCTGCCACTCCGAGTGCGCGCAGCAGGCCGCGTGCCTTGGTGCGGGTTTCTGCCAGTTCGAGTTCAGGCACCGAGTCGGCCACGATGCCGGCGCCGGCGCGGAAGCTCACGGTGTCGTCTTCGAGCACCAGGCTGCGGATGAGGATATTGAGATCGCTGCGCCCATGGCGCGAGATGTAGCCCATCGCACCGGTGTAGGGTCCGCGTCCGACACCTTCGAGTTCGGCAATGATTTCCATCGCCCGCAGCTTGGGGCAGCCGGTGATGGTGCCGCCGGGGAACACCGCCGCGATCGCCTCGCCCACGCCCACGCCCGGCCGCAGGCGGCCGCGCACATTGCTGACGATGTGATGCACGTGGGCATAGCTCTCCACCGTCATCAGCTCGCTCACCTCGACACTGCCGGGCTGGCAGACGCGGCCCAGGTCATTGCGTTCGAGGTCGATCAGCATCACATGCTCGGCGCGCTCCTTGAGGCTGCCGACCAGCTGGCTCTTGAAGGCCACGTCTTCGGCATCGCTCTCCCCACGCGGGCGGGTGCCGGCGATGGGGCGGGTCTCGACACGGCCCTGGTCGATGGAAATCAATCGCTCCGGCGATGAGCTGATGACCGCACTGCCGGCGAACACCGCCAGCCCCGAAAACGGCGCGGGATTGCTGTCGCGCAGGCTGCGGTACAGCGCCGCCGACGGCGTGCCGGGTGCGACGCCGGCCTGCCAGGCACGCGAGAGATTGATCTGGAAGCTGTCGCCGGCGACCAGATAGTCCAGCACTCGCTGGCAGCCATCGAGATATTGCTGCGACGGCTCTTCGCGCACTTCCAGCACGCTGACCGGCACTGCGGATGGGCGCTGCGCGATGCGCGCCAGATCAGCCTGCATGGCGTGCAGTTGCGCAGGGTCACTCTCGCTGATGCAGTAGCTGAGCCCTGCTTCGCGATCGACGATCACGGCGGCCGGGCAGCGTACGGCAATGGCATCGGGCAGCGCATAGGGCGAGGCCGGCAGCTTCAGCCGTGTTTCGATGAAGCGCGCCGCCTCGTAACCGAGAAACACGAACCAGCCCCCGGCGAACGGCAGCGCATCGGCAGGCAAGGCGCCGGCCGCGCTGACAGCAGCGGAGAGGCGTGCAAAAAAATCCGGCCCCTCGCGCACGGTCTCCGCCGAGTCCCATTGCGGGAAGGCAAACAGCAGATCGTAGCGGCCGGACACCGGATGCCCCGCCACGCTTTGCAGCAGGAAGGGATAGCGGGCGGGATCGAGTTCGTGCAGCGCCAGCAAGTCGGGCGTGCCCGGTTGCTGGGCTGTGTGGGTCACTTAGGCGAGGCGCTTGAACACCAGCGTACCGTTGGTACCGCCGAACCCGAAGGAGTTGGACAGCACCACATCGACCTTCGCCTGCCGCGCCGTGTGCGGCACGTAGTCGAGATCGCAGCCCTCGCTGGGATTGTCGAGGTTGATGGTGGGCGGCAGCACCTGGTCGCGGATGGCCAGCACCGAGAACACTGCCTCGATGCCACCGGCAGCACCCAACAGGTGCCCGGTCATCGACTTGGTGGAAGACACCGCCACCTTCATCGCATGCGCGCCGAGGGCTGCCTTCATCGCCACTGTTTCGGCGGCATCGCCGGCCGGGGTCGACGTGCCATGGGCATTGATGTAGCTGACGTCTTCGGGGTTGAGACTGGCGTCTCGCATCGCCGCCTGCATGGCGCGGCGGGCACCGTTGCCATCTTCCGGCGGCAGGGTGATGTGGTAGGCGTCCGACGACATGCCGAAACCGATCAACTCGGCGTAGATCTTGGCACCGCGCGCCTTGGCATGTTCGTATTCTTCGAGCACCAGCACACCGGCACCGTCGCCGAGCACGAAGCCGTCGCGGTCCTTGTCGAAGGGGCGGCTGGCCCTGGTGGGGTCGTCATTGCGGGTCGAGAGCGCACGCGCCGCGCAGAAGCCGGCCATGCCGGCGGGTGCCGAGCCTGCCTCGGCACCACCGGCAATCACCAGGTCGGCATCGCCGTAGGAGACCATGCGATGCGCCATGCCAATGGAGTGGGCGGCGGTGGTGCAGGCCGACACGGTGGCAAAGCTGCCGCCGGTGATGCCCATTTCCATCGATACATAACCCGCCACCATGTTGATGATGGAGCTGGGCACGAAGAAGGGCGACACGCGCTTGACGCCCTTGGCGTGCAGCGCGCGGCATTCTTCCTCGATGGCACCGATGCCGCCGATGCCGGAGCCGACCGTCACCGCGATGCGCTCGCGGTTGGCATCGGTGATCTCGATACCGGAATCGCGGATGGCCTGCTTGGCCGCCGCCACACCGTAATGAATGAAGGGGTCGGTCTTGCGCAGCTCCTTGGTGCCCATCGCGTCTTCGGGTTTGAAGTCGGTGGAGACCAGGCCGGCAAACCGGGTGGGATAGGTCGAAACGTCGTAATGCGTGATCGGCACGATGCCAGAGCGCCCGGCGAGAATGTTCGACCAGGCCAGATCAACGGATGAACCAACGGGAGAGACGATGCCCAGTCCCGTCACGACCACGCGGCGGTGCGTCATGCGCAAATTATTTTTGTGAGGGAAACAAAAAAAGGGCCTGCGAAACAGGCCCCTCTTGGTGTGCTCAAGACGCCTGCGGCGCGTGGGTCTTGATGTAGCTCAGCACGTCCTGGAAGGTGCGGATTTTCTCGGCTTCCTCGTCCGGGATGTCGATTTCGAACTCTTCTTCCAGTGCCATGACCAGCTCGACGGTGTCGAGGGAATCAGCACCGAGGTCTTCCACGAATGCAGACTCCGGCTTGATCTGGTCTTCACTCACGGACAGCTGTTCAGCGATGATTTTCTTGACTTTGTCTTCGAGGCTCATTTTCTATTCCTTGGGGGCCGATATTGCGAGGCGGATTCTACGCGATGGTTCGTGACAGTCGCCAGCGAACCTCTGTTGCGGTGCAGCAGCGATTTTTTCTGGCCCTCAGCTCATGTGCAAACCGCCATTCACATGCAGGGTTTCGCCGGTGATGTAGCCCGCCTGTTTCGAGGCGAGAAACAGCACGGCATGGGCAATGTCTTCCGGCGCGCCGAGGCGCGAGGCAGGCACCTGGCTCAGCAGCGCGGTGCGTGCGGCTTCGGGCAGCGCCTGGGTCATGTCGGTGTCGATGAAGCCGGGGGCGACCACGTTGACGGTGATGCCGCGCGAGCCGATTTCCTTCGCCAGCGACTTGCTGAAACCGATCAGGCCCGCCTTGGCAGCGCAGTAGTTGGCCTGCCCGGCATTGCCCATGGTGCCCACCACCGAGCCCACCGAGATGATGCGGCCGTAGCGCGCCTTCATCATGCCGCGGATCACCGCCTTGCTCAGGCGGAACACCGAGGAGAGATCGGTGTCGATCACCTCGCTCCAGTCTTCATCCTTCATCCGCATCAGCAGATTGTCGCGGGTGACGCCGGCATTGTTGACCAGGATGCTGATGGGGCCCACCTCCTTGCCGATGCTGTCGATCAGGGCTTCGCTGGCCGCGGCATCGCGCACGTTCAGCACCCGGCCCTGCCCGCCCTTGGCGGCCAGTGCCTCGCTGATGGCAGCGGCCCCGGCCTCGCTGGTGGCGGTGCCGACCACCTTCGCACCGGCTTCGGCGAGGGCCATGGCAATGGCGCGGCCGATGCCGCGCGAGGCACCGGTGACGAGGGCGATCTGTCCTTCAAGATTCATTGGGCTTCCTTCATGGAGGCGGCGCTGGCCGCGAGTGCAACGGGATCTTCAAGCGCGGCCATCACGGCACCCTCGACACTGCGCTTGACCAGGCCGGTCAGCACCTTGCCGGGGCCACATTCCAGCCAGTGCGTCACGCCCTGGGCTGCGAGGGCATTGATCGTGCGGGTCCACTGCACCGGCTGGTGCAACTGGGCTGCGAGGGCGGCGCGGATCTCATCCGGCGCGCTGCGCGCGGCGGCATCGAGGTTGTGCAACACGGGGATGTTCGGCGCGCTCACGGCCACATCACGCAAGGCCGATGCGAGCTGCTGCGCCGCACCCGCCAGCAGGCTGCAATGCGAGGGCACCGACATGCCGACGCGCATCACCATGCGCGCACCCTGCGCCTTGCCATTGGCCAGCAGCCATTCGATGGCGGGCGTCTCACCCGCCACCACCACCTGCCCCGGCGAGTTGAAGTTGGCGGGGGCAATCAGCTCCTCGCCGGGATAAGCCTTGCAAAGTGCGGCAACGGCTGAGTCATCGAGACCAATCACCGCCGCCATGCCGCCCTGGCCTTCTGGCACCGCCGCCTGCATCAACTGGCCGCGCAGGCGCACCAGCTTCAGCGCATCGGCAAAGGCAATGCTGCCCGCCGCCACCAGCGCGCTGTACTCGCCGAGGCTGTGGCCTGCGAGTGCCACCGGCGGTGGCGCACCCTGCGAACACCACACGCGCCACACCGCGATGCTGGCGGCGAGCAGGGCAGGCTGGGTGTTTTCGGTGCGATCCAGCATCTCCTTCGGACCCTCGCGCACCAGTGCGGCCAGGTCATAGCCGAGGGCGGTGGAGGCTTCTTCAAAAGTGTGTGCGACCTCGGCGTGGGCATCGCCCAGGGCCTTCAGCATGCCGACCGTTTGCGAGCCCTGGCCGGGGAACAACAGTACGTAGCTCAAACCGATCTCCAGATTATTTTTGTGGTTTTGATGCGCGCACTTTCAGGTTCACAGGCGATTCAGTGCGGGAGCGGATTCTACTCAAGCCAAGCGCAAGGACTGCAAGGTCTACGCCCTACCTCACGGCATCACTAACGATTCAGGAGAGCCGACCATGCTTCATTACGCCGCTGTATTTCTCATCATCGCCATCATCGCCGCCGTGCTGGGTTTTGGTGGTATCGCAGGCACTTCGGCAGGCATCGCCAAGCTGCTGTTCCTGGTGTTCCTCGTGCTGTTCGTGCTGTCGCTGATCTTCGGCAAGAAAAGGCCTTCGATCTGACCGCCATCGCTTCATCCCGCTGCATTGCTGTCGCTGCAAATCATCCCCAACGGAGTCAATCCACATGAAGAATCAAACCACCCTCGCCCGCACCCTGATCGCTGCTGCCATCTTGGCCAGCGCCTCTGCCGCCCACGCCATTTCCGTCGGTGCCAGCGTCGGCGCCACTGTTGATGGTGTGACCCAGGCCGTGGTCGATACCGGCCTCACCGGCAACGTCAAGGCCAAGCTCGCCGCCGATGCCCGCCTGAACGGTTCCGACCTCGCGGTGACCTCGGAAAACAACGTGGTCATCCTGACCGGCAAGGCCCCTTCGGCTGACGCCAAGGCCGCTGCCGAGGAGATTGCCAAGTCGACCGTCGGCGCCAATGTCCGCGTCGTCAACCGCATCGAAGCCCCCGGCGTGCTGAGCGCCATCGGCTCGGATGTGAAGGTGGCGGCCGACACCACCGGCGAGGTCATCACCGATGGCTGGATCACCACGAAGCTGAAGTCGCAGCTCTTGGCCGACACGGTGACCAAGGGCACCGCCATCAAGGTGACCACCAAGGACAATGTGGTGTTCCTGCGCGGCACGGTGGCCAGCCAGGCCGAGAAGGATCAGGCCATCAAGCTGGCTGGCGAGACCAAGGGCGTGGCGCGCGTCAATGCCCGCAAGCTGAAGGTCAACACCAAGCTGAATGCCAGCGCCAACGTCAAGGCGCAGTAAGCAGCAAGCCGGTAATCGGGCCGGGACGCTAAGGCGTCCCGGCCTTTTTTGTGGGCGTCTTCCAGAACGCCCACTGCTCTGGCTTCCAGAAGCTCTGGAACACGAGGCCGTAGACCAGTGCGGAGATCGAACCCCAGAGGTGCGATTCCAGCGCCACCTTGCCGCCAATGGCCGCCTCGTCGGACACCGGCGCGCCGGCATACAGCTCATAGCCCAGCTTGCCGAGCAGATAGACGACGCAGCCGAGTGCGACGATGTCCTTCTTCACCGCCTGCGGCACCAGGCCCAGGATGAAGAAACCATGCATGGCACCGGAAAGCCCCACGTACCAGATCATGTCGGGTGCGAAGAAATACAGGCCCAGGCTCATGCCAATGCCGAGAAACAGCGTGCGGCGCAGCCACACCAGCATCGACAGCCGCTCCGGGCAGAGCAGCACCAGCACCAGGAGGCCCAGCTCGTTGAGGAAGAGATGCCAGGGGCCGTGAAACTTCCAGCCCTTCCACTCGATGGTGTTGCCGGGCAGATGCACGAGATTGCCGGTGACGAGGCGGTACCACTCACCGCCCTCGATGGCAAAGCGGTCGTAGCGCAGGGCGTCGATCCAGGGCTCACCGCCCAGCCCCAGCACGGCGATCAGCAGCATCAGAAATCCGGGGAACATCCAGACCCGCCAGTCCGTCCAAGGGCTTTGCAGGCTTTTGTCATCGGATGCGGCGTCTGATGCGTTTATCATCGGCAAGTCTTCAATCTCATCTTTTCAAGGATTTTCAATGTCTGCTTCTCTGCACCGCGCCCGTCCGGCCCAGCGTGGCTTCACGCTGATCGAGATCATGGTGGTGGTCGTCATTCTCGGCATTCTGGCTGCCGTCGTGGTGCCCAAGATTATGAATCGCCCCGACGATGCCCGAATCACCAAGGCCAAGCAGGACATCCGCGTCATCGAGTCCGCGCTCAACCTCTACAAGCTCGACAACTTCTACTACCCCTCGACCCAGCAGGGTCTCGAAGCCCTGGTGGCACCGCCGCAGGGCGATCCGCCGGCCAAGAACTGGAAGTCCGGCGGCTACCTGCCCAAGCCCCCCAGCGATCCCTGGGGCAACCCGTACCAGTACCTGCAACCCGGCACCAAGGGCGAGCTGGATCTGTTCAGCCTCGGCAGCGACAACAAGCCGGGCGGTGAAGGCGCTGCGGGCGATATCGGCAACTGGGATATCGGAAGCTAAAGGCAGCCCATGCGGTCACCCCGCTTTAAAACCCAGCGGGGCTTCACGCTTCTGGAAGTGATGGTGGTCGTGCTCATCGTCGGTGTGATGGCGACCTTCGCCAGCCTCTCGATCGGCAGCCGCATCAACGAGGACAAGCTCGAAAGCGAGGCCCGCCGCGCCGAGGCCATCATCAAGCTCGCCAGCGAAGAAGCCGAAGCCAAGGGCGTGGAAATCGGCCTGCGCTTCACCGAGGGCGGCTACCGCCTGCTCACGCTCGACTCTGGCCAGAAGTGGCAGGACTACGAAGTGGGCGGCCCGCTGCGCCGCCGCACCCTGCAAGGCCCTTTCGGGGTCGATCTGCTGGTGGATGGCAAGCCCATCCGCCTGCCGCCCGAACTCACCCCCAAGCAGGAGAAGGAGCTGGCCGAGACCGCCGAGCTGAAAGGCCAGCGCGAAAACGATGCGCAGCTGCTGACGCCGCAGGTGCTGCTGCTCTCCAGCGGCGAGATCACGCCCTTCATCCTGCAATTCACCGCGCCCGGCCTGCCCGCCAGCTATCGCATCGAGGCCGATGCCCTGGGCCGCATCAAGCTGGTGCGTGCTGCACTTGCCAGCGCGGCACGCACATGAGCCGCCGGCCGCAGGGTTTCACCCTGCTGGAAGTGCTGGTGGCCGTCACCATCGTCGCCATCGCGATGGGCGCGCTGCTCTCCGGCTTTGCGCGCTATGCCGACCAGGCCGGCTACATCCGCCAGCGCACGCTCGCCACCTGGGTAGCGCACAACCGCATGAACGAGCTGATGCTCGAAGCCGCCTGGCCCGCCACCGGCAGCAAGGAAGATGACGTGGAAATGGCCGGTGCCGAATGGCGCTACCGCATCACCGTCACCGCCACCGAAGACCCGCAGCTGCGCCGCATCGACCTGCGCGTGTATGCGCCGGGCGTGCGCGACATCAAGACCGAGACCGCGTCGGTGGCCTATCTCACGGCATTTCTCGCCAGCACCGGGCGGCAGCAGTGAAACGCCTGCGCGGCTTCACGCTGCTGGAACTGATCGTGGTGCTGGCGGTGTTCGCCGTGTTTTCATTGATGGCCTACGGCGGCCTCAACTACGTGCTGAAGGCGCGCAAGGACATCGAGATCAAGCTCGACCGCACCGCCGAATGGCAGAAGGCCTTCCAGCGCGTGCGCAACGATCTGGAGCTGGCCACGCCACGCGCCGCGCGGGATGGCTTCGGCCAGCCGCAGGCCGCTTTCGTGTTTGAGGAGTTCGGTGCACGCATCGAGTTCACCCGCAGTGGCTGGCGCAACCCGCTGTCGCTGCCGCGCGCCAGTCTGGAGCGTGTGGTGTACCGCTACGACGACCGCAGCCGCGAGTTGCTGCGCGAGACCTGGCGGGTGCTCGACCGCGCCAGCGACAACGAACCGCTGAAGCTGGTGGTGCTGGGCCAGATCGACGACGCCCGCTGGCGCTTCATGGACTCAAGCCGCCAGTGGCAGGACCGCTGGCCGCCGCAGAGCACTGGTGTCAGCACCACCGGCAGCGGCAATCTGCTGATCCCCAAGGCCATCGAGCTGACGCTGGAGAGCAAGGATTTCGGCGAGGTCGTGTGGCTGCTGCGGCCGGGTGTGGAGCCGGTGAGCGGCGGCGGTGGTGGTGGTGGTGGCCCCAATACGCCGCGACCCTGCGTACCGCCTGAAGTGCCGAGCTTTGGTGCAGATGGAGTCGCCAGCTGTGTTGCCGTCTGACCGCCCTCGCCGCTCACGCGGCATCGCCCTGATCACGGCGATGCTGGTGATGGCGCTCGCCGCCATCGCCGCCGCTGCCGTGCTGGTGTCGGCCAACAACGGCATCCGCCGCGCCTCCACCCTCATCGACGGCGAGCGGGCCTGGTGGTACGCGCAGGGGCTTGAGTCCTGGGTACGCCGCATCCTCGCGCAGGATGCCGAGAAGGACGCTGCCGTCGATTCGCTCAATGAGACCTGGGCACGGCCAGTAGATTATCTACCGGTGGAACAGGGCGCGCTGCGCGGCCGGCTCATCGACCTGCAAGGGCGCTTCAACCTCAACAATCTCGCCAGCGCCCAGCCGCAGAAATACCAGCAGCAGCTGCTGCGGCTGTTCCAGAACATCGAAGGGCTCGACAGCTCGCAGGCGCAGCCGCTGGCGGAGGCGATTGGCGACTGGATCGACAGCAACCAGGTGCCCAATGGCGCCGGCGGGGCCGAAGACACCGACTACCTCGGCCTGCCCCAGCCCTACCGCGCCGCCAACCAGGCCATGGCCTCGCCCACCGAGCTGCTCGCCATCAAGGGCATGACCCCGGCCATCTACCAAAAGCTCTCGCCATTCGTCTGCACCCTGCCCATCGGCACGGCACGCACCGCCACCAAGATCAACGTCAACACCGCCGAGCTGCCAGTGCTGCTGGCGCTGTCGCCGACAGTGGATCGCGGCAAGCTCGACCTGTTTCTGCGCGACCGCCTGAAGGAACCCGCCAAGT
Source organism: Pseudomonadota bacterium (assembly GCA_040386395.1). Classification (GTDB taxonomy): domain Bacteria; phylum Pseudomonadota; class Gammaproteobacteria; order Nevskiales; family Nevskiaceae; genus Stagnimonas. The sequence continues at coordinate 23,346 of JAZKFO010000069.1, read as the reverse complement.
CGGTGCAGGAACTGCAAACCAAGGGCACCCTGCCCGCCGATGTCACGCCCGATCTGGTCGACGTGAAGACCCAGTTTTTCCTGCTCAGTGCCGAGGCTTTCATTGGCAGCGGCAGGGTCGCGCTTTATAGTGTGATTCAACGCGCCGGCAGCGGCGCACCCCAAGTGATTGCCCGCAGTCTCGACACCGAATAGCAGAAGAAATATGCGCGAGACGCTGCACATCCGCTTGCCGGATTGGAACGAACCCCATCTTGAAACCGGCGCTGTCAGCGTCGACGCCTTCGTGGTCGCCTATGCCATCACCGCCACCGAACCGCCGGTGAGCGTGCTGGTGCGGCAGGCGCCGCTGGCCGAGGTGCTGAACCAGGCCACTGGCAAGGTGATCCGCCTCTACGCACCGGCACAGGACGTGCGCCTGCTCACCGCCGCCGTGCCCGCCAAGCAGGCCAGCAAGGCCGCGCTTGCGGTGCCCTATGCGCTCGAAGATCAATTTGCCGAGGATGTCGAAACCCTGCACTTCGCCATCGCCAACACACCCGATGCGCGCGGCGAATGGCCAGTGGCGGTGGTGGCCGCCCAGCACATGCGCGACTGGCTGGCGCCCTTCAACGCCCGTGGCCTGGTGCCGGAGGCCTTGATCCCCGAAACCCTGGCCCTGCCCTGGCGCGACGACGGCCGCTGGACCGCGCTCGCCGAACCCGGCCACATCACCGTGCGCACCGGCCCCACCGCCGGCTTCGGCTGCCTGGAGGAAGACCTGGAGCTGTTCCTGGGCCTGGCCGAGGGCGAGACCAAGCAGGCGCTGCGCATCCTCATCAGCCAGGGTGTCGACATCGACTTCACCAAGCTCGAACGCGACATCGAGCTGCTGCCGGGCCTGAGCCATCCGCTCGAAGCCCTGGCCCGCCACTATCGCAGCGCCCAGTCCATCAACCTGCTGCAAGGCCCCTTCGCCCTGCGCCGCGCCATGGCGCGCGAGTGGCAGGCCTGGAAGGTCCCCGCCCTGCTGCTGGCCGGCGTGTTCGCACTCGCCGTGCTCGGCAACGGCGTCAGCGCGCTGGTGCTGAAATCGCAGGTCACGCAGCAGGAAAAGGCCAATGAGGAACGCTTCCGTGTGCTGTTCCCCAGCGAGCAGCGCATCGTCAATCTCAGGGTGCAGGCCGAGCAGCAGTTCGCGGCCCTGCAAGGTGGCCCGCGCGGTGCCGGCCTGCTGACCCTGATCGACGCCTTTGCCGGTGGCCTGAAGGCCGCACCAACCTTGCAGGTGGAGGGCATGCAGTACCGCGAGGGCGCGCTGTTCCTCAGCCTCAGCGGCACTGACCTGGCCGCGCTCGACCTGCTGAAAAATCACTTTGCCGCTGGCAAGGGCGGTGCAAAGCTCGACGTGCAGTCGGCCAACAGCGGTGAAAACGGCGTGCAGATCCGCATCAAAGTAGGGCCTCTAACCCCATGAAAGCCCTCGACGAAGCCCTGCAAAGCCTGCAAGTGAAGGCCGAGCCGCTGCTGGCGAAGTATCAGGAGCTACAGCCGCGTGAGCGCGTGGTGGTGGCGGTCGGTGCGGTGGTGGTACTGCTCACCCTCATCTATCTGGTGTTCTGGGAGCCGCTCGCCAACGCCCGTGCGAAGCAGTTCGCCGCACTCACCGACGAGCGCGCCCTGGCCGAGCGGCTGGAAACCATCGGCGCCACCGTGCAGAAGGCCCGCGCCAGTGGCGTGGGCGCGATCCAGGGCCGCGAGCAATCGCTGCTCACCCTCATCGACCAGCAGGGCCGCGCGCCCGAACTCGGCAAGCCGCCGACGCGCATGCAGCCCGAAGGCGAGAACGAGGTGAAGGTCTGGTTCGAGGATGTCTCCTTCGACGCCCTGGTGCGCTGGATGGCCCAGCTCGAAACCCGCAACGGGGTGAAGATCGTCGGTGCCGAGATCGAACGCCGTGCGGGTGCCGGGCTGGTCAACGCCCGCCTGACGGTGACCAGGCCATGACGCTCAACCGCAAGAAACTGCTGATCCTCGGCGGCATCGTGTTCGCGCTGACGCTGGTGAGCCGCATCCCTGCCGCGCTGCTCTACTCGGCCTTCAAGCCCAAGGACTCCAAGC
>JAZKFO010000069.1:0-21237 GCA_040386395.1 Pseudomonadota bacterium | reverse complement strand
ATTTCATGCATCAATATGCGCCGGGCCGGTATCCCGGCTGGTACATCGAAGGCTTCGCCGAATATTTCATGACCGTCCGCTTCGCGGAGCGGCACATCGACATCGGCAATTTCTCGCGCGGCCGCGTGCATGGCCTGCAAGGGCCCTGGAGCGATGGCTCGCTGTCGGGCATCAGCCTCAACAACCGGCTGGTGGCGCAGGACCTTCGCTGGGACCTGCAAGGCCTGCAACTGCTGCTGGGGCGCGTCGCGCTCCAGCTCACTGGCGGCGGCCAGATCGCCACCCTCGACGGCGGTGTTTCAGCCGGCATCGGCGGCCTGCGGCTGAATGATTTCCGCTTTGCCGGTGGCATCAAGAGCCTCGCCGCCGCTGCTGGCTATAGCTATGTGCCGGTCGATGGCCGCGCCGGTGGCGAGCTGGCAAAGCTCATCGTCAAGGGCGGCCAGCTCAACTTTGCCGAAGGCAGTTTCGACCTGAAGGGCCTGATCTGGACGCTCGCCCGCGACCCGCTGCTGCTGGGTGATTTCCATGCCGACATCAAGACCGAGCCAGAGTCGATCACCGCCATCATCAGCTCGCCCTCCGGGCCGCTCGAAGCCAGCGGTTTTGCGAAGCTCTCGCCCGACCAGAGCTACGATGTCGATATTCTCATCAAGCCCAAGCCCGGTGCCAGCGAGATGCTGCTCAACTACGTGAAGACACTCGGCGCACCCGACCCGCAGGGTTTTTATCACCTGCGCAAGCGAGGCCAGCTGCAATGAATGCACCCCGTATCTGGATGCCGCACGTCACCGTTGCGACCGTGGTGGAGCGCAACGGCCGCTTCCTGCTGATCGAGGAAGAGATCAACGGCGAGACCGTCATCAACCAGCCCGCCGGCCACTGGGAGGCAGGCGAGACCTTTGCCGAAGCCGCCGTGCGCGAGACGCTGGAAGAAACCGGCTGGAAAGTGGAGATCACCGGCCTGGTCGGCATCTACGAATACAAGCCGCATGAACTCGACTACGCCTTTGTGCGCTTCGCCTTCGCCGCCAAGCCCATTGCGCACGACACCGAGCGCAAGCTCGACGAAGGCATCCGCCGCTGGTTCTGGATGGACCAGAACGAGCTCAGGCAGGAGATCTACCGCCACCGCAGCCCCATGGTGCAGCAGTGCGTGGAGGACTACTGGACCGTCAAGCGCTGGCCGCTGTCGCTGGTCAACCACCTCACGGATCGCGGCCCGGCCAGGGATGTCGCCTTCGATGGCGACGACGGCGAACTCTCGCTCCGCAGGGTTTGATTCGCGGTGCAGGCGCAGGTTTTTGTGGGGCTCTCCGGCGGGGTCGATTCCGCCGTCAGCGCCTGGCTGCTGAAGGAACAGGGTTGCCGGGTCTCTGCCCTGTTCATGCAGAACTGGTCGGAGGACGAGTCCGGCTACTGCACCAGCGCCGAGGACTACCAGCAGGCACGCGCGGTGGCCGACGAACTGGAGATCCCCCTGCATAAGGTGGATTTCTCGGTGCAGTACCGCGAGCGGGTGTTTGCGGCCTTCCTGCGCCAGCTGAGTGAGGGCAAGACGCCGAACCCGGATGTGCTCTGCAACCGCGAGATCAAGTTCCAGCCCTTCGTCGAGCATGCGATGCGCCTCGGCGCGGATTGGGTCGCCACCGGCCATTACGCGCGGGTCGAGCATCGCGGCGATGGCCCGCACCTCTTGCGCGCGGCCGACGAAAACAAGGACCAGACCTATTTTCTCGCCGGTGTGGCCCGCCCACATTTTGAAAAGGTGATGTTCCCGCTCGGCGCGCTCACCAAGCCCGAAGTGCGGGCGCTGGCGAGCCAGGCCGGGCTGCCGAACCACCAGCGCAAGGACTCCACCGGCATCTGCTTCATCGGCGAGCGGCCCTTCAGCGAGTTTCTGGCCGAGCACCTGCCGCCCGCACCCGGACCCATCGAAGCCGATACGGGCGAGGTGATCGGCCAGCATCAGGGCTTGCAGTTCTTCACGCTCGGCCAGCGCAAGGGCATCGGCATCGGCGGCAAGCGGGGTGCTGCCGAAACACCCTGGTTCGTGGTGGACAAGATCGCCGACCGACGCGCGCTCGTGGTCTCGCAGGATGGCGACCACCCCCGCCTCAACCGCCACACCGTCGTCACCGAAGCCTTCCACTGGCTGCAGGCGCCGCCGCCCGCAGGCAGCGCCCTGCTGGGCCGCCTGCGGCATCGCCAAGCACTCACGCCCTGCACGCTCCAGCACTTGCCGGGGGGCGCTGTGGCCGTGCGTTTCGAGCAGGTCCAGCGCGCCGTCACGCCAGGGCAGTTCCTGGCGCTGTATGACGGCGACGAGTGCCTGGGCTGCGGCGAGATCAGCGCGCAGCCCCTGCACCCTGGCGATTAGGGCAGCGGCGTTGCCACCACCCTGAGCGGAAAGCGCGCCACATTGGCATAGGGCTCGCCAACATTGGTGGGCGTCTCGGTCGGCACCATGAACTGCCACTGCTGGCCGTCGATCTCGTTGATCGGCTTGCCGAGCAGGAAGGCATTGTCCACATCGCCAGTGGCGAAGTAGTGGATGCCATGCGCGGCATAGGCCCCCTGCTTCTCGTCGCAGCTCACCTGCCCGTCCTGGTTGCGGTCGGTATACCGCGACACCACGCGCGGATCGGTGCTGGCCTCGCCGGGATACGGACGTTGCACCGGGTCGTCGCCGGTGCCGTCGTCGAGGCAGGCATCGTCGCGGTAGTACGGCACCACCAGCGGCGTGGCCAGCGAGGTCGCGCCCTTCAGCTCGAAGGTATAGACCATCGAACCGAGGTCACCCTTCGCCGCCACCTGCTCCCAGTTGTCGAAGGCCAGCGGCAGGTTGAAGCTCGCATCCGCCACGTCGAGAAAGGCCGGGCAGCGGCCATTCTGTGCCGGCTGCGGGCCATCCGAGGTCAGGCACATGCCGGCAACCGGCGCGACGCTGTCGATCTGGCCGAGATCGTCATTGACGCCATCCACCGGCACCCCCTGCGGCCTGAGCGCGGTGTAGTAGCGGCCGGCCTGCACGCCGGCGGCCCTTTCGGCCGCAGTGGGTAGCATCGCGCCCCGGTTGTAGTCCCAGCTGGTGTAGAGACCATCGGGCGGGATGGGATGCACGCGCACGTGATAACGAGAGATCACCGCATCCCGGTAGAAGGTCTCGGTCTTGGTGACGTTGGTGCCGCTGTCGGCACCCCAGACCTCGCGCATGCAGCGCACCGGGCCGCAGCGCTCGCCGAGCAGGCTGGAGTTGGCCTCCCAGTTCACCTGCTCGTCCTCGAAGCCGACCAGCGAGACGGTGGAATCCGGCGACTGCTGGAAGGCGCGGCCTTTCCAGCGGTCGATCAGGTCCGCGCCGTAGACGCCGGGCTGATCCGGCTTGCGGATGCTGATTTCGCGCACCATCCAGCGGCCGCTCGCCTTCCACAGATAGGTGTCGGTGCTCACCGTCACGCCATCGCGCGGGAAGCGGTCGCTGGAGTTCTTCTTCACCCCGTCGAGGCAGACGGTGCCGGAGAGATTCGCCCCATAGCCGGTGTTGCTGGTGCCGATTTTCTCCGGGTCGTCATCGGCAAAGAAGCTTCGGTCGATCCACTGGTCCGCATTGGCATCGCGGTTGTAGCTGACGTACTTCTGCTGGCCCGCAAACGCAGAGCCACCCGGCTTGCGGAACAGGTAGACGAAGCGCGGCGGCAGGGTGTTCTGAGCATGCGCCAGCGGGTCGGCGACGGTCAGCATCTGGCCGGCGCTGCCTGCTGGCACGCCGGGCGGCAGGCTGCCCTGCGGGGCCATCGCACCGGCATCGTCAGCCATGAACACCAGCTCGTCGTCGTCATCCATGCCGCCCACCGGGTCGGGCACGCCGGGTGGCGAGACGGCGGCGCACTCATCGGGCGAGTTGCCAGGGTTCCAGGTCTCGCGGTCCCAGGCGTAGCTCAGCTCTTCGTCGGTACCGGAATACACCGAGAAATCCGAGCCGGAATTGGCGAGGAAGTACGGATACCGCTCGTCGACCTGCACCGGGATTTCACGCCAGGCATCGTCCATGTAGGCATAGGCGGCAATCTCGTCCACGGGCGCGCCGATGCCGGCCACCGGCGCATCGCCCGGCTCCCAGCCGGCGGGGTAGAAGAACACGCCGTTGTGGGCATCGCGCACCTGGCCGGGGATGGGCGTGGGGTCGAACAAGGCCCCGCTGATCGTCGCACCGGAGGGGTATGGATAGGGCGCGCCCTGGGCGGCAGGGGCCGACCAGCCGGGCAGCTGCGCGCCCGTCAGCACCACCGCTTCGACATGGCGGGCGGCGCTGGCGCTGCGCTCCAGCGCCGAGGCGAGGTCGGTATCGAGACCGGCAAACGCGCCCAGATCCTCATTGGCCTGTTCGGCGGCGGCCTGCGGGTCGCCATCCGCCAGGTTCTCGCCGAGATGGGTCAGCACCGCCACCAGCCCGGTTTCGCCGGTGAACAGCGCCTCGGCCAGGTCATCGCCCAGCGTCGTCAGCGCAGTCTGCAACTGCGCGCCCGCCGTGGCGGGGTCGCCATTGGCCAGGGCAGCAACCGCCGTGTTGATGCTGGCGAAGAACTCGGCGAATGCCGCCAGCAGGCCGCTGCCACGATCATCCCCGGCCTCGGCCACGGGCGGCGCGCTGCCACCGGGCGTGGTGTTGCCAAAGGCATCGCTGCCGAGGGCCGTCACCGTGCCATCGAGCACCACGCTGTACACCGCCACCAGCCTGCCCTCGCGCACCTGGATGGTCGGTTCGCTGTCTTCGATCAGCGCGCTGCCATTGCTGAACAGCACCCTGCCCGCCCGCACCGGTGCAGGCTCGTCAGAAGGCACCAGCGCATCGATGACGCGGTAGTTGTCCGCGCGCGGCGTGTAGGCCAGGGTCACTTCGATGCCGCCGTCGGCCGCGACCGGGGTCGAGACCATCAGGCTGTCGGAGGCCGCCACCGCAAAGGGCTGCGAGCTGAGGCTGTAGGGCGCATCCGCCGCCTGCCGGGCCGTGCCACTGACGCTGAAGCGGTAACGGCCCAGCGGCCAGTCCTTCGGGGCCTCGAAGTCCAGCGTCCAGACATGCGCGCCGCTCAGCAGACGGTATTTCAGGTGCATCTCGAACAGGGTGTCGATCACCTCGCCATTGCGGCGGCGTGCCGGCTGCCAGAGGCCGTTCACCTCCTGCTCCAGCAAGACCTCCGGCGAGTCGATCACCGGGTCGCCGCCCTCCCAGGCGAAGCTGGTCGTGGCAAAGCGGGTGATGTCCAATGGCTCGCCAACGACGCGCGCGGGGCGCGGGCTGGGGATGACCGGCGCACCCGGCTGCTGCTCGTAGAGCTGCTGGTAGAAGTAATTGACCGTGAACTCGTCCGCCGGTGCCGCCTTGCCGTCGCGCAGGGCGCGCAGCAGCTCGCGCTGCACGTCGAGGAAACGCTGGCCCTGCTTCCAGCCCCAGAAGGTCGTCGTGCCCTCGGTGCCGCCCATGTCCCAGTCGGCCTTCTCCGGTGCCAGGATGTAGCCGACGTGATCTTGCGAGTAACCCCAGATGAAAGTGTCGTCCTTGGTGTAGCCCTCGTCACCAGCCACGTTCAGCAGCCGCACGCCGTATTCGGTGAGCGGTTCGCCCGGCTGCGCGAGCAGGGTGATGTTGCCGATCTTCGCCGCCGTCAGGCGCGTGTCCTGCGGCACCAGCGCACCGTTCTCGCCGACGCCGTTGTCGGCGAGATCCATCGCATCCGGTGGCGTGGCGGGGATGCACTGGGTCAGCTTGCCCGGCAGTCCGGTCTGGCTGTAGCCCGGAATGTCGCCGGGGCCACCACCCACGAAGGGCACGGCGATGTCGTTGTTGCACTGTGCCGCCCCCCAGGCGTACGGATACTCGCCGTCCTGGTAGCCCAGCCGCTCGCGGTTGAGGATGACGCGCTGCGACACCGTGCGCAGGTCAGGCGCGGTCTGGAAGTTTCCGATCCCGTCGTAGATCGCCTGCACCTGCGGCGCGAACAGCTCGCCGAAGCTCTCGATGCGTTGCAGCTTGTTGTCGTTGTCCACCCCGCGCGGACTGATGTCACCGCCGGTGTTCTGCACCATCATCGCCAGCGGCAGGTTCAGCAGCTGCTCGGTCGAGCGTTCGAGGGCCGCCGGCACATCGCCGCTGAAATACTGGTTCTCGACATCGAAGGCGATGCCGTGGACGGCAAAGTTCATCACCACCGCCAGCGGCGTACCGTCGGCCTTGTCGATGCGCAAGAGGCCCAGGCGGCGGCGCACCGCGTCGTTGTCGGCCAGGTTGTAGGACGGCAGGCGCGCACGGCGATAGCCGTTGAGCTGGGTCGCACCCTTGACCGGATGCTCGAAGCCCTCGCGGCCCATGGCATGGCCGATCTTCGCCGGCTGCATGCTCAGCAGGGCGCGCTTCACCACCTTGGCGAGATCATCCACCGCCCGCTGGTAGACCTCCGGCTGATAGGCGTCGATGGCGATCCAGAAGTAGCGGATCGAGTGATTGCCCACCGCACCCGGCCCGTCATGGCTGTGACTGGCGGACATGATCAAGCCCTCGTGGAGGTCGATGCCGGTGTCGGCCAGCACCTGGTCGGCCACACCCTGCACCAGCTCGTCGAGCATGCCGATAAAGTCGGTCTTCACCAGCACCACGTAGTCGTTGCCGTCGTGCAGCGCGATCGCCTTGGCCACCAGCGAGTCGTAGTAGCCACGCGAGGGCGGTGAGTAGGTCGCATACGGCGAATGCAGCTTGCGCAGCTCATCAGGCAGTGCGGCCAGCGGCACGCCGTCATGATCCTGCTCGGTGGGCAGAAAGTCGATCAGCTCGGCAAAGAACTTGCCCGGATCACCGCCCGCAAAGGCTTCGAGCCCCGGCAGGTACTCGCCGCCCACGGGCGGCCGCAGATAACCGCCCAGCGGTGTGCCCACCGGGATGCGCACCGCGCCCTTGGCAATGCCCGCCATCAGGTTCTGCGGTGCGGGCAGCGCAGGCGTCGGGCCTGGTGCCGGCGGGTCGAGGGTGAGACCGGCGGCAGCACCGACGGTGCTTGCCGTTTCGGTGAGGGCGCTGTTGGCCAGTTCGTTGCCGCCGCCCTGCAAGATCGCCAGCGCGGCCTGCACATCGCCGCCCATCAGTGCATCGAAGGCCGCCATCAGGGTGTCGAGAAAGCGGCTGAAGGCATCGCCCTCATCCTCTGGCGGCAGCGGGCAGCCATCCGCACCCACCGGGGTGCCTGCGGCGGTGCCGGGGCAGGCATCGCTGTCATCGGCCACGCCATCGCCATCGGCATCGCTGATCTGTGGCACCGGATTGGCGGGCGGCACGGCTGGGCAGGTCGCACCGTCGAACTCGACGGCGGTGACATCCACCAGCTGGCCGCCGGTGCGCAGGAAGTGCGCTTTCTGGCAGCGGCCGGAGACTTTCTTGGCCGAGTCGTCGTGCGGGTCGCGGCCCTCGCGCGGCGGGTTGTTGCCGAGCGGCGGGATCACCGTGCGCTCGTCATCCCAGATTTGCAGGGCCCCGCCTGCGGTCTGCGCCGGGTTGCTGAAATCGAGCGTGCCCAGGCCGAGATAGGGCACCAGGTCAGGGTGCCGCTGGGTCTGTCCGAGCTTGGCCGCAACTCTTGCCGTGTGGCTGGCGCTGACCGGGATGCCCATGGTGCGCGCCATCACATCCGCACTCCACATCGTCACCTGATGGTCGCCGAACTGCGGGTCGAGCTTGGCGATCTTCGGTTCGCCGCCGAACGCCGAATTGTCGGTGAGGTGCGCCGCATAGCCGTTGTTCTCGCTGCGATCCCAGAGCATCTGGATCATCGAGAACAGCAGCTGCCGGTCGAGCGGATCGGTGTAGGCGGCATACATCGGCAAGGCGTAGGGGTCGAAGTCGGTGCTGCGGGTGAGCAGGGTCGAGTAGTTCATGCCCAGCGAGCCAAGCGCACCGCGCTGCACGTCCTTGCTGGCAGCCAGCACCACGCCACCGAGGATGCCGCCCTGGCTGTTGCCGTCGTAGAACACCTCGCTGCGGTCGAACAGCGGCCTGCCAGCGGCCTGGAACGCCGGGTGGGCGGCAAAGCCATTGGCGTCGCGCAGCAGGCGGGCAAGAAAGGCGAAGTTGACAATGCCCTGCTGCGAGGCATCGGGGATGACGCCGAAGCTGGAGAGATCCAGCAGCGCGGCACCGACATTGGCGAGATCGCCGGTGGCGAAGCCGTAGAAGTCCACCGCGCAGAACAGGTAGTTGTGTTCGCGCGACATCTCCGGCACGCCGTCATAGGTGATGGCGACGCGCGAATCCAGCAGGCCATGACCGTAGATGCCCGCGCGTGCCGGTTCATCGGGCGTGGCGCGTGCGGGGATCTGGCAGATGAAACGGGTGCTCATGCTGCCGTTGCGATCCGGCAGGCCATCGCCGTAGCGCAGCTGCTCGGCGCAATGGCTGCCGGGGATCTGCTCAGGACTCAGGCCCGCGCAGGGGTCGCTGCTGCCCGGCGTGTAGTTGAGGCGGTTGGGCGGCGTGGCAATGCCCTGGCCGATGCCGGTGAGATCGCGCAAGTCCGCGCAGCCATCCCTGAACTGCTGCGGTGCGCTGGCGGGCAGATTGGCGCACATGGCATCGAGACCGGCGGACAGGCGCGCGTCTTCCAGCGGAGCGGCATCGGCGGGCACCAGATAGCTGGGCACGGTCAGCGTGCCTTCGATGCGGCGGGCGATGCCGTTCTGCGGCGCCTCGGTGATCTTGTCGACCGTGAACGTCGGCGCATTGCAGCTGCCGTCGTCTTGGGCCTTGCTGCAATCGCTGCCGGTGGTTTTCGCCAGCGAGGCAAAGGCATCGTCGCGCATGTGGCGCAGGCGGCCGACCATGCCGTTGGTGCTGGCGACGGTGAAGTCCCAGGCCAGGTACAGCGAGTCATCGCGGGCGATGCCGGCGGCGTCGAGCACCGGGAACACATCGCGCTCCAGCGCCGCGCAGCGGGCCTGCACGGGCGGCAGTGCCGAGGCGGTTCGGTTGCGGCAGGCGGCGAAGGCGCTCTGCGCGGCAAGCGCATCACCGGCGGCGTTCTTCAGGCCGCGCAGCACCACCACGTAGCGGCGGCCTTCCGCCAGGTTTTTCGCCGGGCGGATCAGCAGCGCGGCGCGGCCATCATTGGTCGGACGGGTGATGGGGTCGAACGGCAGTTCGCCGGCCTGCGGTGCCTGATTCGGCAGCAGCAGGTTGGCGTTGCTGTCGATCTCGGCCCAGGCCAGGTGCTTGCGCGGTGCCCCTGCTTCCGGCGCTTGCGGCACTTCCAGCAGCAGCACGGGCGCATCGTCTTGCAGCGACAGCTCCAGATTGGCGACACCGATCTGGTTCAGCGGCAGACCGTAGGTTTTTTCCAGCGACAGCGCGGGCACATAGGTGGTGATGAGTGCGCCCGGCGAGAAGCCATCGTTGCGGTTCCAGTCTTCAGGGTCCACCGGCTTGCCCGCACTGTTGCGCGGGGTGGCGGCGAGGCTGAAGTTGACGCGCAGGCCGGTGCCGCCCATGGCGGCCGACTGCGGACTGCCCGTGGAGGCCGGCACGGTGAAGAAGTTGTTGGGGAAGGGATAGAGGCAGTTGCTGGCATCCAGCAGATCGCAGCCGCGCAGCAGGCTGTCGAGCGCAGGCTGCAACAGCGTGGTCTCGCCACCGGAAGGCGGCGGCGTGCCACCCCCTGCGCCATCGCCGAACACCGCGCACAGGGCAGCGGGCGCACCGGCATCGAGGCAGGGTTGCGCCAGCGGAGTTTCGGGGTCGAGCAGGTTGCAGAAGCTGTCGGCTGCCTCCTTGAGTTGAGCCGGGGCGTTGGCGGCGAGATTGTCGCGGCAGGCCTGTGCATAGGCGTCCTGCACGTAGTCGAGGCGATACAGCATCTGCGAGACGATGCAGTCACTTGCCGCCGGGTTGTCCATGCAGGCGACCACCGACGGCGGCAGGTTGCGGGTGTCGGCCGTGGTGACATCGAACAGCGGGTTGTAGGCCTGCAGGCGCAGCAGCGGCGCAGTGAGCGGCCCCAGCGACACGAACTCCTCGTAGCCGGTGAAGGGGGCGACAAAGCCCGCATCGCCGGAGGCATTGATGGCGCTGAACTCTTCTTCGGGAATGATGTAACCGAAGGAGTTGTGGGTGAGTCCCATCAGCATCATGTTTGGGGACTTCGCCAAACGACGGATCGACTGCCCAAACGTGTTGGTGGCCTCGCCCGGCAGGGTGACGATTTCCAGCCCTGCATCGACGCCGCCGAGGGTGATGCGGCTCACCCGTGTGGTGGCGGTGGGGGCGAGCTGCGGCAGGTTGGTCTGCTGCGCGGCCAGATCGGGGCCGATGCCGGGGATGCTGCCGAGCGGCAGCATGGCGAAGTCGTAATAGCGGTTGAAGGCACCCGCCGCCGCGCCGGCCAGAAACACCGGGTTGGTGACTGGCAGCACCGCCGTGGCGTGGCGCACGGCCAGTGTCGGCGCGAGCTTGGTCTGGCTGACTTCGGCGGGCTTGAGCAGCGAGAACTCGCATTGCTGGGGCCTTGCCGGGTCGAGCACGGTGAGCACGCTTTTGGCAAGGCATTCGCCACGCGAACGCACCCGCGCGTAGTCGTCGCTGCCACTGGTGGGGCCCGCGCCGGAGGCATCGGCAATCGCACCGTTGTAGAACACCGCCGTCGCACCAAAACGGGCTTCCAGCGTGTCTTCGAGGCCGAGCGGATAGTCGGCATGCGGCACCCGTCCCAGCGCGCCGCCAGAGCCGGTGCCAATCGAGGTGGGGTGTGCGGTGTACTGCACCAGGGTCGCCAGCACCGCACCCAGGCTGTCGCGCGCTTGCAGCACCGAGAGACGGTCGTCGCTGTCGGCCAGCGGGTCGGTCTGCCTCGGTCGGCGGTAGTTGTTGAATGCCGGGTCGCGGCCCAGGGCATAGGTCACTTCGCTGGCGCGGGCATTGAGCAGGGCCTCTTTCGAGGCCACCACCGCCTGGCTGATGAGCGTGCGCTGCACCCAGTCCTGCGGCACCCCGCCCCACAGGCCCTGCAAGTCCGCACCGGCATGGCTGTGGGTCTGGCCGAACAGGATGTTCTCCACCGGCACGCCGGTTTCGGCGCTGATGGCAGCGGTGACATCGCGCTGGATCAGATTGCCCGCGCCGACGGCGTCGATGGTGACGAACAGCACCTGCGTACCGGCGCTGCCGGCATCCGGCTGGCCGAGGTAGATCGCGCGCACCCAGGTGTGTTCACGCGCGGCCTCGTCGCAGTCGGCGGTCAGGCCCTGGCAATGGCTGCTGCGCGCGGCGGCGGGGTTGGAGATGAAATCGTTGAGCTGGCCCAGCGACTCGATGGGGCCGAAACCAAACCCGCCGAGGTGGAATTTCTGCTGACTGGTCTGCCCGGCCAGACGGTTTTCGGTGACGCCCGCGATGTGCGCATCGCTGGGGCTGATGCTGCGCTTGGCGGAGCCCACGCAGAAGCTGCCGGGGGCGCAGGCAGCAGCCACCACCGTGGTGTCGCGCACCAGCACCATCATCTCGTCGCTGGCGGTCGCACCCTGGTCATCGGTGGCGGTGAAGCGGAACACCAGGCTGCTGTTGGCGGCGACGACTGGTGCGGTGAAGCTGGCCGTGCTGCTGCTGGCGTTGCCCAGCGTCACTGCGGGGCCGGAAACCTGCGTCCAGACCGTGCTGGCGACGCGGCCATCGGGGTCGCTGGCCACACCCGGCAGGCTGACATTGGCTCCCTCATTCACCGCCTGATCGCCCCCCGCATCGGCCACCGGCAGCTGGTTGCTGGCAGGGATGTCCTGCACCCGCACTTCCACCACATCGCTGGCGCTGTCGCCGCTGTCGTCGGTGACGCTGAGGCTGAAACTGAGTGTGGTGAGCGCATCGACCTGCGGTGCGGTGAAGCTCAGGGTCGCGGTATCGGCACCGGACAAGGCCACCGCAGGGCCTGCGGTCTGCGCCCAGGCAAAGCCGACAATGCGGCCGTCGGGGTCGTTGCCGCTGCCGCTCAGGGTGACAGCCACACCTTCATCGAGCATCTGGTCAGCGCCTGCATCCGCCACCGGCGGCTGGTTGGGCGTGAGGAGATTGCGCACGGTGACGCTGCTGCGATCCGCAGGCGAAGAGGCACCCTGGTCGTCCCTCACCACCAGCTCGAACACCAGCTCGCTGTCGGCGGCGACCTGCGGGGCAATGAAGCTGGGTCGTTCAGCGGCGGCATCTGACAGCGTCACCGCCGGGCCTGCGACCTGGGTCCAGGCATGGCTGGCGATGCGGCCGTCATCGTCCTGTCCGGAGCCGAGCAGAGTGACGCTGCTGCCCTCGTCGGCGCTCTGGTCAGGCCCCGCATCGGCCACCGGCACCCGGTTAGGGGCGGGCTTGTCTTGCACCTGCACGTTCACCGTATCGCTGCTGCTGCCACCCGCATTGTCGGTGGCGGTGAAGCTGAAGCTGAGCAGGGTCGCGGCCTCCACAGCCGGGGCGGTGAAGCTGGGACTGCTCGTATCGGCACCCGTCAGCGCCACGCTGGGGCCGGCGGTCTGCGTCCATTGCAGGCTGGTCACCGTGCCGTCCTCATCGCTAGCCGCACCACTCAATCTGACCACAGCGCCCTCGTCCACGCTCTGATCGATACCAGCATTCACCACTGGCAGGCGGTTGCTGACCGGCACATCGAGCACCTGCACGATCACCTCATCGTCGACGACAGCACCATCGTCGTCCGTGGCCGTCAGGGTGAAGCGCAGCTCGGCACTGGCATTGACTGCCGGGGCTTCAAAACCCGGATTCAGGCTGCTGGCACTGCTGAGCGTCACCGCCGGGCCGGCGGTCTGCTGCCAGAGCAGGCTGGCGATGCGGCCATCGGCATCGCTGGCGCTGCCGGCCAAGGCCACTGCGGCACCTTCACTGACCTGCTGATCGCTGCCGGCGCTGACCACCGGGGCCAGATTGGCGACGGGGGGAGCGACGTCTTTCGACTTGCTGCAGCCGGCCAGCAAGGCCGTGGTCAACGACAACAGCAATACGGCACGCGAAGCGCGCGCGCAGAAGATCACAGCCATCTGGAAAATCCTTTTTTCGCCCCTCGGCACCAACCCAACGCGGCGAATACGTGGGCTGCAAATCTCGTTGTTGATGCCCTGAAAATTGATAAGCGGATCAGGGCTCTATGCGCCGGACTGTATGACCTGCTGCCAATGCCGAGAAGTAGTAAATGCGACTGGACTGAGCGGGAGCTGCTGCCCCGCAGCGGCTCAGACACCGGCAAGCCAAGACACCCTGCCCCGCCAGGAAGGCATGAGACGGACGGACTGAAGGCCTTTCATCCGCTTCGTCCGACCCCGCATCCGCTGGCCTGTCGGCCTGCCGACGAGCGGGCTAGTGGCGAGGAGCAAAGGCAGGGCATTGCCCCCTTTTGCAGGCAGTGATCCCAGACACTTCCTGCACATCCACCGGGAGCGCCTCAATGAACAAACTGATCGCCATTGCCATCGCCATTGGTCTCGCCCTGGCCTCCGCCGCCAAGGCGGACGGCCTGGCTTGCAGCGGCAGCTGCGCCAGCGATCACCAGTCCTGCGTTGCGCGGCTGGGCACCGCACCCAGCGAAAATTGCAGCATTGGCTACCGCGTCTGCGTGCAGCGCTGCGATCCGCGCCGCTCCAACACCGCCTATCTCGACAGCTTCGCCTCGAAGCAGAATCTCTACCGCCGGGTGGGGGTCGACAAGGCAGCGGTCTGCAACAACCACTGCGCGCTGTCATCACGCACCTGCGTGGAATCCGGCAACGGCCGCAGCAACTGCCGCTCGGCACAGCAGGCCTGCGAAGACCGCTGCGAAGCCAGCTGAAACCTAGAGCGCTTTTAAAGACTTGAGGATCGCTGCGATCCTCAACTTCTACAGCTCGATGTCTTCCGCGTAGGCGGCCAGCGTGGCGACCTGCGGCTGATCGGCATACATCGCCCGCACGCGCAGCACTTCCGGCATCCGGGCAAGGAAGAGTTCGATCAGCGCCGGGTCGAACTGGCTGCCGGCCTGCTTCTGCAGGAAGGCCACCGCCTCTTCCACCGGCCAGGCATGCTTGTAGGGTCGCTCGGAGGTGAGCGCATCGAAAACGTCGGCAATCGAGACGATGCGGCCGACCAGGGGAATCTTCTCGCCGGCGAGACCGCGCGGGTAGCCGCTGCCATCCCATTTCTCGTGATGCGTGAGTGCGACGATGCGGGCGGTGTTGAGCAGCGGATGCTCGTGGCGGCCGATGATGCCGGCGCCGATGGCCGGGTGCTTTTTCATCACCTTCCACTCGTGCTCGTCGAGCTTGCCGGGCTTGAGCAGGATGGCTTCCGGGATGCCGATCTTACCGATGTCGTGCATGGGGGCTGCGTTGAACAGCACCTCCACCTCATCCGCCGCCATGCCCGTGGCCTCGGCGAGGATTCGGGTGTAGTGGCTCATGCGGATGACGTGCTGGCCGGTCTCGTCATCCTTGAACTCGGCGGCGCGGCCGAGGCGGCGGATGATCTCCAGCCGGGTCTGCTCCAGTTCTTTGGTGCGGGCGCGAACCATCTCGGTGAGGTGCCGCTCGTGGGCGTAGAGCCGGAGGTGGGTGGCGACACGCGCCTGCACCAGCGGCGGGCTGACCGGCTTGGTGATGTAGTCGACGCCGCCGCTCTCGAAGCCTTTCCGCTCGTCTTCCACCTCGCTCATGCTGGTGACGAACACCACGGGGATGTTGCGGGTGAGTTCTTCGAGCTTGAGCCGGCGGCAGACTTCGTAGCCATCCATGCCCGGCATCATCACATCGAGCAGCACCAGTTCGGGCTGGGGGTGCGCGCGTGCCAGCGCCAGCGCCTTCTCGCCGTTGGTGGCGACTTTCAGCGTGTAGGCCGATGACAGCACGCCGCGCAACACGTCGATATTGAACGGGGTGTCGTCCACGACCAGCACCACCGGCTTGGCCGGATCGCTTGGCATCAGCTGAAAACTGCCGGTGCTGCTGAAGGCACTGGCCGGTGTGGAAAGAATGTTCTGCATGAGACTCCCGTTAACCGCTTTGACGGCCGGATTCCCCAATCCCGCCATGGCCAAGATTGAGGTCACGCCGCAGTTCCTGCAAGGCCAGCAGGGCGGCTTCGAACTCGTAATTTTCAACGGCGGCCCTGAGCCGCAGCATCGAAGGTGTGGCGGCACCGTTCAATCCGCCCTGCAGGGACTCGTAGGCGTCCTTGGCGTCTGCATCATGGGCCAGCAGCAGCAGCTGCAAGCGCTCGGTGATTTCACGCAGCAACTCGCGCGACTGATCCGGCATGGCTCCAGAGCTGGCGGCCTCGCTGCCCTGCTGCATGGCGCGCAGGGTTTCCTGCTGGTGGATGCGCAGCTGGTCGAGCAGCGACTGTGCAATCTCCGCCCCCTGCCGCAGCTCGCTTTCAACCGCCGCCGCCGTCGTCGATAGCCGCGTGGCACCCAGATTGGCGGCCACACCCTTCAGCGTGTGGGCCTCGCGGGTGGCTCTGGCGCTGTCACCGGCTTCCAGTGCGGCAATGATCTGCTGGGCGCCATCGGCATGATCGGAGACGAACCTCGCCAGCAACCTTTGCAGCAGCGCCTGATTGCCGCCCAAGCGCGACAGCGCGCCCGCGCGATCGAAGATCAGCACTTCGTTCTGGGCGAGCGGTTCGGCCATGCCACTCAGCTCGATGTCGAGGTCCATCACATCCATCAGACCCTCTGGCGGCACCGCCACCTTGCGGTAGCGCAGCAGGGTATCGAACAACTCGCGCCGGTCGATGGGCTTCATCAGGTGCGCATCGAAGCCCGCCAGGCGGCTGGCTTCGCGGTGCTCCGGCATGGCGTGGGCGGTCATTGCCACCAGCGGCAGCGTGGCAAAGCGCGTATCCACCCGCAGACGTCGCGCCGCTTCGAGGCCGTCGAGCTTGGGCATCTGCAAGTCCAGCAGGGCCACATCGAACTCGCAGCTGTTGAGCTTGTCGAGCACTTCTTCGCCATCGCGGGCCAGCCGCACGCTGGCACCAGCCGCTTCGAGAATGGCGGTGGCGATTTCCAGATTGAGCTCGTTGTCGTCCGCCACCAGCACTCTCAGGCCTGTCAGCGGCTGATGCACCTCCGCCGTAACGAGTGCAGCCTCGCTGCGGCCCAGCGAGGACAGCACGGCCTGGAACAAGGCCGAAGGGCTGAAAGGCTTGGCAAGGAAATCCTTCAGCTGCACGCTCTCGCACTGGCGCACCAGTTCTTCGTTGACGTAGGCGGTCGACATCATCAGTGCCGGCTGAGGCTGCAGCGGCAGCTTGCGGATGCGCTCGGCCGTCTCCAGGCCATTGAGGCCCGGCATGCGCCAGTCGAGTACCACCAGGGCGAACTTGGCCGGCATGCGGCTGAGGGTTTGCAGGGCCGCCAGGCCACTGTCGACTTGGATGACCTCGAAACCGAAGGCGCGCAACCAGCCTTCGGTGGCGGTGCAGGTCTCGATGTTGTCGTCGACGATCAGCGCATGCAGGCCATAGAGATCGCGCGGCAGGTCGTAGCGGGGCTGCGGCACCAGCGACAGCCCCAGGCTGGCCTCGAAGCGGAACACGCTGCCCGCGCCAAGCGCCGAGCGCACCTCGATATCGCCATCCATCAGGCGGATGAGATTGCGGGCAATCGACAGACCCAGGCCGGTGCCGCCGTACTTGCGGGTGGTGGAGGCATCGGCCTGGGCAAAGGACTGGAACAAACCCTCGATCTGAGCCTGTGAGAGGCCGATGCCCTCGTCGCACACCTCGATAGCCAGCCGCAGCTCGCTGTCGCTGCGGGCAACCTCGCCAAGCCGCACCACCACCGTGCCGCGTTCGGAAAACTTGATGGCATTGCTGGTGAGGTTGAGCAGGATCTGTCCCAGCCGCAGCGGGTCACCCAGCACGCGCATGGGCAGGCCCGGTGGTACCTCGAAGCGCAGCTCCAGGTTCTTTTCAGCCGCCTTGAGGTGGGTCACCGCGCTCAGGTTGTCGAGCACGGTATTGAGATCGAACTCGGTACGTTCGAGGCTCATCTTGCCCGCCTCGATCTTGGAGTGATCGAGGATGTCGTTGAGGATGGCCAGCAGCGACTGGCTGGCGGTGTTGATCTTGTCCAGATAGCTGCGCTGCGAGCCGGTGAGAGGCGTCTGCTGCAGCAGCTGGCCGAGGCCGATGATGGCGTTCATCGGCGTGCGGATCTCGTGGCTCATGGTGGCTAGGAACTCGCTCTTGAGCCGGTTGGCGCCATCGGCCACCTGGCTGGCGCTGGCCAGCTCCGCTTCGAGCAGCTTGATGTCGGTGATGTCGAGCCAGGCACCATTCCACACCATGCCGCCATCCTCGACACGCGGGGTGGAGACCGAGCCACGCACCCAGCGCAGCGATTTGGAAGTGTCGCGGATGCGGAAGTCGAAGAACACCGGCCGCTGTTCGCGGTGGGCGGTATCGAGCGAATCGATCATGAGGGTGAGATCAACCGGCTCGATACGGCTGATGAAAGACTTGACGTCTTCCAGCACCTCTTCGCGACTGATGCCGATCAGGCCATAGATGTTTTCGCTGACGAAGCGCACCGAGAGGTCATCCTCGAAATCGCGTTGCAGCTGGAACACCGTGCAGGGCACGTTCTCGGTGACTTCGCGCAGGCGCTGCTGCAGGGCATCGGCCCGGCTGCCGGCCTCGCGCTCTTCGGTGATGTCCTGGGTGAAGCCGTTCCAGACAAAGCTCTCGCCGTCGTGCCCCTGCGGACGGGCCAGCGTACGCAGCCAGCGCAGCGCCCCATCGGAGCGGCGGATGCGGTACTGCTGCACCACCTCGCTGCCGCTCTGGGTGGATTCGGTGAGCGCCACTTCCAGCCGGCGGTAGTCCTCCACGAACACCATCTGGTGCAGCATGCTGGAATCGCGCAGCACCGCATCCGGCTCGATCTGGTAGACGTTGCGGACGCTGCTGCTGATGTAGGTGTAGACGAAATCCCCCGCCGGTGTCGCCGCCAGCTGGAACACCACGCCGGGCAACGCGTTGGTGATGCGGTTGAGCCGCTCTTCCGCACGCTGGGCCTGCGCCTCGCGCAGTTTCTCCTCGCTGATGTTGAAGGTCATGCCGTTCCACTGCACCGCGCCGTCCGGCCCGGCGCTGGGCGCGGCCTGGGTGCGCATCCAGGCGGTAAGGCCCGACGGCAGGCGCAGACGGTAGTCGACACGGAACGGCGAGAGGTTGGCAAAAGAGCGGTCGATGGCGACCAGCACCCGGCCACGATCCTCGTCGTTGATGGCGGCGTACAGCCGGTTCGCATCAGCCTTCACTTCAGCCGGCGTCAGGCCATGGGTGCTCACGCCCGCCGAGGCAAACGTCATGCGGTACGGCGCCTGCTGCGAGTCCTTGCGCATCTGGTAGATGAAGCCCGGCACGCCATCCGTCAGTTCGCGCAGGAACTGCTGCGCGCTGACCAGCTCGATCTCGGCCGTCTTCAGGCGGGTGATGTTGCTGATGTAGCCATTCCACATCACCACGCCGTCGCGCCCGCGCACCGGCGTGGCACTGTCGTTCATCCACTCGATACGGCCATCGCCCATGCGAACGCGATATTCCATCACCAGCGGCTCGAAGGTCTGGGCCGAGGCATCCATCATCCGGCGCACCGCTTCGCGGTCGTCCTCATGCACCGAGTTGAAGAAGGCATCGCCATCGCGATTGAAGTCTTCACGCCGCACACCACGGGTGGCGAACAGGGCCGCACTGGCGAAATTGAGCTTCATCACGCCAGCCAGATCGCGTTGCAGCTGATAGGCCACACCCGGCACGTGGTCGGCAATCTCGCGCAGGCGCTGGTCGTTCTGCTCGGCGCGCGCCTCGGCGAGTTTCTGGTTGGTGATGTCGAGCGTGACGCCGCTCCACAGCATGGCCACACCCGGCTCAGGGCGGGGCCTGAGGATGGTCTTCACCCAGCGCAGTCCCTGCGGGCTGAGCACGCGGTATTCCTGCTCGGCCTCGATGTTCTGCGCCGCACTCCGCTGCACGGCGGCAATCACCTTCGGCTGGTCTTCCGGGTAGATGGTGCGCAGGAAGGCTTCGATCGGCAGCGCATCGTCATCCATGTCGATGGCAAACAGCTGTCGCGCCTCGCGGCTGGCATAGCGCACCACCAGCCCCTTGCTGCCCTGCTCCATCTCGAACACGAGGGCAGGACTCTGCTCCATCACCCGCTCCACCCGGTGCGCACGCGCCGATGCCGCAGCCGGCGGCGACGGCGGCCGGCTGCGCTGGCGATACAGCCGCCAGATCAGGGCCAAGAGAGCCAGCAGCAGCAGCGCGGTGAGCAGCCTGATTTCGGGTGAGAGCTGTATCGCCAGCGGTGCTTCTATCGCTGCGGTGACGATCGGTCGGTCCAGCCAGCGAGCGCGCAGTGCGCGGTGACGCTCCGGCGGTAACAAGTCCCAGGATTTTTCGAGAATGCCGGCCAGTGGCCCGGCCGCAGGCGACACCCACCAGCGCAGCCCCTCACCACCACCTTTCGACTGGCTGTACGGCCCGGCGATTTGCAGACCCAGCAGGCCCCGCTGCTGGATCAGGAACTCCGCCACCGCCAGGCTCTGCACGCTCATGTCGGTGCGGCCGGTGGCAACGTCGACCAGCGCCGGCTCGAAGCCCTCGCTGTTCAGAAACTGGCGTGCTTCCATGCGCGCCGCATAGTCCTGCGCCGGGCCATAGCCGCGCACCAACGAGACCCGCTGCTCTGCCCCGGCCACGCTGCCCTGGTCGAAGGCATTACCCTCGCGCCGCACCACCAGCACCGGGTAGTCGTTGACGACCGTGCGCTGCACCGGCAGCAGGCCAAGTGCCGCATCGACCGGCACCGCAAACGCCATCAGCAGCTGGCCCTGACCACGGCTGGCCGCCATCGCCAGCTTGTCGCGCCGCGTCTCCGCACTCCACTCGAAGCGCAGGCCAGACACCTGGGCCAGCGCTTCGAGATACTCCGGGAACAGACCGGCATGCCGGCCCTCGGCATCGAGAAAGTCGAAGGGCGGCGAGGCGGCGTCGGAGAGCAGCTGCACCACCGGGTTTGCAGCCATCCAGGCCTGCTCTTCGGCCGTGAAAACCCCTGTCGGCACGGCGCTGGCCTGAGCCGCTGCCGGTGCTGCCTGCTGGGCCTGCACCGGGGTCGTGATGGCGAACCAAGCCGAAAGGGCGACCAGGATCATCAGGGCGAATCGAATGTGCATCGCCCTAAAGTCTCCTTCGTATGAGTGCGGTGATGGCGATCAGTATAATTGCTGCCCGCGCTGTCGCTTGCGGCTTTGCGCGAAGCAGTTCTTTCAGCCATCTCTTACGGAGCCAGCCAGCCATGACGGACAGTTTCAAGTCCAAGTCCACCCTTACGGTGGGTGCCAAGTCTTACACCTTTTACGACCTCACCAAGCTGGAGGGTCAGTTCAAGGTTAGCCGCCTGCCCTACTCCTACAAGGTGCTGCTGGAAAACCTGCTGCGCCACGAAGATGGCGTGAACACCACCGCCGAGACGATCAAGGCTTTCGCCGGGGCGGATCTCAAGAAGCTGCCCTCGAAGGACATCGACTTCACCCCCGCCCGCGTGATCCTGCAGGACTTCACCGGCGTGCCCTGCGTGGTTGACTTGGCCGCCATGCGCGATGCGATCAAGACGCTCGGTGGCGATGCCGCCAAGGTCAATCCGCTCTGCCCGGTGGAACTGGTCATCGACCACTCGGTGATGATCGATCACTACGGCTCGAAGGAAGCGCTTGATCTGAATGCCAAGATCGAGTTCCAACGCAACGGTGAGCGCTACACCTTCCTGCGCTGGGGCCAGGAAGCGCTCAAGAACTTCAAGGCCGTGCCGCCGGATACCGGCATCGTCCACCAGGTCAACATCGAATATCTCGCCCGCGTCGTGTTCGAGAAAGACGGCCTGCTCTACCCCGACTCCTGCTTCGGCACCGACAGCCACACCACGATGGTGAACGGCATCGGCGTGCTGGGCTGGGGCGTGGGCGGCATCGAGGCCGAGGCCGCGATGCTGGGCCAGCCGTCCTCCATGCTGATGCCGGAAGTCATCGGCGTGCGCGTCAGCGGCAAGTTGGCTGAAGGTGCGACCGCGACCGACCTCGTGCTCACCGTCACCGAAATGCTGCGCAAGCGCGGCGTGGTGGAGAAGTTCGTCGAGTTCTTCGGCCCCGGCCTCGCCAATCTGTCGG
>JAZKFO010000068.1:0-23739 GCA_040386395.1 Pseudomonadota bacterium | reverse complement strand
CCGCGCGCGGCTTCTCCTTCAGTCACGATGGCCCGCTCGACATGCGCATGGACCCGCGCAAGGGCGAGAGTGCGGCCGCCTGGCTGATGCGCGCGCGTGAGGCCGAGATTGCCGATGTACTGTTCAACTTCGGCGACGAGAAAAACAGCCGCCGCATCGCCGCGCGCATCGTCGAAACGCGCGTCGAGACGCCGCTGACCTCGACCGCGCAACTCGCGGCCCTCATCGCCAGCGTCCCCGGCCCGCGCAGCCACAAGATTCATCCCGCCACGCGCAGCTTCCAGGCCATCCGCATCTTCATCAATGGGGAGCTCGATGCGCTGCGGGTTGCACTCTCCGTAAGCTTCAACCTGCTCGCACCCAAGGGCCGTCTCGCCATCATCAGCTTCCACTCGCTGGAAGACCGCATGGTCAAGCAGTTCCTGCGCGATGCCGGTGGCAAGCGTGCAGCGGTCGATAAGTACGCGCACCTCAAAGAGGGCGCAGTGGCGGAGGAGAAGGGCCCGATGCGCCTGGTCGAGATCGGCCGCGTGTTCCCCAGCGAAGCGGAGCTGGAGATCAACCCCCGCGCGCGCTCGTCAGTGCTGCGCGTCGCGGAGAAGTGCGCATGAGCGACAGCGACTTCACCCGCCGCCTCGCCGCCCGCAAGCCGCGCCCTGGCCTGCTGCTGCCGCTCTCGCTGGGTGTGGCCGTGCTGTGCTCGGCGGTGATGGTGGTGCAGGTGAAAAACGACAACCGCCGTCTCACCAACGAGAGCACCCAGCTGCGTGATGCGAAAGAGGCGCTGGATGTCGAGTGGTCGCAGTTGCAGCTCGAAGAGGCCGCACACAGCAGCCACTCGCGCATCGAGACCATCGCCCGCAATCAGCTCAAGATGGTCGAGCCGCGCGAGACCGTCATGGTGCCGGGCGGCGCTTCCGCAGCGGGGGTCACGCCATGAGCGCCCCGCGCAAACTCATCGCCGCTGGCGAGCCGCAGGCCGTCGCCGCCTGGCGTCGCTGGTTCGTGCTGGGCCTGCTTGGCATCGGCGCGCTGGGCATCGTCAGCCGCGCTTTCTACTTGCAGGTGATGACCCGCGAGTTCCTCGTCACCGAGGGCGACAAGCGCCACATCCGCAACGTCAAGCTCGCCGGCCTGCGCGGCGCGGTGCTCGACCGCAATGGCAATGCGCTGGCGCTCTCGGCCCCGGTCGATTCGCTCTGGGCCGTGCCGGAAGACCTGCTCACGCCCGCCGCCCAACCCTATCGCGTGGCGCTGGCCGAAATGCTCGGCAAGAAGCCCAAGGTGCTGGAGCAGTTTCTCAAGAAGCAGGCCGACGCCGACAAGCGCTTCGTCTACCTGCTGAAAAACCAGAACCCGGATGTGGTCGCGCGCATCCTCAAGCTGAAAGCCCCCGGCGTGTTCGCCGAGCGCAGCTACTCGCGCTATTACCCGTCGGGTGAAGTCGTGGGCCAGGTGGTTGGCTTCTGCGGGCTGGAAGGGCATGGCCTCGAAGGGCTTGAGAAGGCCCTCGACGAAACCCTCACCGGCGAGCCGGGTTTCCGCCGCGTCATCCGCTCGCGCGACGGCAAGGTGGTGGAAGACACCGGCACCGAAAAAGCCGCCCGCCCCGGCAAGGACTTGAAGCTCACGCTCGACCTGCGCGTGCAGTATCTCGCCTACCGCGAACTCGCCGCCGCCGTTGAACGCAACAAGGCGCAGGGCGGCATGATCGTGATTGCCGAGGTGAAGACTGGCGACATCCTCGCCGTCGCCGCACTCCCCGCCTACAACCCCAACAACCCGGAAGACCGCAAGACCGGCCTGCGCAACCGCGCCATCACCGACCGCCTCGAACCCGGCAGCACCATCAAGCCGCTGATGGTCGCGCAGGCGCTGGAGACCGGTGCCTTCACCGCGCAGAGCCGCATCGACACCGGCCCCGGCTGGATGCAGATCGGCACCTGGACCGTGCGCGACATCCACCCGAATGGCGTGGTGGACCTGCCCGTGCTGCTGGCGAAATCCAGCAATGTCGGCAGCGCCATCATGGGCCTCAAGATGGGCGCGACCTCGCTGTGGAAGGGCTATCAAGGCTTCGGCATCGGCGAGCCGATTGCACTGGACTTCCCCGGCGAAGTCACCGGCGTTTTGCGCGCACCGAACAAATGGCGCGAGTCCGACATCAGTGCGGCGGCCTACGGCTATGGCGTGTCGATGAGCGCGCTGCATCTGGTGCGCGCCTATGCCGCCCTCGGCAATGGCGGCCTCATGCCGCAGCTCTCGCTCGTCCACCGCGACACGCTGCCGGAGTCGCGCCGCGCCATCTCGTCCAGCAGTGCCAATGCCGTGCTGGGCATGATGCGTGGCGTAGTCAGCTTAGACGGCACCGGCATCAAGGCCGCCGTGCCGGGCTACAGCGTGGCGGGCAAGACCGGCACCGTGCGCAAGCTCAAGGTGAGCGGCGGCTACGAAGACCGCCGTCACTGGTCGGCCTTCGTGGGGCTCATCCCCGCCAACGATCCGCAGCTGGTCGGCCTCGTCTTCGTCGATGAGCCGACCCAGGGTGGCTACTACGGCGGCACGGTCGCCGCACCGGTGTTCTCGGCGGTGATGGGTGGTGCCGCACGCTTGCTGCAAATCCCGCAGGACCTGCCGCTCACCGATGGCGCGCAGACGGTGCAGGTAGCGCCCTTGGGCAAGGAGCCACGGGCATGAGCGCGCTCTTGAACAAGCTGCTCGATGGCTATGCCCGTGCGCCCGAACTCGTCGTGACCGGGGTGGAGAGTGACTCGCGTCGCGTCACCGCGGGCGATGCCTTTCTCGCCGTGCGCGGCATCGGCAGCCACGGCTTGCAGCATGTGGAGTTGGCCCTGCAACGCGGCGCCAGTGCCGTGGTGTGGGAGCCCGCCCCCGGCATCGCCGAGCCGGAAGACCTGGCGGTGCCGCAGATCGCGGTCGCGGGTCTGTCGAAGAAAGTCGGCGAGATCGCCGCGCGCTTCCACGACGAGCCTGCGAAAAAGCTCTTCACCGTCGGCGTCACCGGCACCGATGGCAAGACCAGCACGGCCTATCTCGTCGCGCAGGCACTCGACTTGCTCGGTGCGGATTGTGGCTATCTCGGCACCATCGGCTATGGCCGCGTGCAGGCGCTGAAAGAAGCCAGCCACACCACGCCCGATGCCATCCGCCTGCAAGAGCTGTTCGCTGCCTTCCTGAGCGATGGCCTGAAGGCTGTGGCGATGGAGGTCAGCAGCCACGCGCTCGATCAGGCGCGTGTCAGTGGCATCGGCTTCGACGTGAGCATTCTCACCAACATCACCCGCGACCATCTCGACTACCACGGCACCGTCGCGGCCTATGCGGCGGCGAAGAAAAAGCTGTTCACCGAATACCGGCGCGGCATTGCCGTGCTCAACCGCGACGATGCGATGGGTGCAGCCTGGGCCGCCGGGCTTGAGCGCGTGATGGTCTATGGCATCGAAGGCGCGACACCGGCCAGCGGCCAGTATCTGCTTGCCCGCGACCTCAAGCTCTCCACCGAGGGTCTCGCCTTCACGCTCGACAGCAGCTTTGGTGCGGCGACCGTGCAATCCAAACTGCTCGGCCGCTTCAACGTCTACAACCTGCTCGCCGCACTCGCCGCCCTGCTCGCCAAGGGCTTAGCACTAGCCGATGCGGTGGGCGTGCTCGCCAGGCTACAGACCGTGCCGGGTCGCATCGAAGGCTTCAAGGGGCCGAAGGCGGCCCCCTTGGTCGTGGTCGATTACGCCCACACGCCGGAGGCGCTCACACAGATCCTCAAGGCCGTGCGCGCCCACTGCGCAGGCAAGCTGATCTGCGTGTTCGGCTGCGGCGGCGACCGCGATCGCGGCAAGCGGCCGCTGATGGGTGCGGCGGCCGAGCAGGGTGCGGACATCGCTATCATCACCGACGACAACCCGCGCAGCGAAGCGCCGCAGGTGATCGTGGCGGAGATCGTCGCCGGCCTTGCCGAGGTCGATGGCGTGCGCGTGATCCACGACCGTGCGGAAGCGATCCGGCACGCCGTGCAGGTGGCCGGTCCTGAAGATGTGGTGGTGATCGCGGGCAAGGGCCACGAGACCACGCAGACCATCGGTACTGAGGTGCGTGCCTTCAGTGATCGCCGCTTCGTGGCCGCGCTTGTTGGTGTGGAGGAGCGCGTCTGATGGAACTGCTCTCTGCCACCGCCCGCCGCCTGAAAATCACCTTGCAGGGTGCCGATGCGCGCTATCTGCGCGTGGTCACCGACACCCGCGCCATCCAGCCCGGCGATCTGTTCGTAGCACTCAAGGGCGAGCTATTCGATGCGCATGATTTCGTCGCCGAGGCCGCGAGCAAGGGGGCCATCGGCGCGCTGGTTTCGCATGCTGTCGATGCGCCCATCGCGCAGCTCGTGGTGCCCGATACGCTGCTGGGCTTGCAGCAGCTCGCCGCCAGCTGGCGTGCGGAGTTCGACCTGCCCGTGATCGGGGTGACCGGCAGCAACGGCAAGACCACGACCAAGCAATTATTGGCTGCCGTGTTCGCCGCGCGCGGGCCGGTGCTGGCCACCGAGGGCAATCTCAACAACCACATCGGTGTGCCGCTCACGCTGCTGAAGCTGCGCGACGAGCACCGCACCGCCGTGGTCGAGATGGGCGCGAGCAACCCTGGTGAAATCGCGCTGCTGGCGCGTCTGGCGCAACCGAGCGTGGGCATCGTCACGCAGGCGGGTGACGCGCATCTCGAAGGTTTTGGTAGCCGCGAAGGGGTGGCGCACGCGAAGGGTGAGCTGTTTGCCGCACTAAGAGACGGCACCGCCATCATCAATGCCGACGATGCCTACGCAGGCCTTTGGAAAAAGCTCGCAGCCGATAACCGTATCGTCAGCTTCGGCTTTGCCGCCCATGCCGAAGTGCGCGCCGAAGACCTGCTGAGCACGCCCGATGGCAACCGCTTCACCCTGCTCACGCCGGATGGCAGCGCCAGCGTCAATCTGCCGCTGCCCGGTCGCCACAACATCGCCAACGCGCTGGCCGCTGCCGCTGCGGGCCATGCCCTGGGCCTGTCGGTCGCCGAGATTGCCGAGGGCCTGCAAAAAGTCGAGCGGCCCAAGGGCCGCGTGGTGATCCACACCACCGCCAACGGCGCGCGCCTGATCGACGACAGCTACAACGCCAATCCCACCTCGCTGGCGGCGGCGATGGCATTGCTTGCCAAGGAGCCGGGCCAGCGCGTGCTGGTGCTGGGCGACATGGCCGAGCTGGGTCCGACCGCCGATGCGCTGCATGCGCGCGCAGGCATCGAGGCCAAGGCACTGGGCTTGAACGCCCTGCTCACGCTCGGCCCGCGCTCGGCGCACGCCGCCAAGAGTTTCGGCATCGGCGGCAAGGCTTTTGACACGCTGGAAGAACTCATCGAAGCCCTGCGCGCCCAGCTGAAAGGGGCGACGACGGCGCTGGTGAAAGGCTCGCGTTCTTCGCGCATGGAGCGGGTCGTCGCCGCACTACTCGAACAAAAACAGATTGAGGACGCGCACTGATGTTGTATCACCTCGCTCAATGGTTGCAGGCGGACTACAGCTGGTTGCGGCTCTTCAGCTATCTCACCGTGCGCGCGGTGCTGGGCATTCTCACCGCGCTCATCTTCAGCTTCACCTTCGGCCCGATGCTGATCGAGCGCCTGCACCGCTTCAAGTTCGGCCAGCCCATCCGCAACGATGGCCCTCAGAGCCATCTGAAGAAGACCGGCACGCCGACCATGGGCGGCCTGCTGATCCTCGCCGCCATCACCGTCTCCACGCTCCTGTGGGGCAATCTCGCCAGCAAGTACGTGTGGTTCGCGCTCGTCGTCACGCTCGCCTTCGGCGCGGTTGGCTTCGCCGACGACTACATCAAGATCAAGTACAAGAATCCCAAGGGCCTGCCCTCGCGCAAGAAGTATTTCTGGCTCTCGCTGGTCGGCATGTCGGTGAGTGTGGCGATCTATCTCACGGCCAAGACGCCGATGGAGACTGCGCTCATCGTGCCCTTCCTCAAGAACGTCTCGCTGCCGCTCGGCTGGTTCTTTGTGATCTGGACCTACCTCGTCATCGTCGGCAGCAGCAACGCAGTGAACCTCACGGACGGCCTCGATGGCCTCGCCATCATGCCGACGGTGCTGGTGGCCTCCGCGCTCGCCGTGTTTGCCTACTGCACCGGCAACACCATCATCGCCAACTATCTCGGCATCCCCTACATCGCGGGCGTCGGTGAGCTGGTGATTTTCTGCACCGCCATTGCCGGTGCGGGTCTGGGCTTTCTCTGGTTCAACGCCTATCCCGCGCAGGTGTTCATGGGCGATGTCGGCGCGCTCGCCTTGGGTGCTGCGCTCGGCGTGGTGGCGGTGCTGGTGCGGCAGGAAATCGTGCTCGCGATCATGGGCGGCGTGTTCGTGCTGGAGACGGTGTCGGTCGCCCTGCAAGTCGGCTACTTCAAGTACTCCGGCGGCAAGCGCATCTTCCGCATGGCACCGCTGCACCATCACTACGAACTCAAAGGCTGGCCGGAGCCCAAGATCATCGTCCGCGCCTGGATCATCACCTTGATTCTGGTGCTGATTGGTCTCTCTACCTTGAAGGTGCGCTGATGACACGGTGCCACGAGCGACAGCGGCCATTGGCCCGACGTCACCGAGTGACATTGAGTCACTCGGCGCTTAGCCAATGGCGGGTGCGGGAATCAGCGCAGCGCGCCGACCCGTGCTCCCCCTCTTTCAGCACGACACGTTCGGAGGCGCGCTAGGCAATGGGCCGCTATACAGACAAGCGCATCCTCGTCGTCGGCCTCGGACTCTCCGGGGCCTCGGCGTTGCGCTATCTGGCGCGCGAGGGGGCGTCGATTGTCGTCACCGACTCGCGTCCAGCGCCGGCCGGCATCGAGGCGCTGCGCGCGATGTTCCAGACGGCCGACTTCCGCCTGGGCAGGTTTGATGCCCCCGAACCACTGAGCCAGTTCACCGAGGCTGTGGTGTCGCCGGGTGTGGACTTGCGCGACCCCTTCATCAGCAAATTGCGCGCCGCCAAGGTGGCGCTGATCGGTGACGTCGAGCTGTTCGCGCGTGCCGCAAAGGCACCTGTCATCGGCATCACCGGAAGCAATGGCAAGAGCACCGTCACCACGCTGGTGGGCGCGATGGCCAAGGCCGCCGGCATCAAGGTCGCCATCGGCGGCAACCTAGGCCAGCCCGCCTTGGAGCTGTTGCAGGACGAGCCGAAGCTCTACGTGCTGGAGCTGTCCAGTTTCCAGCTCGACACCACGCACACGCTGCGCTGCAAGGCGGCGGCCTTTCTCAATCTGAGCGAAGACCATCTCGACCGCCACGGCGACATGGCGAGCTACGCGGCGGCGAAGGCGCGCATCTTCAATGGCTGCGAAGTGGCCGTCATCAACCGTGATGATGCGGCCACCCGGCAGGGCAGCGACCAGGCGCGGCGCAAGCTCAGCTTTGGTCTGGATGCGCCGCGCGCACCGGGCGAGTTTGGCTTGAGCGACCAGCGCGGCGAAGTCGCACTCGCCACCGCGCGTGACCGCCTGCTGCCGCTCAACCAGCTCAAGATCGCCGGCCTGCACAACGCCGCCAATGCACTCGCCGCCCTCGCACTGATCGAAGCGGCCGACCTGCCGCGTGCGACGGCACTGCGCGCGCTCACCGACTTTCGCGGCCTGCCGCACCGCTGCGCGCTGGCGGGCGAAATCGCCGGGGCGCGCTACTACAACGACAGCAAGGGCACCAACGTCGGCAGCACGCTCGCCGCCATTCGTGGCCTGCCTGCGCCCGTGGTCTGGCTCGGCGGCGGCCAGGGCAAGGGGCAGGACTTCGGCCCGCTCGCGGCCGCACTCGCACAAAAGGGTTCGGCCGCCGTGTTGTTCGGTGAGGATGCCGCGAAGATCGAAGCCGCCATCTACGGCAGCGTGCCGGTCTATCGCGAGGCGACCATGGCCGACGCCTTGAAGCGCGCCCGCACGCTGACCCAGCCCGGTACCGCCGTGCTGCTCTCGCCGGCCTGCGCGAGCTTCGATCAGTTCAAGAGTTATGTGGATCGCGGTGAGCAATTTGAGCGCGCCGTGGGAGCGATGTCGTGAACGACTTCAGCCTGCCCAACCCCAAATACGGCCTAGACGCGCCGTTCTGCCTCGCCCTCGCTGCCCTGCTGAGCTGGGGTCTGGTGATGGTCGCCTCCGCGAGCGTGGCGGTGGGCGAAAAACTCGGCGGCTCGTCGATGTTCTTCTTCTGGCGGCAGCTCATCTTCATCGCCATTGGCCTCGCGGCGTGCAGCGCGATGTTCTGCGTGCCGAGCGCCTGGTGGCAGAAGAGCCGCTGGTGGCTGCTCGCCCTCGCCGTGGTGCTGCTCGCAACCGTCGCGGTGGCAGGCGTCACCGTCAACGGCGCGCGCCGCTGGCTCGACATTCCGGGACTCTTCCGCCTGCAAGCCAGCGAGCCGGCACGCCTGGCCTTCATCGTCTGGCTCGCTGGCCACATCGTGAAGCGGCAGGCGCAGATCCAGACCACCTTCATGGGCTTCATCAATCCCATGATTTTCCTCGCCCCGCTGCTGTTCTTCTTCCTGATGGAACCCGATCTCGGTGCGACGGTGATTCTTCTCGCCGTCACCTTCCTGATGCTGTTCCTCGGCGGCGCGCGCCTGCTCTGGCTGGGTGTGCTGGCGGCACTCGCAGCAGGCGGCATCACTGTGCTGGTGATGACCATGGCCTACCGCATGAAGCGCGTCACGTCGTTCATGAACCCCTGGGAAGACGCGCTCGGCTCCGGCTTTCAGCTCACCCAGTCGCTGATCGCCGTCGGGCGCGGCGAGTGGACGGGCGTGGGCCTAGGCAACAGCGTGCAGAAGCTCATGTATCTGCCGGAAATGCACACCGATTTCATCTTCGCCATCCTCGCCGAAGAGTTCGGCTTGGGCGGTGTACTGCTGCTCATCGCGCTGTTCGCGGTGGTGGTGTGGCGCGGCTTCAAGATCGGCCAGACCGCCGAGCAGCTCGACCGCCGCTTTGCCGGCTATCTCTGCTACGGCCTCGCCGGCTGGCTGGGCTTGCAGGCGCTCATCAACATGGCGGTCAACATGGGCGCGCTGCCCACCAAGGGCCTGACGCTGCCGCTGATTTCCTACGGCGGTTCCTCGCTCGTCACGGTGAGCCTGATGATCGGCCTGATGCTGCGCGTCGATTACGAAAACCGTGCGGCGCTCGCACTCATGCCCAAGCCGCGCAACCGCACCCTTTCTGGCCGTGCGGTGCAGACCCAGCAAGCCGCTTTCAGCTTTGCCGATTGGCTCTCGCCGGTGCGTGCCGCAGTGGCGGCACGCTTCGCGCGCAAGGAGCCAGCATGAACGTGCTCATCATGGCGAACCGGACTCAGGACGAGTGCCTTGAATGGCACTCGGCCCCGGTTCGCGGGCGCACAGGGATGTGCGCCCAGGGCTCGTTCAAAAGGGTGCTGTCGCGCCAGGGATGGCCAGCATGAACGTCCTCATCATGGCCGGCGGTACAGGAGGCCACGTCTTCCCCGCGCTCGCCGTGGCTGCGCGCCTGAAAGAACTCGGTCACTCGGTGACTTGGATGGGCGCTCCCGATTCCTTCGAGTCTCGCAAAGTGCCCGAAGCCGGTTTCCCCATCGAGTTCGTGCGCATCACGGGCCTGCGCGGCAAGGGCGTGATGAAGCTCTTCGCCGCGCCCTTGCTGCTCGCGCGCGCGCTGCGCGATGCCTTCAGTGTGTTGCGCAAGGTGCAGCCTCAGGTCGTGCTCGGCATGGGTGGCTTCGCCGCTGGCCCCGGCGGCCTCGCGGCCTGGTTGAGTCGCACGCCGCTGGTGATTCACGAGCAGAACGCTGCTGCGGGCCTCACCAACCGCCTGCTCGCGCGCATCGCCACCACGGTGCTGCAAGCCTTCCCCAACACCTTTGCCAGCAAGGCGCAGACCGTGGGCAATCCGGTGCGTGCGGGCTTTGCCGAACTGCCGGCACCGGCGCTGCGGCTGGCACATCAGGGTGCTGCCACGGTGCTGATCGTCGGCGGCTCACAGGGTGCCAAGGCGCTGAACCAGATCGTGCCGCAGGCGCTGGCACTGATGCCCGCCGATCAACGCCCAGCGGTACGCCATCAGGCCGGCCGCACGCTCGCCGTGGCACAGGCCGCCTACGCCGAAGCGACCGACGTGCGGGCGACGGTCGAAGCCTTCATCACCGACATGCCCACCGCCTATGCCGCCGCCGATCTGGTGATCTGCCGCAGCGGTGCTTCGACCATTGCCGAACTCTCGGCCGCCGGTTGCGCCAGTCTGCTGGTGCCATTCCCCTTCGCGGTGGATGACCACCAGACCGCCAATGCGCGCTATCTCGCCGATGCGGGTGCCGCGCTGCTGATTCAGGAGCGCGATCTCACGCCGCAGCGCCTCGCTGACGAACTGCAAAAACTGCTCGCGGATCGCCCTGCACTCCTCCGCATGAGCGAAGCCGCACGTGCGAAGGCCTGGACGCGCTCGACCGAAGACATCGTGGTCGCACTGTTGGCCGCTGCGGAGGCCAAGAAATGAGCCTCGCCAAATCCCCCATGCGCCGCGTGCGCCAAGTCCATTTTCTCGGCATCGGTGGCAGCGGCATGAGCGGCATCGCCGAAGTGCTGCTGAACTTGGGCTATGCCGTGAGCGGCACGGATCTCAAGGCCTCTCCTGCGACGCAACGCCTGCAGGGCATGGGTGCGAAGGTGTTCTTCGGCCACGCCGCCGACAATGCCATCGGTGCCGATGTCATCGTAGTTTCGACCGCAGTGAAGACCGGCAACCCCGAACTCGAATACGCGCGCGAACACCGCATCCCGGTCGTGCGCCGCGCCGAGATGCTGGCGGAGCTGATGCGCTTCCGCTACGGCATCGCCATCGCCGGCACGCATGGCAAGACCACCACGACGAGCCTCGTCGCCAGCGTGCTGGCCGAGGGCGGGCTTGACCCCACCTTCGTGGTCGGCGGCAAGGTGAAAGGGGCCGATGCGAACGCCAAGCTCGGCGCAGGGCAGTATCTGGTGGCTGAAGCCGACGAGAGCGATGCCAGCTTTCTCCACCTCTCGCCGATGATCGCCGCCGTCACCAACATCGACGCCGATCATCTGGAAACCTACGGCGGCGATTTCGAGAAGCTGAAGGCCACCTTCGTCGAGTTCCTCAACCGCCTGCCGTTCTACGGCCTCGCCGTGTTGTGTGTAGACGATCAAGTGGTCCGCGAACTGCTGCCGACCATTGGCCGTCCGGTCATCACCTATGGCTTCGCCGAGGACGCCGACGTGCGCGCCATCGACGTGCGGCCCGAAGGTAGCGGGTCGCACTTCACCGCCATCTTCAAGGACGGCACGCGTGAAGAGTTTCACCTCAACCTGCCGGGCCGCCACAACGTGCAGAACACGCTGGCGGCCCTCGCCATCGCGCAGGAGCTGGGCGTGAACATTGCCTCGATGCAGAAGGCTCTATCGAGCTTTGCAGGCGTGGGCCGCCGTTGCGAGCCACACGGCCAGCTGTCCGTCGATGGCGCACAGATCACGCTCATCGACGACTACGGCCATCACCCGCGTGAGCTGGCGGCGACCTTCGAGGCGGTGCGCAGTGCGCATCCCACGCAGCGCCTCGTCGTGGCCTTTCAGCCTCACCGCTACAGCCGCACGCGCGATCTGTTCGACGAGTTTGGCGAGATTCTTTCGAGTGTCGATGCCCTGCTGCTGTTCGACGTCTACGCCGCCGGCGAAGCGCCGATTGCGGGCTACGACAGCAAGGCGCTCGCACGCGGCATCCGTGCGCGCGGCAAGGTCGAGCCGGTCGTGCTGAAGGCCGTCGCCGAACTGCCCGAAGCGCTGCGCGGCGTGGTGCGCGATGGCGATGTGCTGCTCACCGTCGGCGCGGGCGATGTCGGCAATGCGCCGGGTTTGCTGGTCGCGCAATACGGGAGCGCGCCATGAACGTGCGCGGCTCCATCAAGCACAACGAACTGCTCTCGCGCCACACGAGCTGGCGCGTCGGTGGCCCGGCCAAGACCTTCTTCGAGCCGGCCGATCGCGAAGATCTCATCACCTTTGTGCGTGCCTTGCCTGTCGGCGAGCCGCTGCTCTGGCTCGGCCTGGGCAGCAATCTGCTGGTGCGCGATGGGGGCTTTGCCGGCACCGTGATTCATCTGCATGGCGCGCTCGATGTGCTGCGCCGCGAGAGCGAGCAGATCGACCACGCCGGACGCGGTGAGACGATTTACGCCGAAGCCGGCACCCACTGCGCTCGCCTCGCCAAGTTTGCGAAGGATGAAAAGCTCGCAGGCCTCGGCTTCATGGCCGGCATCCCAGGCACTGTCGGCGGCGCACTGGCGATGAATGCCGGTGCCTGGGGCGGCGAGACCTGGCCGCAAGTCCAAGAGGCCGAGATCATCCGCCGCGATGGCGGCACCGAATGGCTGCCCGCAGGCGACTTCCGCTTTACCTACCGCGAGGTCTTGCTACCTACGCGCGCCATCGGCTTCATCGCCGCGCGCTTCAACGTCACGCCCGATGCGGATGGTGCCCACGAACGCTACACGCGCGAGTCCCTCGCCAAGCGCAAAGCAACCCAGCCGGTCGGCAAGCCGAGTGCGGGCAGCACTTTCCGCAATCCGCCCGGCGATCACGCGGCGCGCCTGATCGAGTCCTGCGGCCTGAAGGGCCATCGCATCGGCGGTGCGACGGTGTCGATGCAGCACGCCAACTTCGTGCTCACCGAAGAGGGTGCGCGCGCAGCGGATGTCGAGCTGTTGATCGCCTATCTGCGCGACACCGTGAAGCAGCAGACCGGCATCGAGCTGCATGCCGAAGTGAAAGTGGTTGGAGACGCGGCATGAAGACCGTGAGCGATCCGAAAGTGTTTGGGAAAGTCGCTGTGCTCATGGGCGGCTGGTCGGCCGAGCGGCAGGTGTCGCTGTGGAGCGGTGAGGGCGTGACCAAAGCCCTGCTCGAAAAAGGTGTGGATGCCCACGGGCTCGACATTGCTGAGCCAGCACAATTGTTCGCATTGAAGACACAGGGCTTCGATCGTGTCTTCAACATCCTGCACGGCACCGGCGGCGAAGATGGCACGGTGCAGGCGATTCTCGATCTGCTCGGCCTGCCGTATGCGGGCAGTGGCGTGGGGCCTTCGGCCATCGCCATGGACAAGCTCACCACCAAGCGCATCTGGAAAGCCGAAGGCCTGGCCACGCCCGACTTCCGCGTGCTCGAATCAGTGGCCGATGCCGAGGCCGCCGCACAACACTTCGGCTACCCCTTCATCATCAAGCCCGCTGCGGATGGCAGCAGCGTTGGTGTGAGCAAGGTGAAGTCGGCAGCGCAGGTGGCCGCCGCCTTCACGCTGGCGCAGGGCGATGCCCGGCAGAACACGGTCATGGCCGAGCAGTTCATCGACGGGGGCGACCAGCACGCCGAGTACACCTGCCCGGTGCTGCGCGGCGTGGCACTGCCCGTCATCCGCATCGAGCCGGATGGCGAGTTCTACGACTACAACGCCAAGTACATCAGCGACAACACCCGCTATCTCTGCCCGGCAGGCCTGAGCCCTGAGCATGAGAAAAGCATCCAGCAACTCTGCCTGAAGGCCTTTGCGCTGGTGGGCTGCAAGGACTGGGGCCGGGTGGATTTCCTGATGGCGGCGGATGGCATTCCGCAGCTGCTCGAACTCAACACTCTTCCGGGCATGACCTCGCACTCGCTGGTGCCGATGGCCGCCAAGGTGAGTGGAATGAGCTATGCGGAACTGTGCTGGTCGCTGCTTGAAGCCACCTTGGAGCAAGCCGCATGAGCACGCTCGCGCTGCCGATGGGCCGCATGCAGCGGGCGGAAGCCGGCGCGATCGGCGATGGCCTGCCGCCCGTGCTGCTGCGCGTGGCGATCAGCGTGCTGGCCGTGCTCTCCACCTATGCGCTGGGCCAGTTCACCTTGAACCGTTTCGATGCGCCGGTGCGCGAACTGGCCATCACCGGCGCGCTGCGCAATGTGCAGCCGGATGAGGTGCGCACTGCTGCCAGTCCGCTGCTCGAATCGAACAAGCTGTTCGCGCTGGACCTCGAAGCCCTGCGCGCGGCCGTCGAGCGCCTGCCCTGGGTCGCGCAGGTGCGTATCGACCGCCAGTGGCCGGCACGGCTGGCGGTGCGCATCACCGAGCGCGAGACGTTCGCGCGCTGGGGTGAACGCGATGCGCTCTCCACCGAGGGCATCGTGTTCCCGCCCGGCAACGTGGCGCTGTCGCCGACGCTGCCCAGGCTTGGCGGCGCCGCCGGCCGCGAGCGCGAAGTGATGGCGATGTACAGCCAGCTCACCGATCGCCTTGGCGAGACCCCGTTTGCGCTCACGGGCCTCACCCAGGATGCGCGCGGCGAATGGACCGGCACCACTCAGACCAGCGTGATGCTGCGCTTCGGCCGCGGCAACCCGGTCGAGCAGGTGCAGCGCCTGAAGAACATCGTGCTGCCGGCACTCGGCAGCCGCCTCGATGCGGCGCAGCGCATCGACCTGCGCTACGCCAACGGCTTTGCCGTGAGCTGGCGCGACGCCACTGAAACCCAGCACCGGCAAGACGCCAGTGCAGATCAATCAACCCTTGATGCATCGACCCCTGCCGCCGCTCGCGCAGAAGTCGCACCCGGAGCCACACCATGAGTCGCCGTCCTACCCCGCAGTATTTGTTTGCACTTGATGTCGGCACCTCCAAGGTGGCGGCCTTGGTGGGTGAAATCACCGCAGAGGGCAAGCTGCAAGTGGTGGGCCTGGGCCAGTACCCCAACAAGGGTCTGAAGAAAGGCGTGATCGCCAACATCGACGCCACCGTGCTCGCCATCCAGCGCGCGGTGGAGAACGCCGAGCACATGGCCAACTGCCGCGCCAGCATGGCCTACGTTGCCATCGCCGGCGCGCACATCAAGAGCGTGACCAAGTCGGGTGTGGCGGCGATCAAGCACCACGAGGTGCAGAAGAAGGACGTCGATGCGGTGATCGAGAACGGCTCGGCCATTCCGGTGCCAGCCGATCAGCAGGTGCTGCACGTCATCGCCCAGGAATTCGTGGTGGACGGGCAGGAGGGCATCCAGGATCCGGTCGGCATGAGTGCGGTGCGGCTCGACGTCAATGTCCACATCATCACCGGCTCGGTTTCGGCGGCGCAGAACCTCTACAAGTGTGTGGAGAAATGCGGCCTGCAAGTGGAGAAGCTGGTGATCTCGCACCTCGCCAGCGCCCATGCGGTGCTCACCGATGACGAGATCGAACTCGGCATCTGCTGCCTCGACATCGGTGGCGGCACCACCGACATCTCGGTGTACCAGGGTGGGGCCATCCGCCACACCGCGGTGCTGCCGATTGCGGGTGATCAGGTCACCAACGACATCGCGGTGGCCTTCCGCACGCCGGCGCAGCATGCCGAAAACATCAAGCTGCACTACGGCTGCGCGCAGCCCTGGATGGTGCAGGCCGATGAGCAGATCGAGGCGCCGAGCGTGGGCGAGGGCAACCAGGGCGCACAGCCGCGCACCTTCTCGCGAAGCATGCTGGCCGAGGTGATCCGCCCCCGCTACGAAGAGCTGTTCCGCTACGTGGCAAAGGAACTGCATCGCGCCGACATGCTGGGGCGCATCCCCGGCGGCGTGGTGCTCACCGGCGGTGCGGCGCAGATGGCGGGCGTGGTGGAACTGGCCGAAGAGGTGCTGGAAGTGCCGGTGCGGCTCGGCTTCGCGCATGGCGTGGAAGGCATCGATGCCGTCAGTCGCGATGCGGGCCTGGCCACCGGTGCGGGTCTGCTGCTCTACGCCAAGAAGATGAAGCCGGAGCTGGTCAGCTCGGCACTCAACGGCGGCAGCGGCCCAGATTTGCTGGCGCGGCTCAAGGACTGGTTCAAGGGCAATTTCTAGTTTTCAGGCGCGCGGCCTCTCGAGGCGGCGCGATTCGTTCGTGGTGAGGGCCGGGGCAAGGCCATTGGTGTTCAACTCAAGGAGAGTGTTATGGCAGGGGCAATTCAAGAAACGTTTCAACTGGTGGATGGTTTGCGTTCAACGGCAATCATCCGTGTGATCGGTGTCGGCGGCGGTGGCTGCAACACCGTCAACCAGATGGCACAGGGCGGTATCGGCGGCGTGGAGTTCATCGTCAGCAACACCGACCGTGACCATCTGGAAAAGTGTGTGACCACCAACCAGCTGCAACTGGGTGCGGCACTCACGCGCGGTCTCGGTGCGGGTAGCAACCCGGAAATCGGTCGCCAGTCGGCAGACGAAGACCGCGAGCGCATCGCTGAAATGCTCGAAGGCACCGACCTGCTCTTCATCACCGCCGGCATGGGTGGCGGCACCGGCACCGGTGCGGCACCGGTGATCGCCGAAGTGGCGAAGGAGATGAAGATCCTCACCGTCGCCGTCGTCACCAAGCCCTTCCCCAGCGAAGGCAAGAAGCGCATGGCGCAGGCGCAGCAGGGCATCATGCAGCTGCAGCAGCATGTCGACTCGCTGATCGTCATCCCCAACGAGAAGCTGAAGCTCGTGCTGGGTGGCTCGGTGAGCCTGATGAATGCCTTCAAGGCCGCCAACGATGTGTTGCAGAACGCCGTGCTCGGCATCAGCGACCTCATCACCCGTCCGGGCGAGATCAACCTCGACTTCGCCGACGTGCGCACCGTCATGGGCGCGCGCGGCATGGCGATGATGGGCATCGGCAAGGCCGCCGGCGAAGACCGCGCGAAGAAGGCGGTGGAAGCCGCACTCTCCTCGCCCCTGCTCGACGATATCCAGATCAGCGGCGCGCGCGGCATCTTGGTCAACATCACCTGCGACGAGACACTGACCCTCGACGAGCACGACTACATCATGCAGCACGTCGGCGAAGTGGCGAGCGAGGAGGCCGACATCAAGTGCGGCACCTCCATCGACCCCAGCCTCAACGGCGAGCTGCGGGTGACGGTGGTGGCCACGGGTCTGGCCAGCACGCGCGTTCACGAGAACACCAACATCGTCGACTTCCGCTCGCGCGAGCAGGCGGCGCGTCGCTCGATGGTGCCGGGTCTGGGTGGTGCCTCGTCGATGGGCCACATGGGCCATCCCGCCGCGCAGGTGCAGACGCGCCAGCCGCAGATGACGCCGCGCGTGCCGGGCCTGCGCCCGATGGCCTCGGACAGCAGCTATCCGCGTCCGCAGATGGCCGCCACCGGCACCCACGGCAAGAGCTGGCTTGAAGACTTGAGCGACGACGTGCTCGACGTGCCCGCCTTCCTTCGCGCACAGGCGGACTAGCAGACTGCATGCGCTGAGCGGCGGCGGCCTCATCAAGCCCCGCCCCGGCCATGTGGCCCCCGAAGCCTTTGCAGAAGGCTTTGAGGGCAGGTCGCCCCCGCTCGGCGGGCCGTAATGACGGCGCGAATGCCTGAAAGCATTCGCGCCGTTTTTTGTGGGCGACTATCCAGCCCATAGTCAGGGCTTGGCCCGTCGCGGCTGCCGCTGCTTGTAAACTGCTCGCGAATCCTGCTCTCAAGTCCCGCCATGATCCCCCAGCACACCCTCAAAGCACCCATCCGCGCCAGCGGCATTGGCCTGCATGGCGGGCGTCAGGTGCATATCTCCATGTTGCCGGCACCGGTCGATACCGGCATCGTCTTCCGCCGCACCGATCTCAATCCCCCCGTCGAGATTGCCGCCAGCGCCCTGCTGGTGGGCGAGGCCACGATGTGCAGCACGCTGATCAGGGATGGCGTCAAGGTGGCGACCGTCGAGCACATCATGTCGGCGCTGTTTGGCCTGAGCATCGACAACTGCATCATCGAACTCTCGTCGCCGGAAATCCCCATCCTCGATGGCTCGGCCGCACCTTTCATCTATCTGTTGCAGAGCACGGGGGTAGTGCCGCAGGCCGCCCCGCGCCGCTTCATGCGCATCACCCGCACGGTGGAAGTGAAGGAGGGCGACAAGACCGCCCGGCTCGACCCCTACGAAGGCTATCGCCTGAGTTTCGGCATCGAGTTCAAGCACCCGGCGTTCAAGACCTCGGCGCAGACCGCCGTGCTGGAGTTCACCCCCAGCAACTACGTGAAGGAAGTCTCCCGCGCCCGCACCTTTGGCTTCATGCGCGATTTCGAGGTGATGCGCGCCCGCAACCTGGCGCTGGGGGCGAGCATGGACAATGCCGTCGCGCTCGATAACTACCGGGTGGTCAACCCCGACGGCCTGCGCTACGACGACGAGTTCGTGCGTCACAAGATTCTCGATGCCGTCGGCGATCTGTACCTGGTCGGTGCGCCGCTGCTGGCGGCCTACAGCGCCTATAAATCCGGCCATGCGCTCAACAATCAACTTGCCTGCGCGGTGCTGAAAGACCCGACGGCCTGGGAATGGGTGACTTTTTCAGATGATCGGGCCGTGGCCCCCGCCGTGACCTCGATGCACGCGCTGGCCGCCTAAAATAATCTGCGGATTCGGTGCTTTTTTGGCCTGATTAGGCTTGATTTTTGCCCGCCACCTGTCAGCAACTGCTTGCTTTCGGCAAAAAGCGCTGCCTAAACTCCGGCTGAACGTTGTCTAGGCAGGGCGCGGACGCTGACCTCCAGCCGTGTAAACCGCTCCCCGGTTTGCTCACCGAGCCAGGCCAGAATCTCCTGCTGGCGGTAGCGCAGCGGAGTCGCTACGGCGGCACTGGCAACGAAAAGCGTCGCCGAGGGCGACCGGAAGTTGGCGAGCGAGATGTGTTGTGTCCAAGCACCCCAGGGTGCCAGCCAGCTCTTGAGGGCACGGTTGAGTTCAATGAGTTGCCGCGCATGGGCCATCAGGCCCTGCGGCAGTGACGCAGAGTGTTCGAGGTGCATGTCCAAGCGGGTGGCATTCACTGTTGAGACCCAGTTAGTTGGAGAGTCAGGCTTTATGGATGTCATTGTAGTCAGCCACGCCCGTGGCAAAACCTGGAAACTGCGTCTCGATGCAGCCCATTTCACCCTCTGGATGCCGCTGGCCCTGCTGGTCGTTGGCGCACTGAGCCTGAGCTTTGCCGTGGGCTACCACGCCAACAGCGGCCAGAGCCTGCTGCCGGAACACCTGATGGCGAGCTGGAACGCCGAGATCAAGTCGCAGCGTCAAGAGCTGGCCACCGCCCGCGCCGCCGCCGAAGAAAACACCCACGCCCTGGCCCGCCGCATGGCGGAGCTGAATGCGCAGATGATGCGTCTGGATGCCGCCGGTGAGCGCATGGTGAAGGTCGCCGACCTCGACCCCAAGGAATTCAACTTCAACCGTCCGCCCGCACTCGGCGGCCCGGAGACGCTGGAACTTGCCGAGGCAGGGCCCGCGCAGGACCCTCTGCTGCAATCCATCGAGCGCTTCGAGACCAAGCTCAGCGAGCGCCAGCGCCAGATGCGCGTGCTTGAAGACCTCCTGATGGCAAGCCGCATGCAGCAGGAGGTGATGCCCAGCGGCTGGCCGGTGCTGACCGGCTTCGTGTCCTCGCTGTTCGGCTATCGCACCGATCCTTTCAGTGGCCGTGGCGCTTTCCATGAAGGTGTCGATTTCGCAGGCGCGCATGGCAGCAGCGTGGTCGCCGTGGGTGCCGGTG
The DNA here is from genome assembly GCA_040386395.1 of Pseudomonadota bacterium. GTDB lineage: Bacteria > Pseudomonadota > Gammaproteobacteria > Nevskiales > Nevskiaceae > Stagnimonas. Next base: position 4,133 of record JAZKFO010000068.1, on the reverse strand, counting down.
TGGTGAGCTTTGCGGGCGATCGCAGCGGCTACGGCAATCTCGTCGAGGTCAACCACGGCAACGGCTACGTCACCCGCTACGGCCACAATGCCGCCTCGCTGGTGAAAGCGGGCGACACCATCCGCAAGGGCCAGCGCCTGGCGCTGATGGGCAGCTCCGGCCGCTCCACCGGGCCGCATGTGCATTTCGAGGTGCTGCTCAACGGCTCGCCGGTCAATCCCGCGCAGTACATCGCCGCTTCGCGCTGAGCGTTGCGAGCGCGACATTCAGCCCCTCACTTGAAAAAGAGGCGGGCAGCAACCACTGGCATAATGCGGGCTTACTTTGACCGACCCGCGCATGGGCCTTAACGCCCACCACTGCGCCAGTGAACCCTTTACATGATCAACAATCTGCTCACCCGAATCTTCGGGAGCCGCAACCAGCGTCTCGTCACCCGTTTCCGCAAGGAAGTCGTCGATCAGGTAGGCAGCCTGGAGTCTCGCTATGCAGCCCTGAGCGATGCTGAGCTCACCGCACAAACCCAGGTTCTGAAGGATCGCCTCGCCCAGGGCGAAACGCTTGCAGCCATCCGCAACGATGCCTTTGCGGTCGCCCGCGAAGCCGGCAAGCGCGTGATGAACATGCGCCACTTCGACGTGCAGCTCATCGGCGGCTCGGTGTTGAACGAAGGCAAGATCGCCGAGATGCGCACCGGCGAAGGCAAGACGCTGATGGCGACCCTGCCGGTCTATCTCAATGCGCTGGAAGGCAAGGGTGTTCACGTCGTCACCGTCAACGACTACCTCGCCCGCCGCGATGCCGAGTGGATGGGCAAGCTCTATGGTTTCCTGGGTCTCACCGTCGGCGTGGTCGTCTCCGGCCAGAGCAACGAGGAAAAGAAGGCCGCCTACGCCGCCGACATCACCTACGGCACCAACAACGAATACGGCTTCGACTACCTGCGCGACAACATGGCCTTCGCGCTCGACCAGAAGGTGCAGCGCGGCCAGCACTACGCCATCGTCGACGAAGTCGATTCGATCCTGATCGACGAGGCCCGCACGCCGCTGATCATCTCAGGCCCGGCCGATGACGACCCGGCGCTGTGGCAGAAGATCAACGCCATCATCCCGCAGCTGAAGGCTCAGAAAACCGAGGAAGAGGAAGGCGACTTCTTTGCCGATGAAAAAGGCAAACAGATCCACCTCTCCGAAACCGGCTTCGAGAAGACCGAAGCCTTCATGCGCGATGTGGGCCTGCTGGCCGAGGGCGAATCGCTCTACGACGCCAGCCACATCATCCTCGTGCATCACCTCAATGCATTGCTGCGTGCGCATCACCTCTACAAGCGCGATGTCGAGTACATCGTGCGCGGCGGGCAGGTGATCATCGTCGACGAGTTCACCGGCCGCCTGATGAGTGGCCGCCGCTGGAGCGATGGCCTGCACCAGGCCGTCGAGGCGAAAGAGGGCGTCAACATCCAGCAGGAGAATCAGACGCTGGCTTCGATCACCTTCCAGAACTATTTCCGTCTCTACAAGAAGCTCGCGGGCATGACCGGCACGGCCGACACCGAGGCCTTCGAGTTCCAGAACATCTACAAGCTCGAAGTGGTGGTAATCCCCACCAATCGCTCGATGGTGCGCAAGGACCAGGGCGACCAGGTGTTCATTTCGGCGAAGGAAAAGTTCGATGCCGTCATCGCCGAGATCGTCGAGGCCAACAAGCGCCAGCAGCCGGTGCTGGTCGGCACCGCGAGCATCGAGACCAGTGAACTGCTGGCAAAGCTGCTCACGGAAAAGAGCATCAAGCACGAAGTCCTGAACGCCAAGCAGCATGAGCGCGAGGCCGAGATCATCGCCAACGCCGGCCGTCCCAACACCGTCACCATTGCCACCAACATGGCGGGTCGCGGCACCGACATCGTGCTGGGTGGCTCGCTCGAAGCCGAGCTGCATGACGTGGCCGAAGACGACGTGGCGACGCGCGCCAGGCTCAAGGCCGACTGGCAGCTGCGCCATGATGCGGTGAAGGCCTCTGGTGGCCTGTATGTGATCGGCAGCGAGCGCCACGAAAGCCGCCGCATCGACAACCAGTTGCGCGGCCGCTCCGGCCGCCAGGGTGATCCGGGTGCGACCCGCTTCTATCTCTCGCTCGATGACACCCTGATGCGCATCTTCACGCCGCCCTCGATGCGCGCGATGCTGACGCGACTCGGCATGCAGCCGGGCGAGGCGATCGAACACCGCTGGGTTTCACGCGCCATCGAAACCGCACAGCGCAAGGTAGAAGCGCACAATTTCGACATCCGCAAGAATCTGCTCGAATACGACAACGTCGCCAACGATCAGCGCAAGGCCGTCTACGAGCTGCGCGACGAGCTGATGGGTGCCGAGAAAGTCACGGCCCTGGTGGATGACATTCGCCCCGACGTCATGGCCGGCTTCGTCGATACCTACATCCCGCCGCAGACCATCGAGTCGATGTGGAAGCTCGACGAGATGGAGGCGGCGATGAAGAAGGATTACGGCATCGACTTCCCCGTGAAGAAGATGCTGGATGAAGACGACAGCCTTGATGAGAAGGGCGTGCGCGCAAAAGTGACCGAGCTGGTGCGCACCGCCTACGAAGACAAGAAGGCCCGCGTCGGCGCGGGCGTGCTGGAGCACTTCGAGAAGGCGATCATGCTGCAGGTGATCGACCAGTTCTGGCGCGAGCATCTGGCGGCGATGGACTACCTTCGCCAGGGCATCCACCTGCGTGGCTACGCGCAGAAAGACCCCAAGCAGGAATACAAGCGCGAAGCCTTCGGCATGTTCAACGACATGCTGAGCCGCTTCAAGGCCGAGGTGATTTCGATCCTCGCCCGCGTGCAGATCCAGAGCGAGGCCGAGGTGGAGCGCATCGAGAGCCAGCGCCGCGCGGCAGCCGAAGCGGCCGAGGGCAGGATGCAGTTGCAGCATGCGCAGGCCCCGGACGTGCTGCACGATACGCCCCCGGAACCGCGCCCCATGCAGCCCGTGGCCGCCAAGCCGGAGAGCTTCCAGCGCGAGCTGCCCAAGGTTGGCCGTAACGATCCCTGCCCCTGCGGCAGCGGCAAGAAATACAAGCAGTGCCACGGCCAGCTGGCCTAGTTTTCAACGGGACGACGCCATGCCGGTGAATTACGCAGAGCCGACCTCGCTGCTGCCAGTTGCCGGTGTGCGCCTGGGCGTGGCCGAAGCCGCCATCAAGAAACCCGGCAAGCGTGATCTGCTGGTGATTGCCCTGGATGAAGGCGCCCGCATCGGCGGCGTGTTCACCCAGAACGCCTTTGCCGCCGCCCCGGTGCTGCTGTGCCGCGAGCGTCTCGCCGCCGCCAGGCCCTTGCGCGCCCTGCTGGTGAACAGCGGCAATGCCAATGCCGCGACCGGTGCTGCCGGTCTGTCAGCCGCGAGCGAAACCAGTGCCGCCGTGGCGGCCGCGCTCGGCGTGGCGGCAGACAGCGTGCTGCCGTTTTCCACCGGCGTGATTGGCCAGCAGCTGCCAGTCGAGCGCATGGTGGCTGCCGCGCCCGCTGCGGTCGCGGCACTTGCAGCCGATGGCTGGCTCGCCGCGATGCGCGCGATCATGACCACCGACACCGTCGGCAAGGGTGCCTCGCGTACGGTGCAGACCTCGCAGGGCCTGGTCACCGTCACCGGCATCGCCAAGGGCGTGGGCATGATCCATCCCAACATGGCGACCATGCTGGGCTTCATCGCCACCGATGCGCGACTCACGCCAGCGGCTACCCAGGCACTCGTCGCCGATGTGGCCGAGCGCAGCTTCAACTGCGTGACGGTGGATGGCGACACCTCCACCAACGACAGCTGCGTCTTGCTGGCCACCGCCAAGGTGGGCTTGCAGGAGGTCGACGCACAGCATGCCGACTATTCGCTGATTGCCGCCGCCATCGAAGACGTCTGCCGCGAACTGGCGCATGCCATCGTGCGCGATGGCGAGGGTGCGACCAAGTTCATCACGATTGCAGTCGGCGGCGCGGGCACGGCTGCCGAGGCCCGCGCAGTCGCACTCTCCATCGCCCACTCGCCGCTGGTGAAGACGGCGATGTTCGCCAGCGATGCCAACTGGGGCCGTCTCGCCATGGCCATCGGCAAGGCCGGTGTCGA
>JAZKFO010000067.1:0-52857 GCA_040386395.1 Pseudomonadota bacterium | reverse complement strand
GCTGCAAGACCGTGATCGGCTTCGGCGCCCCGACGCTGGCCGGCAAGGAGAAATGTCACGGTGCGCCGCTGGGTGCCGCCGAGATTGCCGGCGCGCGCGAAAAGCTGGGCTGGACCCATGCGCCTTTCGAGATCCCGCAGGCCATCTACGAAGGCTGGAATGCCAAGTCCAAGGGTGCCGCCAGCCAGCAGGCCTGGAACCAGACCTTCGACGCCTATGCAAGGCAGTTTCCGCAGGATGCCGCCGAGTTCACCCGTCGCATCAAGGGCGAGCTGCCGGCCGACTGGGCCGCATTCTCAGAGGCACTGGTGGCCGAGCACGGCCGCGCCGACAAGCCCAATGCCACCCGCAAGTCCAGCAAGGCGGTGATCGAGGCGCTGGTGACCAAGCTGCCGGAACTGCTTGGCGGCTCGGCTGACCTGGGCGAGTCCAACGGCACCGATTTCAAGGGCCACGTCTCGCTGCGTCACGGCGCGCTCACGGGCAACTACGTCAACTGGGGCGTGCGCGAGTTCGGCATGAGTGCCGCCCTGAACGGCATCACCCTGCACGGCGGCCTGCGGCCTTTTGGCGGCACCTTCCTGGTGTTCTCCGACTACGCCCGCAATGCCATCCGCCTGTCGGCGCTGATGCGCATCCCCACCATCTACGTCTACACCCACGACTCCATCGCACTCGGCGAGGACGGCCCCACGCACCAGCCGGTCGAGCACATGGCCTCGCTGCGGCTCATCCCCAATGTGCAGCTCTGGCGTCCGGCCGATGCCTTCGAGACGGCCGTGGCCTGGAAGTGCGCCATCGAGCGCAAGGATGGCCCCAGCCTCTTGGTGCTGACCCGCCAGAATCTCGCGCCCCAGGCGCACGCGGCCGATCACGCCGCACTCGCCGCCCGTGGCGGCTATGTGCTGTGGGAGCCGGCCAGCAAGCCGCAGGTGGTGATCATCGCCACCGGTTCTGAGGTCGAAATGGCCGTCAACGCCGCGAAGAAACTGGGTGAAGAAGGCCGTGCCGTGCGCGTGGTTTCAATCCCCTGCCTGGAGCGTTTCTGGCAGCAGGATGCCGCCTACCGCGAACAGGTATTGCCGAGCGGCATCAAGCGCTTGGCAGTGGAGGCCGGGGTCACCGCCATCTGGCGCGGCATCGCCGACGAGGTGATCGGCGTCGATACCTTTGGCGAATCCGCACCCTATGCCGCACTCATGCAGCACTTCGGCATGACAGTAGAAAATATCGCCTCACGCCTGCGTACTCTGATGGCATAGGCATTGCGTTATCAGCGTCTCTGAATACCGCACGCGGTTGCCGCGCGCCTTTCATCTTCTGTAGCATCCGCCAATCAAGTCGTCGCGCACCAAAAAGAGGCATCTCGCATTTGGTCGTGCGCCATCCCCCCTGTAGTTCAATTTCAATCTATTAATCGGAGTTGCCCGTGGATCCGAATGCCGCCGCTGAAATCACCAACATGTCGATGACGCATTTGTTCATGCAGTCGACCCCCATCGTCAAGTCCATCATGGGCTTGCTGCTCGTGTTCTTCGCCTGGGCGGCGCTGGTCACCTTCATCAAGTGGTTCGACTTCGCGCGCTCCAAGGCCGCACTCAACCGCCTTGAAGACGTGATGGCGGAAAACAATCTGGATTCGATGATTGCCTACAAGGATGCCAAGGGCCACCCGGTGGCTGACATCTTCCAGGCTGGTGTCGAGGAATGGCGCGAAGGCTCCGGCGACCACGAGCACGAAAACCTGCACGAAGTGCGCGACCGCGTCGCCACCGCCATGCGCCAGGAACTCTCGGTGGAGTCGCGCCGCATGCAGTTCATGCTGCCCTCGCTGGCTTCGGTGGGTTCATCCTCGCCCTTCATCGGTCTGTTCGGCACCGTGGTGGGCATCATGAACACCTTCACCCAGATCGGCGCGATGAAGGACACCTCGCTGTCCACCGTCGCCCCTGGTATCGCCGAAGCGCTGCTGGCCACCGGCATCGGCCTTGCCGCCGCCATTCCGGCCATTCTGGCTTACAACAAGTTCACCACCGACCTGTCGCGCTACAACGGCCGCCTCAACACGGCGATCAGCGTGTTCTCCGGCCGGCTCGCCAAGCGCAAGCCCGCCTGAGTGACGCCATCGTGCGTTGCAAAAGGTTTGCTCATGCGTGATTTCATTGGAGAGCCCTTATGGGTATGAACGTCAAATCCGGTGAGGATGACGACGAAGGCGCCGTGATGTCGGAGATCAACGTAACCCCGTTGGTCGACGTCATGCTGGTGCTGTTGATCATCTTCATCGTGACCGCACCCCTGGTGCTGTCTGCGGTGCCGGTCAAGTTGCCGAAAGCGGGTCTGGACGAGATGGGCAAGCCCGTCGATCCGCTCGTGCTGTCGATTGACCTTGAAGGCAAGTACTACTTCGAGGAAAACAAGCGCACCTCCGAGTTCAGCGAAGCCGAGTTGCCGACCAAGCTGGCCGAGGCCTTCCCTCGCTACAAGCAGTTTTCGGGCAAGGACCGCTTCCCCGTGGTCTATGTGCGCGCTGACAACTCCACCCAGTACGGCAAGGTCTACGGCATCATCAAGGAACTCAGCACGGCCGGTTTCTACCGCGTCTCGCTGATGTCGGAGGCGCCGCAGTAATGACGACGCCCACCTATACGCCAGCGCCCAAGCGGCTGCCGGCACACCGCAGGCCGATGGTCAGTCGCACCATCGTCATCTGGGGTGCTGCCGCCACCTTCGGGCTGTTCCTGGTGCTTGCGCTGCTGATGATTTTCGTCAAGTTCGATCCGCGCAAGCTGATCGACAACGCGCCGAAGAAAATCCCCATCGCGATCCAGCTGCCGCCCCCGCCCCCGCCGCCCCCCCCACCACCCCCGCCCAAGCTGCCGCCCCCACCGCCGCCGCCCAAGGTGCCGCCCCCGCCGCAACCCTCGCCGACACCGCCGCCCCCGCAGCCGGACATCGTCGTGGACGCACCGGTCGAAAAGAACGAGCCGGTCGTGGCCGCAACGCCGCCGCCTGCTCCGCCTGCGCCTCCCGCACCGCCGGCTCCTGCCGTGGCGACCTCGGTCAGTGCCGACTACTTCCGCCGTATTCAGGGCGCGTTGGCAAAGAACGTGGTCTATCCGCAAAAAGCGGCTGACAACGGTGATGAGGGCGAGTGCCAGGTGCGCATCACGTTTGATCGTGCCGGCACCATCAGCAGCTCGGAGATCACCCGTCGCACCGGGTCGAGGCTGCTGGATCAGGCCTGCCTTGAGGCGGTCACCCGCACCGGCCGTTTCCCGCCGGTTGCAGCGGGCGAAGCGCCGGGCACGCCGTACTTCTCGGTGGTGCTGCCGATCAGCTTCACCCTCGACGAAGAGTGAGTTGCAGTTTCATGCTTTGAGAAAAGGCCCGGCGGCAACGCTGGGCCTTTTTCTTTGGCAAGGCGAATCGCAGCCCAGCCGCTACAATATGCGCCCCGCAGCGGCCACAGCTTGAGTGCTCTGGCATCCACGGCTGCCTTTTAAGTCGCCTCGTAACTGAACTTTCTGGGAGTTTTCATGACCGTCAAAGTGGGTATCAACGGCTTCGGCCGCATTGGCCGTAACGTGCTTCGCGCCGCCGTGCAGAACTTCGGCAGCGACATCGAGATCGTTGCCATCAACGACCTGCTCGAACCGGACTACCTCGCCTACATGCTTCAGTACGATTCGGTGCATGGCCACTTCAAGGGCACCATCGCCATCGAAAACGGCGCGCTGCTGGTCAACGGCAAGAAGATCCGCCTCACCCAGGAGCGCGACCCCGCGAATCTGAAGTGGAGCGAAGTCGGCGCGGATATCGTCATCGAATCCACCGGCCTTTTCCTCGACAAGGTCACTGCACAGAAGCATCTCGATGCCGGTGCCAAGAAGGTGCTGCTGTCGGCCCCGTCGAAGGACGACACCCCGATGTTCGTCTACGGCGTCAACCACCAGACCTACGCCGGCGAGACCATCGTCAGCAACGCCTCCTGCACCACCAACTGCCTGGCACCGCTCGCCAAGGTCATCCACGACAAGTGGGGCATCAAGCGTGGCCTGATGACCACCGTGCATGCCACCACCGCGACGCAGAAGACGGTCGACGGTCCGAGCCAGAAAGACTGGCGCGGCGGCCGCGGCATTCTGGAAAACATCATCCCCTCCTCGACCGGTGCCGCCAAGGCAGTCGGCGTGGTGATCCCCTCGCTCAACAAGAAGCTCACCGGCATGTCGTTCCGCGTGCCGACCTCCGATGTCTCGGTGGTCGACCTCACGGCGGAGCTGGAGAAGCCCGCGAGCTTTGAAGAGATCAAGGCCGAGATCAAGGCACAGAGCGAAGGTGCTCTCAAGGGCATCCTCGGCTACACCGAAGACAAGGTGGTCGCGACCGATTTCCGTGGCGACGCCCGCACCTCGATCTTCGATGCCGATGCCAGCATCGTGCTCGATTCCACCTTCGTGAAGCTCGTCAGCTGGTACGACAACGAGTGGGGCTACTCCAACAAGTGCCTTGAGATGGTTCGCGTCATCGCTGGTAAATAATCTGCGCGCATCAATCCGAAAAGCCCCGTCCACACGGGGCTTTTCACTTTCTGAATCTTTCAAGGGAACACGCCATGACCGCCGTCCTCCGCATGACCGACCTCGATCTCGCAGGCAAGCGCCTCTTGATCCGCCAAGACCTCAACGTGCCGATTTCGCACGGCAAGATCAGCAGCGATGCCCGCCTGCGCGCCTCGCTGCCGACGCTCAAGCTCGCACTCGAACGCGGTGCCTCGGTCATCGTGGTCAGCCACCTCGGCCGCCCAAAGGCCGGCAAGTTCGACCCGGAGCATTCGCTCACCCCTGTGGCCGGCTGGCTCTCCGAACACCTGGGCCGCACCGTGCCCATCGTCAGCAACTGGATCGAAGGCATTGACCTGCAACCCGGCCAGATCGCGCTCGGCGAGAACACCCGCTTTTTGAAGGGCGAGAAGGAGAACGACGAGGCGCTGTCGAAAAAGATGGCCGCGCTCTGCGACATCTATGTGATGGACGCCTTCGGCACCGCGCACCGCGCCGAGTGCTCGACCCACGGTGCCGGCATGTTCGCGCCCATCGCCTGCGCCGGCCCGCTGCTGGCGGCCGAACTCGATGCACTCGGCAGCGCGCTTGCCACGCCCAAGCGGCCGCTGGCGGTCATCGTCGGCGGCAGCAAGGTCTCGACCAAGCTCGATCTGCTCAAGAGTCTGGCCGATGTGGCCGATCAGCTCATCGTTGGCGGCGGCATTGCCAACACCTTCCTGGCCGCCATGGGCAAGCCGGTGGGCAAGTCGCTGTACGAGAAGGACATGCTCGATACCGCGCGCGAGATCCTCGCCAAGATCCGCGCCCGTGGCGGTGACATCCCGCTGCCGGTGGACGTGGTGGTGGCACCGGAGTTCTCGGCTGAAGCCCATGCCGAAACCCGCAAGGTGGACGATGTCGAGGCCGACGAGATGATTCTCGACATCGGTCCCAAGACCGCCGCCATGCTGGCTGCAAAGCTCAAGACCTGCGGCACGATTGTGTGGAACGGCCCGGTCGGCGTGTTCGAGTTCAACAGCTTTGCAAACGGCACCAAGGTGCTGGCTGAGGCCATTGCTGAGAGCCCGGCGTTCTCGCTGGCGGGCGGTGGCGACACGCTGGCGGCGATGGACAAGTTCAAGGTCTACGACAAGTTGAGCTATGTCTCCACCGGTGGCGGTGCCTTCCTGGAGTTTCTCGAAGGCAAAAAACTACCGGCCGTGGCCATGCTCGAAGCCCGCGCCAAGGGCTGATCTTCAGCGTCTGCTGCAATCGGCAAAACGGCGACCCTGAGGTCGCCGTTTTGCCTTGCGGGACGTTCTATTTCTTCGGCTGTGCCGCCGCCTGCGCCTTGCTGAAGGCACTCAGCGAGCTGGCATAGGCGTTGAACTCGGCAGCAAAGCCGTTGGCCGCCGTGATCTGGGCATTGGCGACCGCCTGGTACTTGTCGGCGGTGGCCCGGCGCGCCTTCATGTAGGCATCGGCGCAGGCTGCATAGACCTTGCTGTCGCCGTTGAGCTTTTCGGCCGCCGCCTTGTCGAGCGTTGCACCGATGGCCGGCAAGGCCGGTTTCACGCAGGTGGGCAGCGGCACGGCGGTGTCGTCGACCTGGGCGAAGGCGAGGCCCGGCAGGGCCAGAAGAACGAGGCAGGCGAAGCGAGCGGGAAGATGCATGGCGGGATCGCGCGATGGGGTGGACAAGCACGATAACACCCCCGCTTGGTTAGACTCACCACTCCCTATTCATGGAGAGTCATCCGTGCGGTTCACCGGCTCAGAAAACTACGTCGCCACCGACGACCTCATGCTCGCGGTCAATGCCGCCGTCACCCTGCAAAGGCCGTTGCTGGTCAAGGGCGAACCCGGCACCGGCAAGACCCAGCTGGCGCGAGAGATCGCCACCGCGCTGGGCGCACCGTTCATGGAGTGGGGCATCAAGTCCACCACCAAGGCCCAGCACGGCCTCTATGAATACGATGCGGTGGCGCGCCTGCGCGACGCCCAGCTCGGCGAGGAGAAGAGCCGGGAGATCAGCAACTACATCGTCAAGGGCAAGCTCTGGGAATGCTTCGATTCCCCCGTGCGGCCGGTGCTGCTGATCGACGAGATCGACAAGGCCGACATCGAGTTCCCCAACGACCTACTGCGCGAACTCGACCAGATGGAGTTCTACGTCCACGAGACCCGCCAGACCGTGCGCGCCACGCACCGTCCCATCATCCTCATCACCAGCAACAACGAGAAGGAGCTGCCGGACGCCTTCCTGCGCCGCTGCTTCTTCCACTACATCAAGTTTCCGGACAAGGAGACGATGCAGAAGATCGTCGATGTGCATTTTCCGCAGATCAAGAAAATGCTCATCAACGAGGCGATGCAGGTGTTCTTCGGCCTGCGCGAAATCCAGGGCCTGAAGAAGAAGCCCAGCACCAGCGAGCTGCTCGACTGGCTGAAGCTGCTGGTGGCCGAAGACATTCCGGTGGATGCGCTGAAAGAGACCGCGACCAAGAAAACCCTGCCGCCGCTCTACGGCGCCTTGCTCAAGAACGAGGCCGATGTGCATCTGTTCGAGCGGGTGGCGTTCATGTCGAGACGTAATGGTTGAGCTTTGCTCTCTGGAGTAGCTCATGCGTTTTGCCAGCATCATCCTGTTGTGCGCAGCCCTGCCATCGACAGCCCAGGATTTCACCGAAGGCCAGTGGGAGTTCAAGAGCAAGCTGACGGTGCCCGGCCTGTCGGGCATCGAGGGCTTCCAGCTGCCTGAAGGCTTCGAATTGCCGGAGGGCATGCAGATGCCGGTGTTCGGCAAAGACGGCGTCGAAGTGGTCAATCGCAACTGCATCACCCCTGCGAGTCTGGTGCCGCCGACCAATCCCGAAGCGCAGGACTGCAAGGTGACCGAGCAGCAGATCAGCGGCGGCCTGGTGCGCTGGCGCCTGCAATGCGCCACCGATCAGGGGCAGATGGTCGGCGTGGGTGAAGGCCAGTACAGCGGCACGCGCATGAACGCGACCATGCAGATGCAGGGCACCTTGCATGGCCTGCCGATCAGCTCGAATGTGGTCACTGCGGGTCGCTATCTGGGTGCCTGTCCGGGGCCCTAGCGCTCAGGTCCAGTTGCCGATGTCGCCGTCGATGCCGCGCCAGAGATACCAGCAGGCGATGGAGCGGTAGGGCGACCAGGGCTTGGTGATCTTGAGGGTCTTCCGGTCGTCGAGCTTTTTCGGTTTGCCGTCGCGGCCCGTCGGCGCGTAGAGCTTGTTGATGGCGTTTCGCAGGCCGACATCGCCGAGCGAGAACACGTCGAGCCGGTCGAAGGCGAAGATCAGCATCATCTCCGCCGTCCACAGGCCAATGCCGGGCAGGGCATCGAGTTCGGCGGTGAGCGCGGCGTCATCGAGCTTGGCCAGTGCGCTGGCATCGAAGCGGCCGTCGGCCCGTCGTGCCGCCAGCTCCAGCAGCCACTTGGCCTTGGCATTGGAGAGGCCGCAGCCCCGCAACGCCTCCTGCGTGGTGGTGGCGAAGTGGCCGTGCTCGAACTGATCCATCGGTGCGCCGAGCAGGGTGGCGACACGCTTCTGGATGGTGTCGGCGGCCTTGGCCGAGAGCTGCTGGCCGATGATGGAGGCGCACAGCACATGGAAGGGATCGCGGTGCTTGGCGCCCAGGGTCGTCGGGCCAAAGTGCTCGATGAGCCGGGCCATCACAGGGTCGCTGGCAGCGAGATGGGCTTCGGCGGTGCGCCTGATTTTGCTGGGAATCATGTCGGTTGGCAGGGTTAGAATCTGCCCATGCTATTCACATTCTTCGCCGCAGTCCGCGCCGCCGGCGTGCCCGCCTCGCTCAGCGAGTTCCTGATGCTGCTCGATGCCCTGAGCCGGGGCTTCGCGATGTTCTCCATCGACGAGTTCTATGTGCTCTCGCGCGCCACGCTGGTGAAAGACGAGGCGCATTACGACCGCTTCGACCGCGCTTTTGCGGCTTACTTCAAGGGCGTTGAAGCCGTCACTGGTGATCTCTTCACCTCGCTGCCGGAGGACTGGCTGAAGAAGCAGTTCGAGAAGGTGTTGAGCGAAGAGGAGAAGGCGAAGATCCAGAAACTCGGCGGTCTCGACGAGTTGATGGAAACACTCAAGAAGCGGCTCGAAGAGCAGAAGGAGCGCCACGAGGGCGGCAGCAAGTGGATCGGCACCGGCGGCACCTCGCCGTTCGGAAACTCCGGCTACAACCCGGAGGGCGTGCGCATCGGCGGCAAGGGCGGTGGCGGCAATGCGGCCAAGGTGTGGGAGAAGCGCGAGTTCAAGAATCTCGACGACTCCATCGAGCTGGGCACCCGCAACATCAAGGTGGCACTGCGGCGGCTCAGGCGGTTTGCGCGCCAGGGCGTGCCGGATATTCTCGATCTCGATGGCACCATCGAGGGCACGGCGAAGAACGCGGGCTGGCTCGACATCCACATGCAGCCGGAGCGGCGCAATACCGTGAAGGTGCTGCTGTTCCTCGACATCGGCGGCTCGATGGACCCGCATGTGAAAGTCTGCGAGGAGCTGTTCTCGGCCGCCAAGGGCGAGTTCAAGCACTTCGAGCATTTCTACTTCCACAACTTCGTCTACGAGAGCGTGTGGAAGGACAACCTGCGTCGCAACAGCGAGCGCATCCCGCTCTACGATGTGATCCGCAAGCACACGCCGGATACCAAGATCGTGTTCGTCGGCGATGCCACCATGAGCCCCTATGAAATCGGCCAGTCGGGTGGGAGTGTCGAGCACTGGAACGAGGAAGCCGGTGCCACCTGGTTCGAGCGCCTGACCACGCAGTTCAAGCATGCGGTGTGGATCAATCCGACGCCGGAGGAATACTGGGGCCACACCACCTCGATCAACATGGTCAACGAGCTCTTGGGCGAAAAGCGCATGTACGGCATGACCCTGAAAGGGCTTGAGAGTGCGATGAAACGGCTCTCCACCAAGTAGACTCGGCACTCCAAAACTAGAAGGAGACGAGTCATGGCGGCATATCACGCATTGCTGGGTTTTGCGGGCTGGACACTGTTGCTGGTGCTGCTGGTGTTCGCCTATCGCGGCTTCAAGTTTCTCGGTGGCACGCCCATCAACAGCTGGCCGCGCGGGGTGAAATCGGATGCCGACATCCCCTTCGTCAATCGCGTTGCGGATGCGCATGCCAACTGCCTTGAAAACCTGCTGCCCTTCGCCGTGCTCGTGCTTGCCGCCGGCCAGCTGCCGGGCAAGCTGGAGCTGATTGCCCCGCTCGCGCCCTATGTGCTGTACGCGCGCATCGGCCAGTCGCTGGCGCATCTCTCCGGCACCGGCAAGATCAACGTGCTGCTGCGCGCGACCTTCTGGGCGGTTCAGCTCGGCCTGTTCTTCTTCATGCTCAGCAAGCTGTTCGGCTAGACCACGTCGTGGCGACAGCCCTCAAAGCCAGGCTGCTGACGTATGGCCGCCGCGCGCTGACGGGGCTGCTGCTGGGCGGTGCGGTGCTGGTGGTGCTGGGCAATCTCTGGGTGGTCAACAACACCGAGGCTTACCTCTACACCAACTTCGCGGCCCTGCCGGAGAACGAGGTGGGACTGGTGCTTGGCACCAGTCCCTTCACCAGCGGCGGCGAGCCCAACCCGCACTTCGCCGGGAGGGTGGCGGCGGCAGTGGAGCTGTATCAGCTGGGGCGCATCAAGCATCTCATCGTCTCCGGTGCCAACCCCGATGCCAGCTACAACGAGCCGCGCCGGATGTGGCAGGCGCTCACGGCCGCCGGCGTGCCCTCGCAGGCGATCACGCTGGACTTTGCCGGCTTTCGCACCTTCGACTCCATGGCCCGCGCCAAGCTGGTCTTCGGGCTGACGCGCGTCACCGTCATCACCCAGGACTACCACGCCTATCGCGCCCTGTTCATCGGCAAGAAGCTGGGCATGTCGCCGGTGGCGTATGCCCCGGCGGGCGAGGGCTCTGGCCCTGCCTTCAAGCCCTATGCGCGCGAGGTGGCGGCCAGGGTGTGGGCAATTCTGGATCTGTTCCTGCTCGACACCACGCCGCGCTTCGTCGGCGAGCCGGTGCCGCTGCCGGAACGTGCGCCGACTGAGACCTCGGTTCCATAAAGCTATTTTTATCGCTGGAATACCTATTCCTACGGCGGCATCGGTGCTGTTACGCTTTGCTCCATAGCATCGCTTCATGGGGTGCAAATGAGTTACCAGCGGGAGCGGTAGGGAGTTCACAAACCCAGGGCTATGACCCTGGGTTTTTTATGTGCGCCGTGTTTGCAGCGCCCATAAAAAAAGCCGGGCGGTGAGGCCCGGCTGAATTCGTTCGCGCTCAAAGGGGAGGGAAGAATGCGCGAACGGCTTGGAGACGCATTCATAATGCCGGGCGTTTTTGCCGGTGGCGGCCTGCCGTGATGGGCGGCGTCAGACTGGCGACGAACGTACGGCGCTGGCCATCTGCATCAGGGCCTCGACCCGCGCCATCCAGGTGCCCGGCCGGGCCAGCAATTGCAGCGGAAAGCGCCGGCGGATCACGTCTTCCAGCGTCAGGGCAGCCTCGTCGCGCACCGCCAGAATCACTTCGGCCTCGATGAAGGGCGCATCGGCCACCAGCCTGGCGGCCCATTGTGGTTGCTCGTCCAGCAGGGCGGTAATGACGCTGATGCGGGTGCCGTGGCGCAGGGTCAGCGACTCGGCGATGTCTGCGGCGAGGCCGCGTCTTTCCAGCCCCGCCATCGCCTCGCTCTGCCAGCCGGTGAAGTCACCCAGCATCACCGAACCCTCGCGCGTGCCCACGGGTGCGCCCGGCAGCGGATAGCGGTGGGTGAGGCTGACCGGGCCGGGTTTTTCCAGCATGGCGTAGACCGCGTCGATCACCTCCGCCGCATCGCAGCGGGCGGTGGTGTACTTGCCGCCGATGGGCCAGATCAGGCCTGCGCGCGGCGTGGTGATGCTGAACTCGCGGGTCTGCGCCGAGAGGCTGTCGGCGTCCTCGGCTTGCAGGGTGCGGGCACCGGCAAAGCTGGCGATGACATCCGCATCGGTCCAGCCCAGGCCCGGCAGCAGGGCGCGGGCGGCGTCGAGCAGATAAGTCTGCTCAGCCGGGGTGACCTGCGCCTGGCTGATGTCGGCGATGCTCGCCTCCGTCGTGCCCAGCAGCGTGCGGCCATACCAGGGGATGACGAAGAACACGCGCCCATCCTGCGGCGCGGTGAGCAGAAAGGCATCGCGCAGTCCCGGCACGACCGGCAGCACCAGGTGGATGCCCTTCACCAGCTTCACCGCCGGTGCGGCCTCGCCCAGCACCGAGGCCGTGAGCGTGCGAGCCCAAGGCCCGGCGGCATTGATGGTGACCTGTGCGCGGATGCTGAAAGTCTCGCCGCTGACAGTGTCGCGCACGGCAGCACCCGTGACGCGCTCCTGCTCCATCAACAGCGACTCGGCCGCGATGCCGGTGGCGCACACCGCACCGCTGGCCTGGGCGGCAGCGGCCACCACCATCGCCATGCGGGCATCGTCCTCCTGGCAATCGCCGTAGCGCAGCCCGCCTTTCAGGCCATTGGCATCGAGATAGGGATGCTCAGCCAGCAGCGCCTCGCGCGAGAAGGACTTGTGGCGCGGCACCGGCTGCTTGCCGGTGGCCAGAAAGTCGTAGAGCGTGAGGCCAGCCAGCAGTTGCAGGCGGCCGACGCGCGCGGTCTTCCACACCGGCAGCTTGAAGTTGAGCGGCCGCACCAGATGGGGCGCGATCTCGCTCAGCACGCGGCGTTCCTTCAGCGCATGGCTGACCAGCCGGAACTCGAAATGTTCGAGGTAACGCAGGCCGCCGTGGATGAGCTTGCTCGACGACTGCGAAGTGCCGCTGCCCCAGTCGGTTTTCTCGATCAGGGCCACGCTCAGGCCGCGCAGCGCGGCGTCGTAGGCGGCCCAGACGCCATAGATGCCGCCGCCGATCACCAGCACATCGAACGTGCGGTTCTTCAGACCATCGACATCGCGCAGCAGCGGGAAAGCGGAGGGCATGGGCAGGCCTGGTTGGAAGGTGCCCAGTATCGCGGCAACGGCGTACAGAAAAAAGCCGCCGGGAGTGCCGGCGGCTTTTCAATGCACATGCCTAATCAGGGCGTGAAGCGCACCGCTGCCGAGTTGATCTGCACCAGCGTGCTGGGCGTGGGCGTCGCGCGGCCGACATCGCCGAGCGAGGTCAGCACCGCTGTCGTCGAGTCGCTCAGGTTGATGCGATAGAGCGTCGAGTAGGCGTTGGCGGTCTGCTTGAGCACGCCGATCACATAGCCATCGGCACCGCCAATGATGTCGAAGCCGCCGAAGGCATCGACTGCAACCCCCAGCGCCCGCACATCGAACAGCTGACCATCATTGGGCGTGACCTTGCCCTGGGTCATCAGCGAATCGTTGGCGGTATCCAGCGCGAACAGGCGCGTGCTGGTGGCACCAAAGAACGAGCTGGTGTAGGCCTCGGAGGTGATCACCGGTACCGGCTGGTTGAGGGCCGTCAATGTCGTCACCGCCAGCGTGGTGAGGTTCACTTCCAGGTTTGCTTGGGCACTGGTGGTGATGCGCAGCAGGCCGTCAGTTGCCGGCGGCGTGGTCGACTCCGTGCCGGGGCGGAAATCGACACCGTAGCTGGTTGCCTGCGGCAGCGTGAAGCTGCTCACGGTCGCTGGCGGCAAGGCATTAGTAGTGGCGGTCACCAGCGTCGCAGCACCGGTGGAGAGATTCACCGTGTAGAGACGACCCACGGTGTTGCCACCCACGGTCACCAGATAGAGCGTGCCAGCGGTGCTGAAGTCCATGCCGATGATCGTCTCGGCCGTCCCGATGCCGGTCAGCGCGCGGTTGGTGATCAGGGTGCCGGGGGAATTGCGGTCGAACACCAGCAGGCGGCTGTTGTCGGTCACCCCGTAGAGGTCGTTGGTGCCCATCGTGCTCGCCGCAAAGGCCAGCAGCGAGGTGGCACCCGAAGGCAGTGCCACGGTCCCGCGCGTCGTCGCCGTGCCCGTGCTCAAGGCCACGGAGTAGAGCGTGACCGCCGAGTTGACTACGGATACGGCGTAGGCCTCGCTGCTGCCAATGATGTCGAAGCTGCTGATGTCTGCCAGATCCACGCCCAGGCTGCCCACCTGGGTCAGGCGGCCTGCGGTGGCGGCTGCGGTGCCGGTATTGACCGTGAACAGACGATCCGAGGCGGTGTCGATCGCATACAGCAGCGGCGTCGCGGCGTCGTTGAAGCCGATACCGGTGATTGCAAGTGGCGGACGGCCAACGTTGTCATCGGTGGTCACATCGCCGGTATCGACGTTCACGCGCAGGTTGGTATTGTTGCTGCCGACGATGCGCAGGCGATCAACGACCGGGTTGAAGTCCAGCGCGTAGCTGAAGTCCGAGTCGATCAATGTCGTCGTGAAGCTGAGCGTGGTGTCGTTGGCGTCGGCCTGCAGCGAAATGAGCTTGGTCGCGGCTGCCGTGGTGGTGTTGACGAGGTAGAGGTCTGCCAGCGAGCCAGCGGCATTGCCGACCAGCGCGACCAGATCGCCGGAGCGCGGGCGGAAATCGATACCCAGCACCGAAGCGCCTGCGGGCAGGCCGCTGAGGGCGCCCACCGTAGTGTAGGTGGCGCTGGTGCTGCTCGTGAAGCGCAGCAGATTGCCGGTGGACGAGATGGCGAAGATCTGCGGCTCGTTCATGGTGCGCAGGCTCAGCCCTCTCACCACTTCGCCGCCCGCCAGGGTCTCGCCAGTGGTGCTGGCAACAGCACCCGTGGTGAGATTGAGGCTATAGAGGGTCGGTGTGCCGTTGCTGGTGGCCGACAGCAGACCCTCATTGGTGCTGCCGCTGATGTCGAAGCCGACCGGTGCATTGACGCTGGCGAGGTTGGGCGTGCCGACCACCACCTGGGTGCCGTCATTGGGCGGATCCTGGCGGTTGAGGGTACGGCCGTTGCCGTCGATGGTGAACAGCGTCGTCACACCGGCTTGCAGGAAGCTGTTGGTGTAGGCAGCAGCCACCAGGGTGTTCGGGCTGGCGATGGCGGTGTCGGTGGTGACCAGGCCGGTCGCCACGTTCACGCGCAGGTTCAGGCCGGTGTTGCTGACGATGCGCAGGCGGTCGGCGACCGGGTTGAAGTCGATGCCGAAGACGTTGCCGGTGAGGCCAGCGTAGGCATCGCTGGTGTCGGCCGGATCAGCAGCCAGCGCGATGCGGCCACTGGCAGCGCCCGTTGCCGGATCGATGGTGTAGAGGCTGCCGATGGTGCCGCCATCACGCGCAAGCAGGTAGAGCGCGCGGGTGGCATCGGGGCGGTAGTCGATGTCCAGCGGGGTGTCGCCGGTAGTGAGGCCGGTGATGACGGCGCTGGTGCGCAGCGTGCCGGGGGCGGCGCGGTTGACGGTGAGCAGCTTGCCGCTGGTGGTGAGCAGGGCGAGGTCGCCCGGCACCGGCGGCGTGGCGGCGATGGGCGCGGCCAGGCTGATCACCCGCTCGTTGCCGGCGAAGTCGCCCAGGCTCACGGCTGCGCCATTGCGCAGGTCGATGCGATACAGGCTGCCGTTGGCAGCACCACCCGCCACGTTGAGCGCGGCAAAGGCATCGACGTTGCTGCCGATGATCTCGAAGCCGCCGAGTGCGTCGGCATTGATGCCGAGGCTGCCGATTTCGGTCAGCGTGCCGTCATTGGGCGGGCTCTGCAAAAAGAGCTTGTCGGTCGACGAGTCGATGACGAACAGGCCGGTGCCGGTCGAGCCACTGAAATTGAAGGTATAGGCCGGGTCGACCACCTTGGTGGTGGCCGGCGTCAGCGCGGTGTCGGTGATGACAGTGCCGGTATCCACATTCACGCGCAGGTTCTGGCCGCTGTCGCTGAGGATGCGCAGGCGGTCGACGACGGGGTTGAAGTCGATGCCGAACACCGTGCCGCTCAGCGCGCTGAAGATATCGGTGGTGTCGGCGGTATCCCGCGTCAGCGTGCTCTTCACCGTCGCTGCACCCGTCACCGGGTCGATGCTGACGAGGCGCGAGCGGTTGGTGAGGCCATACAGCGCGCCGTCGAGCGGACGGCTGTCGATGGCGACCACCGTCTCGCCGGCGTTGAGGCCGGTGACGGACGCGGCCGTGCGGAAGCTGCCCGGTGCGGTGCGATCGAAGCTGACCACGCGGTTGTTGTTGGTGAGGCCGAAGAACTCGCCCGGCGTCTGGCCGGAGATGCCGCTGAACGAGGCCGTCACGGTCACGTCGGCAGTCAGCGCCGGGCTGCAGGTGCCGGTGCCAGAGCAGCCACCGCCGCTCCAGCCCTGGAAGGTATCGGTGGTGCCTGCCACCGCAGTGAGCGTGACGCTCGAACCACGCGCAAAGGGGGCAGCGCACATGCTGCTGCTGTTGCTGCAATTGATGCCGGCGGGGTTGGAGGTGACGGTGCCGTTGCCGAGCCGGTCGATGGTCAGCACAACGTTGGTGCTGACGAAGGTCGCGGTGACCGTCTTGTCTGCATCCATGGTCACCGTGCAGGGCGCGGTGCCGCTGCAGGCGCCACCCCAGCCCTGGAAGCTGAAGCCCGCACCCGGCGTGCCGCTGAGCGTCACCATGCTGCCCTGCTGGTAGTTCTCGCCGCAGTCCGTGCCGCAGTTGATGCCTGCGGGGCTGGAGGTCACCGTACCAGTGCCGGTCTTGCTGATGCTGAGCGAGCGGCTGATGGGCTGGAAGGTGGCCACCGCATTGATCGCCGCAGTGCTGAGCATCAGGGTGCAGGTGCGGGTGGTGCCGCAGGTGGCGGCATCGCCACTCCAGCCTGAGAACACGTTGTTGGCGTTGGCGATCGTGGCGGTGAGCGTGACCATGCTCGCGCTGCGCAGATAGGTTTCGCTGCAATCACCGGGGCAGGCGATGCCGCCGAGGCTGGAGGTGACGCTGCCCATGCTGTTGCCGCCCAGCGTGACCGACACCGTGGTGGTGGGCGTGACCGAGAAACTGGCGCCGGCCACGAAGCGGCTGCTGCTGATCGTCACGGTGCAGGTGCTGGCGCTGCCGCAGCTGGCGGCGTCGTTGCGCCAGCCATCAAAGGTCTGGCCGCTGTCCGGCGTGGCGGTGAGCGTGATGCTGCTGCCCTGATTGACCGTGGTCGTGCAGACGGTGCCGCAGTTGATGCCGCCACCACTGACATTGCCGCCACCACCACCGGCCTTGACCACCTCAAGCGTGCCCGTGGCAGGGGCTTTGTTACCCCCACCGCCGCAGGCAGTGATCAGCAATGCGCTCGTGGCGAGGACGAACGGGGCGAACAGGCGAATGGGCATGGCGAACATGGCAGCGAAACCTCTTGAAGCCAGCAGGCGCTGGCGTGGATCGGACATTCTTGAAGATGATGCTTCTGGGGGTGCTTCTGGAACCTGTGGCATTCAACTTGCAGGCCACTTCCAGCTTAGATGGCGTTTATTGCAGCACAAACGCAGCCATAACGGGAAAAACCGAGTTTGGCTGACAGCCGAGCCCTGCCGCGCATAGTAAAGCGGGCTTTGCTGACCGGCGCGCGATGACCGGTGCAGCGAAGCAGACCAATGGTGTGTCTGCTGCTCAGCGATAGACCAGCTCGATGTCGAAGCGACCCTTGGGCTGCCGGTGCAGCTTGATGAAGCTCTGCGCGATCAGGTGCGGGTCGAAATGCGTGCCCTGCTGCACGAAGCCATGCACGGTGACGGTCGCCACATGGATGCCGTACAGCCCGTATTCCTGCGCCATGGTGTGGGTCAGGCTCTTGAGGGCTGCCTTGCACAGCGACAGCGAGGCGTAGTCGGCGGTGGGGTGGTCGGCCAGGCCGCCGCCGGTGAACAGCAGGCTGCCGCCACCGGCCACGCGCATGTCGGCCACCAGCGACTGCGCGCACACCAGGGCGCCGGCGACGTTGGCGCGGAACTCGCGCACCAGCTGCTCGATGTCGAGTGCGGCTGGTCGCGCCCGCTGCACGCTGGCGACGTTGTAGATCAGCACCCTCGGCGGGCCCAGTTCGAGTCTTGCGGCCTGCAGCGCGGCTTTCAGGGTGTCGGCGTCGCCTGCGTCGGCGGCATAGGCGCGGGCGGTGCGGCCGGTGGTCCAGGCGATCTCGGTGGTCTGTGCCACCAGGCGCTCCGGGTGGCGGGCGATGAGGGCGATGTCGTAGCCCTCGCGCGCAAACGCCAGCGCGCAGGCCTGGCCAATGCCGGGGCCGGCACCGACGATGAGGCAGGTCTCAGCCATGGGCGCTGCTCCCTTCGGGGTGGATGGCTTCGCCGCCGCTGCGGCTGGCGGCTTTCAGGGTCTCGGCGAAGTCGAGGGCCTGTGACAGCGTGGCGGTTTCTTCATCGTCCACCAGGTGCAGGCGCGCGGCTGCAGCCAGGCGGGCACGGTCGTCGGCAGGCGGCGGTTCGAACTGTGCCTGCTGCAACTGCCGCAGGGTGGGTTCGAGCCGGCGCAGGGTTTCGATGCGCGCCTCCAGCTCGTCCAGCGCCGGGTGGGTGGCAATGCCGGTGCGCAGGCGCTTGCGCAGCGCCGGTTCGCACAGCAGGGCGGTGGCGGCACTCGCCTCTTCGGCCACGGTCGGCACGCGGGCGCGGCGGCCCAGCGGCAGGCAGATCAGGGTGATGCCGACGCGCAGGCCGGCGTGCGGCAACTCCTGCAGGGCGACCCAGAGCGCTTCCTCGAAGGCGGCCAGCGAGCGGTGCAGGGCATTGGTCACCACCACCCGCTCGGTCTGTGGCAGCGGTGCGGTGCGGTGCCAGGCGAGCAGGCCCAGCATGGCCTGCAGGGCTTCGAGTGCGGCGGCGAGGCGCGGGGCCAGGCCGGGGGCCTGCACCGACATCAGCGGCAGCGCCAGCAGCAGATCGGTGGCCACCGCGAAGCGCGACTGCGCCAGCCGCACCTGCCGCTGCAAGGGCTTCAGATCGTCATCGCCTTCGGCGGGGATCAGCATCGCGCCCGTCAGCCCGCCCACCAGCGCCCGCGCGGCGTTCTGCAGGGCGTGGCCGAAGGCACCCCACACGGCACGGTCGAACGTCAGCAGGCGGTGCGCGGCGTGTTCATCGTTGGCCGCAGCCAGCCACTGCGGATAGTAGGGATGCACGGCGGCGAGGATGGACAGCAGGCGGGCGTTGTCCTCGGCCTCGACGTCTTCCACCCTTGGTGCGCTGCCGTGGCCGAGCAGCGTCGCGCCATGCCGCGCCAGCCGCCAGGCCTCGCGGGCGGGTACCCGCGTCGGACGACCGGCGATCAGGCGCAGGCCCACCCGGTGCAACGCGGTGCCGATCATCAGGCCCTCGACGATGCGCGCCTGCGCGCCATTGGGCGTCGGCAGCTCCAGCGGGTGCATGAGCCGGTGCGACAGCGCGGCACCGAAGGCTTCGAGGCGGATATCGGCCTGCGGGTCGGCGGGTTTCTCCAGCAGCGGGAAGGTCGCCGCCCAGTCGCCCGCCACCAGGGCCGCTCCGGGGCCGCGCTCCCCTTCGATGGAGGCCGGTGGCGTCAGCGTGAGAAAGCGGTTGAGCAGCGGCAGCGTCAGCCACTCCTGCCGCACCGCCGCGACATTGAGCGGCACGAACAGCAGCAGCATGGCGATCAGCAGCAGCGCGAACACGCCGAGCGAGCCGCCCAGCCAGCCATAGAACAGCACCGTCACGCCCACCACGCCGGTGGCGGTGGTGAGTGGCGCGCCGCGATAGGCGAGCACCACGGCGGCGATGAGAAAGACGAGCAGCCAGAACATTGCGCGGAGCTTGGGGTCAGTAGAATCGGAACAGGCCTATTGTCACCGCAAACCATGACCGAAACGACGCGCCACCATTCGCCGCTGGATCAGCTGCTCGCCCGTGTCGGCGATGGCCTGAAGACGCTGTCTGCCGTGGGCAGCAGCCAGCGCCCGCGACCGCACGCCGAGGCCACCGTGCTGAGCGAGGCCGAGCGCAGCCAGTCGGCCGCGCTGATGCGCGTCAACCATGCCGGTGAAGTCGCAGCGCAGGGTCTGTACCACGGCCAGGCGCTGGTCGCCCGCGACCCGCTCATCCGCCAGCAGCTGCTCGCAGCGGCACGCGAGGAGCAGGACCATCTGCAATGGTGCAATGCGCGGCTGGCGGAACTGGGCGACGGCCCCAGCAAGCTCAGCCCGCTGTGGTATGCAGGCTCTGCCGCCATCGGTGCGCTGGCGGGTTTGCGCAGCGATGCGGTGAGCCTGGGCTTTGTCGCCGAAACCGAGCGGCAGGTGAGTGCCCATCTCGGTGAGCACTTGCAGCAGTTGCCGGCGCAGGACGCCGCCTCGCGCGCCGTGGTGCAGGCGATGAAAACCGACGAGGAGCGACATGGCCAGGAAGCCCTCGATGCCGGCGGCCAGCTGCCGCCCGCACCGGTGCGCGCCGTGATGCGGCTGGTGGCGGGCGTGATGAAATTTGGTGCCGCGCGCGTTTAGGGCTGCAGCGGCAGATGCCGCTGCAGGAATGCGATCACGCCGCTGTTGAAGGCATCGTTCTTGTCGCCCGCCACCATGTGGCCCGCGCCGCCGACATCCAGCACTTCGAGCTGCGGCAGGTGCTGACGAAACTCAGCCACACCACTCTCGCTGACGATGTCGCTTTGCAGGCCGCGCACCAGCAGTGTCGGCACACGGATGTTGCGGCAGGCGGCCAGCAGCAGGGCGGCGAAGCGCGGCGGCTCGGCGGCACCGGTCTGGCTGACGAAGGCACCGTTGACGAATTGCGGATCCCAGTGCCAGTACAGCCGTCCGTCGCGCTCGCGCAGGTTCTTGCGCAGGCCGCTGATGTTCTTCGGCCGGGGCCGCTCCGGGTAGTAGGCGGCGACGGCATCGGCCACCGCCTCCAGCGAGGCGAAGCCCTCCGGGTTGGCGCGCATGAACTGCTGGATTCGCATCGCGCCCTCGGCCTCGATGCGCGGCACCACATCCACCATCACCAGCGCCTTGCACAGGGGCCTGTCGCTGTGGCCGGCGGCATGCAGTGCCGTCGCACCCCCCATCGAAGCACCCACCAGCACCGGCAGGCTGGGCAGTTTGGCGATGACGGCGATCAGGTCGTTGGCGAGGGTTTCCAGCGCGTAGTCGCCATCGGCGGCCCAGTCGCTGTCGCCGTGGCCGCGCGATTCGAGATTGATGACGTGATAGCCCGCCGCAACCAGGGTCTTGAAGGCCGCACCCCAGGAGTGCCGCGTCTGCCCGCCGCCATGCAGCAGCACGACGATGGGCTGCGCCGGATCACCACCCACATCGGCCGCCAGCGATACGCCCTTGCTGCCTGCAAATCGCTGCATCGTGTTGACATTCGACATGTTCGGCATTCCCTGGCTGCTGCGCGGTGTGGACGCGCATTCTGCCGGTTTTGGCGGGGCCGCCCGGCGCGCCAGCCCGGTCGAATATCATGCGGGCCGCGCGGCCCATCGCTGCACAGAAATCTTTGAGGCATTTCAATGTCCCTTCCTGAGGAAAGCACCATGAGTGAAACCGAAACCGTCGTCATCATCGGTGGCGGACAAGCCGGTTCGGAGTGCGCCTTCGCACTGCGCCAGCAGCAGTTCGCCGGTCGCATCGTGCTGGTCGGCGAGGAGCCGCTGCTGCCCTATCGCCGGCCGCCGCTGTCGAAGACTTTTCTCGCAGGCGAGGTGCAGGCCGAGTCGCTGCTGATCCGCGCCGCCGCCACCTACCAGCAGCAGAACATCGAATGCCGGATGGGCCAGCGCGTGGTGGCACTCGACCGCACCGCCAAGTCGGTGACGCTCGATGAGGGCACGGTGATCGGCTACACGCATCTCGTGTTCGCCACCGGCGGCCGCGCGCGGGCGCTGCCGCTGCCGGGTGGCGACAAGGCCAATGTCCACACCATCCGCACCGTCGCCGACGTCGAGCGGCTGAAGGCGGACTTCGCCCCCGGCAAGCGGCTGGTGGTGATTGGCGGCGGCTACATCGGGCTGGAGGCGGCTGCGGTCGGCATCAAGTGCGGCCTCGAGGTGACGGTGGTGGAGGCGCTGCCGCGCGTGCTGGCGCGGGTGGCGGTGCCGGAGATCTCGGCCTTCTACGAGCAGGCGCATCGCCGCCGTGGGGTCAAGTTCATCACCGGCGTGGGCGTGCAGACGCTCGAAGGCGGCGAGCGCATCGAGGCCGTGCTGCTGTCTGACGGCCAGCGCCTGCCGGTGGATGTGGTCATCGTCGGCATCGGCATCATCCCCAACACCGAGCTGGCGGCGGCGGCGGGGCTTGAGGTCAACCAGGGCATCGTGGTGAATGCCGAGGCGCGGACGGCCGACCCGGCCATCTTCGCCATCGGCGACTGCGCCCATCACGAGAATGTGTTCTTCGGCCGCTCGCTCCGCGTGGAGTCGGTGCCGCATGCGATGGAGCATGGCCGCACCGCAGCGGCCGCCATCTGCGGCAAGCCGGTGCCCTATGCCGCCGTGCCCTGGTTCTGGTCGGACCAGTTCGATCTGAAGCTGCAGATGGTGGGCCTGTCCGAGGGTTTCGACAGCATGGTGGTTCGGGGCGATCTCGCCGCCGAATCGTTCTGTGTTTTCTACCTGCGCGATGGCGTGGTGCTGTCCGCCGATGCGGTCAACCGGCCGCAGGAGTTCGCCACCGCCAAGCAGCTGGTGGGCCAGCGCATGAAGGTATCGGAAGGCTTGCTGCGCGACGAGTCGCAGCCGCTGAAGGCGCTGCTCGTCAAAGCCTGATCTCAGGCCTGCAAGGCGCGGTGCAGCATCAGCAGGCGCAGGTCGAACTCCACCTGGTGATAGCCCGGCAGCATGTGTTCGCAGAGCTGGTAGAAGGCCTTGTTGTGCGCCTGCTCGCGCAGGTGCGCCAGCTCATGCACCGCCACCATTTCGAGAAACTCCGGCGCCGCCGTTTTGAACAGGCTGGCGATGCGGATTTCGGCCTTCGATTTCAGTCTGCTGCCCTGCACCCGCGAGATGGTGGTGTGCAGGCCCAGCACGTTTTGCAGCACGTCCATCTTGTTCTGCCAGAGCACCTTGTGCAGCGGGCCAGCGCTGCGCAGATGTGCCTGCTTCAGGCCCTGCACGTAGTCATGCAGGGCAGAGTCGGACTGGATGCCGTGGCGGTCGGGGTAGCGCTGTGCGAGATGCTCACCCAGGCGGTTCTCGGCGAGCAGGCGCTGCACCTGTGACAGCACCGCAGCAGGGTAGCCAGCCAGATAGCGCCGCAGTTGCAGCGCCTGCTCAGCGTCCGCCGCAGCCACGCCCACTCAGCCTGCTTTGTCAGC
Organism: Pseudomonadota bacterium; assembly: GCA_040386395.1. Taxonomy (GTDB): domain Bacteria; phylum Pseudomonadota; class Gammaproteobacteria; order Nevskiales; family Nevskiaceae; genus Stagnimonas. The sequence goes on along the minus strand of JAZKFO010000067.1, from coordinate 30,061 downwards.
GACGACCTGGATGCGAAAGTCGCCGCAGCGCACCCGCTGGCCGACGCGGATCTTCGCCGTCTTGCGGCTCTCCGGCTGGCCATCGACCTGCACCAGTCCCTCGGCCACCAGCGCCTTGCCGGCACCGCCGCTGTCGCAGACACCCACCAGCTTGAGCAGCTGGTTCAGCTCGATGTAGTCGGCGCTGAGCGGGAAATTGATGCTGGCCATTTACTCAGGGCTCACGTATTCGACCACTTCGAGATCGAAGCCCGAAATGGCACTGTACTTGATGGGCGCGCCCATCAGCCTGAGCTGGTGCAGGCCCAGGCCGCGCAGAATCTGCGAGCCGATGCCGATGGTCATGAAGGCCAGCCGCGAGCCCGTCGGCGATGCCGAGGGCGCGGGTTTCTTGCCGCTGGCGATATCCACGCTCAGCAGCAGGTCGGCGGCGGATTCACCCACCGTCAGCAGCACGATCACGCCCGCGCCTTCAGCCGCCACCCGTTCCATGCAGCGGCGCAGGTTCCAGCCGCTGGCACCGGCCGCGCGGATCTCCATCAGGTCGCGCACCGTGTTGCCGGTCTGCACCCGCACCAGCACCGGCTGCTTGACGTCGATCTGCCCATAGACGAGCGCGAAATGCACATCGCCGCTCAGGCGGTCGCGATAGGTGTGCAGCGTGAACGGGCCGGCCTCGGTCAGCACCGGCTCTACCCGCAGCGGCTCCACCGTGCTCTCGTTGACCACGCGGTAGTGGATGAGATCGGCGATGGTGCCGATCTTCAGATCGTGCTTCTTCGCGAAGGCTTCGAGGTCAGGGCGACGCGCCATGCTGCCGTCGTCGTTCATCACCTCGCAGATCACGCCAGCGTCTTCAAAGCCGGCCAGGCGGGCGAGATCGCAGGCGGCCTCGGTGTGGCCGGCGCGCACCAGCACGCCACCCGGCTCGGCCACCAGCGGAAAGATATGACCGGGCTGCACGATGTCGCTGCTGCGCGCATTGCGGGCGGCGGCAGCCTGCACGGTGCGGGCGCGATCTGCCGCCGAGATGCCGGTGGTGACGCCGGTGGCGGCCTCGATGGAGGTGGTGAACTTGGTGCCGAAGCCCGACTGGTTCTTTTCCACCATCAGCCGCAGGCCCAGGCGCTCGCTGCGGGCGCGGCTCATCGGCATGCAGATAAGGCCGCAGGCATGGCGTGCCATGAAATTGATGTGCTCGGCGGTGACGCACTCGGCCGCCATCACCACATCGCCCTCGTTTTCGCGGTCCTCGTCGTCCATCAGCACCACCATCTTGCCGAGGCGGATGTCTTGAATGATTTCTGCGGCGCTGTTGAGTGACACGATGGAATGCCTCGATGTTCTGGAAAAAGTGGTTGTGGCCCTGCGCAATGCCCGGACCCGCGCCAGGCGCGGCCACGCAGCCAGCCCGCTATTGTAATTACTCGGCCTCGTGCGCTTTGGCCCAAGCCGCCCGCCGGTAGTGGTGGTCGCTGGCAGAAAACACAAGGGCCCTGCGCACCCGCAGCTGCACTTGTCGCCATCCGGCAATGCCCGGCACCTAGATTGCGGCCTGCCATCCAGGAGGCAGCCGACCATGCACAGCGGAGAGGAATTAAGCGTCACCCAGGGGGCGATCGTGGCACTGCGCCTGTTCGACATTGCCTACGCCATCGACCTCGCAAAAGCCGAAGCGCTGTGGGCTGCGCAGGCTCGCAGCGGCGTGCGCAGCCAGCTCAGCGCCACCCCGGCCAAGGCGGTGGCTTTTGATGTGCCGCCCCTCATGCTGGCCCTGGAGCCGATGCAGCTGTCCCTGCTGGGCCAGACGCAGATGCCGACGGTCAGCGCCAAGCTGTATGACTTCGGCGTGGTGGCCCTGGCTTTGCGCCTGCCGGTGTCGGGGCTGCCCTGGGCTGAATATGTCGCGCTGCTCAATGCAATGGATGCCGCCGTTGGCGCCGATGCCGACGCGGGCCAAAGCCTCTGGCAGGCACTGCTCGAACAACTGCGGCGCACCCTGTCGACCGCACTCATCAAACCCTCGATCTCGACCATGCAGGAGGATTACCTGCTGGGACAGGTCCACCGCTGGAGCGAGCCGCTGAGTGCCACCGCCCTGCTGGAGCGCATTGATCTGGTGCCCCTGCTGTCCGGCGAAAAGCGCGCCTTGTCGGAAGGCGCACGCCGCGATCTGCTGCGCCATCGCTACTCGCACTACGAAGATGATCTGGTGGTGCTCACCTGGGACCGTGCCTTCATTTACGAGCCACGCGGCGATTCCGATGTGGCCGACGTGCTGGAGGTGGCCAACGCCCAGCTGCTGGAGCTGCGCTATTACGACGAGCTGCTCGACGACGAACTGCCGCGCATGTACGACCTGGTCGAGGCCACCCGCCGGGCAGTGCTGCTGGCACCACGCCGCTTCGCCTACCTCGCGCGCCGGCTCTACACCCTGGTGGCCGAAGTGACCGAGCTGACCGAGAAAGTCGACAACGCCCTGCAAGTCACCGAAGACGTCTACCTCGCCCGCGTCTACACCGCAGCCCTCGACCAGTTTCGGGTGAACAACGTCAGCACCGCCGTCAATCGCAAGCTGGCGATCATCCGCGACACCTACACCGCGCTGTATGACGAGGCCTCCAGCACACGCGGCGGCTTGATGGAGGGGGCGATCGTGCTGCTCATCGTCATCGAGCTGGTGCTGGCGCTGGTTGGGCACTAGCGACTGTCACTGGCAGGCAACGAGCGCTGCATAGGCTGCCGGGTGCTTTCCATCACCTGCGATCAAACATGAGAAATGCTTTTGGCCTGTTGGCACTCGCCCTGCTGCTGGTTGCCTGCGGCGACTCCGGTATCGGCCAGCGGGCTGCCGCGCCCGTCACGCCACCCCCGCCGGCAAGCGTTGCCAAATCCTGCGAGGCCTACCAGGGGCCTGCGCTTTCGACGCTCCGGCATTACGAGGGGCTGATGCATGAGCACAGCAGCTACTCCGACGGGCTGCCCTCGGCAATCCCCGCCGACTACTTTCGTGTTGCACGCGAGGCGGGGTATTCCTTCGTCGGTTCGTCAGAGCACTCGGATTCGCTCGACCCCGCCAACTTTGTCGCGCTGCATGCCTTTTGCGACCCCAGCAACGACCGCTTCGATCCCACCCAGCTGGAAAACTGCTTCCTCAATCCCACCGGCGACAACCTGCTGAAGTGGGCCTCGACCCAGGATCAAGCCAGCGCCGCCAATGCCAGCGGTGACTTTCTCGCCATTCGCGGCTTCGAGTGGACGAGCGATGTCTTCGGCCACATCAATGTCTATTTCTCCACCAACTTCACCAATGCCAAAACAGACGGTGGCTATGCGGTGACCATGGACACCTTCTGGGACTGGTTCACCCGCGACCCCGCCACGCCCGGCACCGGAGGCTCGGCGGGCAGCAATGTGGTGAATGGCGGCAGCAACGTGCCCAACGGCGGTGGCAGCGATGCGCTGGCGCACTTCAACCATCCCGGCGACAAGTGCCAGACCGACAACGACCCCACTGGTGTTACCAACAATTTCTGCGACTGGAACGATTACACGCTGATCCCCGATGCCGTTGAGCGGATGATCGGCATGGAGGTCTACAACGACAGCAACCGTGACGACCGCTACCACGCCCGCTACATGCGCGCGCTCGACAAGGGCTGGAAGCTTGCCCCCATCGGCAGCGAGGACGAGCACTTTGGCGAGTACGCCGTCGATCACCGGCCCAAGACCGTGACGATCAGCGCGAGTCTGCAGGAAGACGAGTTCAAGGCTGCCTGGCTCGCCCGCCGCAGCTATGCGCTCTCCCCCGGCTGGCATCTTCGCGCGAAGCTGCTGGTGGATCAGGATCACCCGATGGGCAGCACCCTCACTTGCCCTGCCGGTGCCAAGGTGCCGCTGGATGTGGCGCTCACCAACCCGGATGGCAGCATCTTCACCGGCGAATACCGGTTGTTCACCAGCGGCGGCGAGCAGGTGGGCAGCGTCACCGGCAGCAGCGCGCAGTTCATGCTCACCGTGCCCGTCGCAGGCGAGCCGGCACGCTGGTATTTCGTGCGCGTGCATGGCGGGCCTGAGGGCAAGTCGGTGGCCTATCTGGCGCCCGTGTGGATCGGGGCGAAGTAGTTTTTCGCGGGCTGTACGCAGGCCCTCGGCCAGCGGCTGACGTCATCAGGGTTTCATGGCTGCCATGGAAACTTCATCTCTCGATTGGTAGAGCGGCACCGTCACCGATGAACACCCTGCGCATCCTGTTGTTCCCTTTGATCCTCACGGCGCAAGCCTGCGGCGACAGCAGCACGCATGCGCTGGCGGGCGCAACACCGCCGCCGCCAGCCATGCCGGAACCGGAAACCGCGCCACCGCTCATGCCCTCGAACGGCAGTGCGATCCCGCCCGTACTGAGCCTTACCAGCGGCGCGTGGATGAAGGGCGATCTGCATGTGCATTCCCGCCACAGCAATGACTCCACCAACAACCCGGTCGCCAAGATCGTGGCGCTGGCCGAGACCGTGGGCCTGGACTACCTGCTGATCTCCGATCACGACAACCACGTCAACGGCGACATCGCCGGCAACACCTGGGCCGATCCGGAGTTCACCTCCGACAGCGTATTTCTGCTCTACGGCGCGGAGTGGACGACCCATCGCGGCCACGGCACCACGCTGTCTGCCACGCCCTATGCGCACGACAGGTTCTATGCGCTGCGCGATGCCCGCGACCAGAAGCTGATCGCGGCGAAGAAGGAGCTCGGCCTCTATGTCTCGGCCAACCATCCCGGAGGCGGCGATCACTTTGGGTTCTCCTACGATCTGGTCGATTCGATGGAGGTCTGGAACTCCGCCATCTGGGCCACCAATGCCGCCTCGGTGACGATCTGGGACGACATGCTGAAGTCCGGCCGCCGCATTGCGGCCAATGGCGGCAGCGACTCGCACCACGGCTACCCGGACACGCCCGGCAACGAGGCAGATCCCAACAACATCCAGGCCGGTGGCAACAACATCGGCACGCCGACCACCTGGGTGTATGCAGAGACTTCCAGTGCGGCTGCCGTAGTGGCAGCACTCAAGGCAGGTCGCACTTCAGTGAGTGCCAACCCCAATGCGCCGCGCGTCGAGTTCTACGCCGACAGCAATCGCGACGGCACCATGGACGCGATGATGGGCGACAACATCAAGGCCACTGGCGAGGTGGTGAACTTTCGCGTGCAGCTCACCAACGGCCTGGCCAACGTGCCCTACACCGTCACGGTGACCAAGGATGGTGCGGAGTTCGGCAGCTACACCACCAGCGGCAGCCTGCCCACCGCGAGCTTTGCCGACACGCCCAGTGCCGATGCCCGCAGCTATTACCGCGTGGTGGTGCAAGGCCCCGGCACGGCCTATCCGCAGGTGCCGGCCTCCACGGCCTTGAGCGCTGACATGGTGGGTCTGACCTCGGCCATCACCTTCAATTTCGACCCTGATTTTTGATGGCTTGAAGCCGCTGGGCTTTCAGCCTGCCCCGATCTTTCTGGAGACATCCGATGAGCACCACCCTTCGACTGCGCCGCCGCCTGCGTCTGCGCCCCACTGCCTACGTCCTCTCGCGCCGCGATTTTCTGCGCCGGGCGGGTGCGGTTGCTGGCATGGCGATGGCGGCACCGCTGCTTTCCAACGCGCCAGAGGCGGCTGCGGCCAGCGCAGCCTTGATGCTGCGGCCCAAGCTTGCGGTGGGTGAGAATCCCTTTCTGCATGGCATCGCCTCCGGCGATCCGCTGAGTGATCGCGTCATCCTGTGGACGCGCGTCTCGCCGGTGGCGACGGAAGACATCGCCGTCATCGTGCGCGTCTACCGGGATACGGCATTGACCGATCTGGTCGGCAGCATGAGCGCCACCGCCAGTGCCGCACGCGACTGGACGGTCAAGCTCGACTTCATGGGCCTCGCACCTGCCACCACCTACTACTACCGCTTCGAGGCGATGGGCTTCGGCAGCGTGGTGGGTCGCACGCGCACGCTGCCGGTGGGTGCGGTGGATCGCATCCGCCTCGGCGTGGTGAGCTGCTCGCAGTTCACGGCGGGCTTCTTCAATGCCTATCGCTTCGTCGCCGCGCGGGCTGATCTCGATGCCGTGCTGCACCTCGGTGACTACTTGTATGAGGGCGGTGGCGGCACGGGCGAACGCGCGCACCAGCCGCCGCGCGAGATCATCGCGCTCGCCGACTACCGCGAGCGCCATGGCAACTACCGCAGCGACCCCGACTTGCAGGCGATGACGCGCCAGCATCCTTTCATCACGGTCTGGGACGATCACGAATCCACCAACGACAGCCATCGCGACGGGGCTGAAAATCACACCGAAGGTGCGGAGGGCGTGTGGGTGGAGCGCAAGGCGATGGCGCAGAAGGCCTACGACGAGTGGATGCCGGTCAGGCTGCCCGAACCTGGCAACGCGGCGCGCATCTGGCGCGAGTTCCGCTTTGGCAATCTGCTTGATCTCATCATGCTCGACACCCGCCTGTTCGACCGCGACGTGCAGCTCGGTACGCCACCGCAGCCGGGTGCGCCCATCGCCGACCCGGCGCGCAAGATCATCGGCCCGGAGCAGCGGCAGTTTCTGCTCGATGGCCTGTCGCGCACTGGCGTGACCTGGAAAGTGATCGGCCAGCAGGTGATGTTCGGCCAGCTCAAGGTGATCGGCACGCCACTGGCCGTGAACGACGGCGGCCAGTACTTGAATGGCGATCAGTGGGATGGCTACCAGGCCGACCGCACGGCGATCTTCGATCACATCGCCGCCAACGGCATCGACAACACGGTGGTGCTGACGGGTGACATCCACACCAGCTGGGCGATGGACCTCACACCTGATCCCAACAACCCGGTGGAGCTGGCGGGCGGCTACAACCCGGTCACCGGTGGCGGCTCGATGGGTGTGGAGTTCGTTGGCACTTCGGTCACCTCCTCAGGCCTCGCGGAGCTGGCGGACGTGCAGGACGCCATCCGCGCCAACAATCCGCACATCAAGTACGTCGATCTCGAATTGAAGGGCTATCTGCTGGTGGACATCACGCCCGCCCGCACTACGGGCGAGTGGTGGTACGTGAGCACCATCGCCGAGCGCAGCGGCACCGAGAGTTTTGGCACCGCGTTTCCGACCGATGCCGGTGCCAATCGCCTGGGGGCTGCCACGACAGCCACCACCCCCAAGACCGACGCGCCTGCGCCGGCACCGGACACCGCGCCACCCCTGGCCCCGCCGAGCCCTGTGCCAAGCCCATCCCCGATGCCATCGCCCAGCCCCGCGCCAGTGGTGACGCCTGCACCCGTGGTGACACCGGTCGCCAGCAACGCTGGGCGCTTCGGCGGCGGTGCTGTTTCGCCTGGCACCGTGCTGCTGGGCCTGGGCGCTGCACTCGCGGCAGCGGCGCTGCGCGATGAAGCCACTGCCGAGGACTGAGAAGGACTAAGCAGCCGCAGTGTCGAGCCCTGGGCCATAAAATCAGCGCGCAGTATCGCGCTGCAAAAAATGGCCTGAAGGAGTTTCACCATGCGTCCCCTGCTGATGCTGTCCACCCTCGCTTTCGTCCTGGCCGCCTGCGGGGGCGACAGTGCGCCCGGCGCGGTCAACAAGGCGGGCCGCGTGCTCCTCATCGGCCTCGACGGCACCCGCAGCGAGCTGCTCGAAATCGCGGCCATGCCCAATCTCAATCGCCTGCGTGCCAGCGGCTTCACTGATCTGGACGCCGTCACCGGCGATGTTTCCCTAAGCGGCCCTGGCTGGTCTTCGATGCTCACGGGCGTGTGGTGCGACAAGCACAACGTGCTCGACAACGACGTGACCTGGGCCAATTCACAGTTCAATGTCTATCCGCACTTTCTCGCGCGGGTCGAGCAGAGTCAGCCGCAGCTGAAGACGGTTTCCGTCTCGCACTGGGCGCCGATCAACGAAGAAATACTGTGTGCGGATGAGCGCAACGACAACTGCGGTGGCGTTGATAGGGTTATCAGCGAGTCATCGGATGCAGGCGTGCGCGACAGGGTGGTGGCCTTGCTCAAGGGCGATAACCCGGACGTGGTGTTCGCACAGTTCGACGACATCGACCACGCGGGCCACGGCACCGAGCCCTACATGACGACGGCTGGCGGCTTTTGCCCGCGTGCGGCGGGCAGCATCGACGGCGCTTGCACCGCAAGCGGCCTGAACAGCGAATACCTCCGCGCGGCCGAAGTCACCGATGGCTACATCGGCGACATTCTCGACGCGCTATATCGCCGCCCCAATTACAGCGCCGAGAACTGGCTGGTGATTGTCTCGCCCGATCACGGCGGCGCGGGCACGGTGTCCAACCAGCACGGCTTCAACACCGCGCAGGAGCGGCGCACCTTCTTCATCGTCAGTGGCGCGCGCACCGCGCCGCTGCCGGGCGCGCCCGTCACCACATTGGCGGGGCTGCCAGCCACCACCGGCAACAGCAGCCCGCCGACAGACATCACGGGGGCAAAGATTGTCGATGTGGCCGCCACCGCACTGTTCCATCTGCGCATCCCCATCGACCCGCTCTGGGGGCTGGATGGGCAGCCCGTCGGACTGCCCGGCGCACCGGCTTATGTCGAGCGGCCCATTGCGAGCTGCTTCGATGCAGCCTCATTCACCCCGGACAGCCGTTAGTAAAATTAAATAGCCATATCTGGCGAGTAGATTGACATATTCGTTATTTATCGCCATAAAAGGCGATATGAAAATCACGCCACAACTCACCGACGAGCGCCTGCTGCAAGAGCTGGGCGCGCGCCTGTGTGCAGTGCGGCTGGCGCGCAATCTCACGCAGGCGGCACTCGCCGAAGACGCGGGTGTTTCCAAGCGCACCATCGAACGTCTGGAGTCCGGCGCGGTCGCCGCGCAGCTCACGGCGTTTCTGCGCGTGTGCCGCGTGCTGGGCTTGATCGACGCGCTCGACGCGATGATTCCGCAAACCGTCGCCAGCCCGCTGGCCGAGCTGAAACTGCAAGGCAAGAAGCGCCAGCGTGCCAGCCGCAAGCGCGCGCCAGAAACTGCATCTTTTGTCGGCGTGGCAGAGCCGCAGCCCAGGTGGACCTGGCGCGACAAGCCATGAGCACCCTCGCCGAAATCGTGCTGTGGGGCCGCACCATCGGCGCGGTGGCACTGGACGATGGCAGCCGCATCGCACGCTTTGAATACGACCCTGGCTTCGCCCAGAGCGGCATCGAAATCGCACCGCTGACCATGCCGCTGCGAGGCCGCGTGTATCAATTTCCGGCGCTGCCTTTTGAGACCTTTCATGGCCTGCCGGGCTTGCTGGCCGATGCGCTGCCGGACAAGTTCGGCAATGCCCTCATCGACGCCTGGCTCGCGAGCCAGGGTCGTGCTGCTGCCGAGTTCAACGCGGTGGAGCGCCTCTGCTACACCGGTGCGCGCGGCATGGGCGCGCTGGAGTTCGCGCCCGTGCTGGGCCCCAAGCCGCGTGCTGCGGGTGTGATCGCCATCGACCAGCTCGTTGCGCTGGCCAACGAAGTGTTGAGCCAGCGCGGCGCACTGCGTGGCAGCTTCAAGGGCGTGAAGCGGCAGAAGGCGCTCAATGACATTCTGAGTGTCGGCACCTCCGCAGGTGGCGCGCGTGCGAAGGCGGTGATCGCCTATCACCCGCTGACGCAAGCGGTGCGATCCGGCCAGGTGCCGGCTGGCGAGGGTTTTGAATACTGGCTGCTCAAGTTCGATGGCGTCAGCGGCAATGCCGACAAGGAGCTGGCCGACCCGAAAGGCTTTGGTGCCATCGAATACGCCTACGCGCTGATGGCGCAGGCGGCGGGCATCACCATGAGCGAATGCCGTCTGCTGGAAGAACAAGGCCGACGCCATTTCATGACCCGCCGCTTCGACCGCACGCCCACCGGCGGCAAGCTGCACATGCAAACCCTCTGCGCGCTCGCACACTTCGACTTCAACCAGGCCGGTGCCTACAGCTACGAGCAAGCCCTGCTCACCCTGCGCCAGCTGGGGCTGCCGATGGGGGCGGTGGAAGAACAGTTCCGCCGCATGGCCTTCAACATCGTCGCCCGCAACCAGGACGATCACGTCAAGAACATCGCCTTCCTGATGAACCAGCAGGGCCAGTGGTCGCTCGCCCCCGCCTACGACATCACCTACAGCTACAACCCCAAGGGTGCGTGGACGTCGCAGCACCAGATGACGCTCAACGGCAAGCGCGACGGCTTTGTGCGGGATGATTTTCGCGCGGCGGCCAAGGTGGGGCTGATGAAACGCGGGCGCGCCGACGCGATTCTGGCCGAGGTATGCAATGCCGTTATCCGCTGGCCGGAGTTCGCACATGCCGCCAAGGTTTCAGCCAAATGGCAGCGGGGGATTGCGGCAACGCATCGCCTCGATTGGGGGCTTTGAGACATCGAACGCGAAGTATTACACTCTTCCTGTGTGTATTACCTTGGAGCACATCATGGCGACAACGATGACCAGTAAAGGGCAAGTCACGATCCCCAAGCGGATGCGTGATGCACTGTGCTTGTCGCCAGGCGATGGTGTGGACTTCAACGTCAATCCTGCCGGACAAGTCGTCGTGCATAAGGTTGGTGCCAAGGCAGCGCGAAAACGGGATCGCTTTGATGCTGCGCGTGGCAAGGCGCAAGTGAAATGGCGCACTGACGATTTGATGGCTCTGTTGCGCGGCAACGACTGAGCTGCGTCATGCTGCTCGTGGATACCAACGTGCTGCTCGATGTGCTTGAAGACGACCCCACCTGGGCTGATTGGTCCGTGCGACAGTTGCGCGCGCAATCGCAGGTGAATGAGTTGTGCATCAACCCGGTGATTTACGCCGAACTGTCGCTGGCATTCGAGTCGGTCAAGTCACTGGATGATGCGATTGCGGGCATGGCCCTTCAGCTGCAAGAGCTGCCTCGCCCGGCGCTGTTTCTGGCCGGACGGGCTTTTGTGCAATACCGGCGCAGCGGTGGCGCAAGAACCAACGTGCTGCCTGATTTCTTCATCGGCGCGCACGCAGCCATCAGAGGCTGCAGGATTTTGACGCGCGATGCGCGGCGCTATCGAAATTACTTTCCGACGGTGCAACTACTCACACCGGATACTGAATAGACCGGATGCGGCACGCATCGCGCACCGCATCCTGCCAGTTTCAACCGCCCATCATGGCCTTGAAACGGCGCTCCATTTCGGCCGGCTCCACGTCTTCCACATGGGTGCCGAGCGACCAGTGGTGGCCGAAGGGATCAGCGATGCGGCCCATGCGGTCGCCCCAGAAATGGGTTTCCATCGGACGCACGGCGGTCGCACCGGCGGCGAGTGCGGTGGCAAACGTGGCGTCGGCATCGGGCAGGTAGAGCATCACATGCGTGGGGCTGCCGCCGTAGTGCTTCGGGCCGTAGGCGCCCCAGTCCGCTGACTCATCGCTGAGCATCAGCATCGAGTCCCCGATGCGGATTTCTGCGTGCATGATCTTGCCGTTGGGCATCGGCATGCGCACGGTTTCTTCGGCATTGAAGGCGCGGGCGTAGAAGTCGAGTGCGGCAGCGCAGTCGGCCACCACCAGATACGGAGTGACGGTGTGATAGCCGGGCGGGATGGGAGCGATGCTCATGGGGATTCTCCTCTTGTGGTCGGTGCTGCAATCATTTCTTCACGGCCTCATCACAGTACATCAGCAGACTTGCGCCTCACTATTTGAGGCCTCCCTCATGCGCCATCTGCCGCTTGCCCTGTTTGCCAGCATCCTGCTGGTGGCCTGCCATCCAGATTCGCTCAGCCCCGCGCCGGGTGCCGTGGTCGATGTGCCGGCGACGCCGCCATCCACACCACCCAGCAGCCCATCGGTCACGCCGCCACCCGTGCTCACCGGCTTTCTCATCAACCCCTATCTGCAAAACCCCACGCCCAGCAGCATGGTGGTGATGTTCGAGCCGTCAGCCCCGACCACCGTGGCGACGGTGGAGTATCGCAAGCTCGGCGACACCGCGTGGCAGTCCACCACCGCCACCATCGAAACGGTGCAGCAGAACACCAGCGCCACCATCACCACCGAGGCTGCCCCCTACACTGCGCGCCTCACGGGCCTGCCCAGCAACACCACCCACGAATACCGCGTGGTGACCGATGCCGGCACCACCCCGTTGCTGCGCTTCAAGACCTGGCCCGCCGCAGGCGACAGCGTTGAGGCCGCCCGCTTCATGGTCATCAGCGACACCCAGGGCAACAACCCGGACTGGCTCAAGCGCGTCACCAACGAGGGACTGATTGCCCGCGACTGCGACGGCGATGTCAACCTCTGCGTCGAACGCATCCACGGCGTCATCATCCCCGGCGACATCGTCAACGACGGTGAAGACATCGAGCAATGGCGCAAGGAGTTCTTCGGCAGCGGCGAGGCGCTGTGGCGCTACCTGCCCATCATCCCCGCCATCGGCAACCACGACTACGACCTCAAGCACTACCTCATCTACTTCGACCTGCCGGATTCGGGATCGCCTGCCAACCAGGAAGAGTGGTACCGCAAGGACTTCATGAACCTGCGCCTGCTCACCATGCAGACCAATCTCAACGCCGGTGCCGCCAATGCCCTGACCGAGCAAACCGCGTGGATGCAGAACGAGATCACGCAGGCCACCAGCGATGCCGTGGACTATCTCTTCGCGCAGTGGCATGCGCCCTGCAAGAGCGAGTTCTGGATCCCCGGCGAGAGCGAGCAGGCTTGCGTCTACGTCGACTTTCTCGAACAGTTCAGCACCGACACGGGTGCCATCAGCGGCCACTTCTTCGGCCACACCCACGCCTACAGCCGCGGGCAGTCGCGCGACGTGAGCCACCTCTGGTTCAACGGTGCCAGCGGCAGCGGCAACATCGACAACTGGGGCGAGTTCGAGCAGGCCGACTACGACGAGTTCGAGTCGAGCTGGGACGAATACGGCTACTCCATCGTCGAGTTCGCCACCACCGGCACGCCGCGCGTGCGCTCGGTGCGCCGCAGTGGCGGCAGCGATGGCATCGACTACAGCGATGGTTTCAGTGACGAGACCAAGCGCGACAACTTCATCATAGGCGGCGACAACACCGCACCCGCCGCACCCGTGCCGCTCACGCCCACCGGCACCGTCAACACCGCCGAAGTGATGCTGCATGCGAGCTTTCATGATGCCGACAGCGACCCCCTGCACGAAGCGCAGTGGCAGCTGCGGCAGATGCTCGGCACCTACGACGCACCGCTGCTGGATGTGTGGGGCAACGAGACGCGCGCGCACAACACCTGGTTCCGCCGCAACCTCAACAGCGGCATCGACGTCGACTACTGGCGCATGCCCTATCTCGCCGTGGGCAGCTACTGCTGGCGCGTGCGCTACCGCGACGCCAAGCTGGCCTGGTCGAGCTACTCGCCAGAGACCTGCTTCGAGGTGAGCGGCACCACCGAGGGTGCGAACCTCGTCACCAACGGAGGTGCCGAAAGCGGTGTGGCTGGCTGGACCGTGACCGAAGGCGCGCTGCAAGCCATCCCCAGCCTTGGGTGCTCGTCGGCGCAGGAAAATCTCGGCGTGTTCAGCGGCGCGCAGACCTTCGCCGTCACTGCACCGCAGGGCGCGTTCTTCTTCTCAGTGGGCGGTTGCAGCGGCGAAGTGGCCGAGCGTGCCAAGGCCGTGCAGACGGTGGATGTCAGCGCCAGTGCCGCCGCCATCGACGCCGGCCAAGCTCTCGGCGTGCTGCGCGCGAGCCTGCGCACCTTCAGCAAATGGGATGTACCCACCGTGCGCTTCCGCGCACTCGATGCCAGCGGCCGCGTGCTCGCCCCCTCGAAGCCGCTGCTCAACCAGACTGGCGCGTGGATCGAGCAAGCCAGCTCGCTGCTGCTGCCCACCGGCACGCGCACGGTCGAAATCGAACTGGGCGGCGTGAAGCAGGATGGCGTCGTCAACGACAGCTTCGTCGACAACGTGCGCTTCCATGTGGTGACCCAGCCCGGTGCGCGGCAGACGCTCGCCAAGCAACCGATCCTGAGCCCCGGAAACGGCATGGCGCTGATCCCCAAGATGCCCGACCTCGCTGCGTTCGAGGCTACGACCGCGGGCACGCGCTCGAAGTCCTCGTCGATCAATCTGGCGCCGTTTCCCTATACCGCCGCCTGTCTCGCCGAACCCGACGAAGGACGCGAGGCCATGCCGGGCTTCGTCTGCCTGCAGCAGGCGCCGTTGAAGGGCCTGAGCAGGACGAGCAAGGCGGATCAGCGGCCTAGGACTTGAGGTTACAGACAGTCGAGAAGAAGTTGGAGGAGCTCGATGACAAACCGAATTTTCCAGGTCCCAGTACTTTCGAATGCTGACCTTTCAGGGAGCCGGAACTGAATTGGATCCTGCCGGACGCCGCATCCACGGCGTAACGACCGCTCGCGCCGGCTCGATCCACATAGGAACCGCCCTCATCGAGGCCGATGCCGAAGCTGCCACCTGCCGCGCCCGCCGAGCAGGTGTAGGCGCCTGCCGGCAATCCGCTTGTCGCCTTCTCGCCTCCGGCGTCGGTCAGCATCCAGTGCAGATACGATCTGCTGCCGCCGGCGTCGAGGTTGACCACGCACAGGCCATTGGATTCCCCAATCACCTTGCCAGTCTGCTGTTGGCGATCAACCACCTGGCGACCCGCCGGGCATCGAGCGCTTGAATTCGTGTCAATCGCCAAACCGGCAGCGCCGAAGTCTGGTGCCGCGGCTGGTTCTGCCGGGGTCTGCTCCTGTGGTGCGGGCTGCTCCGGTACCGCCGCTGCGGCTTTTTTCACGACACAGCGGTCCGAGCTGCCGGATGGCTTGATGGGGACCGTTCTCGGATCAAACCAATCCCCGCCCGGATTGAACGAAAACTTGATTCGATACCAGCCGACGTGCGGGCGAGCGGTACCGATTTCCACAATTTCACCGGTCTCGCCACCGGCAATTTCGTCGCCCTCGACTTGCGCACCCACATCGCAGGCGACATCGGCGGCGTGGGTAGCATTCGCCAGCAGCATTGCCAGCGACAAATAGAAAGCCCGGCGTAAACCAGGAATGAGCTGCGACATGATTGCCTCCACGGATTGGCCTATGAACTGCAATGCCTTCGGAAAATCCCGGCACAGAAGGGAATGCGGCAGCGGCCACAAGCCGCCTCTCCTGTGCTTCTCGCCTCACTACTGGAACTTCAGGGACCCCTTGGGCAACTTGACACTCGTGCCGCTCTGGAGGCCGAAGCTGGCAGCGGTGGTTTCGGCCACTGGCAGCGCATTGCCACCCGCGTTGCCCACGAAATTTCCGCCGCCGGCAGCAACCAGGTTGCCGCCATTGTTGACCAGCACATTGCCTGCGCCAGCCGCCACGATGTTGCCGCCGCCCGCGGCAACCAGGTTGCCTCCGCCGGCCGCCACCATTCGGCTGCCTTGAAACACGGCAATGGCCAGCTTGTTGGTCCCCTGGATTGGCATCAGGCGAAGGGCAAGGCTCTGCCGCTGGTTCGAGACGCGGGTGGCCTCCACGGCGTGGACCAGTTCATTGAAATCACGCCACTGACCGCCGTTGTAGAGCCCGGTGGCACAAAGGGCCGGATCGGCAGCTCCATAGACCCGTACCAGGGCTATTCCCACCCAGGGATCGGCACAGGGCTTGTTGCGGTACTGTGCTGTGGTCTCTGGGGCCGGGTTGGCGTAGGTGGAGCCCGGTATGTAGCTACCCCCGGCATGCGTACCAAGCGGCGAAAGCAGAATGGCGAACAGCAGCGTCTTGATGGTCTGAATCATAGATCCCTCTCTGATTAGGCTGGTCGAAGCAGTGGCTCGGCAGGCGCGCTCATCCATGACGCTGTGTGCCTTCGAGTCTCGTGAATTTAAGCGCCGCTCCAAAAAATGAAATCGGAATTCCAACGATGCATTGATCGCTTGTCGGATCGTGGAAGGTGACACTCAGATCGGCAGCTGCCAGTCCAGGTCCAGAAGGCGATCCAGCAGCCAGACCAACCCTGCCAGCACCACCAGCACCGAGCCAGGCCTGAGAACCGCTGGCACATAACCCCGCCAGCGGCGCAGTGCGAGTGCCATCGGCAGGGCCAGCAGCACCAGCCCGAGCTGTGCCGCTTCGACACCCAGATTGAAACCAAGCAGCGCCCAAACGCGGCCTTCGGCAGGCAGGCCGAGTTCGAGCAGCGCACCGGCGATGGCGCTGCCGTGAATCAGGCCGAAGCCGGCGGCGAGCAGCCATAGTCGGCGCGTCACCACGGGCTTGAGGTTGTTGAGGCCGGTGAACAGCACGGACGCCGCCACCGCGCTTTCGACCCAGCGCGATGACAGCGCCAGCACGCCGAGGGCGGCGAGGCTGAGCGTGGCGGCGTGGGCGAGGGTGAAGGCGGTGACCACACCGCTCGCCTGCCGCAAGGCTTGCGCGGGTGCGGCCAGCGGCTGCCAGCGTCGGCCATCCCACAACAGCGCCACAGGCAGGAAGAGACCGAGCAGAAACAGCAGGTGATCCCAGCCGGTGCGGACGTGTTGGATGCCTTCGAGAAAGTAGGCGCTGAAGGTCTGTGTGGACGAACGCTGCGCCTGCACCGTGTAGCGCGGCCGCTCGGCGCGCAGCACGCCGGCCTGCGGCTTGGCCTGGCCCCATTGCGCGCGCAGCAGGCTGCGGTGGGCGGGGTCAGCGTCGAACATCAGCTGCGAATGCAGGGTGATGACCTCGCCCGCCGGGCAGGCGGCGGTGAAGCGCAGCACCAGTGAGCGGCCGCTGGGCCGTGTGGCGAGCAGCAAAGGCAGCCGCGCAGTGAGCGGGCAGTCACGGCCTTGGGCGCTGAGATGCAGGCGCGCTTGGGCGTAGGCGAACAGTGCGCGCTCACCCGCCGCCACTTCGGCAGGGTCGATCACGCCATCGCGGTTGCCGTGCGCGTCGAGCTGCATGGCGAGGTCGGCGTCGGCTAGCGAGACATCCCAGCGCAGCTCGCCGGCACCGCGCGCTGGCACCAGCAGCACCAGCCGCGAGATGCCGGTCTGGTGCGCTGCGGCGAGCAGCGGCAGCAGCAGGCAGAGCGCAGTGATGAGTCGCTGGAGCCAGCGCATCTTGCTCACACGCGCCTTATGGCTTGGCAGGCGAATCTGCCTCTGCCTGCGTGGCTTCAGTCAGGTGCTGTACTGCGGCTGTACCTGCGTGTTCGCTTGCAGTCGCCAGCACTTTTTTGAGCAGCGCCGCCGCCGTCAAGGCACCCAGGCCAAAGCCCATCGCGCCGCCTCCGAAGCGACCTTCGCCAGCGGTGCCGGGCGCCGGCGCGGGGCTGGGTGCAGGGGTGAGGCCTGGTACTGGGACCGGCGTTGGAGTGGGCGTCGGCACCGCCGCTGCCGTGCCGCGAAACGGCCCGCTGATCTCGAAGATTTCGCCGAACACGGTCTTGCCAGTGGCCTCATCCACCGAGTGCCGCTTGGCCTGGCTCGCGACGTAGAGCCGTGTGCCATCGGGCGACAGGGCCAGGCCCGTCAGCTCGGAATGCGGGATGGGATAGCGCAGCAAGGGGGCCACCACGCGCGCCTCGTGCGTGACCAGCACCACCTCCATGTTGCCGCCATCCTCGGCCACCAGGAGGTCGTGACTGGCGGGATGCACCAGCAGATTGTCCACGCCGGTCAGCGGTGCTTCGGGGCCGAGCGTGGCCGCGTCGTAGACGATATCGATGGTCGCGGCGACAGTGTCGTAACCCCACACGCGGTTGCTGCCCTTGCAGGTGAAAAACACCATGCCGTCGTCATACCAGATGCCCTCGCCGCCCTTGAAGATGGCGGCGGTGGGGATCTGATCCTTGCAGCCAATCGGCAGGCCGACGGGATTGGGCACGGTCATCCAGGTGACGCTGCCGGGTGCGGTTTCCTCGATCACGGCGAGGCCCAGGTCTTCGCCGTAAGGGACACGCATCGGCGGGTTGCTGCCGACCACGGCGACTTCGAGCGTGCCGACGAGCAGGTTGGGCGCGCCATCATCCGGCCACACGGCGGGGATGAAGCGGTAGAAGGCGCTGTCCGGTGCATCCTCGCTGAGGTAGATCGCCTTGCCGACGGGATCAACCGCCGCCGCCTCGTGGTTGAACTGGCCCATCGCCGCCAGCCGCACCGCCGGGTTCAGTGCCGTGGGGTCGCACTCGTAGACGAAGCCGCCGAAGTTTTCCTCGCAGCTCAGCCAGGTGCCCCAGGGCGTCACACCGCCCGCACAGTTGTTGTTGGTGCCTTCGAGAATCGGGTACGCATCGACCACCTGGCCTCGACTGTCGAA
This sequence comes from Pseudomonadota bacterium, assembly GCA_040386395.1. Lineage (GTDB taxonomy): Bacteria > Pseudomonadota > Gammaproteobacteria > Nevskiales > Nevskiaceae > Stagnimonas. The sequence continues at coordinate 11,777 of JAZKFO010000067.1, read as the reverse complement.
GCGGATCGCGCTGCAACCGCCCTGCTCGCCGCAGAAGGGGCTGGTGGGATCGTCCGCGCACTCGTCGGCGACGATGGGAATCTCGGAGTTGATGACGTAGATCCAGCCGCCATCGGCCTGCGGGATGACGCCGCCGCCATCCGGCGCACGGGGAAAGGTGAAGCCGGTCGAGCTGCCATCCGCGCGCAGCACCTCGCTGTAGGCGGTGGCGATCACCCGGCTGCTGAAACCCTGCGGCAGCATCAGGCCATTGGCATCGGCCGGCAGCAGCGCACCGTACGGGCCGGAGCCGATCACGGCCGGGGCGGCGTAGGCGCGCTTCCAGAAATCACGACCGAGTGCAAAGCAGCCAGCGACGGCGAGGCCGGCCTGCAAGAAGCGGCGGCGATCCAGCCCGCGTGTAGTCATGGCTTGCCCGCCAAGCCTGCGGGCGGCAAATCGCTGATGGCAAAAATACGGTACCGGAACATGTGCGAAGCCCACTTAAAGAGCAGGCACAGTAATCACCGCGCTTTGCAGGCCGTTGACAGTGCAACTGGTGCGCTTAGTGCCTGGAACCCTTCCAGGTGCCGCCGTAGCGGTAGCCGACCCTGGTCTGCTGGGCGGGCAAGCACGGCGGGCAGACAAACACCCAGCGGATTGCTGGTGCGATCTGGACGCGGTAGGCCACGGCGGTCTGGTGCGCGCAGACGCTGCAAACCTTGGTTTTCATGGCGCTGTCCGGCGGCTTGCGACTGATGCCCCGTGCGGCGCCTCGAACAGCAGAGCGGCTTGAGTGCGCGCAGTGCCACGCAGGCTCTTCGGCGCTGGCTGCATATCGTGAAAGGGTCGCGGTGGCCGCCCGAAATACACCATCACCATCATCCACTCCGGGCCATGCGGTTCGGCCCCTGGCGGCAGATACCAGTCCACCACCAGATGGGCGATCTCATGCGGCACCGTCTGCTGGATCATCCGCACCGGATAGCGCTGCATGAGGTCGGGATGGATGCGCACCCATTGCTCCAGCTGGCGCGGTGATTTGTAGCCTGTCACCGCCATGCCGGCGATCTGCGTGCCCTTGAGATCAAACAGCAGCTTCGGCCGGACGATGGGCGGGTGCCCCCGGCGCTGCAACACCGGGATGCTGCGAGCCACCTCGATCCAGTGGCCGACGGCAGCCTCAACCCGCGCGCGCACCCGCTGCGGATTGCGATGCTGCGCACCAGCCTCCCACTCGATGCCTCTCGCATCGCGCAGCAGCGGCACGGCCCGCCAGGGTTCTTCGAGTGGCTGGTTCCAGAAGGCGGCCGTGGTGGGGTCGGGCCTGCTCACCGCGCCACCCGCTGCCGCGCGGCCCAGGCGATGTGCTTCGCAATCTCTGGTTCTGCTTTCAGTGCGTCGAGGCTGTTGAGTCGCCTGCCGAGTGCCGACTCATCGAAGTGCTCGTGAATGAAGTGGTGGCAGCGACGGCAAAGCCAGGCACCACGAGCGCGCATCTCGACGATGCCGAAGGTGTCGCGGAACCAGTTCTTGTGATGATTTCGACGCGGGATCAGATGGTGGAAAGTCAGCGGGTGCGGCACGGCGCACAGCTCGCAGCCGCTACCGTCCACAGGACGGCGACGGCGCATGGGCAATGGGATATCCGCAGCCGCTGCAGTGTTGGATGTGTGTTTCGACATCAGTCGCGCAAGGTGGTCGGCTGCCCGTATTTCACCCTGTCGCTGGCCGCATTTTCAAACCCTGTGCGGCCAGCAGGGCTCGCACCGGCACCACGGCCTTGAGGCTGCGCAGAATCCAGTAGAGACCGCTCAGCGCGCGCATCACGAAGATGAGATCGGAGACGGGCTGAAACTTGAAGGATTGCAGCAGGTGCTTGCGGCCGGCCCGGCGTACCTCTTCGATGAAGCCCGGCGCGCCGAAGTCGAAAGTCTCCTCTGCCAGCAGGCGGCTGATGATGAGCTGGGAGAAGTCCGAATACAGCGCCTGCACCTGCACCAGCGGCGTATTGGGCGAGACGCCATCGAGCGAGATCAGCGCCTCATGCACACCCTGCCAGTCCGAGACGATGGCGGCATCGAGCAGTGCGCGCACGCTGGCCACCACGGGTGCGGGCACGTTCTTCACGCAGCCCATGTCGTAGACCACCACGCTGCCATCCGCGCGAAAAGCGAAGTTGCCGGGATGCGGATCGGCATGCACCGCGCGCGCCGCGAACATGCCGTGGGCGATCCATTGGCACAGCAGTGTGCCGATGGCATTGCGGGCCTGGGCAGGCCAGGTGATGGCGGTATCGAGCGTCTCGCCTGGCTCCTCGCTCATCACCAGAATGCCGTCGGTGCAGAGCATGGTGTGCGGCGTGGCATAGACGATGCCGGGCAGGGCGGCGGCAGACCGCAGGTGCTGCAGATGCGCCAGCTCGGCCGTGTAGTCGGTTTCTTCGCGAAAGCGCTCGCGCACCTCGGCCATCAGCCGATCCATTGCGCTGTCGTCCACCGGTAGCAGCTTGCTGGCCGTGATGAGTCGGCGCAGCTGCGAGAGGTCGGCATCGACCGCCTCGCGCACGCCGGGGTAACGCAGCTTGATGACCACCGCCGCGCCATTGGCAAGCACGGCGCGATGCACCTGGCCGATGCTGGCAGCAGCCATCGCAACCGGCTCGATGTGCTGCACCGCCTTGCGCTGCGTGGCAGTCCACTGTGCGTGCAGCAGCGGCTCGATCTCGGCGAAGGGCAGGGGCGTGACCGATCGTTGCAGCAGCTTGAGCTGCTGCGCCAGCGCCGGTGGCAGCACATCGCTGTATTGGGAGGCGAGCTGGCCCAGTTTCATCGCCGCGCCGCGCAGCTCGCCGAGCGTCTTCACCATGTCGGCACCGACATCGGTCCAGTAGCGCAGCGAGCGTTCCGCCTTGTCGCCACCGACGGGCAGGTTCTTGATCAGCGAGCGCCCCAGGGTGCGCGCACCCACGCCCAGCAGCTTGAGCGTGCGGCCGCCCGAGCTGGTGTTCTTGATCGCCATCAGCTGCCGGCTGCGAGCAGGGCGACGGCAGCTGCTGCACCACTGGTCATCGCATCTTCGACGCTGTCACCCAGGCAGCCATCGCTGGCGTAGTGCAGGCCCGGTGCGAGCGTGAGCTGAGGCATGCCGATGCTCTGATGCACGCGGGCAAAGCGCCAGCGGTGTGCCATGGCGTAGTGCGCTTGCGGTGCGATGCCCAGCACGGCCGCGGCAGCCGTTTGCAGCGCGGCTGCCACGGCTTCGGGCGACTGCTCCAGCATCTTCAGCGACCAGGCGGCAGTGGCATGCACCACATAGCGTGGTGGACCACTGCGCCCCGGTTTTGAATCTTCGCGAGCGATCCAGCCGATGCGGTCGTGCCCCGGCGGGCTGAAAGGCAGCAGTTCTGGCAGCTCGCTGGCCGTCGGCACCCACAGCAGGGTCCAGCAGGGGGCATAGGCGATGCGACCCAGCTGCGGTGGCAGTGCCAAATCCGTCAGCAGCGGCTGAAGCTGCGGCTGTGGCACGGTGACCACCGCCGCGTCGAACGAATGTGGCTGCGTCTGACCGGCGATGTGCAGCTGCCAGCCTGAGGCGTCGCGATGGATGGCCTCGACACGCTGCTCCTGCAACAGGGTGAGTCCGCTCGCCCAGCACTGCGCGATCTGGTTGTTGGTGGGTACGCCGATGAAGGCATGGCGAACCGGGTTGAGCACATCCTCGATGCTCGAAACCGCCCAGCTGGCAGCGTGCCCCTGGTTGCAAGGCGTATGCAGTGATTGCCGCAGCGAGGCGCCCTCGGCGGCCAGATACTGCACGCCGTGGTCGAAGGTGCCGTGCGGCGTGTGCCGGGTGGCCAGTCGCCCGCCCGGCTTGCGGCCCTTGTCGAATACCGTCACCGCCACACCGCGTGCCTGCAGCATGCGGGCAGCCGTCAGGCCCGCCGCGCCAGCACCGATCACTGCACAGCTCTTCATCGCGTCAGCGCTCACCGCACAGACCCCTAGCCCGCGTAGGCCTTGCACCAGCCCGCCTTGGCGACCAGTTTGCCGCCCACGGCGCCGCAGGGCGCATAGCCCGCTTTCTCCTGCGCCTTCACATACAGCGTGCAGCTGCCACAGATGCTGCCGGCCTTGAAGGTGGGCTCTTTGGCGACCGTGACCTTGGCGGCGTTTTCGACGTAGCCGAGTGCAACGGCAGTCGGGTCTTTCACGTCGAGCTTCGTCGGGGCGGCCTGGGAGAGCACTCGCACAGGGATGGCGGCAAGTGCAGCGGCACCACAAAGGCCGAGGAAGGCGCGGCGGCTGGTTTGCATGGACATGGTTCTACTCCTGTTGGCTTGAGAAACATCTGGCTGGACAGTGCGGGTCCTCGCCGGAATTCGTCCTGAGCCGGCGGTTGAAGATGACCTCGCAGACTGAGTGTATTCTCTTTGTATAGTTAATCAACACAGAAAAACGATACAAAATATTTACAACGCATCGCAATTAGACAACACTGCACCGTCCCCATGACCTGCCGCACTACCCTCCCCTGTGGTCGCAGGTCTCTTTAAGGTCGGCGCTGCCGGCCTTCCTTTTTTGGAGCGCCACCATGAGCACTGTCTCGCCCGCTGCATCGTCCGGTAACCCTCCCTTGTTGCTGGTCACTGGCGCGCGGGGTGGCGTGGGTGCTGCCGTGGTCGCGGCCGCCCTGGCGCGCGGCTGGCGGGTGGCGGCCGTATCGCGCCGCAGTGTGGAGTCGGCGGTATCAAGCCCGCAGCAGCTGCAAGTGGTGGCTGACGTCAGCACTGCAGCCGGTGCCGAGGCTGCGTTCAATGCCGCGCGCAGTCACTTTGGCGAGGTGCCATCCCTGCTCTGCCACGCGGCGGGCAATGTGCGATTGGGTGCCATCGAGCGCAGCACCGAAGAGCAGTGGCGTCAGGTGATGGCCGGCAACCTGGATTCGGCCTATTTCACCCTGCGCGCCTATGCGCAGGCGCGCGGCGATCTGCCGCAGGGTGCGGTGGTGTTGTTCAGTTCGGTCGCGGCGGGCATGGGCACGCCAAATCATGCTGCCGTCGCTGCTGCCAAGGCGGGGGTCGAAGGGCTGGTGCGGGCACTGGCTGCCGACTGGTCGCCGCGCGGCTGGCGCATCAATGCCCTGGCCTTGGGCCTCACCGAAACGCCGATGACCGAAGGCTTCACCCGCAACGAGCGCATGCGGGCGGGCGTGACCGTGCAATATCCGCTGGCGCGCCTGGGCCGGGCCGATGAGGTGGCGGCATGGACACTGCAACTGCTCGATGCCGAGGGCTGGATGACCGGCCAGATCCTCGCACTCGATGGTGGTTTCAGCGCCGTGCGGCCGCTGGCGCGGGTGCTGCCGTAGGGTCGGCAATGCCCTCGTGCAGCAGCACGCGGTGCAGTGCCTGCTCCAGCCACTGCCTGCACTGTGCGGTGGTGGTGTAGAGCAGCGAGTGGATCGAGACATCGGCCTGGTCGCTGTTCTCGCACTCCAGACTGTATTGCTCGAAGGCGTTGAGCTTGGTCAGCAGATCTGCCAGGTGGTGCGGGCACTCGCAACGCACCGTGGTCGGCAGCTGGGCCACGGTGGCGAGAAAGGATTCGTCGTAGCGGCGTGGGCTGAGCGCCTGCAAGGGCTGCATGTTCAGGTCATGGGCCGCCGCGGCATCCGTTGCAGACCCCAGCAAGCAGATGCGTGCCAGATGTGCAGGCTCTGCCGGCAATGCGAGCGCGATGATGCCCTCCTGATCCAGCCGCGCCAGCGCCTGCCGGTTGCCGAAGCCATAGACCACGATCATCACCTTGGCGCGCGTCTGCAGGCGCAGCTGGCGCAGGCTGCGGATGGGTGCGGATTGCAGGGTGGCGGCCTCCACGATCACTGCGTCGGCGCTGCTCTGCATCGGCTGTAGCTCGGCGGAAAGCTGGGGCAGGGTGGTCGTGATCTGCACATCACTGCGGCCTGTCCAGGCTTTGTCCAGCCGCCCTGCCAGTGCTGCGCCACACACCAGCACGCGACACAGGCCGGCTGGCAGTGCAGTGCTGCGACCTGGGCCCTCCAGCAGGCGGGCCTGCAACTGCGGCTCACTCAACTGCGCGACGGTGCCGATGGCATGGCCAGCATCGGCAACCGACTTCAGCAGGATCAGGCGGTCAATGTCCGCACGGGAATAAAGGCGGCCATTGGCGGCACTGCGCGCCGGCGTGACCACACCGTAGCGCCGCTCCCACATGCGGATGGTCGGCACCGGCATGCCGGTGAGCTTGGCCACGGCCGCAATGCGATAAGCGCTATTCGCCTTGCTGGCGGACTCCTGCGAATGCGGTGAGGCAACAACCTTGGCAGCTGACTTGGTCCGGGAGGGCATGGCATACAAAATGTGTACGGAACTGCACACTGCCACAAGCGTCCCGCTTTCGCACCCGACCGAAGGCTCCGAGGCTTGGTCTCATTTGGCCTTGCAAAGCTATCCAGATAGTCATGCTGCCTCATACCGGGTCACCGTATTCCCGCGCCATTCGGTGATTCGAGTAAGCAGGGAAGTGCCAAAACCGACCCCCGATCTCAGGTATTTTCGTGCAACGTAGAACCCACTGAATACCCTGAGTTAGCAATGACCAAGACCCCTGGTGTCTACATTGTCGAAAAGAACTCGTTTCCAAACGCGGTAGTGGAAGTCGCCACCGCCGTGCCCGCCTTCATCGGATACACCGCGACGGCAACGAGCGGTGGCACCTCACTCGTCGGCAAGCCTTGGCGCATTACCTCGATGTCGGACTACACGCGCTACTTCGGCGGCGCACCAAAGCCGCTGTTTAGTATCAAGAGCCTGGATACGGGCACCAAGTCCGACTTGTCCGACACAGAGGCAGCCCCAAGTCAAAGCATCATCTTTACGCACGGCAGCCGGCAGTACGCGCTAGCCCGCAAGGCAGGCAAGGACGGCGGACGCTTCCTGATGTATCAGGCCATGCTGCATTTCTTCCAGAACGGCGGCGGCGCCTGCTACATCGTTTCGGTAGGTACCTACGATGACGACATCGTCGCCGGCGACGAGACAAAAGGGTTGGTCGCCGGCTTCCGTGCGCTGCTCAAAGAGCAGGAGCCGACGATGGTGCTGACGCCCGACGCGGTGCTGTTGTCTCGTGCAGATTGCAATATCGTTCAGGCGGCTGCCCTGAAACACTGCGGTTTAGACATGCGCAACCGCTTCGCCATCCTTGATGTCTGGGGCGGGGAATATGACCGCCAAGACACGAAAGGCGACTGCATCGACAATTTCCGGGACGACATTGGTATCAATCACCTCAGCCATGCAGCGGCCTACTATCCCTGGCTGCACACCTCGGTGGTGCAAGACAGCGAAGTCGACTACGGCATTATCGAAAACCCTGCCGACCTTGCCACAGCCATTAGTGCGGAGCTTGGGCTTGCCAATGCACTGGCCGGAGACGAAAAGACAAAGGCTGTCACCGACATGCTGGTCGATGCACTTGTTCCATCCATGGAGCCGCAGCGCAGCCTGCTGCATAAGTCGCTGAGCACCGTCAGTACGCTGTATCAAAGGGTCCTAGACGAGTCCCTCAAGCTGATCAATCTCATGCCGCCATCTGCTGCGATGGCGGGTGCGTACACGATGGTCGACAACACACGCGGGGTCTGGAAGGCCCCGGCGAACGTCAGCATTGCGGGCGTGATTAGGCCGACTGTGGAGATCGCCGATGCCGATCAGGACGGTTTCAACGTCAGCACCCAAGGCAAGAGCATCAACACCATCCGCAGCTTTATTAACGAAGGGGTGCTCGTGTGGGGTGCGCGCACGCTCGATAGCAACAGCCTCGACTGGCGCTATATCAACGTGCGCCGGACGATGATCATGCTGGAAGAAAGTTGCCAGCTGGCCGTAAAAGCTCTGGTGTTTGAGCCCAACGTGTCCAACACCTGGGTGACGATCCGCTCGATGATCTCGAACTTTCTCACCGGCATCTGGAAGCGTGGTGGGCTGGCCGGCGCAAACATGGAAGATGCCTTCAGCGTGCATTGCGGCCTAGGAGAGACCATGACGTCCGAAGACATCCTGGAAGGCATCCTGCGCGTCACGGTGCTGGTTGCCTTGGTGCGCCCCGCCGAGTTCATCGAAATCACATTTCAGCAGCAGCAGATGCATCAGTCTTGAGCAGTGCCTCGAGCCGGTTTTCTCCACGAACGGGGGAGACTCTGTCAGCAGATTGCCGTGAGGATGTTTTAGTGCCGGCGCTCACGAATGTCGAACAAGCTACAACTGCCCGAACCGCTTTTTGCGCGAGCAAGAAACTTGTATTTCCTGGTGCCGGCGCAAACTTACATGTAGATGCTTCCTTGGGCATCTGGAGTGATTGAAGCTGTGCCCACATCGCGCCACACCTTCGTCATCTTCCAGACAGAGAGCAGCCTTTACGGCTGCATTGCAGCGATTGACTACATTGAATTGACTACTTTGGGCTGAACTGCGCCGATGGTCATCGGTGAGTTGGTGCCAAAAGTGGTCATTCCAACGATCACGGTCATTGGTGATGCCTGACAGCAAGCGCTCTCTTCGCTGCGGTGTGTCTGATTCGACAAGGTTGAGGAAGGCGCGTAGGGTTCGCGCCGCTGTACATCGAGTTTTAGAGTCCTGCGCGTCACAACCGCCTTCATGCGGCTGTTCTCACCTCACGTTCTTTACTTTCTTGTGTGCGCACCCCAGCGGACAATCTTGTTCGCAATAACCAAGGCAGAAAACAACATGAGCGATATCGCTACAGGCACCGTCAAGTGGTTCAACGACACCAAGGGCTTCGGATTCATCACCCCCTCTGCGGGCGGTGAAGACCTCTTCGCCCACTTCAAGGAAATCCAGGGCGACGGTTTCAAATCGCTCGCAGAAGGCCAGAAGGTCGAGTATGTGGCTGCTCGCGGTCCGAAGGGCATGCAGGCGACCCGCATCCGTCCCGTCTAAGACGAGGCGTAAGCGATGCATCAGAAAGCCGCGCCTTGGAGCGCGGTTTTTTTTGCCCACCGTTGATGCGGAGTAAGCAAGATTTTAGAAGTAACGCATTTGTTCCAAGTCGGTAATCAGCACAGGTCCGGTTGGAGAGCGTGCTGCGGATTCAACCTATCGATGCAAAGGCTTACTTTTCTGCGGGCCACTTTTTCGCCTAGAGATCGCCTGCCTGTGGAAGCCGAGATGCTTTTGCTTCAAGAACAGTGAGTGAAGCCACATTGACGATGCGCCGCACGGTTGCGCTCGGTGTCAGGATGTTCACTGGCCCTGCACAGCCCAACAGCAACGGACCGATGGCAATGTTTTGACCTGCCGCCGTCTTCAGCAAGTTGTAGGCAATATTCGCGGCGTCGAGGCTTGGCATCACCAGCAGATTGGCCGTGCCGCGCAGCCTTGATTCCGGCAGCGCAGCGAAACGTAGCTTTTCATCCAGAGCCGCGTCACCGACCACTTTCTTGCGGAATAGGACTCTTGGTCGTGGCGATAAGCCGTGACTACTGCTCCCAAAAAAAAGAGGCCCGAAACAACTTCCTGTTTCAGGCCTAAGTCTTTGATATGGTGCGCCCGACTGGATTCGAACCAGTGGCTTCTTCCTTCGGAGGGAAGCACTCTATCCAGCTGAGCTACGGGCGCCTTGAGAAGATTTTACGCGATTTGGAAAGTGGTCAGACCCGTGCCTTCGGAGGGAAGTACTCTATCCAGCCGAGCTATTGGCGCTCATCGCAGGATTTTACGCGAAGTGGCAAAAGGTCATTCAGCGCTAAAGTGCCTTGGCCTTAGGTGTCAGAACGCGGGGGAAAGCATGATGAATCTGATCGGACGGATCTGCACGGGTTTGCTGCTAGCCACTCTCCAGACGCAGTTCGTGGCCGTCGCAGGAGAGGGCGACAGGCAGAAAAAGTACTCCGAGAAACAGCTCGCACAGCAGCAGCGCATGACGGATTGCTCGGCCGAGGCAAAAGCCAGCGCCATGCGCGGTGAGGCGCGGATGGCTTTCATGAAAACCTGTCTTGCCGGGGGCAGTGTCACCGTGGTGGTGGGCGAAGAAAGCGCCAGCGCACCGGATGACCCAAGCGCGACCGACGGGGCCGCGATGAAAGCCTGCGAGGCCGAAGCGAGCCAGCAGTCCATGTCGGCCTGCCTCGCGAATTGAGCGACCACTGGCAGCCCGGATTTTGGGTAGCATGTGCTGCCCTTTTTTGTGCGCAGGCTGCGGCTAGTGGCATGGTTGCTGCATCAAAACAGGGCGTCGCTCGCTGGCAGGTCGCCTTCAGGCAGCGAGCCGAAACAGATTTGTCGCTCAGGGCTTATGCAAGGCCTTAGGTCCCACGATTCATTCATCCCCCAGCAGGAGATCACCGATGTCGGGTTCAGACGTTCTCAAGATCATCAAGGACAAGGAAGTCAAATTCGTCGACTTCCGCTTTTGCGACACCAAGGGCAAGGAGCAGCACGTCACGGTGCCCAGCCACACCATCGACGCCGAGCTGTTCCAGGACGGCAAGATGTTCGATGGTTCGTCGATCGCCGGCTGGAAGGGCATCAACGAATCCGACATGATCCTGATGCCGGACGCCGACACCGCCTTCATCGACCCCTTCTTTGAAGACACCACGCTGGTCATCACCTGCGACGTGATCGAACCCGCCACCGGCCAGGGCTACTCGCGCGATCCGCGTTCGCTCGCCAAGCGCGCCGAGGCTTATCTCAAGTCGACCGGCATCGCCGACACCGCCTTCTTCGGCCCTGAGAACGAGTTCTTCATCTTCGACTCCGTGCGTTTCGACTCCGGCCTCAAGGGCTGCTTCGTCGAGATCGATGCCGAGAATGCGGTGTGGAACTCCGGCAAGGCCTACGAGCACGGCAACACCGGCCACCGTCCGGGTCTGAAGGGTGGCTACTTCCCCGTGCCGCCGGTCGATGCCCTGCAGGACATCCGCAGCGCGATGTGTACGACGCTCGAAGAAGTGGGCGTGATGACCGAAGTGCATCACCACGAAGTCGCCACCGGCGGCCAGTGCGAAATCGGCGTGCGTTTTGGCACGCTGGTGAAGAAGGCCGACGAGGTGCTGAAGCTCAAGTATGTGGTGCAGAACGTCGCCCATCAGTTCGGCAAGACGGCCACCTTCATGCCCAAGCCTATCGTCGGCGACAACGGCAGCGGCATGCACGTTCACCAGTCGCTGGCCAAGGACGGCAAGAACCTGTTCACCGGCCCGGATGGCAACTACGGCGGCCTCTCCGAGCTGGCGCTGTATTACATCGGCGGCATCCTCAAGCACGCGAAGACGATCAACGCCTTCACCAACCCCGGCACCAACAGCTACAAGCGTCTCGTGCCCGGTTTTGAAGCGCCGGTGATGCTGGCCTACTCGGCCCGCAACCGTTCGGCTTCGATCCGCATCCCGTACATCGCCAACCCCAAGGGCCGTCGCATCGAAGTGCGCTTCCCCGACTCGTCAGCCAACCCCTACCTCGCCTTCGCGGCGATGATGATGGCGGGCCTCGACGGCATCCAGAACAAGATCCATCCGGGCGAGCCGTCCGACAAGGATCTCTACCATCTCCCGCCGGAGGAAGACGCGAAGATCCCGCGCGTTTGCCACTCGCTCGACATGGCGCTGGAGCACCTCGACAAGAACCGCGACTTCCTCAAGAAGGGCGGCGTGTTCACCGACGAAGTGATCGATGCCTACATCGAGCTGAAGATGCAGGAAGTGACCAAGTTCCGCATGACCACGCACCCGGTCGAGTTCGAGATGTATTACTCGCT
>JAZKFO010000066.1:0-3371 GCA_040386395.1 Pseudomonadota bacterium | reverse complement strand
TTCGGTACTTCAACCGTCAAAAAGCGATCAGCTACAGTGATGAAGTCGCTAGCCTGCACCTGGGGGCAGACTCCGAAGAAAGACGCGATGAGTAATGTAAAAACGAGTTTCATTGTCCGTGTCTTTTTTAAGATGCTACTCAAGCTGTAGTTCTCCCCCGAAACTTCGTGCCACCCACGTCGGCTCCTGGCGGAAAGAAGTCTATCGCATGAAGAACTGCTCCCGCCTCAAAGCGGAAGGTTAGCGGATTTGAAGTGCAGCCGGCGACCTCAGATGGAATCGAACAAGATAAATGGCAAGCAAGAAACATGGAAGAGTAAATGTGATACCTATTGCGGCAGCGCGAAGAATCTCCGAGATTTCAAAATTCTTGGTGGTTGAATCTGCAACGGGCCACAGTAGCAACCCCAATGTCCCTGCAGTAGTGCCATACACCGGTACCCATTTCTCAACGGATTTATCGATCACCCAATTTATGCTCATGAAGACATGGCACATCCAGGCAAAAAGCACGAGCAGTCCAACGAGCGTTCCACTCAATGACTTGATACCCGACGTGGCTACCAATATCATGGATAGAAGGATTCCGAATGACGATAGCAAGTAGCAGACAACAACGATCGAAACACGTCGGGCGATTCTCATTTCAGCTGCCTTCAAACAGGGTGAAAAAAATTCCGTCTTACTTGGCCGTTGGTGGAGCGTAGGTCCAGCATAATCGGCTCAAGCATTCTCCAAGTAATGCTAGATTCGTCTTCTTCGTAACAGCGGTGTTTGTGCTGTGCTAGGGTAGGGGGACATCGTTGCCTTCTTGCTCGTCAATTTAAGCTTTAACCCGGTGGATACCAAGTAGATGCGCGAAACAATGGTCGCAAAAAAGCTTACATAGCTCAGCATAGCGTTGCACTCATGTCGCGCTCCAGTGTCGTCGTTCCCCATATTTTCAACTTCCGAATTTGGCCAAACTCGCCGGGTCGCACCAGCATAGCAGGTTGCCGAGCTGAGAAAGTCATTGGTAAGCGCCCAGCCGAGCCACCTTCCATCGGTACTTAGAGCTGTGTAGAGTTTGCGAACGGTAGCAGTGAGTCGATTTTGCTGTTGGGGCAGGTGGGGAGTTTTTCGAGTGTGTCGGCGAGCCAGCGTGAAGGATCTAATCCGTTGAGCTTGGCGGTAGCGAACAGGCTCTGGATGGCAGCGGCGCGGCGGCCCGCACGCTCCGAGCCGGCGAACAGCCAGTTCTTCTTGCCGATGGCGATGGGGCGTATGGCGTTCTCGACCGGGTTGTTATCGATGGGCAGCGTGCCCGAGCTGGCATAGCGCTGCAGCGCTGGCCAGCGCTTGAGAGCATGCTCAATGGCCTTAGCCGTGCCGCTGCCGGCAGCAACGGTACGCTGGGTTGCCAGGAGCCAGGCGTGCATGTCGGCCAGGGTCGGAACGGCATGCTGCTCACGCAGCGCGTGGCGCTGCAGCGGCATCATGCCCACCGCCTGCTGTTCGATGGCATACAACTGCGCAATGCGACGCAGCGCCTCCTCGGCCACGGGGCTGCCGCTGGCGGCGTTGACGTCGAAGAACTTGCGGCGGATGTGGGCCAGGCAAGCGAGCTCGATGGGGCCAGCCGTAAACAGCGCCTTATAGCCCGCGTAATCGTCCACCATCAGATGCCCGCGCCAGTCTTTGAGGAAGGCGCGCGCGTGCGCACCGGCGCGGCTGATCTGATAGTCGAACACGACCATCGACGGCCCATCGTCGAGCGCATTGGATCGGTATGCCCACAGGTAGGCGTGCCGGGTCTTGCCGTTGCCGGGGTCAAGTTGGCGCACTGGCGTTTCGTCGGCATGCAGGCAACTTCGCTCCCGAAGCAGCTCGGCCAGCCGGTCGGCCAGCGGCTGCAAGGCCACGCCGATGCGACCGATCCATTCGCCCAGCGTGGAGCGCGCCAGCGGCACACCCTGGCGCGCTGCAATCTGCTCGATCCGGTACAGCGGCAGGTGGTCGAGGTACTTGCAAACGGCCACCCAGGCTAGCAAACCAACAGCGGCCAGGCCACCATCGATGACAGCCGGCGGGATCGGCGCCGCCGTCACGGTTTCGCAAGGACGGCATGCGTACTGCGGGCGGATGTGGCGGTGCACGAAGAAGCGCGCGGGCTCCACGTCCAGCTGTTCGCTGACGTCTTCGCCGATCTTGACGAGGTCGGCGCCACACTGGCCGCACTGGCACGACTCCGGCTCATGGCGGTGCTCGATGCGCGGCAATTCGGACGGCAGCGGTTGGCGCCCTGCGCGCTTGCGCGGGCGTTTCGCTGGCGCCTGCTTGTCCATTTCTCCTTCGATCGCCGCCAGGTCGGCATCAACCGTTTCGTCGAACAGCAGCCGCTGTTCGCCTGCGAGCGCCTCACTGGCTTTGCCGAAGCGAATCCGCTTGTAGTAGGCCAGCTCGTGCGTCAGTGCGGTGATCTTGAAGGCCTGCTCAGCCATCACTGATTCGTGCCGCTGCAGCTTGCTTTGCTGCTGCTCGAAGAGCGCCCGCACCTGCGCTAGGGCCGCGGGAGCAAGGTTAAGATCAGCAAGTTCTTTGAGCAGTTCCATAGCCCAATAGTGTAGCGATGATGCTCACTGTTTACAAGCGAAACAGTTTACATCTCACAGCCGCCACTGGGCCGGCGCTGGCGCCGACAGGCGCTGCCAATCCACACCCGCAACTAACCACTGCCACTGCTCGGCGCTCATCTGCCAGCACGGTTCGTCCGCCTGGGGCCACACGAACTGGCCACGGTGAAGACGGCGCAGACACATCCATACACCGGTGCCGTCCCAGCAGACCAGCTTTAGGCGCGTACGGCGGCGGTTGGCGAACACGTACGCCGTGCCGTCACAGGGTGGGCGCCCTAGGGCCTGCTGGACGTGCAGCGACAGGCCGTCGATGCCAGTGCGCATGTCCACCGCCGCCGTCGCCAGCCAGATCGCATCGGTCGACAGCTTCATCAAAGCGCCCGTACCAATTCGGCCACCCAGCTCGCGGGCACATCGCTCGGCAAGGTCAACGTCCAGCCGCGCTCGCTGCGCAGGCTGATCACGGCCACCGCTGCGACAACCGATGGCGCTACCCGAACTGGCAACAGCACGGGCGCGGCTTCCGGTTTGGTGATGCGGCGCACCCAATAGCTCACCTGATGCTCAGAGAGGCCGTGTTCCATGGCATATGCCCGCTGCGATAAGCCACTGGCCTGCAATTGCGCGACGCGCTCTTGCCACAACTGCTCACGTTCCTTGTTTGCCTTGCTCTCCATTTTTTCATCCCGAAAACTCAAGGAGAACAGTGTGGCGCTGCCGATCAGGAAATCATAGGTGGGTGGGCCGGACGCTTAC
>JAZKFO010000065.1:0-46384 GCA_040386395.1 Pseudomonadota bacterium | reverse complement strand
TGAAGCAGTGCCGCCAGAACCCCTGGGAAGAGTTTGCCCAGAACCACCAGAAGGGTGACAAGGTGTCGGGTGCCATCAAGTCAATCACCGACTTCGGCATCTTCATCGGCCTGCCGGGTGGCATCGACGGTCTCGTGCATCTCTCCGATCTGGACTGGAACGAAGCCGGCGAAACCGCCGTGCGTCGCTTCTCGAAGGGTCAGGAAGTGGAAGCCGTGGTGCTCGCCATCGACGGCGCGCGCGAGCGCATCAGCCTGGGCGTGAAGCAGATCCAGCAGGATCCGCTGACGCAGTTCCTGGCTGAATACCCCAAGGGCGCAATGCTCAAGGGCACCGTCAAGACCGTGGACGCCAAGGGTGCAGACATCGAGCTGCCCTATGGTGTGGAGGGCTACATCAAGGCCGGCGATCTGTCGCGCGACCGCGTTGAGGATGCCACCAAGGTGCTGCAGGTGGGTGGCACGCTCGAAGCCCGCTTCATCGGCATCGACCGCAAGACCCGCGTGGTGACCCTGTCCGTGCGCGAGAAGGAAATCCAGGAAGAGCAGGAAGTGATGCAGGAGTACAGCCGCAACGCTTCGACCGGCAAGACCTCGCTCGGCGATCTGTTGAAAGATCAGCTCGGCTAAGTTGCACTGCGGGTCGTTGGAAACAAAAAGGGCCGCGCTTGCGCGGCCCTTTTTTTTTGTCTATGGTGGCTTAACAACCTCTAATAACTATCTGAATCCCATGACGAAATCCGAACTCGTCGAGGTGCTGAGCCTCAAGCAGACGCATCTCATGCAGAAGGATGTCGAACTGGCCGTCAAGCTCGTGCTCGACCACATCAGCAATGCCCTGGAGCGTCAGGCTCGCGTCGAGATTCGCGGCTTCGGCAGCTTCGCACTGCACCATCGTCCGGCCCGTATTGGACGCAATCCCAAATCAGGAACGCCAGTGCAGATTCCTTCGAAATCAGTGCCCCATTTCAAGCCCGGCAAGGAGATGCGCGAGCGCGTCAATGCCATGGCGCAGGAACAGGCCGAACTGGCTGCCAGTGCCGTCATCACGCGGGGCGTCGCATGATCCGCATTCTCATCATCGCGGCTGTATTCCTCGCCTTCGCGCTTGGCATCGCCATCTGCCTGTTCAACGCGCAGCCGGTGGTTTTCAACTACATCGCGGGTTCCATCCAGGTGCCACTGATCGTGCTGATGGTCGCCGAGTTTTTTCTGGTGGCCGCCGTCACTGCGCTGCTCTGCTGGGCGCGCATCTTTGGTTTGAAGGGCGAGATCCGCCGCCTGCGTCGTCAACTGAAGGATGCGCAGGCAGAACTGCAAAGCCTCAGAAATCTGCCGCTCAAAGACCAGTGAAGGATTAGTTCGTGCTCGAAAGTCTCGCGTTGTGGCTGCTCCTGCCGCTCGGTATCGCATTGGGCATCGCGCTGGGACGCAATCCACGCAGCGCGATCAGCGACAGTGAAATGCTGGCTGGCCTGACCCTGGCGCAGGACAACCCCGACCGAGCGATTGCCGCCCTCACCAAGGCACTCGAACGCGACCCGGCAGCCGCAGAACTCAACCTCACGCTGGGTGCGCTGTTCCGCAAGCGCGGCGAGATCGACCGCGCCCTGCGCCTGCATGAAAACGTGCTGTCGCAGCCCGAACTCAAGCCCGACACACGCGCCCTTGCCCTCTACGAACTGGGGCAGGACTGCGTCAAGGCCGGACTTCTGGACCGCGCACAGGAGGCACTCAAAAAGGCTGCAAGCCATCCTGCTTTTGATGCGCTTGCATACGAACAGCTGCTGCCCATCCACGAGCAGCTCGGCGAGTGGCAGCAGGCCACCGATGTCGCCGAGCGGCTGGAGTCCCTCAAAGGCCAGAGCTATGCCACTGAGCGTGCCCACTATCTGCTGGAGTTGGCGGAAGAATCACGCGGGCGGGGCGATGTGGCGCAGGCCATCAAGTGCGCACGGCGCGCGCTGGAGGTCGATAGCGCCTGCGTGCGTGCCAATCTTTTTTTTGGGCAGCTACATGAGTCCGCTCAGGACTGGGATCAGTCCTTTGCCGCTTATTCCAAGGTGCCAGGACAGAATGCTCGTTTTCTGTCGGAAGTCATCCCCGCGGTCGAGCGCGTCTGTGCTGCCAGCGGTCAGTCTCAGATCCTTAAAAATTTCCTCGATCGTCTCGAAGCCGATCATAGTCTTGATCCGGTGGTGTGGCTGGCGCGCGCGCAACTTCTGGGCAAGGGAAATGCTCAGGCCAATTACCTCGCAGAAAAGCTTGCGCAGAAACCATCCTGGCATGGGCTGATCCAGTTTCTCAGTCTGCCAGTCGTGCAAGAGGCGGGCATGCTCTCAACACCCGTGCAGGCTTTTCGTGATGCATTGACCCAGCTGGTGGCACGACGTCCTCGCTATCTCTGCGAGCACTGCGGATTCACACCGTCGCTGCTCTTCTGGCGCTGCCCCAGCTGCAAGCAATGGGGTACGGTCTCCCCGGCAGAGGACAGCCTCTAAACTTGTCTTGAGGCATTTTTTGAGCTGCATCAGAAAGCCAGCTGCCCTGCATATTTAGTCAGGTTTCCCTGCCAGGATAATCTGCTGGTGTGCTTGACGTCGGGCTGTAGCGTCTAGCCAAGGACTGGCAGGCTCTGTGCTTACATGCTAACGGCAGCCGTTGCCATTTTTTTGCTTGACCTAATGTGAAGGCACGCTTAAGTTCTGGTTACAGCAGCATGAAAGGTCTGCATCAGTAGTTGTTTTGCATTGCTACTCAATCGCGTGCCACTCATTCGTTAGGCACTTCGTTAATTTCCCAGGGAGATGTAAATGAATCAAAACCCCGAACGGGGCGTTGGTCGTCTTTCGGCCTTCGCACTCGCCATTGGCATGATGAGTGCCACATCCGCAGTCATGGCCCAACAGCCAGCGCCGGCGGCAGCACCTTCCGACCCCACGACAACCGCAGAACCTTCAGCAAGCACCGAAACAACGCCTGCCGCTCCCTCAGGGACCGCAGCTCCCAAGGCGACGACCCTGGGCGTGGTGAAGGTGACCGGCTCACGCATCAAGAGCAAAACGCTTACCGCCTCCAGCCCCGTGATCGAAATCGGTGGTGAGGAGTTCGAGCGCACCGGTGCCACGCTGGTCGAAGAACTGGTCAACCAGTTTCCTCAGCTCGCCCCGACGTTCGACAACGCACAGAACAACCCCTCGCTGGGCTACGCCACGGTCGATCTGCGCGGCCTCGGCCCCGAGCGCACCCTGACCCTGGTGAATGGTCGCCGTCTGCCCAAGGGCTTCGGCGAGTTCGCTGACATCAGCATCATCCCGGCCTCACTCGTCAAACGCGTTGATGTGCTCACGGGCGGTGCGTCCGCTGTTTATGGTTCTGACGCCGTCGCGGGTGTCGTCAACTTCATTCTCGATGACAAGTTCACGGGCGTGAGCCTCACAGGCGGCTGGTCTGCTTACAACCACAACAACAATAACAAGTCGATCGGAGGCAAGCTCGACGAGCGTGGTTTCGCCAGGCCGAAGGGCGACTCCGGCTTTGACGGTATTGCACGCAATCTTGATCTCGCCATCGGTGGTCGCTTCGGTGAGTCGGGCCATGCAACTGCGTGGGCGACCTACCGCGAAAACGATCCGATTTTCCAGGGCGAACGCGACTACTCTTCTTGCGCGTTGTCTGCCACGGGTGTGACCAGGCCCGGGTTCAACGGGGGTAATCCGACGTTCGCTTGCGGCGGATCTGCCACGGCTGATCCTGCCAACTTCTATGTCGTGGACGTCGGCGCTGGCTTCTACAGCTATGCCCAGGGTTCAACTTCGAGCATGTGGAGCGTTCCGGATGGTCCGAACCTCTACAACTTCGCTCCGATCAACTACTTCCAGCGCCCGGATACTCGTTTTACAGGCGGTGCCAGCGTCAGTTACGAGATCAGCGAGTTTGCAAAACCCTATCTCGAAACGATGTTCGTCAATCGCAAGAGCACCGTGCAAATCGCCCCGTCGGGTGCATTCTTTACGCCTTTGGCAAACCTCGCCTGCGATACGCCCGAAATCGGCACCCTTTGCGCTGACCTCGGTCTCGGCGATGATGGGATCATTGATACGCTCTATGTCGCTAAGCGCAACGTCGAAGGTGGCCCCCGCATCAACTCCAGCGAGTCGAACAACTTCAGCATTACCCCCGGTATTGGTGGCAAGTTGATCGGCAACTGGGACTACGACGCCTCGCTCACCTACAGCCGTGCCTCCACGGTCATCGTCGGTACGAACGACTTCCTGACATCGCGGATTCAAGATGCTCTTCTCGGC
Source organism: Pseudomonadota bacterium (assembly GCA_040386395.1). Classification (GTDB taxonomy): domain Bacteria; phylum Pseudomonadota; class Gammaproteobacteria; order Nevskiales; family Nevskiaceae; genus Stagnimonas. The sequence continues at coordinate 42,078 of JAZKFO010000065.1, read as the reverse complement.
TGTCAAGACGGCTCCTTCGATGGTTGCGTTCCTTACGAGGTTTTCGCTGGCACGGTGACACCTGCGCAGGCGCAGACCCTGCAGGGCATCAGCCAGCAGCAGATCATCACTTCAACACAAGGCTTCAATGCCTTCGTCACTGGTGATCTCGGCGTGGGCTTGCCCACGGCAGCAGGCAAGCCAGTCGGCTTGGTGCTCGGTGTCGAAACCCGCCGCGAGACTTATTCCTACTCTGCTGATCAGAACTTGGCGGACGGCAACTTCGCTGGCTCCGGCAGCCAGAGTCCTGCCTTGTCTGAATCCACTGCGGTCAAGGAGTTCTACCTCGAAAGCGGCGTCCCAATCCTCGCTAACTTCGGCGTCTTGAACGCCCTGGATCTGGAACTGGGTTATCGCGCGTCCGACTATGAAAGCTTTGGATACAACGCGACCTACAAGATCGGTTTTGGTGCCAACTTCCTCGACGACAAGTATCGCGTTCGTGGTGGTTTCAACCGAGCCGTGCGCGCTCCCACACTCAACGACCTTTTCCTGCCCCAGCAGATCGGTCTCTGGGTTGGTGCTGACCCTTGCGCCGGCGCGGCGCCGGAATACACCGCAGAGCAGTGCGCCAACACTGGCGTGACGGCTGCGCAATACGGTTCAGTGGCCAGCAACCCAGCAGGCCAGTACAACCAGATTGCGGGTGGCAACACGACGCTTCAGCCTGAGAAGGCCGACACCTTCACGATCGGCTTTGCTGCAACCCCGATCAAAGCACTTGCTGTCAGCCTTGACTACTTCAACATCGACATCAAGGACGCGCTCGGCGGCGTTGGCGCCCGCAACCTGCTCGACATCTGCGCGCTGACAGGTGATGCAACCAGCTGCGCACTCATCAACCGCAGTGCGCAAGGTGATCTGTTCCGTGGCAGTGACCCGGCGACGTCAGGTTCTGTCACTAACGTCACCCAGAACCTAGGCGGCGAGAAGCTGAGCGGTTTGGACTTGACCGTGGCCTACTCCTTCCGAGTCGGCCCCGGCAAGCTCAGCGCCAACATCTTCTCAACCTACCTGCTGGATGCCACCACTTCGCCGCTGCAGAGCGATAGCACTGTTGCCGCAGACTGCGTCGGCAATATCAGCCCTCAGTGCCAGCTCTCCAAGTATCGCCACATTGCGGGCATCCGCTATGACGTGGATCGCTACTCGGCCGGTCTCCGCTGGCGCTATGCGAGCGAGCTTGACTACGTTGATCCGCGCCAGTTCCGCGAAGGTCGTGCGCTCAATGCTGATCGCTTGACTTGCGCCCCGGCCAACACCCCGGTCACGGCACCCGGAGCCAGGCCTGCTGCGGCTTGCGTCGGCGGGCAGGGCATCGAAGCCTACAACTGGTTCGACCTGACTGGTTCGGTGACCTTTGGCCCGGCGCTGCTCACGCTTGGTGTCAACAACATCTTCGACAAAGAGCCACCGATCACGGGCAGCACCCTGGCGCTCAACGCCAACTCGCCGGGCGGTTATGACCAGCTGGGTCGCTACATCTTCAGCAGCTTGAAGCTCGATTTCTAATCGCAGCCACAATCTGTAGCAGTAGCGATGGCGGCGGGCTTAGGCCCGCCGCTTTTTTTCTGCATTCGAGAACACCAAATGTCTAGAAGTCGAAACGATCAACAGGCAGCAAACGCAAACTTGGAGCGGCAACTGGAGCATGGCTACGCACTGCTCAAGACAGGCAATGTCGAGGCTGCACTGGATTGGATGAAGGCACTGCCAGCTCAGGATGCCTCAAGCCTCCCGCTGCTAGTCTTTGCCAGCGAGGCACATCTGGCGAACGCCGACCCGCTCTCCGCACTGGACTTGATTGACAAGGCGGTGACCACCAGCGGCGGTCACCCCGCACTCAAAATGAAAAAAGCACGGCTGCTGATTCAAATGCGGCGGCGTGCCCAAGTGGAAACTCTACTGGCCGATATTGCAGCGCAGGCTGGCGGCAATGGTGGCTTGCTCTGGCAGGTGGGCAGCCTCTACGCCAATTGCAATCTTTTCGAGCAGTCCCTCGCCCTCTATGAAAGGGCGCGCTTGCTGATCGGCCCGGTCGATGGCCTGCTCTACGACATGGCGGTATCGCGTTTTTTCACCGGCGACTTCGAGCAGGCGGAACGTGATCTCGACCTCATGCTCACCAAGACTCCGCAGGCCGGTCATGCACTGTACTTGCGCGCAACGCTCAAACGCCAGACGCGCGAGCAGAATCACGTCGAAGACATCGAAGCCCGTCTCAAGCTTGGCTTCAAAGAGCCTCATCACGAGGCCGCCGCCCTGTATGCGCTGAGCAAGGAACTGGAAGACCTGAGCGAGAGCGAACGGTCATTTGCGGCGCTGCGCGCTGCGGCTGCCAAGAAGCGCAGCACATTGGACTATGACATCACGGTTGAGCTCGCATCATTAGCCGCAGTGCGCGAGGCGTTCACGGCAGAAGTCATGGCAGATGGCGCAGCAGGGCATGACGGCGAGGGTGCGATCTTCATCGTCGGCATGCCGCGCACCGGCACGACGCTGGCGGAGCGCATGTTGGTGCAGTCGGGTCGGGCACAGTCGGCAGGCGAGTTGCTTGATTTCGGCCGGGGACTCGCCATGGCCGCGAGGGCGAGGATGCTTGCAGACCCCTCTATTCCATCGACAGCGGTGGCCTCGATCAGTATCGACTTCGCCAAGCTGGGGCAGGAGTATCTGCGCGGTGCCCGCGAGGCGGCGCGGGGTGCGCCTCTGTTCATCGACAAGATGCCGATCAACTTTCTGTATTGCGGGATGATCCGCAAGGCGCTACCGAAGGCGAAGATCATCCATCTGGTGCGCGACCCGCTCGACAGCTGCTATGCGGTGCTCAAGACCCTGTTCTTCAACTCCTATCACTTCTCCTACGACCTCGAAGAATTGGCGGACTATTACATCGCCTACCACGAGATGATGCGGCATTGGCATGCAGTGATGCCGGGTCAGATTCTCGATGTGCATTACGAAGATCTCGTCACCGAGCCGGAGCGCGAATCGCGCCGGCTGTTCGACTGGTGCGGGCTGCAATGGGACGCAAGCGTGCTCGAAACCTCGACCAAGAAGGCGGCTTTTGCGACGGCGAGTGCGGCGCAGGTGCGTGAGCCGGTGCATCGGCGATCCATCAACAGCGCCTTGAAGCACCGTGAGGGGCTGGAGCCGCTGATCCGCAAGCTGGCAGCAGCAGGGATCGTCAGCGGCTGACAGCCGTAAGCGCTGGTTGCATGTCGAAGGCAACCGTGAGCCGTGGCGCTGGGTCATCGAACGGCACGGTGCCATGCCAGAAGTAGGAGGGGAACAGGGCGAGATGACTGGGCTTGGGTTGCAGCAGGTGCCTCGGCGCAAGGCCCAGACCCAGTTCTTCAAGCGGCTGTCCGAACTGCAACCAGCCTGCGTGCTGACTCTGCCCGCCGTGCTCCACGCAAGGGGGCAGGGCGACATAGAAGGCCGAGCTCATCCAGCCCAGCGGGTGGATGTGGTTGCTGTGGTGGCCGGCACTCCAGAGCCTGACCGACCAGGAGCCGACCATGCGTGTGCCGTCGCGGCGGCGGGACAGGAAAGGATGCTTTGTGTCTTGCGGCAGTGTACGCAGCCAGTCTTGTGCTGCCTGCTGCAGGGCGGTGCGGGTGGAGGTCAGCACGGCATTCGCACGGCCGAACAGTCGCCCCGCCGTCTGCGAGCCACTGCGTACGCTTTGGTTGATCGGTTCGCGACTCGCCGTGTGCAGACCGTCGAGCGTGCTGGACAAGCTGGCGAGGAAGGCGGTGCTGTCGGCATAGGCGGCAGGTGGCGGTACCTCGACGAAGCCGACCAGCCGCTCGTAGTCGCAGAGCCAGTGCTCGCGCGCATCACCGAGTAGTCTCCACGCTGTGCCGAGATGGCTCCAGGCCTCCTGGTTGGTGGCATCGCGCGCGACAGCGGTGTTGGCGCAGGATTGCGCCAGCTCGACCCGGCCAGTGCGAAAGGCATGGCGGATGTAGGCGTTGAGAAAATCACCGTGACCATCGCCAAGCATGCGGTGGGCCTCTGCATAGCGCACGGAAGCCTGCTCGTACCGGCCCAGCGCGTCGAGTGCTTCGGCCTCATGCCAGTCGAGCAGCGGCAGCGCGGGTGCGCGCTGGCGGGCTTGCTGGATCAGTGACAGCGCCTCCTCACCTCGCCTCGCCGACAGCAGCATATTGACGCTGCGCTGCCACAGCTCGTGGTGATCGGGCTGGCGCGCTGCGGCCGCGCACAGGGCGGCGAGGGGATCTTCAGAGGGAGCGAGGCGAGCGCCGTGCTCCCACAGCAGTTGCGCGAGCGTCTCATGGCCTTGGGCAAACTGTGGGTGAGCCAGCACAAGCTGCCGCGCGCCGCGCAGGGCCTCTGCGGGACGAGCCATTTCTGCCAGCAGGCCATTGCGGGTATCAGCCAGCTCAGGCCCGGCATGGCCCAGCAACTCAGCCTGCTGCAGGCACAGCATGGCCTCGTCGAACCGCCCCTGCAGGCGCAGCGTCATGCCGAGATTGACCCAAACGGGTGTGAGCTGGGGAGACAGCGCCAGTGCCTTGCGGAAGGCGGCCTCCGCAGTCTCAAAATCATCGAGTCCTCGCGCGGCGTTACCCAAACCGTGCCAGGCCTGAACCGACCCCGGTTGCAGCGCGACGGCGCGCTGGAGCGCGCGCAGCGCCGCCGGATGATCCTTCATGCGCAGGGCGAGGAGACCCTGCTGCAGCCAGACCGGCGCGGTATCCGGCCCCCTGGCCAGACACTGCGCCGCTTCAGGCAGACGTTTCTGCTGGCGAAGCCAGGCCGAAAAATTGAGCACCACTGCCTCGCTGCCAGGTGCAAGCTCGAGTGCGCGGCGAAAGGCTCGCTCGGCTTCCTGCGATAGGCCTGCTTCGGCGAGGCACATTCCCAGCAGCTGTTGCGAGTCGGCTGCATCCGGCACTTCGCGCACGAGCGCACGGGCCACCGCAACCGCCATTGCGCTTTGGCGCAGCTGCAAGGCCTGCATTGCGGCCGTGAATCGCGCCGCCTGCGCCGTCGTCAATGCCCGGTTGCGCGAGGCCACTATTGAAGGCGGCTGGCGCGCAGGCGCACACCCGCTGGGGTGACGGCCATGTGGCCACCGAGTGCAGCCTTGCGCACGGTGATCGCGTCACCTTCGTCGAGTGCGCCACGACTGCCGTCGAGCTGCCAGACCTGGCCATTCTCCAGTGTGATCGTGCGTTGCCCATTCCGGCTTTCCTGCAAGCGGGCGATGCGGCTCGTGATCTGTTCCGGCGCGGCATCGCTCGTCGGCCTGCGCTCTGCATCAAGCCCGAACTGTCGCACGCCTTTTTCCACCGCCGCCTCGACTACCGGGCGCGCAGGCGGAAAGGCCTGGTCATAGCAGGCCAGGCGCTCGACAGGCTCGATCATCTGTCCGCAGGCATGGCTCTGCTGGGCGCCGACCGCGAGGGGCAGCGCGCCAAGCAGGCCAGACAGGACAATCAACAGCGGCTTCTCGTGCATGACGCGCATCGTCGGCGATCAGGCAGGTAGGATACCAACTGATCTACTCAAACCTCGCCCGTGAACAGCCACGCCCATGAGAGCGGCATCCTGCTGAGCCGCGCCGATGCCCTGCTGGGACAGGGCAGGCCTGTGGATGCGATCCCGCTCTACCGGCTGGCACTCAAGGCGGTTCCCAACGAGGCCGATGGCTGGTTCAACCTGGCCTATGCACTGCGGCTCGAAGGTATTTTCGGGGAGGCGCTACAGGCCTATGCACAGGCGCTCGCGCATGGCGTGGGCAAGGCCTGGCAGGTGCATCTCAATCGGGCTGTGATCTTTTCCGATCATCTGCGGCGTGACGAGGAGGCGGAGGCCGAGCTTCAGCAGGCGCTACGCCTCAAGCCGGACTATGCCCCGGCCTTGTTGAACCTCGGCAACTTGCAGGAAGAACGGGGTCGCCGCGACGCAGCCATCGACAGCTACACGAGGCTGCTCGATCTGCCAGTCCATGCGACTGGCGAACTCGCCCAGGAGGCACTTGCTCGGCTGCTGCATCTGAAGCCGCCCGGCAGTGCCAGCGACGTCCTTCTGCTTCGTCTGCGTGCAGCGGCCGAAGCAACTGCCGCCATGCCTGACAGCCTGCGCGCCACGCTTTGTTTCGCCCTGGGGCGGGCGCTGGATTCGCTCGGCGACTACGAAGGGGCGTTTGCCGCCTTCGCGCGTGGAAAGCACTGCGCGCATCGAGCGCAACCGGCCTACGACCGGCGCCAGGCCGCTGCTGCCGTCGATGCGCTGATCACCGCCTTCCCGGCACCGATGCAGCCACAGGCCACGCCGGCGATGGAGCCGCAACCACTCTTCATCTGCGGCATGTTCCGCTCTGGCTCCACGCTGCTGGAACAAATCCTGGCAGCACACAGCCATGTCGCGATGGCGGGCGAGCAGGATCTTCTGCCACGCATGGTGGCGGGCGCATTGAAGCCTTTCCCCGCCTCGGTGAGCCGACTCGACGACGGCAGCCGGACTCGCCTCGCAGCGCAGTATCACGAGCAACTACTGGCACGGCTGCCTGCTGGCTGGCGCGAGTCGCAGAAGTCGTACGCCACCGACAAGCGTCCCGACAATTATCTGCTGATCGGGCTCATCAAGCAGCTGTTTCCGCGTGCGCGCATCCTCCACACCGTGCGCCATCCGCTCGACAACGGGCTGTCGGTATTCATGCAGCATTTGAACCCCCGCCTTTTCGGCTACGCCGGAACCCTGGCTGACATTGGCCATCACTTTGGCCAGTACAGGCGTCTGATGGCGCACTGGAAGGCGCTGTATCCGGACGACATCCACGACTTCGACTACGACGCCTTCGTCGCCGCACCGGAAGCCACCCTGCGACCGCTACTGGCCTTCATCGGCCTGCCCTGGCAAGACCGCTGCCTCGCTTTCCACAAACTCGACAACACGGTGAAGACCGCGAGTTACTGGCAGGTGCGCAAGCCGCTGTATGGCGAGGCATCGGGCCGCTGGCGGCGCTATCAGGGCCTGCTGGGGCCACTGAGCAACGCACTGGCTGCGGCTTGCGTGAACGCCTCCTGATCAGCTGCCCTGCGCGCTGCGGTACTCGCGCATGGCACTGGAAATCGAGCTGGCCATGACCCGCTCAGCGGGCGACAGCAGGGGGTTCCAGACATCGAAGATCAGCACGACACGCAATTGATCGCTGTCATTGCGCGCCTCGTGCTCGATGGTGTCATCGAATACCAGCACCTCGCCCTCGCGCCAGCTGCGCCAGTCATGGCCGACCCGGAAGCTGCAGTGATCGGGGACGATCAGTGGCAGATGGGCAACCAGCCGCGCGTTGGTCTCGCCGGTGTGGGGTGGAATGACGGTGTGCGGTGCGAGTGCCGAGAACATGGCATTGGGGCAAAGCCCCGCAATCTGCACCGCCTCGATCTTTGACAGTGCCTCGGCCGTGCGCGGGCAGCGATCCAGATTGAGCTGCACCGGTGCGCCATGCGCCCAGAGGTGCAGCGAGCTCCAGGCCCTCGAGTGGTTGAGCTCTCGCCACTGGTTGACCGGGTCGCCTGGCTTGTAGGCGATGTAGGGCATGAAAGCATCCATCCGCCCGGCGAGCAGCTGTTGCAGCTCGGCCTTGATCGCGGCGGTCTGCGCCTGAAGCTCGGCGATCCATGGAAACAAGGAAGGCTCATAGAAGCCCAGCGCGGGCAGGCGCGGCACATGCAGCTGGCTGCATTCCGAGCGGTAGGGTTTGCTCTGCCCGGCGAAGATCGAAACGGCCTCGTCCCAGCGCGAGCCCAGCGGGGCGTCCAGCATCGCTCGCGCACTCGCAACACACTGGCCCAGATGGTCCGCCAGCGCGCGGCTGTCCTGCTGCACTGCATCACGGGCCTGCGTCAGACGGCGATGCAGCGCAGGCGGCCATTGCGACTCCGGCGGCGCGACCTTCAGCACATCACGGAATACCCCCGCTGCAGCCCTCGGCTGGCTGCGGCGTTCCAGCGCCTCGCCCTTGCTCAGGAGGGCCGCCAGAAAATAGGGGTCGATGCTGAGCGACTCGATGATCGCCGCCCACTCCCGATCCGGCTGCTGCGCGTCCCGATACACCACGCTGAGGGTAAGGGGGATCATCGGGTCACGCGGCGCTGCCTGCTGCGCGCTGCGCAGCAACTCCAGGGCCTTGGCGAAATCCGCTCGCTGGTAGGCGTGGACGCCGAGGCTGAACAGGGCTTGTACATGGTGGGGGTCGAGCGCATGCACTTCAGTCCACAGGTGTTCGGCATCCTGCCAGCGCCCCGCAGCGGCGGCCGCACCGGCCGAGTGGACCAGAGTCGAAATCCGGGTTTGGCTCATCTCAAGGGTTCTTCAGAGCATTTCCACGGCCACGGCCACAGCTTCGCCGCCACCAATACAAAGCGAGGCAACGCCTTTCTTGCCGCCGGTTTTCTTCAGCGCACCCAGCAGCGTGGCCAGAATGCGCGCGCCGCTGGCGCCGATGGGATGACCGAGTGCGCAGGCACCGCCATGCAGGTTGACCTTGGCGTGGTCGAGTGCGTGCTCCTTCATCGCCGCCATCGTCACCACGGCAAAAGCCTCGTTGATCTCCCAGAGATCGACTTGTTCTTTTTTCCAGCCGGCTTTGGCAAGCGCCTTGGCGATGGCTTCCACCGGGGCGACGGTGAACTCCGCTGGCAGACGCGCATGGCTGGCGTGCGAAACGATCTTTGCCAGCGGTTTCAGGCCGCGTTTGCTGGCTTCGGAGGCGCGCATCAGCACCACGGCAGCGGCGCCGTCGTTGATCGAGGAGGCGTTGGCGGCGGTGATGGTGCCGTTCTTGATGAAGGCGGGCTTGAGCGTGGGGATTTTCTCCGGCATCGCCTTGTAGGGGCCTTCGTCTTTGCTGACCAGCTCAACGCCCTTACGGCCGATGACTTCGACGGCGGCGATCTCGAAGGCAAAGCTGCCGTCTTCGTTGGCGAGCTTGGCGCGGCGCAGGCTCTCGATGGCAAAGGCATCCTGCGCTTCGCGGGTGAAGCCGTAATGCTCGGCGGTGCGCTCGGCGAACACGCCCATCGGGGTCTTGCGCTCGTAGGCGTCTTCGAGACCATCAACGGCCATGTGGTCCAGCACCTCACCACCGCCGTATTTGATGCCGCCGCGCATCTTGGCGAGCAGGTGCGGGGCATTGGTCATGCTCTCCATGCCGCCGGCCACCATCACCTCGTTGCTGCCGGCGAGGATCAGATCATGCGCAAGCATCACGGCCTTCAGGCCGGAGCCGCACATCTTGTTGATGGTGGTGGCGTTGACTGAATCCGGCAGGCCGGCGGCGCGCATGGCCTGGCGGGCCGGGGCCTGGCCCTGGCCGGCACCCAGCACGTTGCCGAAGATCACTTCCTGCACATCGGCGGGCGAAATGCCGGCCCGCTCCACGGCCGCCTTGATCGCCACCGCACCGAGCTGGCTGGCGGTCATGCCGGAGAAAACACCTTGCAGCGCGCCCATCGGCGTGCGGGTGGCAGAAACGATGACGATGGGGTCTTGCTGCGACATGGGGCGCTCCTTGAGCATTCAGGGGCGCGCATTATCACCTGACGTCGAGGCCGGTTATTTCTGCCGCTCCACCGACACCACCTTGCCATCCTTGAAGCTGATTCGGGCGCGTTCCTCGTACTGCGTGGCAGAGAGGGGGCGGCAGTAGCTGGCATGGCCGTAGTAGGGCAGGCCGGGCGCGCAGTAGGCGTTGTTATGGAAGCCCGGCGCAATGCTCAGGTAGACCCAGACCTGGCTGAGACCCTCAATGGTTTCACGCTCGACGATGCGGTCGGGTTCGCCCACGGCGAGTCGAACCGCAGCCTCGTCGAAGCCCACGGCGACCTGGCCATCCCGCACCTTCTGCTGCTGCTCCGGGCTCAAGCCGGCGAACACTTCGGGGTTGCGTTCAATGCGTTGCGCCTGCGTTGCCGCACAGCCTGTCAGCAGCAGGGCAGCGGTAAGCAGGGCAGACAGAATGGTGGAGTGCATGGAAACTCCCATCAGGTGAAACCATTAAACAGACCTCTCGCGCCGACGCAGGTTCAGCCATCAGCCAGCCTGCTAGAGCACAACACAAGTCTATTAACTCATGCCAAACCCATGCTGACTGCTGAAGCGGTTGATGCCGCACCCTCGAAGTGGTTGACCCGGCTGGAACGCTGGCAGTGGCTGCTGCCGGTGGGCAGTTTCCTGTTGGGTTGGATCGGCTATCTCGCCATCGAGCGAGGGCCTGGTCTGGCCAGAGCGACGGCCTTCATCATCCTGATGAGCTGGCCCTGGTTGTTGATGGAAAACCTGGCCGGGCGCTGGCTCAATCGCATTACCAAAGGCCACCTTTCGCCCGCCGTGGCCTGCTTCATCACGCAATCGATGCAGCAGGAATTGTTGTTTTTCTCGCTGCCTTTTGTCATCGGCGCCTCGCAGCTCGATGTGGGTCATGGCCTGTTCCTCGCCCTGTTGGGAATCGCCGCGCTGCTGAGCACACTCGACCCAATCTACGAGCGCTGGATTGCACGCCGCCCCGTGGCTGCCGTGGGCTTTCAGGTGTATTGCACCTGGATCGCGGCGCTGGTGCTGCTGCCCATCGCCCTGCATCTGCCGTTGGAACAATGCGCACCCGTGGCGGCCGCCATCGCGCTGCTGGCGCTCGCCCTGGGCTTGCCAAGGTTGCTCGAATCGCGCACCGGGATAGTCGCCTGCCTGCGTGCCGTGCTGCCCATCATTACAGCCATCGCACTGGCGCTGTTCCTCGGCCGCTGGCTGCCACCGGCGGGGCTCAAGCTCGGCGAGTCGCGTATCACCACCGAGATCAGCGACCTGCAACCGGGTGCGGCGATTCATCGCATCGCGCTGGACAGCTTGCATCGCGATGGTCTGATTGCCTTCGCCACCATCCATGCCCCGGTCGGTGTCACTCAGAACCTCAGCTTCGACTGGTATCACCGGGGCGTCTGCATCGACCGCATACCGGCCGTAATCGAAGGCACCAGTGACAAGGCGCGCGGCTGGCGCACCTGGACCCGCAAGCAGAACTTCGACGAAGACCCGCGTGGCCGCTGGCGCGTCGATATCCGCACCGCAGGCGGCCAGCTGGTGGGACGCCTGCGGTTCTCGGTGGACTGATCGCTACTGCCGCCGCAGATCGAGCGTCAGCGGATATTCCGGATTGAGCTTTTCCTCGCGCGGCCAGTAGCTGCCCGGCGTGTGGCCGAGCGTGGAGAAGCGCGCCAGTCGCCGTGCCTCGGCCTCGTAGGCATTGACCGGAAAGTTGTCGTAGCTGCGGCCTGCCGGGTGCATGACGTGATAGGTGCAGCCCGCCACGGCGCGCTTGGCCCAGGCGTCGTAGAGATCGAAGATCAGCGGCGTGTGGACGCCAATCGTGGGATGCAGGCAGCTCGCCGGCTGCCAGGCGCGGTAGCGCAGGCCCGCCACGTATTCACCTTGCGTGCCGGTGGCCGTCATCGGCAGGCGACGACCGGCGACGGTGATGAAGTGCTTGCCCTGGGTGAGACCCGTGGCCTTGATCTGCAGGCGCTCGACGGAGCTGTCGACATAGCGTGCGGTGCCACCACCGCCGGGCTCTTCACCCAGTGTGTTCCAGCACTCCAGCGCATGGCGCAGCTCGATCTCCACCTCGCCATGCCGGACCGTGCCGTGGGTGGGAAAGCGGAACTCGAAGTGCGGTGCAAACCAGCCATCGTCGAAGGCGAAGCCTGCGGCGCGCAGCTGATCGAGTACGCTGGTGAGGTCCTTCCACAGGAAGTGCGGCAGCAGGAAGCGATCGTGCAGCGCCGTGCCCCAGCGCACCAGCTCGCCCTCGTACGGCGTCTCCCAGAAATGCGCGATCAGCGCGCGCAGCAGCAGTTGCTGCGCGAGGTTCATGCGCAGGTGCGGCGGCATCTCGAAGCCACGGAACTCGACCAGGCCCAGGCGCCCGGTGGCGGAGTCCGGCGAGTAGAGCTTGTCGATACAGATTTCGCTGCGGTGGGTGTTGCCGGTGAGGTCGGTGAGCAGATGGCGCAGGATGCGATCCACCACCCAGAGCGGGATATTGGGCGTGCCCTTCTTCGGTAGCTGTGCGAGTGCGATTTCCAGCTCATACAGATTCGCGTCGCGCGCTTCATCCACACGCGGGTGCTGACTGGTCGGGCCGATGAACAGGCCGCTGAAGAAGTAACTCAGTGAAGGATGGTTCTGCCAGAAGCGCACCAGCGAGCCCAGCATGTCCGGGCGACGCAGGAAGGGCGAGTTCTCTGGTGTGGCACCACCCACCACGATGTGCGCACCGCCGCCGCTGCCGACGCTGCGGCCATCGACGAGAAATTTCTCGGCGGTGAGGCGTGTCAGGCGGGCCTGGTCGTAGACGGTGCTGACGATGTGGGTCAGCTCCTTCCACGAGCCTGCCGGCTGCACGTTGACCTCGATCACGCCGGGGTCGGGGGTGATCTTCAGCACTTCGAGACGCGGGTCGTTCGGTGGCGGATAGCCCTCGATGCGCACTGGCAGCTGCAGCTCGGCAGCGGTGTCTTCGACGATGGCAATCAGTTCGAGAAAATCATCGGCATTCGCCGTGGGCGGCATGAACACGTAGAGGTGATCGCCACGCGGTTCCACCGACATCGCGGTGCGCACCACGCCTTCGGTGTACTGGGTTTTCTGGGTCGCGGCCAGCAGCTCGTCGGTGAGCAAGCGCTGCTTGCTGAGCCGCTGCTCGCGCTCGGTGACGGGCAGCTGCAGGAAGGGCTGCGGGAATTGCAGCGGCAGGGCGCTGCGGATGGCGAAGGGATCGCTCTCGATCAGGTGCGGGTAATCCTTGGCGTCGATGTGCGGCAGCGAGTCCAGCGGCAGGCGGAAACCCACCGGAGAATCGCCCGGCATCAGTTGCAGGCGGCCGGTGCGCGGCTTCCAGCGCTCGCTCACCCAGTCGGCCTTGCTCTGCTGGCGCTGCACCGGCATCACGTAGCCGCGCGGCACATCGAGACCGCGCTCGAACACCAGCGCCAGACGGGCGCGCTCTTCCTCGTCCTTCAGCTTCGAGTCCAGCGTCGAAACGTTCGGCGGCAGCAGACGCTCGCGGTGCAGGTAATAGAACGCATCCTCGTAGGCGGGCAGGGCGTTGTCGGGGTTCACCTTGAGGCGCGCAGCGATGCCACGCATCAACAGGCCCGCGCTTTTCACGCGCTCGGCATGCTTGCGGCCCATATCGGTGTGCGGCGTCGGCTTGTCGTAGGCCGGCACGGTGGACTCGACCACGCCCGCGCGCAGGATGGGATGCTGATCCTTGCGCCAGTACATCGCATAGGCCCAGCGCGGCAGCTGCTCGCCGGGATACCACTTGCCCTGGCCGTGCGTCAGCAGCGCGCCTGGTGCGAACTCGGTGCGCATCCGCAGCAAGAGATCGTTGGCGAGCTTCTGCTTGGTGGGGCCGACGGCGGCGGTGTTCCACTCCGGCGCCTGGAAGTCGTCGATGCTGATGAAGGTCGGCTCGCCGCCCATGGTCAGGCGCACATCGCCGGCGTTGAGGCGCACGTCCACGGCGTCGCCGAGTTTCTGGATCGCCGCCCATTGCTCCTCGGTGTAGGGCTTGGTGATGCGCGGGGTTTCGCGCAGGCGCGTCACCTTCATCTCGTGGCCGAACTCGATTTCCAGCGGCGGGTCTTTTTCGCCGCGCGCGTAGGTGAAGCCACCGCTGACGGGCGCAGCACTCGAAGGCTCCGGCGTCGCGCAAAGCGGAATGTGGCCTTCGCCGCAGAACAGGCCCGAAGTGGGGTCGAGCCCCACCCAGCCCGCGCCCGGCAGATACACCTCGCACCAGGCGTGCAAATCGGTGAAATCGGTCTCGGTGCCGCTGGGGCCGTCGAGTGATTTCTGATCGGCCGTGAGCTGGATCAGATAGCCCGACACGAAGCGTGCGGCATAGCCGAGGTGGCGCAGCAGCTGCACCAAGAGCCAGCCCGAATCGCGGCAGCTGCCGCTGGCTTTCACCAGCGTTTCCTCAGGCGTTTGCACGCCCGGTTCCATGCGGATGGTGTAGCTCACCTCGTGCTGCAGGCGGGCATTGATGGCGACGAGAAAATCCACCATGCGCTGCTTTTCGCGCGGCAGCGAGGCGAGCAGGGCCTCGAACTTCTTGCCGCCCTTTTCCTTGCGCAGATAGGGCTTCAGGTCTTCGATCAACTCACCCTGATAGGTGAAGGGATAGTCCTCTGCGTATTCCTCGACGAAGAAGTCGAAGGGGTTGTAGACCGACATGTCGGTGACGCAGTCGACCGTCACCTTGAACTCGGTGATGGGCTCCGGGAACACCACGCGCGCCAGCCAGTTGCCAAAGGCATCCTGCTGCCAGTTGAGGAAGTGCTTGGCCGGTTCGATCTTCAGCGCATAGCTCAGCACCGTGGTGCGCGAATGCGGCGCCGGGCGCAAGCGGATCAGCTGCGGCCCCATGGTGACCGGCTTTTCGTAGCGGTAGTCGGTGACGTGGTGGATCGCGGCGTGGATGGACATGCTTAGGTTCTAATCCCTGAAAAAATGCGGCTCAATGGGGGATTGTGAGGCAAGAACTGCACCGCGCCCTCAATTTTTGGCTTTCTTCGCGGCGCTGGCTTTTTTGGGCTTGGGCTTCGCAACAGCCAGTTCGAGAAACGGATTGATGATCTCGACCCCTTCGACCTTCTGGCCGTGCTGCAAGTCTTCGGAGTAGAGCGTGCCGCAGCGGGCTTCGAGGGCTGCGGCCAGCATGAGGCTGTCATAGAAGCTGTATTGAAAGCGGCCCTGCAAATCGAGCGCATGGCCATAGAGCGTGATGCTCGGCATGATCGTGCAGTGCGGCCAGAGAAAACGTCGTGCGAAGTCGAGCGCGTCGTTGCTTGAAAGTGTTTTCTTGAACTTCCTGGTCGCCGCGTTCAAAAACTCCTGCACAGCTTGAAAACTCAGCACCAGACGGTGCTCGGCGATCAATTGACGCAAAAGCAGGCGTGCCTGAGCTTGCTTTTGCAGGTCATCTTCTGCAACGCAATAGATCAGTAAATTGGTATCGAGCAGGCACTTAGCGACGCTCATTCAGCTCATCTCGCGTGAACTTTTTGCCAGCTACGGCGTAGTCCATCTTGGACATGATCGCGTCGAAATCGCGCAAGACCTGGTCGTTGTCGGTAGCTACATAGCGTTCAAGCCACAGCCGAAACTCCTGATTGATCGTGGTGTTTTTCTTCACCGCCCGCGCGCGCGCGCGTTCGAGCACGAGCTTGTCGGCGGAAAAAGTGACATTGGTGAGCATGGCGGGTCTCCGTGAGGACTGGACCAAGTCTACACGACACTCGTGCGCACGGGTCTCGTGCGATCCGGCACTACTTCTTCACTGCCTCGTCAGGCTTGGCCTCGAACACCGGCTTCGCCATGGGCTTGCCGCCGATGTAGCGGGCCAGCCAGTCCTGCACCTCGTAGTTCCAGTGGATCGCGTTCTGCGGGCTCAGAATCCAGTGATTCTCGTTGGGGAAGATCACCAGCCTTGAGGGCACGCCCATGCCCTGCAGGATGCCGTAGAGCGACAGCGACTGGCCGTACGGCACGCGGTAATCCATCTCGCCGTGCAGAATCAGCATGGGTGTGGCGAAGTCCTTGGCGTAGCTCAGCGGGTTGTTGCGCTGCATCGCCTCGGCGTTGCGCCAGGGGGTGCCGCCCCAGACGGTGTCGTCAAAGATGTAGTTGGTGAAATCCGCGCCGTACTGGCCGATGAAATCATGCGCACCGGCATGGTTCACCAGGGTCTTGAAAGCCGTCGTGTGGCCGAGCATCCAGGTGGCCAGATAGCCGCCGTAGCTCGCCCCCGCAGCCGCAACGTTGTCACGGTCGATGGCCGGCACCTTGTCGAAGAGGTAGGCATTGGACTTGAGGATGTCCTCCATCGGCTTCTCGCCCCAGGCACCGTTGATGCTGCGGCCAAAGACCTCGCCGAAGCCGGTGGAGCCATGCCGATTGACCCAGGAAACAATGTAGCCGGGGCTGGCGAACACATGGGTGTTCCAGCGATAACCAAACGAGTCCCGCACCATCGTCTGCGGGCCGCCGTGCAGCAGTTGCACCAGCGGGTATTTCCTGGCCGGGTCGTAGCCCGCCGGGTAGGTGAGCCAGAGCTGCACGGTGTCGCCCGCAGCACCCGTGAAGGTATGGGATTCGGTGCGACCCAGATCGAGCGTGGCCATCAGCGCATCGTTGAAATGCGTCAGCTGGCGCGCCTTGCCGCCATCCAGCACGAACAGCTCCGGCGGCTGTTGCAGGCTCTCGTGCAGAAACACCAGCTGGTCACGGGCGCTATCGAGATCGGTGTGGCTGCCGTCGGCCAGCACCCGCTTGAAGCCACTGCCATCGGCACGCATCCTGAACAGCGGCACGCGGCCCTGCTGTTCCGCTTGCAGCCACAGCATGCGGCCGTCGGCGGAGAAGGCGATGTCGTCGATGGAAAGGTCAATCTCACCACTCAGCAGCGTGTTGCGGCCATCGGCCAGGGTGTGCCGCCACAGGCGCTTGATCTCGCCCGCCGTGGTCGGCAGCTGCTGGCGGGTGAAGAGCAGCGACTTGCCGTCCGGCGAGAACTGCGGCGCATCGTCGAAGCGCGGGTTGTCGGCGGTGAGGTTCGTCAGCCGGCCGCTGCCATCGGTGGGCAGCAGATAGATGTCGGGATTCGGGTGCTCACGGTAAGGCGGCAGGGTGCTGTTGAGCACCAGCGCGATCTGGCGGCCATCGGGCGAGAGTGCGAACTGCGCCGCGCCATCGAAGTTGAAGGGCCGGTCGAAGCCCGGTGTGAGATCGGTGAGCGCCTTGCTCTTCACATCCACCTTGAGCAGGCGGTTGGCGAGCTGATCGGTGAGGTTCTTGTCGAAGAAACGGTACTGACGATGCTCGGTGACATAGGCCGTCATCTTCGAGTCCTTGCGGCGCTTCGCCTCCTTCTTCATAGCGGCGAGATCATCCTTGCCCAGGCTGCCGGCGAGTGCGGGAATCACCTGGGTGGCGAAGACGATGCCCGCATCGCCCGGCAACCACTGCGGGCCGCTGATGCCGAACGGCAGCTCGACGATCTCCTCCGCCTCGCCACCCCCGGCGTCGATCACGTACAGCGACGCCGCCTCGTCGTCGCCGCGCTTGGCGACGAAGGCAATGCGGCTGCCATCCTCGTGCCAGTGGGGCGCACCGTCGTTGCTCTGGGCATTGGTGAGGCGGCGCGTCTTGCCGCTGGTGAGGTCGGTCAGCCAGAGGCTGGCCGTGGCCTTGTTCTTGTCGATGGACCACTCCTGCACGTTGTAGACCACGCGCTTGCCGTCCGGCGAGAGTGATGGCGCACCCACGCGCTTCACCGCCCAGAGGTCCTGTGCAGTGATGGGCCGGCGGGCTGCTTCTGCGGCGCTGGAGGGCAGTGCGGCTGCCGTCAGCAGCAGGGCGAGGGCAAGACGGCCAGCGAGGTTTGAAACAGAAAACATGGGTGCAATCCTTCAGTGCGGAGATGCGCAGCAAGCTAACCCAGCCAAGCCCGCCTTGTCAGTGCGGCTCGTCGGCCTTGGGCAGGCGCAAGCCCACCTCGCTGATGCGGCTGCCATCCAGCTCACGCACGGTCAGCTCGATGCCGGCCACGCGCACGCGGTCGCCCTGAACCGGCTGGGGCAGGTGGCGGCGCAGGGTTTCGGCCAGCGTCTCGCCCTTCACACTCGCAGGGACCGGGGCACCGTAGGCGGCCAGCACCTCGGCGGTCGAGGCCTCGGCAGAGAGATGGAACAGGCCCAGAAACTCGTCCCGCACCCGCACGTCCACCGACCGGGCGCGCTCGAACAGGCTGTCGTAGCGGGGGATTTCCTCCGGCCGGCTGAGCAGCGCGAGCCGGTCCTTGGCTTGCAGCTTGCCCCACTGGCTATAGGGCAGCATCTGCCCGGCGCGGATCACGCAGACCACCCTCGACACATCCGCAAGACCCAGCTGTTTCACCGTGCGGCCCACCGGCTGCGTGCCCTTGGCAATGCGATAGGTGACCACCTCCCAGCCGCTCTGCCCCGGCAGATCGAACTCGGTGCGCGACAGCCGCGTGCGCAGCGGCGGTGTCAGCAGGCCGAGCCGCTTCGCAGCCAGGCCCACGGTCGAGCCCTGCAACAGCAGCGACATCAGCACCAGGAAGAACGCGACGTCGAAAATCACCCGCGCGCTCGGCGTGCCCGCCAGCAGCGGATAGGTCGCCAGCACGATCGGTACGCCACCTCGCAAGCCCACCCAGGCAATGAACACCTGCTCCCGCCAGGGAAACCGCAGGGGGGCCAGGCACAGGAACACCGCCAGCGGCCGGGCCACCAGAATCAGCACGCCGGAAAGCGCCAGCGCCGGCCAGAACAGCGCCGGCAGTTCGTGCGGCGTGGCGAGCAGGCCGAGGATGAGGAACAGACCCACCTGCGCCATCCAGGCAATGCCATCGTGAAAGCGCAGCACCGCGCGCATGCCGGTGGGGCGGTGCTTGGCGAGGGTCAGGCCGGCGAGATACGCCGCCAGAAAGCCGCTGGCCTCGATGCTGGCGGCCGCGCCGAAAATGAGAAAGGCACCGAAGAAGGCCAGCAGCGGCACCAGCGGCTCCGGCAGGCGCAGGCGGGTCAGCACCAGGGCCAGCAGACGCCCGCCGCCCCAGCCGATGAGTGCGCCACCGCCGAGTTGCAGCGCGAAGAACTCCACCGCCATCAGGCCGGTGTAGCTGCCCTGCGAGCGGATGAACTCGATCAGTCCGATGGTCAGCAGCACCGCCATCGGGTCGTTGGCCCCCGACTCGATTTCGAGCACGGCCTTGAGGCGGTGATTGAGGCCGACGCGCTGCGAGTGCAGGGTGCCGAACACCGCCGCCGCATCTGTTGAGCTGACCACCGCGCCCAGCAGCAGGGCAATCGCCCAGTCGAGCTGTAGCAGCCAGTGCGCCACCGCAGCGACGATGCCGGCGGTGAGCAGCACACCCACCGTGGCAAGCAGGCTGGCGGGGAGCAGACCCACGCGAAAGTCCGCGACATCGGTCTTCATGCCGCCATCGAACAGGATCACCGCCAGCGCCATCGAGCCGGCGAGATTGGCGATCCAGAAATTGTTGAAGTGGATGTTGCCGGGGCCGTCCTCGCCCGCCAGCATGCCGACGACGAGAAAGATCAGCAGGATCGGCACGCCCAGCCGGGGCGCAGTGATGGTGGCAACGATGCCGAGCGCGCCGAGCAGACCGATGGCGAGAATGAGGGCATTGATGGATTCCATGCCCCTACCTTAACTGTGCCTGTGGCCCCTGTTGAGAGGCCGCCCCGATTTATTTGGCGGCGGGCCGCCAGCGCGCCAGCGTGGCGTAGAGATCATCGATGTCGATGGGCTTGGGCAGATGGTCGTTCATGCCGGCGGCCAGGCAGCGGGCCCGGTCCTCGCTCATGGCGTTGGCGGTGAGCGCGATGATGGGCAGGCTGGCAAAGCGGGGGTCCTTTCGCAGCATGCGGGTGGCGCTCAGGCCGTCGATGTCCGGCATCTGCATGTCCATCAGCACCAGCTCTGGCCAGCCACCGGCGCAGGCTGCCACCGCCTCGCCACCATCGGCGGCGGAGCGCACCTCGACCCCCACCCGGATCAGCAGCTCGGTGAGGATTTCCAGATTGATGTCGTTGTCCTCCGCTACCAGCACCCGCAGGCCAGCGAGGCTGGCGCTGTTGCCGGCGGCTGGGCTTGCGGCGCTGGCCTGCAGGGTCTGGCTCTCGGCCAGGCCGAGTGCGGCGGTGAACCAGAAGATCGAGCCCTGATCGGGCACCGATTCCACGCCCATTGCACCGTCCATCAGCGTGACCAGCTGATGGCAGATGGCGAGCCCCAGGCCGGTGCCGCCATAACGGCGGCTGGTGGAGCTGTCGGCCTGCTCGAAAGGGCGGAACAGGTCGTTGATGCGCTCCGGTGCGATGCCGATGCCGGTGTCGCGGACGGCGAAGCGCAGCAGCACCACATCGCTGGCCGACGGCAGGCGGCTGACATCGAGGCTGACGCTACCGCGCTCGGTGAACTTCACCGCATTGCTCACCAGGTTGAGCAGCACCTGACCCAGACGCAGGGCATCGCCCACCAGCACATCCGGCACGTCGGTCGGCGCGTTGAGGTGCAGCTTCAGCCCCTTGGCCCTGGCATCGGCGCTGGTCAGCGTGAAGAGATTGTCGAACACCGCCGTCAGGCTCAGCGGGGCCTGTTCGATGCAGAGCTTTCCGGCTTCGATCTTGGAGAGATCCAGCACATCGTTGATGAGCGTCAGCAGGGTATGCGAGGCGGCATGCAGCTTGTCGAGGTAATTGCGCTGCTGCGGGTTGAGGGGGGTATCGCCCATCAGCTGCGAGAGGCCGATGACCGCATTCATCGGCGTGCGGATTTCATGGCTCATGTTGGCCAGGAAATCCCCCTTGGCCTTCGAGGCCGATTGCGCCTCGCGGGTGGCCAGTTCCAGCGAGGCTTCGAGCCGCTTGTGGCCTTCGATGCTGGTGTTGGTGCCGGTGAGCCGCAGGGCCTTGCCGTCGGGGGTGCGCTCGCTCACCGTGGCCCGGCCCAGGATCCAGCGCCATTGGCCATCGGCGCAGAGCATGCGGAACTCGGCGTGATAGGGGATGTCCTCGCTGGCCTCCACCGTCCGGACGATGTTGGAGAACACCTTGGCGTGGTCATCCGGGTGGCAGAGCTTGGTGAAGGTATCCAGCCGATAGGGAAAATCCTGGTCGGCATAGCCCAGCAGCGAAAACCAGCTGGGCGAGAAGTACACCGCATCGCTGACCAGGTTCCATTCCCAGATGCCGTTTTCGGAGGCCGCCATCGCCGCCTTGAGCAGGCGCGTGTTTTCGGCCAGCGTGTCTTCCAGCTGCTTGCGGTTGGTGACGTCCGTGAAGGCGCCATTGAACAGCACACCACCCTCCGGCAGCGCCCGCCCGCGCGATTGCACCTGCACCCAGCGGATCTCGCCGCTCTTGGCATGGCGCACGCGAAAGTCATACTCCATCGGCTGGCCCGGCAGCAGGGCGGCGGCGTCCATGCTGGCCACCAGGCCCGGCAGGTCTTCGGTGAAGATCATTTCCAGCACGCGGTCGAGTGCATGGGTGAAGACTTCAGGCGTCTGTCCGCTCATCCTCAGGATGCCTTCGCTCACATACAGAAAATGAAACTGCCCCGGCGCATGCCAGAGCAACTGGCAGACCGCGCCCGGCATGTGATCGGTGATGTCCTTCAGCTGCTGGCGGGCGATCTGCGCCTCGGCTTCGCTGCGCCTGGCTTCACGTATTTCGACGGCCACGCGCGCTTCCAGCTGCTGGTTGAGGTCGCGCAGTGCCAGGTCGGACTGCTGGCGCCGCTGCGAGATCAGGCTGCGGCAGACGGTATCGGCGAGGGTGGCGGCAAAGCACTCTTCCAGCTCGGTCCACTGGCGCATGGGGCCCACATGTTCGCAGCACAGCACGCCGACGATCTCGCCGCCGACGCGGATGGGCACATC
This sequence comes from Pseudomonadota bacterium, assembly GCA_040386395.1. Classification (GTDB taxonomy): domain Bacteria; phylum Pseudomonadota; class Gammaproteobacteria; order Nevskiales; family Nevskiaceae; genus Stagnimonas. The sequence goes on along the minus strand of JAZKFO010000065.1, from coordinate 20,510 downwards.
CAGCATCGAGCTGACGCCCGCCGGCAGCAGGTAGCCGGTCAGCAGTTCAGCGGTGCGTTCGTCCTTCCTGACGTCATGGACGGCAAGGGTGCGTGCGGTATCGAGTGCGGCGAAGTAGCGTGGATAGTCGCGGCGTGCGATGCGCAGCCGATCGGCGGCATCCATGTGGCTGTGGATGTCCTGGAAATGCTCGCAGACCAGGGACTCGCGCTGTGCATCCCAGAGCCAGACGCCGACCCGTGCCGCACCCAGTCCAGCAGCGGCGGCAGAGGAGATCAGCCTGAGGCTGGATGCCACATCACCACTGTCGATGGCACTGCTGCGCGAGAGCATCAGCAGCTGCTGCTGGCGCAGGGTCAGGCTGTTGTTGATCGCCTCCAGCCCCTGCTGCTGGCGGGCCGCATCGCTGATGTCGAAGCACATGCCGCAGGCCGCATAGGCCTGGCCACTGGCATCGTGCAGCGGGAACTTGAGCGTGAGAACGTGCTTCAGTCCCGATGCAATGTCCACCGTCTCGTAGAACTGCTCGGTCTTGCCGCTGCTGATGATCTCGCGGTCCTTGCTGCGGAAGGCGGCTGCATCGGCCGGGCTGAAGAAATCGTTGTCGGTACGGCCCACCACCGAGGAGTAGGTGCTGAGCTCGAAGAACTGGTGATAGGCCGCATTGGCAAACAGGTAGCGTCCATGCAGGTCCTTCGCCCAGACCGCTGCGGGCAGGGTGGCAATGAAGTCGTCCATGGTCTGGTAACCGCCGGCAGCCGCGAGGGCTGAAGGCTGGCCTGATGAGCTGGCCCGGATGGCGATTTCGGCGATTTTCCCCAGTTCTGGCATGGCCAGCTTCTCCGCGATTGCCAGTATGGCCTGGCTTGCTTTGAGCTTATCGTCAGCAGGTCGGCCCAAGGTCAGGACCTGCCCGACAAACGTGATCGCTCGCAGGATTTACGGCGATCAGCCCACCAGCATGCGATAGCCGACGCCCGATTCGGTCGCAATGAAGTGCGGCGTATCGGCGGTATCACCCAGTTTCTGCCTGAGCTGGCGCACGTAGACGCGCAGGTATTGGGCATCGGCTTCAGTCGCACCCGGCCACACCTTGTCGAGCAGATGCTTGTGCGTCAGCACCTTGCCGGCATGGCGCGCCAGCTGTTCGAGGATGGCGTATTCCTTGGGCGAGAGATGCACGGCTTCGCCGCGCAGCGTCACGGCTCGGCGCACCACATCCACCACCAGGCCATTGGCCTCGTAGCGGAAGGCATCGCCGCTGAGCTGCACCCGGTGGCGCAGGGCCACCCGCAGGCGCGCCATCAGCTCATCGGCACCGAAGGGCTTGGTGACGTAGTCATCCGCGCCGGCATCGAGTGCCGCCACCTTGGCGGACTCGGCATCGCGGGCGGAGAGCACCAGCACCGGCACGCTGCTGCTGAGCCGCAGGGTCTTGAGCAGGTCGAGGCCATCGCCATCCGGCAGGCCGAGGTCAAGCACCACCACGTCCGGCGATTCGCCGAGTGCCAGCGTGAGGCCGGCATGGACGGTGGCCGCCTCCAGCACCTCGTAGCCATTGGCAACCAGGGTGGCGCGCAGGAAGCGCCGGATGGCGGGCTCGTCCTCGACGATCAGCGCAAGGCGGCGGCTGTGGCTCATCAGATTGGCGGTATTTCGGTCTGCCCGCGCAGCACGATCAGCCGCGCCGGGAATTCGATCTCGAACACCGCGCCGCCACCCTCGTCCTCGCCCTTGCGGTTGCGCGCCTTGATGCTGCCGCCCATGGCCTGCATGAAGCCGCGCGCGATCGCGAGCCCCAGGCCAGTACCCGCACGCGCCTTGTCGCCCTGCCGCACGCGGTGGAACAGATCAAAGATCTTGCCCAGCTCGTCCGGTGGAATACCAGGGCCCCGGTCGCGCACTTCCAGCGTGATGGTGAAGCGATGGCGCTGGGCGATGACCTCGATCTCGCTGCCCTCCGGGGTGTACTTGGCGGCGTTGTCGAGCAGATTGGTGAGCACATGCTCGAACAGCGCCGGGTCGAGCCAGAGCGCTGGCAGATCCTGCGGCAGCTTGAGGCTGACCGGGTGCGCGCCCATCGAACCCTTCAGGCGTTGCAGCAGGCTGCGGGTGAACTCGGCCAGCTGCATGGTCTCGGTCTTGGGCACCAGGGCACCGGCATCGAGCCGGGTGAGATCGAGCAGATTGCTGACGAAGCGCGCGAGGCGCTGGGTCTCGTCCTCGGCCCCCAGCAGCAGCGCATCGCGCTCGGCTGCGGGCATCTGCGCGCCATAGGCCCGCACGCTGCTGAGCGCACCGAGGATGCCTGCCAGTGGCGTGCGCAGGTCGTGGCTGACGGCGGTGAGCATGGAGGCGCGCAGGCGCTCCTGGTCGGCCGCCACCTTGGCTTGGTCGACGTCCTTCGCCAGCCGCACACGCTCGACACCGACGGCGGCGAGATCGCCGATGGACTCCAGCAGCCGGCGCTGCGCGGCGCTGATCTGGAACTCGGCTTCTTCGCGGGAAACTCCCATCACCGCCACCACGCCATTGGCGGTGCGCACGGGCAGGAACAGGCGCTTGGCGCCGGGCAAGGTTTCGCTGCCACGGCCTGCCGCCTGCGCCTTCTCGAAGGCCCACTGGGCTGCGGCGAGATCAGCCTCGCTCAACAGCGCCGCCGCCGGTGCCGAGCCACGCATCGCGAGTCGGCCTGCGGCATCGGGCATGAGCACCACCGCATCGACGCGCAGCAGGTTGCGAATCTCCTGCGCGGTGGTGGCCGAGAGTTCGTCCAGCTTGCGGATGCCCGCCATGCGCCGCGCGAACGCCAGCAGGGTGGCGGTGGCGTCGGCCTGCGCGCGCGCGAGCAGGGTCTGCTCGCGCAGGCGCACCGCGAGGCGGCTGGCGAGCACGGCGATGATGCCGAAGAAGGCGAGCGCGACGATGTTCTCGGCGCTGGCGATGTGCATCGTGAAAATCGGCTCGGTGAAGCAGAAGTTGTAGGCCACCGTCGCCAGCAGTGCGGTGATGAGCGCGGGCGTCTGCCCGTAGCGGATGGCCGCACTCAGAATCACCGGCAGATAGGCGAGCGAGATGTTGGGAATGTTGATGATCTGGTCGACGAAGTAGCCCAGCACGCTCACACCGGCGAGCCCCGCCAGCGATTCCGCATAGGCGCGTGGCGGGCCGGCATCAAACTGGAGTGGCGATGCCGCCAGCTTCTCGCCAGGGGCTTCGGCGGCCTCCGCAATCACCACCACGGTGAGACCGGCCGCCTTGCGCACCAGCGAATCCACCACCGAGCCATGCAGCCACTCGAACCAGCGCGGGCGGCGCGATTTGCCGATGACGATCTGGGTGACGTTGTGCTCGCGGGCGTAGTCGAGCATGTCGTCCGCGAGATCGATGCGCGCGGGCAGGGTGCGGGTTTCGGCCCCCAGTTCCTCGGCCAGCCGCAGCGTGGCCGCCACCCGGTCCCGTGCGGTTTCGTTGAGGCGGTGCGCGCGTTCGGTTTCGAGATAGAGCGCCGTCCACGGCGCATTGAGGCGATCGGCCAGCCGCCTGGCCGCGCGCACCAGCTGTTCGGAGTGCGGCGACTCGTTGATGCAGACCAGCACGTTCTCGCCCGCCGCCCAGATGTCGCGGATGCCCTGCCGCAGCCGGTGCTGCTGCAACTGGTCGTCCACCCGCTCGGCGGTGCGACGCAAGGCCAGCTCGCGCAGCGCCGTGAGATTGGCGGGGGTGAAATAGTTCTGCAGCGCCCGCTCGCCGCCGTCGCCGCCGTAGACCTTGCCCTCCTTCAGGCGCTCGATCAGCTCGATGGGCGTCAGATCAATCAGCTCGATCTCGTCGGCGGCATCGAGCACATCGTCCGGCACGGTCTCGCGCACCCGCACGCGGGTGATGGAGGCCACCACATCGTTGAGCGATTCGACGTGCTGCACATTGAGCGTGGTGTAGACGTCGATGCCGTTGTCGAGCAGTTCCTCCACGTCCTGGTAGCGCTTGGGGTGGCGTGACCCAGAGGCATTGGTATGCGCCAGTTCGTCGATGAGCGCGATCTTTGGGCGGCGCAGCAGCATGGCATCGAGATCGAACTCGCCCAGCTCGCGGCCTTCGTAGGGGACGATGCGGCGCGGCAATATTTCGAGGCCTTCGACCAGCGCCATCGTCTCGCGGCGGCCATGGGTCTCGACGATGCCTGCCACCACATCCAGCCCGTCCTGCTGCTTCTTGCGGGCGGCGGTGAGCATCTCGAAAGTCTTGCCCACGCCCGGCGCCATGCCGAGAAAGATCTTCAGCTTGCCACGCTGTTCGGCCAGCGCGTGGGCCAGCAGGGCATCCGGGTCGGGACGGGCGTCGTCGTTCATCGACGCGATTGTAGGCGGGTGCTGTTCAATGGTTCAGCGCATCGAGTGCGCGGTTGAGCGCCAGCACGTTCACGGTCGGCTCGCCGAGAAAGCCCAGCGCGCGGCCCTGGGTGTTGCGGGTGACAAGCCCCTGCAACTGTTCGGCCGACACGCCGCGCGCCTTGGCGACACGCGGAATCTGGAAGCTCGCAGCCCCTGGGCTGATATCGGGATCAAGCCCTGAAGCCGAGGCATAAACCAGCTCGCCCGGCACGGCGAGGCCGGGATTGCTGGCTTGCAGGGCGGCGAGGCGCTGCTGGATCTGGCCGTGCAGCTTCGCACTGGTGGGGCCGAGATTGCTGCCGCCGGATGCGCCGGCGTCGTAGCCCGTACCGGCTGCGGAAGGACGGCCCTGAAAGTATTTCTCCGACGCGAAAGGCTGGCCGATGAGTGCCGAGCCGCGCACCGTGCCGCTATCGACGATGAGGCTGCCTGCGGCGTGCTTCGGCAGCGCCAGTTGCGCGATGCCGGTGACGGCAAGTGGATAGACAACGCCGGTGAGCAGCGAGAAACCCAGCAGCAGGACGAGGGCGGGGCGAAGGTGCTTGAGCATGGTGGCCAGTCCTTAGACGAGATGCAGGGCGTTGATGAGCACATCAATCAGCTTGATCGCCACGAACGGCACGATCAGCCCGCCGACGCCATAGATCATCAGATTGCGCAGGAGCAGTTTCGAGGCGGGTGCCGGGGTGTAGGCCACGCCCTTCAGGGCCAGGGGAATCAGCGCCACGATGATCAGCGCATTGAAGATGATCGCCGAGAGAATCGCCGATTCCGGCGAGTGCAGGCCCATCACATTGAGCGCGCCCAGCTGCGGATAGATCGCCACGAACAGCGCCGGGATGATGGCGAAATACTTCGCCACGTCATTGGCAATCGAGAAGGTGGTGAGCGCGCCGCGCGTCATCAAGAGCTGCTTGCCGATGCCGACCACCTCGATCAGCTTGGTCGGGTCGCTGTCGAGATCGACCATGTTGCCGGCCTCGCGCGCCGCCTGCGTGCCGGTCTGCATCGCCACGCCGACATCGGCCTGCGCGAGTGCGGGTGCATCATTGGTGCCATCGCCGCACATCGCCACCAGCTTGCCCTTGGCCTGCTCGTCGCGGATGAGCTTCAGCTTGTCTTCGGGTGTCGCCTGCGCGAGAAAGTCATCCACACCCGCTTCGGCGGCAATGGCAGCGGCGGTCATGGCGTTGTCGCCGGTGATCATCACGGTGCGAATGCCCATCTTGCGCAGCTCCGCAAAGCGTTCGCGGATGCCGCCCTTGACGATGTCCTTCAGATACACCACGCCCAGCACTTGGCTGTCGCGCACCACCGCCAGCGGCGTGCCGCCGAGCTTGCTGATGCGCTCGGTTTCCTGCTGCAACTCGCGCGGCACCTCATGGCCCTGCTGCTTGACGTAGGCGATGACGGAATCGACGGCACCCTTGCGGATCGAGTGGCCATCGACATCCACGCCGCTCATGCGCGTCTGCGCCGTGAAGGGCACGAACACTGCCTGCGCCGCCGTCATGTCGCGCCCGCGCAGGCCGAACTTTTCCTTCGCCAGCACCACGATGCTGCGGCCTTCGGGCGTCTCGTCGCTGAGCGATGACAACTGCGCGGCATCGGCCAGTTCCTCCGGTGCCACACCCGGCATCGGCACGAACTCCACCGCCTGGCGATTACCCAGCGTGATGGTGCCGGTCTTGTCGAGCAGCAGCGTATCCACATCGCCAGCGGCCTCTACTGCGCGGCCCGACATGGCGAGCACATTGAACTGCACGAGCCGGTTCATGCCTGCGATACCGATGGCGCTGAGCAGCGCGCCAATGGTGGTGGGGATCAGCGTGACAAACAGCGCGGCGAGCACGATCAGGCTGATCTTGCCGCCCGCATACGCGGCAAAGGCCGGGATGGTGGCGACGGCCAGCACGAACACCAGCGACATGCCGGCCAGCAGCACATTGAGTGCGAGTTCGTTCGGCGTCTTCTGGCGTGCCGCACCTTCCACCAGCGAGATCATGCGGTCGAGAAAGCTCGAACCCGCAGCGGCGGTGATACGGATGACAAGCGTGTCCGACAGCACCCGCGTGCCACCGGTGACGGCACTGCGGTCGCCGCCGGATTCGCGCACGACCGGCGCGGATTCACCGGTGATGGCGGCCTCATCGACCGTCGCCACGCCGCTGACGATGGTGCCGTCGCCGGGGATGATTTCACCGGCGCTGACGCGCACGAAGTCGCCGACCTTGAGCTGAGTGGCAGGCACGTCGCTGGTGGTGGTCGCGGTCTCGCTGGCGAGCTTCTTCGCCACCGTCGTCGAGCGGGTCTTTCGCAGGGTGTCGGCCTGCGCCTTGCCGCGACCTTCGGCGATGGCCTCGGCGAAGTTGGCGAACAGCACGGTGAACCAGAGCCAGAGCACCACCTGCGTCGAGAAGCCGATATGGGCGGCGCCGATGGCGGCATCGCGGATGCACAGCACGGTGGAAAGCACGGCCACGAGTGCGGTGATGAAAATCACCGGGTTCTTGGCGAGCGAGGCCGGGTTGAGCTTGACGAGCGCGCCTTTGAGCGCGGGCACGACCAGTTTTTTATCGAACAGGGATGCGGGTTTGTTTTTCATGGCATCGAATCCTTAGAACGTCTGCCCGGCGAGCATCGAGAGCTGCTCGACAATCGGCCCCAGGGCCAGCGCCGGGAAGAAGGTCAGCCCACCCACAATCAGCACGATGGCGATCAGCAGGCCCACGAACAGCCCGTTGTTGGTGGGGAAGGTGCCGGGCGAGGGCGGGATGACGTTCTTGGCGGCCAGGCTGCCCGCCACCGCCAGCAGCGGCACGATCATCGCGAAGCGGCCTACCAGCATGCTGATGCCGAGCAGGGTGTTCCATAGCGGTGTGTTGGCGGTGAGGCCCGCGAAGGCCGAGCCGTTGTTGCCGGCGGCACTGGTGAAGGCGTAGAGGATTTCGCTGAAACCATGCGGCCCGGCGTTGTTCAAGCCCGCCAGCAGCGTCGGCGACACGCTGGCATAGGCCGTGAAGCCGAGCAGCACCAGCGGAATGCAGAGGATGGCGAGCATCACGAACTTCATCTCGCGCGCCTCGATCTTCTTGCCGAGATATTCCGGCGTGCGGCCCACCATGAGGCCGGCGATGAAGACGGTGAGAAAGGCATAGACCAGCATGCCGTAGAGGCCGGCCCCAACGCCGCCGAAGATCGACTCACCGAGCTGGATGTTGAGCATCGTCACCAAGCCGCTCAAGGGGTTGAGCGAGTCGTGCATGGCATTCACCGAGCCATTGCTGGCGGCGGTGGTCGAGGCCGTCCAGATGGCGGTTTGCGCGATACCGAAGCGCGTTTCCTTGCCTTCCAGATTCGGGCCTTCGATACCCATCGCGGTGATGGCGGGATGGGGGCGGCTCTCGGCGGCGTAGATGGTGGCCGTGCCGGCGGCCAGCAACAGCGCCATCGCACCGAACAGCGCCCAGCCCTGGCGCTCGTCCTTGACCATGCGGCCAAAGGTATTGGTGAGTGCGGCCGCGATCAGGATGAGGTAAAGCGATTCGAGAAAGTTGCTGAGCGCATTCGGGTTCTCGAAAGGATGTGCCGAGTTGGCATTGAAGAAGCCGCCGCCATTGCTGCCGAGCTGCTTGATCGCCAGTTGTGAAGCGACCGGCCCCTGCGCGATGAGCTGCTTCGCACCTTCGAGCGTCGTCGCCTCGGTATAGGCCGAGAAGTTCTGCGGCACGCCGAGCGCCACCAGTATTAGTGCCGAGAGCAGTGCCAGCGGCAGCAGCACGTAGAGCACCGCGCGGGTCAGGTCGACCCAGAAGTTGCCGATGCCCTCGGCCTTGCGGCGCGCGATGCCGCGCGTGAGCGCCAGTGCGACGCCGATGCCGGTCGCCGCCGAGACGAAGTTCTGCGTGCTCAGGCCAACCATCTGGCTGAAGTAGCTGAGCGTCGTCTCGCCGCCGTAGCTCTGCCAGTTGGTGTTGGTGACGAAGCTCACCGCCGTGTTGAAGGCCAGGTGCGGCGAGACCGCAGCCAGGTCCTGCGGATTGAGCGGCAGGATGTCTTGCAGTCGAAGGATGGCGTAGAGCAGCAGAAAGCCGAGCGCATTGAAGGCCAGCAGGGCACCGGTGTAGCTGAGCCAGGATTGATCCTGTTTCGCATCGACACCCGCCAGGCGATAGATGCCGCGCTCGATGGGGCCCAGCACCGGCGAGAGCAAGGTGCGCTCACCCTCGAACACGCGGAACAGGAAACCACCCAGCGGGCGGGTGAGCAGCACCAGCGCTGCGAAATAGAAGACGATCTGGAACCAGCCATTGAAGCTCATCAGAACCGCTCCGGCTTGACGAGGGCGTAGGTCAGGTAGCCGAGCAGAACGGCGAGGGTGATGCCGCCCAGCACGTAATCAAGCATGGGATTCAAGCCTTTAGTTGCGGTTGCAGAACACGGCATAGCCGAACATCGCCGCGATGCCACCCAGGCCCAGCAGCAGAAACAGCACATCGTTCATCGGGCAAGCTCCACGTCATTTTTCGATGGTGCTATTGGGCGCCTGCAAGGCGTGAAGATTCGAGTGGGTGATGGCGGTTCGGGCGTAAAAATCCCATAAAGATTGCGCGGTTCGGGTAAGCGCCCAATAAAAAACCCGCCACTCGAAAGTGGCGGGTTTTTTTGACGGCGCAGTGCGTTCAGACCATCACCGGCTGCGGCGGAATGAAGGTGCCCAGCGTGTCCTTGAGCGAGCCCAGCAGCTTGTTGTTGCTGGCCAGCACATGGCCATGCGTCAGCAGATCGCCGGCTGCGAGGCCCGTCACCACGCCACCGGCTTCCTGTACAAGCACGATGCCGGCGGCGATATCCCAGGGCTTGAGGTTCATCTCGAAGAAGCCATCCAGACGGCCGGCCGCGACATAGGCGAGGTCGAGTGCGGCCGCACCCGCGCGGCGGATGCCGGCGGTGTTCTCGGCCACGCGCCTCAGCATGGGCAGGTAGCTGTCGAGCATTTCGGGGTTGCGGATGGGCAGGCCGGTGCCGATCAGTGCGTCTTCCAGGTCATTGACCTTGCTGACGCGGATGCGCTTGTTGTTGAGCGTGGTGCCACTGCCACGGCTGGCGACGTAGAGATCCTGCGTCGCCGGGGCGTAGACCACGCCATGCTCCAGACGGCCGCGCACTTCCACGCCGATGGACACCGCGAAGTGGGGCAGGGCATGCAGGAAATTGGTGGTGCCGTCGAGCGGGTCGATGATCCAGCGCACCTCGTTGTCGCTGCCGCTGGCACCGCCTTCCTCACCCAGAATGGCGTGGTGCGGGTAGTGCTTGCGGATGATCTTGACGATCTCGGCCTCGGCCCCGCGGTCCACCTGGGTCACGAAATCGCTCTTGCCCTTGCGTTCGATCTTGAGTGCATCCACGCGATCGAAGTTGCGCATGATGTAGTTGCCGGCGGCACGCGCGGCGAGTACGCCGATGTTGGCAAGAGGTTCCATGGAGATGGCGGCAAGGCCTTGAAAGAGCGAGGCTTTAGAATATCACGCTATGTCCAGAAACCCTGTCACCAACCCCAGCGTGCGCTTCGACGAGCTGTTCGATCCGCGCCTCGCCAACATCCGCATCGTGCTCAGCCGCACGCAGAATCCCGGCAACATCGGTGCCGCCGCGCGCGCCATGATGACCATGGGCGTGCGCGATCTGGCACTCGTCAATCCCGAACGCTACCCGCACCCCCAGGCCCGCGCGCAGGCCAGCGGCGCGCTCAATGTGCTGGAAGAAGCGCCCGTGGTGGCGACTCTCGAAGAAGCCGTGAACGACTGTGCCTGGGTGGTGGGCACCTCGGCCCGGCCACGGCATCTGGGCGATGAGCCACTCACCCCCGAAGCCTTTGCCGAGAAAGCGAAGGAGATCAGCAAGACCGGTCGTGTCGCCCTCGTGTTCGGCTACGAGCAGAGCGGGCTGACCAACGAGGAACTCGACCGCTGCAATGCGGTGGTGGCCATCCCCACCAACCCCGGCTACAGCTCGCTCAACCTGGCCCAAGCGGTGCAGGTGCTTTGCTACACCCTGCGTCGTGCGGCGATCACCGAAGTGCCGCGCGTATCGATGAAAAGCGACAACCCGATCTACCAGCCGCCGACGGCCGAGCAGACCGAGCAGTTCTACGAGCATCTCGAACGCACCCTGCTGGGCACCGGCTTTCTCGACCCGAAGAACCCGCTGGTGGCGATGCGCCGCCTGCGCATGCTGTTCAACCGTGCCCAGCCGGACTTGAACGAACTCAACATGCTGCGCGGCCTGCTCACCACCGTTGAAAAGCCCAAGCGCCGCCGCATCATCAGCGAAGGCAACGAGGACTAAGCATGTTCGCCCGACTCAGTGAGGACATCCGCAATATCCGCGCCCGCGACCCCGCCGCGCGTTCGGTGCTGGAGGTGCTCACCTGCTATCCCGGCCTGCACGCGGTGTGGGGTCATCGGGTTTCCCGCTGGCTCTGGACGCATGGCCTGAAGTGGCTGGCGCGACTCAATTCGCACATCGCCCGTGGCTTGACCGGCATCGAGATCCATCCCGGTGCGGTGATTGGCCAGCGCCTGTTCATCGACCACGGCATGGGCGTGGTGATTGGTGAAACCGCCGAGATCGGCGATGACTGCACCATCTACCAGGGCGTCACCCTCGGTGGCACCAGCCTCGACAAGGGCGTGAAGCGCCATCCCACCCTCGCCAACGGCGTGGTGGTGGGCGGCGGTGCCAAGGTGCTGGGCAGTTTCACGGTGGGCGAGGGCGCGCGCATCGGCAGCAATGCGGTGGTGGTGAAGGCCGTGCCGGCGGGGGCAACAGCGGTGGGTATCCCCGCACGCATCATCACGGATGTCGGCGAGGCGGCTACGCATGGCTTCGATGCCTATGGCATCACCAAGGACATGCCCGATCCCGTCGCCAATGCCATCCGTGCGCTGCTCGGCCATGTGCAAGCGCTGCAAGCCGAAGTGCAGGCGCTCAAGGCGGGGCCCGATACCTTCATCGAACCGATTGGCAGTGCGAAGAAAATCGAGCTGGGTAACGAGTGCGGGGACTTCGGCAGCAAGAGCGGCTAGCCATGCCCGCCTACCTCGACCACAACGCCACCACGCCGGTCGATCCGCGCGTCATCGAGGCGATGCTGCCCTACCTCAAGGGGCCGTATGGCAATCCCAGCAGCCTGCACCGCTTCGGCCGCGCGGCGCGTGACGGTATCGAGCGCGCCCGCGCGCAGTTGGCAGCACTCGTCGGCGCGCAGCCGCAGGAAGTGATCTGGACCAGTGGCGGCACCGAGGCCAACAACCTGGCCTTGAAGGGGCTTTGCACCGGCAAGCCGCAGGGCCGTGTGCTGTATGGCGCCACCGAACATCCGGCGGTGATGGAGGCCGCCGAAAGTCTTCAGCGCGATGGCTGGGTCGTCGAGAAAATCGCGGTGACGCGAGACGGTCTCATCGACTGGCCCGCCTTTGCCGCCCAATGCCAGACCGGGCCGGTGCGCGTGGCCAGCCTGATGGCCGCCAACAACGAGACCGGCGTGATTCAGGACACGGCCCGCGCGGCCTCGCTCATCCATGCCGCCGGTGGCTGGCTGCATGTCGACGCCACGCAGGCGGCGGGCAAGCTGCCGCTGTCTTTTGCGGCCTGCGCGGCCGACCTGATGACACTCAGCAGCCACAAGCTCTACGGCCCCAAGGGCATCGGCGCGCTCATCGTGAAAGCCGAAGTCGATCTTGCCCCGCTGCTGCACGGTGGTGCGCAGGAGCGCGGCCTGCGCGGCGGCACCGAAAACCTGCCCGCCATCGTCGGCTTCGGCGCAGCCGCCGAACTCGCGCAGCAGGAACTGGATGCCCGCACCGTGCAGGCCCAGAGCCTGCACGCGCAGCTCGAAGCCGGCCTGCGGCAGATGCCTTCGGTGACCATTTTTGGTGCCGGGGCCGCGCGCCTCGCCAACACCACGCAGTTTGCGCTCGCCGGCTGGGATGGCGAAGCACTGCTGATGCACCTCGACCGCAAGGGCTTTGCGGTGAGCAGTGGCTCGGCCTGCGCCAGCGGCAGTGGCGAGCCGAGTCATGTGCTGCTGGCGATGGGGGTCGACCCGGTGGAAGCCAAGGGCGCGATCCGCGTCAGCTTTGGTCAGGGCAATACGGCGGCGGAGGTCGAGGGCCTGCTGGCGGCACTCGCGGGCTTTCAGCGCCCAGGCTGAGCCGAGGTTCAGCGGCGCAACAGGCCCAGCAGGCGCCGGGGATCGAAGCGGCCGTACACCGGCTGCTGGCTTTCATGCCGCTCCTGGTCGAGCTGCATCACCTTGCGGCGCAGCCCCAGCAGGTCCGGCAGGTCATCGTGGGCGCGGTTTTCAACGTTCTGCTGATAGCCCTTGGCTTCCAGCTCCGCAATCAGGGCAGCCAGGGTCTGACCGGGCACCACGAGGCCCAGCACGCGACCCTGCAAGTCGCTGCTGTAGCGCAGCACGGCGCCCAGATTGCGCATGAACGATTTGAGTTCAGAGAACGAGCTGGTCGCCCAGACGGCGCTGGCGAGCAGCCGGATGTCGAACTGGAGCACGGGCTCCACCAGTTCCCGCACGCTGCGGCCATCCGAATCCTCGACAGGCGATTCGTAGCCCAGCCGGCCGAGCAGGGAACGATCCGGTCGCATCAGCTGGTAGCCCACCGCGGCCGGGTCCACCGTGCTCCATTCCAGGCCGCTGCGATAGAGCACTTCCGCCACAAAGGAAACACAGGCGGGTTCATCGGCGCGCGCGGCACCCAGCTGCAGGGCCTTGCTCAAGGCCGGCGAGACAGGGCCGCGCCGCAGTCTGGCTGCCAGTGCGTCGGCAAGGTTCAGATCCTGTGGTGCTTGGGGTGCGTTCTCCAGGCCTTCGAGAAAGCTGTTGCGAATATCGCTGGGTCCCTGACTCACTCAGCACGCTCCCTTGCTTGCCTGTGGTTCGTATTGATGGATTGCTCTGCTCCCGATCAGCTTTCTGATACGCCGGAACCCTGCATGTGGATTCCAGTCCTGCTGATTTCCTGCGCAGGCTATACCCCAGACGCATCTGCTCACAAGGCTTGAGCCGCGGTAGTCGTGAGAAAATCCGGGCATGAGCCGCTCCCTGATCTATCTCGACTACGCAGCCACCACGCCGCTGGCCCCCGAAGCACTGGCGGCCATGCAGCCCTATCTCATGGACTTGTTCGCCAATCCGGCCAGCGATCACGGGCCGGGGCGCAAGGCCAAGAAGGCGGTGGAGACGGCACGCGCACAGGTGGCTGCCCTGATCGGGGCGAGTGCTGAAGAGATCATCTGGACCAGTGGTGCCACCGAGGCGAACAACCTCGCCATCAAGGGCGCGCTGGAGTTTCGCGGACTGGACAACGCCCACATCGTCACCAGCAAGACCGAGCACAAGTGCGTGCTCGACACCTGCCGCCATCTCGAATCGCAGCATGGCGCGCGCGGTCTGCGCGTGAGCTATCTCAAACCCGGATCGGATGGCTGCGTGACCGCGCAGCAGGTGATGGAGGCCCTGACGCCGCAGACCGTGCTGGTCTCGCTGATGTGGGTAAGCAACGAGCTGGGCACCATCAACGCCATCGAGCAACTGGCACCGCTGCTGCGTGAGCGCGGCGTGCTGCTGCATGTCGATGCGGTGCAGGCGGCGGGCAAGCTGGTGATTGATCTGGCGACGATGCCCATCGACCTGCTCTCGCTCAGCGCCCACAAGATCTATGGGCCGAAGGGCATCGGCGCGCTGTTCGTGCGCAAGCGGCCGCGCGCGCGCGTGGCCCCGCAGCTGCATGGAGGCGGGCACGAGCAGGGCATGCGCAGCGGCACGCTCGCCCCGCACCAGTGTGTGGGTATGGGTGCTGCCTTTGCGCTGGCGGCCACGCGCCTTGCCGACGATGCCGCCCGTATCGGCGCCTTGCGCGACCGCCTGTGGATGCGCCTGCAGGCCCTGCCGCGTGTGCATCGCAACGGCACGGGTGCAGTCGCACCCCATGTGCTCAACGTCAGCTTCGAGGGGGTGGAAGGCGAGGCCCTGCGCGCCATGCTGCCGAACCTCGCCGTGTCTTCCGGCTCGGCCTGTTCGAGTGCGACGGCCGAGCCCAGCTACGTGCTACGCGCCCTGGGCCGCAGCGATGCGCTCGCCAATGCCAGCCTGCGTTTCTCGCTGGGCCGTGCTACCACCGAGGTGGAGGTCGACGCGGCTGCACAGGCCGTGATCGAGGCCGTACTGTGGCTGCGCGAGATCAGTGGCGAGGCCGGCGTGGCGACGGCAGCCCCCGTCAGCGAAAACGCTTTCGACTATCCCGCCCCGGTCTGGGCGCAGTTCGTCGAGGCGACCTCGAACAGTGGTGAGTTCGCACCCGGCACCCCCGACGTGCAGACGGTGAAGGTCGAAAACCGCGCCAGCGCCAGCTGGCTCGCGCTGCATCTGCGCCTGCGCGAAGGGCAGGTGGCCGAAGCGCGCTTCACGGCCTTTGGCTGCCCGGTCGGCATTGCGGTGGGCCATTGGCTGGCGGCGCAGGCGGTGGGCAAGTCACCGGCCGAACTGCGGGCCTTGAATATGGCGGAATTGCGGCGCGTGCTTGAAATCCCCGACGACAAGCTCCACTGTGCTCTCATGGGTGAAGACGCCCTGAAATCGCTCGTGCCGACATGATCCAGCTCACCGCCCCCGCCGCCAGACGCATCAATGCCCAGCTCGCCAAGCGCGGCAGCGGTGTGGGCCTGCGCCTGGGCGTGAAGAAATCCGGTTGTTCGGGCTGGGCCTATGTCATCGACTATGCCGACAGCATCGGCCCCGATGATCAGGTGTTCGAGACCGAGGGCGCGACCGTGGTGGTCAAGACCGACCAGCTCGACAAGCTTGATGGCATCACGCTCGACTTCCAGCGCGATGGCCTGAACGAAGCCTTCAAGTTCATCAACCCGAACGTGAAGGGCGAGTGTGGCTGCGGCGAGAGCTTCGCGGTCTAGCTAGCGTGTCGGCAGCGGCCAGATGCCGCTGCCATCGGTCACGAACACCCGGCTGCCGGGTTCGGCGGTAATGCCATATCCCCCCGTGAACGCCCCGAACGAGGGCAGCAGCGTGCAGCGCGCCGTGCTGTAGAAGCAGGGCAGGCGCAGGCTTTGGCGGCCGCGGCCTTGCAGCGTGACCACCGGGTGGACATGGCCTGCAATCACATGGCCGTCGCCCGCTTCGCCCGGCGTGTGACGCAGCCTCAAGGGCCCGATCGCCAGCGGCTCGTTGACGATCTCGATACCCAGACTCCCCGGCGGATCGCCAGCACGCTGGTCGTGATTGCCGCGGATCAGCGTGATCCGCAGGGCGGGGTGCTGCTGCCGCCACCCATGAAGCGCTGCGAGCGTTGCGGGTGCATGGGCTTTCGGCGCGTGCAGAAAGTCACCGAGAAACACCAGGTGCTGCACCGGATGCAGCGCCAGCAAGGCATCAAGCCGCCGCAGGTTGTGCTCGGTGGTGCCCGCTGGCACCGGCTGGCCCAGCGCGCGATAGGTGGCGGCCTTGCCGAAGTGGGCATCGGCGATGCACAGCAGTTGTTCCTGCGGCCAATACAGTGCCTTGTCGGCCAGCAGCCACAGTTCGCAACCGGCAATCTCAGCAATGCAGTGTGTGCTCATCGGCGCGGCCTGCGAGCGGTGCGAGGCTGGCGTCTTGCGGGTGCGGCAGATGCCGAGAAGCCTTCAAAGCGGCTGCGATCTGCCGCTGCATCCGGCGGTGCGTAGGCCTCGCCACCGGCTGCCTTTTCGAGGTCGGCCACCATGCGCGCGATGCGATCCGCCAGCTTTTCGGTGCTGGCACTTTCGCGCAGGCGCTCCACCAGCAGCGGGAAGGCGAGCGGGCTGGGGCGCTGCAAGGCCTGCCATTGCAAAGGCTTCGCCTGCATCTGCGTCAGTGCGCCGCGCAGGCGTTCCACCTCAAGCTCCTGGCCCAGCACCTCCTGCTGCGACTGGCTGAGCAGCGGGTTGGCGGGGTCGTATTGGCGGAATACATCGAAGAACAATTTGGATGAGGCCTGCACCTGCCGCGTGCTCTTGGGTGCGCCGGGCATGCCCTGAAACACCAGGCCGGCAATGCGCGCGATTTCGCGGAAGCGCCGCTGCGCCAGCTCGCCGGCATTGAGACTGGCGAACACATCAGCCAGCAGGTTTTCGGTGCTGAACAGTGCGGCGGTCAGTGCCTGCGGCCAGTCGATTTCAACCGGCGAGAGCAGTTCGAAACCGTAGTCGTTGACGGCCATCGAGAAGCTGCGCGGCTGCTGCTGGCCGAGCCGCCAGCCCAGCAGGCTGGCGAGCCCCTGATGCACATTGCGCCCGGCGTAGGGGTAGAGAAACAGATGCCAGCCCTCGCGGCTCTTCAGTGTTTCGGCCAGCAGGATGCGCGTCGTGGGCAGGGCTGACCAGCGCTGCTGCACTTCCAGAAGCGGCTTCACGGCCTGCATCTCTGGCCCCTCGAACAAGCCGAGGGCGGCGGCATCCATGCGCGCCACCACGGCGCGCGCGAGTTCGCTGCTGAGCGGCATGCGTCCCCCCGCCCAGCGCGGTACGGCGGGCTGCCTGCCCTTGCCGGGGCGCACGTAGGCCACCATTTCGTGAACACGCACCAGCTCCAGCGTGCGGCCTGCGAACAGCAGGTGATCGCCCGGTTTCAGCCGCGCAATGAAACTCTCTTCCACCACACCCAGCGCCTTGCCGCCCCGGCTGGCGAACTTCAGCACCAGGCTTGCGTCACTGACGATGGTGCCGATGCTGAGGCGATGACGGCGCGCGAGTTGGGCATCCGGCACCTGCCACAGGCCGCTGTCGTCCGGCACTGCGCGGCGGTAGTCCGGGTAGGCGGCGAGCGAGCTGCCGCCGTGGCGCACAAAGTCGAGCGCCCACTGCCAGTCGGCTTCGCTCAGGTTTCGGTAGGCGTAGCTGCTGCGCACTTCCTGGTAGAGCGCATCGGCCCTGAAGCCGCCGCCCAGGGCGATGGTGACCAGGTGCTGCACCAGCACGTCAAACGGCTGCTCAGGGGATTGTCGCGGCTCGATTTGCCGGGCTGCGATGGCGTCCTGCGCCGCCACGGCCTCGATGATTTCGAGACTGTTGGTGGGCACCATCGTCAGCCGCGAGGCGCGCCCTGGTGCGTGGCCGCTGCGGCCGGCGCGCTGCATGAGCCGCGCCACGCCCTTGGGCGAGCCGATCTGCAACACCCGCTCGACTGGCAGAAAGTCCACGCCGAGATCGAGGCTGGAGGTGCAGACCACCGCCTTGAGGCTGCCTTCTTTCAGCGCGCGCTCCACCCAGTCGCGCACGCTGCGATCCAGCGAGCCATGGTGCAGGGCGATGAGGCCGGCCCAGTCGGGGCGGGCCTCCAGCAGCGCGCGATACCACAGCTCGGACTGCGAGCGGGTATTGGTGAAGACCAGCGCCGTCGCGCTCTGCTCCAGCTCGTCCACCACCTGCGGCAGCAGGCGCAGACCCAGATGGCCGGCCCAGGGAAAGCGCTCGATGCCCTGGGGCAGCAGCGTATCGATCAGCAGCGTTTTGCTGAGCTTTCCCTGCACCAGCTGCCCGCCGCCCAGTGGCACCAGCACTTCCAGCGCATGCGGCAGGTTGCCGAGCGTGGCCGACAGGCCCCAGGTGATGAGTGCGGGCTGCCACTGGCGCAGACGGGCGAGGGCGAGTTGCAGCTGCACGCCGCGCTTGTTGGCGATCAGCTCGTGCCATTCGTCCACCACCACCATGCGCAAGTGCGCGAACAGCGTGGCGGCATCGGCACGGCTCAGCAGCAGGCTCAGGCTCTCTGGCGTGGTGATGAGCACGGTCGGCAACTGGCGAGCCTGCCTGGCGCGCTGGCTGCTCGTGGTGTCGCCGCTGCGCACGCCGACGGTCCATGGCAAGTCGAGCGCCGTGAGCGGAACTTGCAGCGCGCGCTCGGTATCGGCAGCGAGGGCGCGCATGGGGGTGATCCACAGCACCGTCAGTGGCGGGGCGGTGGGCTTGCGCTTTGTTTTCGTCTCCCCTGCTGGCAGGGGAGTTGCAAAACGGTTCAGGGCAGCCAGCCACACCGCATACGTTTTTCCAGAGCCCGTCGTGGCGTGCAGCAGGCCAGATCGCCCATCGGCCACTGCGTTCCAGACTTCCTGCTGGAAAGGAAAGGGCTGCCAGCCCTGCTGATGGAACCACTGCTGCGCGAGCTTCATGTTGGCGCGCCCGCAGGCGGCATCAGCGCGCGCAGGGTATCGAGCGTGTCGGCCTCGGCGACGGGCTTGTCCAGCCGCCAGCGCAACATGCGGGGGAAGCGCACGGCGATGCCGCTCTTGTGGCGCGGACTCAAGCCAATGCCCTCGAAGCCCAGCTCGAAAACCAGTGTGGGCGTGACGCTGCGCACCGGGCCGAACTTGTCGATGGTGGTCTTGCGGATCACCGCATCCACCTGCCGCATTTCGTCGTCGCTCAAGCCCGAATAGGCCTTGGCGAAAGGCACCAGCCTGCGTTCGGCCACACCCTGCGGCGCATCCCACACCGCGAAGGTGAAATCGCTGTAGAGGCTGGCGCGGCGGCCATGTCCGCGCTGGGCGTAGATCAGCACGGCGTCGACGCGATAGGGCTCGATCTTCCACTTCAGCCACAGGCCGACATCTTTCGTGCGACCGACGCCGTAGTGCGCGTTGCGGGCTTTCAGCATCAGGCCCTCGACGCCACGCTCGCGGGACTGCTCGCGCTGCACCGCGTAGTCGGCCCAGCTGGCCGCTTGCAGCAGCGGCGAGAGTGTCAGCATGGGCTGTGCGGCTTCAATCACCACCTCCTCAAGCTGGGCGCGGCGGGCCTGTTGTGGCTGCTGGCGGTAGTCCATGCCCTGCCATTCCAGCAGGTCGTAGGCGAGCACCGCGACCGGCACTTTCTGGAGGATGGCCGCGTTCAGGATCTTGCGGGCGATCCGCTGTTGCAGAAGGCCGAAGGGCTGCACGGTGCCATCGAGGTAGGCCACCAGTTCGCCGTCGATCACGGTGCCGTCGGGCAGCGCCGCTGCCAGCACGCCGAGTTCGGGGAAGCGATCAGTCACCAGCTCCTCACCCCGCGACCACACCCACAGCTGGCCTCCGCGCTTCACCAGCTGGGCGCGGATGCCGTCCCACTTCCACTCCACCTGCCAGTCGCTGGCAGGGCCGATCTGGGCCTCGAACGCGGCGACATCGAGGGCGAGTGGATGGGCGAGGAAGAAGGGGTAGGGCTGGCCCAGATCGCGCTCGTCGGCCTGGCCTTCACCAGCGTCGGCAATCAGCCGCAGGTACTGGGCGGCGGTGGGCCGGGCGCTGACATCGGTATAGCCCACCAGCCGCTGGGCGATGCGCTTGGCATCGACACCACTCAGGGTCGAGAGTGCGCGCGTCACCAGCAGTTTCGAGACGCCGACGCGGAAGCTGCCGGTGATGAGCTTGATGCAGACCAGCTGGCTGGCGCGATCCAGCCCTTGCAGCAGCGGCAGCAGGCGCGGCACCACCGCTTCGGGCGGCGTGCGGCGCAGCGGCAGCAGCTTGTCCTGAACCCACACTGCCAGACCATCCGGGTCGCTGGGTTCATGCTCCGGCAGCAGCAGGGTGATGGTTTCGGCGAGGTCGCCCACCGCCTGATAGCTCTCCTCGAACAGCCATTCGGCGAGGCCGGAGGCTTGCAGGGCCAGCGCGCGCAGGGCCTTGGTCGGCACCAGCTGGCGCGGGCGACCACCGGCCAGGAAGTAGACCGCCCAGGCCGCATCTTCCGCACTCGCAGCGGCGAAATAGTCTTTCAAGGCCGCCAGTTTGCTGTTGCTGCTGGTGGTGGCATCGAGTCGCGCGTAGAGGTCTGCAAAAGTCTTCATTCGCCTTCTGCCTGGGCGATTTCCGCACCGGCAGTCGCCAGGTGTTCGGCTTCTTCGTCTCCGTATTCGGTGCTGAAGCCCTGCGCCTGCAGGCCCTGCTCCTGTAGCCAGCGCACCATCACGTTGACCTGCCCGTGGGTGACGAACACCCGCTCGGCGCCGGTGGCGGTGATGGCCTGTTGCAGGCCGGGCCAGTCGGCGTGGTCGGACATCACGAAGCCGCGATCCACCCCGCG
>JAZKFO010000064.1:0-50492 GCA_040386395.1 Pseudomonadota bacterium | reverse complement strand
GCTGGCCGGCGCTGATCTTCTTCAATGCCCAGGGGCAGGAGGTGGCGAAGCGCGCGGGCTTCTTGAGTGCGGCAGACTTCAGTGCGCTGCTCGACGCGGTGGTGGCCGACCCCACACCGGAGCAATCCGCCCGCGACGAACAGTTGAATGCGCCGCCCATCACCAGCCTGCCGGAGGCGCTGCGCGCCACGCTCGAAGCCAATCACCGCGAGGCCTACGACACGAAGCACGGCAGCCTGAAACTGGCGCAGAAATATCTGGATCGGGACAGCGTCGAATACGCGCTGCTGCGTGCCGGCGCGGGTGACAAGAACGAGGCGCGGCGCGCACGGCAGACCCTCGACGCGGCGCGCGTGCTGATCGACCCGGTGTGGGGCGGCATGTATCAGTACTCCACGCATGGCGACTGGGCGCATCCGCACTTCGAGAAGATCATGCGCACGCAGGCAGGGGCGATGCGGCTGTATGCGCAGTCTTACGCGCTCACCAAAGACAAGCGCGATTTGCACAGCGCGAATGCGATCCGCGACTACCTGCTGAAGCATCTGCGCGATGCCGACACGGGCGCCTTCCACGGCACGCAGGATGCCGATGTGCTGCAGGGTGAGAAGTCCCATGCCTACTTCAGGCTCGGCGACCAGGCGCGGCGAAAGATCGGCGTGCCGCGCATCGACCCCCATCTTTACGCGCAGGAGAACGGCCTCGCCATCGAGGCACTGGTGGCGCTCTACCAGGCCAGCCGCGATGCCGACACGCTCTGCGCCGCGACCAACGCCGCCGGCTGGGCGCTGAAACACCGCGCCCTGCCGGATGGCCGCTTCCGCCACGGCGGCCTTGAGGTAGGCCGCCCGGAAGGGGCGGACGATGACGGTGGAAGGTTCCTCGGCGACACGCTGCACATGGCCCGCGCCGCGCTCGCGCTGCATGGGGCAACGCGAGACGCGGACTGGCTGGCGGTGGCTGAAAGCGCGGCCGCTGCAATGGCAAGGCACTTCGCAGCCGAAGGCGGTGGTTATCTCACCGCCGTGGCTGCGGGTGCCGCCGTGCCGCCACCGCGTGTCGCCGAAGAAAACATTGCACTGGCCCGTTTCCACGCCGCGCTCGCGGCGCGCACGGGCAAGGCGGAATATCTGGCCGATGGCCGCCACGCCCTGCGCTGGCTGGCGCTGCCGAGCGTGGCCGAAGCCACCCTCACCGAGCCGGGCATTCTGCTGGCGGCGGATGAGCTGGCCGCCAGCGAACAGGCACTGCGTTAACGGGCGGCTTGTTCCAGCGGCAGGGTGGTCGAAGCCGGCGGCTCCGCGACGCTGCGGGTCGATTGAAACGACAGGGCAGGCAGGCTCAGCAGCGCCAGCACGAACAGCAGGTGGCGACGGCGGCGGGCGGCAGCGCGGGCGGCAAGGCGGGGTGCGTAGTCGTAAGGCATGGCGTCTCTTCGGTGGGGCTGGTCCACCCACTATCTCGGCCCTGCGGCTCAAATCCTGAGCCGCAGTTTCAGCCCTCGTACTGGGCGAGTGCGGCCTTGAGTTTCAGGGCCACCGTGGCGCGCAGGGTGGCCGGGCCCAGCACTTCCACCTCCGCGCCGTGGCGCAGCAGATCCATCACCAGCTCTTCGTCGCGGTGATAGGGAAAGCGCAACAGCCAGCCGCCATCGGGCAGCCACTGGCCCTGCTGCGCGGGATGCCATTGCTCGTCCGCCACCCAGCGCGCGGCTTTCGCCGTGAACTTGAGCTCGGCGGTGTGCGTCGGCGTGCCGGAGAAAATGCCGTAGCTGCTGGCAAGCGCCGCATCGAGTTCGGTCGCGGGCCGCTCATCGGCGGGCGTGGGCAGCTCGCGCGCCTCGCTGAAGCGTTCCACCGCAAAGCTGCGCAGCGCCTTGCGCGTGTGGCAGAAGGCATCGAGATACCAGCGGTCGCGGTAGTGGGTGAGGCGCTGCGGCGAGAGCTCGCGTGCGGTGTGCTCGTCCGATTCGCGCGCGTGATAGCGCACGCTCAGGCGTCGTCGGCGCACCAGTGCGCTGGCGACGGTGCCAAAGGCGCTGCCGGCCTCTCGGCGCGTGGCACCGAGCAGGCGCAGGCGGGTGGACCAGTCCGGCAACTGGCCATCGGCCTTGAGCAGGGCGCGGGCCTTGTCGCGGATGGGGGCGAGCTGTTCCGAGAGCAGGCCGGGTGCGGTGCCTTGCAGCAGGTTCTCGAACACCAGCAGCGCGGTGAGCTCGCCGGCGCTGAGCCAGAAGCCCGGCAGCTCGAAAGCCGGCGCCGCGCCGCGCTCGTAGAACACGCCCTGTCCACGGGCGCGGATCAGGGGGGCAGCGAAGTCATCCTGCAGCTGGTCGAGCACCCGCTTGAGCGTGGCGGTGGAGCATTCCAGCTTCTGGCGCAGCTCATCGAAAGGGATGGGCGTGCGCCGCGCGGAGAGAATGCGGTGACAGCGGATGAGGTGGGCGAGGGTGCTCATGCCTTCTCAACAGCAGCGTCACCGCGACGCGCGTTAAACCGCCTCGACGCCGGTCTCGCCCGTGCGGATGCGGACGGTCTGGTTGAGGTCGTAGACGAAGATCTTGCCATCGCCGATGTTGCCGGTCTTGGCGGCCTTGGTGATGGCTTCAACGGCGGCATCCACCTGCTCCGGCGCGAGTGCGAGTTCGAGTTTCACCTTGGGCAGCAGGTCGACCTGGTATTCGGCACCGCGATACAGCTCGGTGTGGCCTTTCTGGCGGCCGAAGCCGCGTACTTCGGTGACGGTCATGCCCTGCACGCCCATGTCGCTGAGCGCCTCGCGGACGGCGTCGAGCTTGAAGGGCTTGATGATGGCGATGAGCATTTTCATGGTTGGAAATCCTTGTTCGGGCATGGGTAAGGCGGCGGGCAGTGTAGCGAGTCGATCCGGCAGCGCACAAAAGTGGTGCGCCGCAGGAATCGCAGACAAAAAAAGGGCCAGTCTTGCGACCGGCCCTAACTTCAACCCCCTGGTAAGGGATGAGGCGGCGGTGAGGCCGCCCTCAAAACTTTTAGTCGTGGTAGGCGGCTTCGCCGTGCTCGGAGAGGTCAAGGCCTTCGGCCTCCTGCTCTTCGGTGACACGCAGGCCCACGGTGAACTTGCAGATCAGCAGTGCGATGGCAGACACCACGGCGCTCCAGACCACGGCGATGGCGACGGCCTTCACCTGGATCATGATCTGCGCCGAGTCGTAGCCGAAGGTGGGCACAACCCAGCCATCGGTCACGTAGCCAGCGCCGCCCTTGGCCGGGTCAACGAAGATGCCGGTGAGGATGGCACCAACGATGCCGCCGACCGCGTGGACGCCGAAGGCATCGAGCGCGTCGTCATAGCCGAGCATCTTCTTGAGGAAGGACACGGCGAGGAAGCAGAGCAGGCCGCCCGCGAGGCCGATCCACATCGCGCCCTGGATGCCGACGAAGCCGCAGGCCGGGGTGATGGCGACGAGGCCGGCGATGGCACCGGAGAGAATGCCCAGCAGCGAGGGCTTGCCCTTGATGATCCACTCGGCGAAGAACCAGGTCAGCGCCGCAACGGCGGTGGCGAACAGGGTGTTGCCGAAGGCCAGCACGGCGTAGCCGTTGGATTCGAGGTTGGAGCCGGCGTTGAAGCCGAACCAGCCGAACCAGAGCAGCGAGGCACCGATGGTGGTCATCACCAGGCTGTGCGGGGCCATCTGGACTTTGCCGAAGCCCTGGCGCTTGCCGAGGAAGATTGCGCACACCAGGCCAGCAATACCGGCGTTGATGTGGACCACTGTGCCGCCGGCGAAGTCGAGCGCGCCGAGCTGCCAGAGGTAGCCCGCAGTCGCATTGAGGTCGGCAACGACTTCAGGACCGGTGTAGGCATCGGGGCCCGGCCACCACCAGACCATGTGCGCCATCGGCAGATAGGCAAAGGTGAAGAACAGCACCGAGAACAGCAGCACGGCCTTGAACTTCATGCGCTCGGCGTAACCGCCGGCGATCAGCGCCACGGTGATGCAGGCGAAGGTGAGCTGGAAGAACGCGAACATCAGTTCGGGGATGACCACGCCCTTGCTGAAGGTGGCGGTCGGCACGAAGAAGCCGTTGGCGTCGTAGACCACGCCCGCGAGCATCATCTTGTCGAAGCCGCCGAAGAAGGCGGCGGTGGCACCACTGCCGTTGGAGAAGGCGACCGAGTAGCCGTAGACCACCCAGAGCACGGCGATGAGGCAGAAGATCGCAAAGGTCTGCGTCAGCGTGCTGAGCATGTTCTTCTTGCGGGCCATGCCGCCGTAGAACAGCGCCAGGCCGGGAATCGACATCAGCAGCACGAAGGCGGTGGCGGTGAGCATCCAGGCCACGTTGCCTTCGTTGTACTTGGGCGCGACCGGAGCGGCAGCGGCCTCGGCAGCGGGGGCGGCTTCAGCGGCGATGGCAACGGGTGCAGCCTCGGCCGGTGCGGCTTCAGCCGCCGGCGCGGGGACGGCATTGGCTTCGGCCGCCACGGCGGCGGTCGCGGCCTGTGCGGTGCCGGGGTCTTGCGCGAATGCGCCGCCGCCCAGCAGGGTGCCCATCGCAAGCGCGAGGGTCAGGGAAATCTTGCGAAAATCCATGGTGGTGTTCTCTCGTGTGGAGTGGTGGCTTAGAGCGCGTCTTTGCCGGTTTCGCCGGTTCGGATGCGAATGGCTTGATCGAGCGTGAAGACGAAGATTTTTCCGTCGCCGATCTTGCCGGTGTGCGCGGCCTTGCTGATCGACTCCACGGCGGCATCGAGCTTGTCGTCATCGACGGCCACTTCGATCTTCACCTTGGGCAGAAAATCCACCACGTATTCGGCACCGCGATACAGCTCGGTATGCCCCTTTTGACGTCCAAAGCCTTTGACTTCAGTCACGGTAATGCCCGCCACACCAACTTCGGACAGGGCCTCGCGCACTTCGTCGAGCTTGAACGGCTTGATGATCGCTGAGATCAGTTTCATCAGATCCACTCCACTTTTAAAGGCTGTCTTTCCGCGGTAAATCCTTTTCTTGCGGACACATCCGGCACAGCCTTGTAGCCGGTCTGGTGTTTGGCTTAACGCAGCATCCGTGCCAGCGGCTGAAGGCCGTTTTCGAGTGGGATTGCCGCGCAAGCACCAAGGTGACGCACCAAAAAAGTGCTTCGACTCCCAGCCGTGCGAGCGACAGTACGCGCCGGTTCTCAGCCGGATGCCCCACTCCCCAGGTCTTCAGCTACCGCTCGGCGGGCATTCACCACGATCTCAGCGGTTCCAGGCGTGGTGCCGCGTGGTCAGGCTCGAAAGGCGCACTCGAACGGTGCGCAGCGACAGCGCAGGGCGTATTGGCCCGACGCCGCCATAATGCAGACCATGAACCCGACCACCATCCAGATCATCGCCGCCGTGCTGTTCGGCGCCGCACTCATCCACACCTTCTCCACCAAGCTGTTCGAGCGCCTCGCGCATGCGCAGCCCAGGCACGCCAAGCTTTGGCACCTGGTGGGCGAGGTGGAAATCGTGTTCGGCCTCTGGGCCTTCGCACTCGTCGCCGTGATGATGGCGCTGCTGGGCAAGGCCGCCGCCGTCGAATATGTCGATTCGCGCAACTACACCGAGCCGCTGTTCGTGTTCGCGATCATGGTGGTGGCGGCCAGCAAGCCCATCCTCAATGCCGCGCAGATGCTGGCGCGCGGCTTTGCCAGCCTGCTGCCCCTGCCGATGCCGACCGCGATGTACTTCACCGCGCTCGCACTCATCCCGCTGCTGGGCTCTCTCATCACCGAACCGGCGGCGATGACGCTGGCCGCACTGATGCTGCGCGACCGCTATTTCAGCGAACAGACCAGCGTGCGCATGCGCTACGCCACGATCGGCGTGCTGTTCGTCAACGTCAGCATCGGCGGCGCGCTCACGCCGTTTGCAGCGCCGCCCGTGCTGATGGTGGCTGGCGTCTGGGGCTGGGATCTCGCTTTCATGCTCACCACCTTCGGTGCTCATGTCGTGCCGGTGGTGCTCATCAACGCCGTGGCGGTGACGGTACTGTTCCGCAAGGAACTGAAAGGCATCACGCTGCCGCCGCGAGGCGAGTCCGGTTCGCCGATGGGCGTGATCGCACTGCATCTCGTGCTGCTCGCGGGCATCGTCGTGTTCGCCCACCACCCGCCGCTGTTTCTCGGCCTGATGCTGCTGTTCCTCGGCGTCGCCGCCGCCTACCCGCAATACCAGAGCCGCCTGATGCTGAAGGAGGCGCTGCTGGTGGCGTTCTTCCTCGCCGGTCTCGTCGTGCTCGGCGGTTTGCAGCAGTGGTGGCTGCAACCGCTGCTGGCCTCAATGGACGCCAAACAGGTGTTCCTGGGGGCTACGGCCCTCACCGCCATCACCGACAACGCCGCACTCACCTATCTGGCTGCCCAGGTGCCGGGCTTGAGCGATGAGTTCAAGTACTACGTCGTTGCCGGGGCCATCACCGGTGGTGGCCTGACCGTGATTGCCAATGCCCCCAATCCCGCCGGCATGGCGATCCTGCGCGAGCGGTTTCCCGATGGGGTGGTGAGCCCGCTTGGCTTGCTTGCCGCCGCCGCAGGCCCGACGCTGGTCGCCATCATCGCCTTCTACTTTTTTTAAGGACATCACACCGTGGCCGACCGCATTGAAGACCTTGCCGAAAAACTCGCTGGCCTGCTGCCGCCGGGGCTGAAAACCCTGCGCGCCGAAATGCAGGACAACTTCCGCGCCGTGCTGCGCGCCAACCTTGAAAAGCTCGATCTGGTCAGCCGCGAGCGTTTCGACGTGCAGGCCGAGGTGCTGGCGCGCGCGCAGGCCAAGCTCAAGCTGCTCGAAGCGCGCGTCACCGAGCTAGAGAAAAAATAGTGACGCTGGCCACCGTCCTCAGCCGCGCCCAGAACGGGCTGGCAGCTGATCTGGTGACGGTGGAAGTGCATCTGGCCCCCGGCTTGCCGGGGCTCTCGATTGTCGGCCTGCCCGAAGCCGCCGTGCGCGAGTCGCGCGACCGCGTGAAGGCGGCGATCAGCACCTGCGGCTACAAGTTTCCCAACCGCCGCATCACGGTCAATCTGGCGCCGGCTGATTTGCCAAAAGAGGGTGGTCGGTTCGACCTGCCCATCGCGCTCGGTGTGCTGGCCGCCTCCGGCCAGATCCCGCCCGAACGCCTGGCCACGCTCGAAGTGCTGGGCGAGTTGTCGCTGAGCGGCGAGGTGAGGCCCATCAAGGGGGCTCTGCCGGCAGCACTCAAGGCCACGGCGGCCGGTCGTGCGCTGCTGCTGCCGCAGCAGAACCTGGCGGAAGCCGCCCTCGCCAAGGGCGCGGTGCTGCATGCCGCACTGCATCTTGCGGCACTCGCCGCCGAGCTGCACGCCGGCCCGCTGCCGGCGGCAGTGCCGCCGCCGGTGAGAGTGTCGTCGCTGCAAGGCCTACCCGATATCTCCGAGGTGCGCGGGCAATTCCAGGCCAAGCGCGCGCTGGAGATTGCGGCGGCGGGTGGCCATTCGCTGCTCATGCTGGGCCCACCGGGTTCCGGCAAGTCCATGTTGGCGCAGCGGCTACAAGGACTGCTGCCGCCGCTGAGTGATGCCGAGTCGCTGGAAGTGGCCGCTGTCGCCTCGATCAGCCATGTCGGCTTCGATGCCGCGCGCTGGGGCGTGCCGCCCTACCGCGCGCCGCATCACACGGCATCGGGCGTTGCACTGGTGGGTGGTGGCTCGCCGCCAAGGCCGGGCGAGGTGACGCTGGCCAGCAACGGCATCTTGTTTCTCGATGAGCTGACCCTCTACGACCGCAATGTGCTGGAGGTGCTGCGCGAGCCGCTGGAAACAGGCCAGATCACGGTCTCGCGCGCGGCGCGGCAGGCGGATTTTCCAGCACGTTTCCAGCTCGTCGCGGCGATGAACCCATGCGCCTGCGGCTATTTGGGGGACAGCAGCAGCCAATGCAGCTGCACGCCCGACCAGGTGCAGCGCTACCGCGCCAAGATCAGCGGCCCGCTGCTCGACCGCATCGACCTGCAACTCACTGTGCCGCGCGTGGATCGCGCAGCCCTCCTCGCCGAGCAGGCCCCGCCTGGCGACAGCAGCGCCACCGTGCGTGCCCGCGTCATCGCCTGTCGCGCCTTGCAGCTGGCGCGGCAGGGCAAGCCCAATGCGCGGCTCGCCACGGCGGAGGTCGACCAGCACTGCACGCCCGATGCGGCGGCGCGCAGCCTGCTCGAACAGGCGATGGGTCGCCTCAACCTCTCCGCGCGCGGATATCACCGGGTGCTGAAAGTGGCGCGCACGCTGGCCGATCTCGCCGGTGCCGCTACCATCGGCAGTGCGCAGATTGCCGAGGCGGTGCGCTACCGCGAGCTGGATCGCGGTTAGAAAAAACAGGCAGGCAAGGAGGCCAGTCCGATGATCTTCAACCAGTTCAGCCGCACCGCCGAAGCCGCCGCCGCCCTCCGGGCCTGGGGCGCGATGAGCGATCAGGGCCGCGCGGTGTTCCACGACCCGCATGCGCTGCGGCTCACCAGCCGCGTCTGGCGCACGCGGCTCGAAAACCCGACCCAACGCGCCCTGCTGATGGACGGCCTGCTGCGCTGGATGCAGCCCATCGCGCACCAGGTGCTCGCGCGCAGCCAGCACGCCGAGCTGCGCCTGCAGACGGCCGCGAGCGCAGGCTTTCGGCAGTACGTGATCGTCGGCGCGGGGCTTGATTCCTTTCACTGGCGACGCCCCGCCTGGGCGAAGAAGCTCAGCGTGTTCGAGGTCGACCATCCCGCCACCCAGGAGATGAAGCGCGCGCGCTGCGCCGCCAGTGCGCTGCTCGGCGAGCCGCAATGGGTCGCCACCAACTTCGAGCGGGAGTCCGCCGCCGATGCCCTGCGCCGCAGCGCACTCGATGCCGCGCGACCCACGTTCTTCAGCTGGCTGGGCGTCACCCACTACCTCAAGCCAGCGGCCACCCGCGCCACGCTCGCCGCCCTGGCCGAGGTGGCGGCCCCCGGCAGTGAACTGGTGTTCGACTACAGCGTGCCGCCGACACAGATCGGCCTCGGCGACTGGCCGCTGGCCGCCGGCCTCGGCGTGTTGACCGCCCTGCTCGGCGAGCCGCTGGTGGGTGGCATCAAGCCCGACACGCTCGCCACCTGGGCGGGTGAAACCGGCTGGACGGTGGTCGATGATCAGGCAGGCCCGCCTGCGGGCGGCTTGCGCCTGCCGCAGCTGACGCGGCTGGCGCACTGGCGGCGCGCAGTGGCTTGAGACGAGGGCTGCCTTGCCCATAAAAAATGCCCGGACTGGCCGGGCATTTTTTCAGCGGGATCGCAGCCGGCAGCATCAGAACTGGTTGAGCGGGATGGCGATGTCGTAGACATCGTTGTCCGTGCTCAGGCTGCCGCGCAGGGTGGTCGCCCCCGTCAGCACATTGACGGAATACACGGCCGTCTGGCCGGGGCTGGCGGGACTGCGGAAGGCGGCCAGTGCGAAATTGCCCACGGTGCCGCCGCTGGAAAGCTGGCTGTAGATATCGAAGCCAGCCACATAGCTGGCATTGACGCCGAGCTTGCCGGTGGCCACCAGCGTGCCGTTGTTGGGCGGCGACTGCAGGGCGACCTGATCGAGTTCGGCGTCGAGATCGAACAGGGTGGTGGCCGTGAGCGCCACCAGATCGTTGTTGGTGTAAGCCGCACCCGTCACGCCGTTGGTGGCGGTACCGGCCACGTAGTTGAGCGCGCCATCCGTCAGCGTGACGCCGCCGGCATTGATGTTGTGGCGCAGGTTCTGGCCGTTGTCGCTGATGATGCGCAGGCGGTCGGCAGCGGGGTTGAAGTCCACACCGAAGTTGCTGCCCGACAGTGCCACGCTCAGGCGGTTGACAAAGGTGGCGGTGCCGTCCGTGAGGCTCAGGCGATAGACGCCGCCGGCATTGCCGACGCCGTAGAGACCGCCGTCCTGCACGCGGAAGTCGATGCCGACCAGGCGATAGTCGCCACCCGTGAGGCCATAGGTGAAGCCGATGGTGACGGCACTGGCGGGCGCGAACTCGTTGAAGCAGATCAGGCGCGAGTCGCTGGTGAGGCCGACCACATTCAGCGAGCCGCTGGTGTTGGCGGCAGCACAGTTCGGCGTGGCGGCGGCAGCAAGGCCGGGTGCCAGTGCAAAGGCGGCGACGGCGGCGAGTGAAAGGGCGTGGATTTTATGAAGCATGGTCAGTTTCCAAGTGTGAAAATCGGTGGGTCGAATGGCTTGAAGCGCATTTCTGATTGCGGCGCGGGCGCGACAACCCGGAGTGGTTGAAGCGCCCGGCAATTAGAGATGACGACAACATCAGCCACTACGACCAGGGAGCCGATTCAGACCTGAAAATTGGCACGCTGGGTATTTTTAGCCACAGCAGAAATACCCAGTGCTGTATTTGCTCAGCCCTTGCCCATCAGCGCTTTCTTCATCCCGCTCGCCGAAATGCTGGTGCCGCCCAGCGACCAGCCGCCATCGACCGGAATCACCGTGCCGGTGACGTAGCGCGCCATCGGCGAGGCGAGCCAGAGGCAGCAGTTGGCGATGTCGTCGACGCTGCCCATGTGGCCCAGCGGCACGCTGTCGAGCACGATCTGTTCGGTGGCCGGCGTGGGCGCGAGACGGCGCATGCCCTCGGTGTTCTCGATGGGGCCGGGCACCACGGAGTTGACGCGCACGCCCGCCGGCCCCCACTCGATGGCGGCGACGCGGGTACACATGTCGACACCGGCCTTGGCGGCGCAGACGTGCATCTGGAACTCCATCGCGTTGTAGCTCTGCGGCGCGCTAATGTTGATGATGGCCGCGCCCGGCTTGGCAAGGTGGGTGAAGGCCGCGCGCATGACATGGAAGGTACCCATCAGGTCAATGTCGATCACGGCCTTGAAGCCGTTGGCGCTCATGCCGAGTGCGGGTGCGACGAAGTTGCCGGCGGCACCGGAGACCAGCACGTCGATCTTGCCGTGGCTGGCGACGGCGGCTTTCAGTGCGGCCTCGACAGCGGCGTATTCGCGCACATCGGCACTGTGCCCCTGTACTTCGCCACCGTGGGTTTTCAGCTCGGCGACGGCGGCATCCACCTTCTCCTGCGAGCGCGACATCACGGTCAGCTTCGCACCCGCGCGGGCAAAGGCATGGGCGATGCCCAGGTTGATGCCGCTGGTGCCGCCGCTGATGAAAACGTGCTTGTCGGTGTAGTTGAAAGGGTTGCTGTTGAAGGGCTGTGACATGGGTTCTCCTCCCGTGTGCTTAGTGATAGTTGATCGCTTCCTGAAAGGCATCGTGCAGCACGCTGTTGCTGGCGAGCACGCTGGTGGTATCGAGCGTGATGGCACCGCCATCGAGCTGGGTGAAGCTGCCGCCGGCTTCGCGCACGATCACCACGAGGGCGGCGATGTCCAGGATGTTGACGTTGGTCTCGACCACCGCGTCGATGCGGCCGGAGGCCAGCAGGTGGTAGTGCAGGAAGTCGGCATAGCCACGGATGCGGTGCAGCATGGGGATCAGCGTGCCGAGCCTTGCCCAGCTGGTCGAGGCGGCCAGCCTGGCGAGATTGCCCAGCGAGAGCGTGGCCTGCGAGACGCTCACCACATCGCTCACCCGCAGGCGCACCGGCCCTTCGGCGGTGAGCTGATAGGCGCCCTGGTCCTTCACCGCGTAATAGGTTTCGCCGACGCCCACGCCGCTGCTGCCGTCCCCCAGAAAGCAGGGCGCGGACGACACCCCCAGCACCAGCTCGCCACGGTGCATGAGGGCGATCTGGGTGGAGAACATCGGGTAGCCGCGCACATAGGCCTTGGTGCCGTCGATGGGGTCGACCAGCCAGAGGTACTCGGCCTCGGCATTGTGCTTGCCGCCTTCCTCACCGTAGAAGCCATGGTCGGGGAAGGCCTGGGTCAGCACCGCCTTCACGGCCGCTTCGGCGGCTTCATCCACCTCGGTCACCGGCGTGGCATCGGCCTTGATGCGTACCTCGAAACCCTTGCGGTAGTGGGCGCGCACGATCACATCGGCGGCGCGCGCGGCTTCGAGTGCGGCGGCTAGGAACTGGCTCATGGGCTGGTTGCGGCGCAGGGCCGGTCGGACTGAATGGGATGGCTAGTTTAATCGTTTGCCTATCCCCACCCGCTCCGCGCTATGTCACGCTGCGCGCCGGATTCTGGGCCGCGTGCGCGCTGCCTTCTCAATGGCAAGGAGCAGCAGATGGGCAATCGTTTATCGAAGATCACCACCCGCACCGGCGACAAGGGCGAGACGGGCCTGGCCACGGGCGAGCGCATCGCCAAGACCCACCCGCGCGTCACCGCGATGGGCGACATCGACGAGCTGAACTGCTGCCTGGGCCTGCTGCTGGAAGTGGAACTGCCGCCCGCCGTGCGCGCCCACCTCGCACCCTGCCAGCACGAGCTGTTCAACCTGGGCGGCGAGTTGTCGATGCCGCCGGCGGTGCTCGTGACCGAGGCGCATGTGCTGCGGCTCGACCAGGCACTCGCAGACCTGAATGCCACGCTGCCGCCGCTGAAGGAGTTCGTGCTGCCCGGCGGGGGCGAGGCCGGCGCGCGGGCGCATCTGGCGCGGGCGGTGTCGCGCCGGGCCGAACGGGCGCTGTGGGCGCTGCACGAGCTGGAGGGTGCCAATGTGCATGGCCTGCACTACGCCAATCGCCTGTCCGACCTGCTGTTCGTCGCCTCGCGCGTGCTGGCGCGGCAGGTGAAAGGCGAGGTGAGCTGGTCACGCGAGGGTGTTGCGAAAATCCCCAAGGCCGCCCGCAAAAAAGCCGCCTCGATCTGAGGCGGCTTGTTCGTTGCGGCACTGAGGTTTACCAGCGACGCGGCGGCGGACAGTAACGACCATCGTCCTGCTGGACGATGATGACGTTGCCGCCCCGAACGTGGTGACCACGACCCTGCTGCCAGCCCTGATGACGGCCATTGTCGTGGCGCGGCGGCACGCCATAGACGAAGTCATTGCCCTGGTAGTAGTGGCGCGGTGATTCCACCACCACGACTTCGTGCCGGTAGCCGTGGCGGCGGTCATCGTGGTGGTCGTGGCGGCGATCGTTCTCGTAACGGGCGTAACCGTCGTCGCGACGGCCGTGGCGGTCATACCGACCATCGCGGCGGTTCTCGTAGCGGTTGTAACCGTCGTTGCGCTGCGGGTCGGTGGCAATCGCCACGCCGGCAGCGGCGCCAATCGCCCCGCCGACAATGGCGCCGTCGCGCCCGCCCAGGTTGTTGCCGATGATGGCCCCGGTCGCCCCACCGATGATGCTGCCGATGACGGCATCACGGCCATCACCTGCCGTGGCAGTGAGCGGCGCGGCCGAAATCGCGGCAGCGAGAACGAGGACGAGGGTCTTGCGCATGGGGTGCTCCTGAGGACGGCCGAAAGCGATGAAGGGGCGGTGAACGGTTCACCGCAGCGCTACAAGATTGCGGCCAAGGCTGAATGCGGTCTGAACCCTGCGCCCTGCTTGCGCTACGCTTGTCATCACAAAGCAGCTTCAAGGGGATCCTCAATGTTGTTCGCACTCATGTCGGTTCTGGTGCCTTTGCTGATCGGCTTCTTCGCCTTGTGGCTGGGCGCGGTGGGGCGGGTTGGTGCCGACCAGCAGGAACTCAGCGTGCCGGGTCGCGCACTGCTCATCGGGGTGGCGCTGGTTGCCTTCGGCATTGCCTATGGCCTCTACAACCATGCCCGGCTGAGCAACATCAACGAAGTCGCCGCAGCACCCGTGCCATTGCCGGCCAAGGCGGCGGAAGTGTCCGAGGCACTGCCCCCGGAGCCCGCCGTACCGACGCAGACGCTGCCGGCCGTGGCAGTCGTGTCGAATGCCGAAATCTTGCCGGCCAGCGAATCCGTCGACGCCACCGAAGACAGCGAGCCCACGGCCACCAGCCCGGTGCTTTCCGCCGCTGCGGCGAGGCTGGAGGCGCAGTCGCGCCTGCCTGACCACAAGGGCAGCGTCATCGCCGGCCACAGCCGGCCTGCGCCGCTGGCACCGGCCGCATCCCGCGAGCTGATGCGTGATGAGCCCATCCAGCTGGCAGCCCCGGCGCTTGCGCCCGCACCCGCCAAATCCAGTCCGCGCCGCGCCGGCAGCCAGGCGCGCCGGTCTGCGCGCCACCAGCCGCTGACGCTGCACATCCACAACCGTCTGGGGCGCGACCAGCTGCGCGAACAGCTCACGCTCAGCATCGAGGGCAAGCCCGTCGCCCGCATCGAAGTGGACGACAGCCAGCCCGCCGCCTTTGTCGCCGTGCCACTGCCGCGCCCCGGCCTGCTGCACTACCGGTTGGAAGGCGTGTCGGAAGACGACGGTCGCAGCGTGCTGGTGGGCGAGGGCTGCATCCGCGTCCGCGATGGTGCGCGCTTCGACGTGCGTCGCCGCGATGGCAGCGGCAAGGTGTTCCTGCAAGCCTCAAGGACAGGCCCGCGCGGATGAGTGGCATGCCCGCGCGTACGGTGGCGTATTCGCAGGTGCGCGATCAGGTCTACATGATCTTCCCCAACGATCTCAACGCCAACGAGACCGTGTTCGGTGGCTTGGTGATGGCGCACATGGACCGCTACGCCGCCGTGGTGGCTGATCGCCATGCGGGGGGCGTCTGCGTCACTGCCAGCGTCGATGCCGTGCATTTCGAGGCCCCGGCG
Organism: Pseudomonadota bacterium; assembly: GCA_040386395.1. Classification (GTDB taxonomy): domain Bacteria; phylum Pseudomonadota; class Gammaproteobacteria; order Nevskiales; family Nevskiaceae; genus Stagnimonas. The sequence goes on along the minus strand of JAZKFO010000064.1, from coordinate 35,862 downwards.
CGACGGGGCGATGTGCTGGTGTTCGCGGCGAGCGTGAACCGCGCCTGGAACAGCTCGATGGAAGTCGGCGTGCGGGTGGAGGCCGAATGCGTGGGCAGCGTCGAGCGCCGGCACATCCTCTCGGCCTATCTCACCTTCGTGGCCCTGGGCAGTGAAGGTCGACCGCGCCCGGTGCCACCGCTCACCGCTGAAACCGAAGTGGAACAGCGCCGCTACGAGGAGGCGCAGTTCCGCCGCAATGCCCGCCTCAAGCACGCCGAAGACCTGAAAGCCCTGCGCGCCAAGAAGAGTTAGCGGCTGGCGTAGACCAGCAGCCCCGTGCCCAGCGCCAGCCGGTACCAGGCAAACGGCACGAAGCTGTGGTTGCCGATGAAGGCCAGGAGCCAGCGCACGGCGATGAAACCGGTGAGCACGGCAACACTGAAGGCGAGTGCCAGCTGCCCCCAGGGTTCGACGCTGGCGGCGTGGCCGTCCTTGAGCACTTTCAGCAGCTCGTAGCCGGTGGCCGCAAACATGGTGGGGATGCCGACCATGAAAGCGAACTCCGCCGCCTTCGGCCGCAGCGTCAGCCCCGCCAGCATGGCGGCGAAGATCGCCGCCGCCGAACGCGAGGTGCCGGGGAACACACCCGCCACCACCTGCGCGATGCCGACCGCAATCACCACGCCCCAGGTCAGGGTTTCGCGCGCGGGTTGTTTCTTGGCCCAGGCCTCCACCGCGAAGATCACCAGTCCGCCCACGATCAGCGCGATGGCGATGGGGGTGACGGTGTCCGGCAGCTCCGCGCCGAGTTTCTTCGCGATCAGGCCCAGCACGGCAGTGATGCCAAAGGCGCTGCCCACCTTGAGGATGAAGTCGAAGTGCTGCGGCTCACGCCAGCCGGTGGCCAGCGTCGCCAGCCGCGCGCGGTAGACCAGGCAGACCGCGAGAATCGCGCCCGCCTGGATGGCGACATTGAAAAGGTCGCTGCGCCGCCCCAGCCATTCCTCGGCGATCAGCAGATGGCCGGTGGAGGAGATGGGCAGGAACTCCGTGAATCCCTCGATGACACCAAGCAGCACTGCGGCAAGCCAGTCGTTCACACTAGTTGTCCTAACTTTGAGGGTGGAAATGCAGATGGATCAGTTGAACACGCGGCGGGTGGCATTGGTGACCGGCGGCGCACGGCGCATTGGCGCTGCCATTGTGCAACGCCTGCATGCCGAGGGCTGGAATCTCGTCATCCATTGCCGCCAGTCGCGCGAGCAGGCCGATGCACTGGCGCTGCCGCTCAACACCGCAAGGCCCGACAGCGCCCGCGTGATTGTCGTCGACCTGCTCGACGATGGCGCGCTGCCGCAGCTGGCAAGTGCAGCCGTGGCGGCCTGGGGCCGGCTGGATCTGCTGGTGAACAACGCCTCCAGCTTCTATCCCAGCCCAGTGGGCAGCATCACCGAAGCGGTGTGGTTTGACCTGATGGGCACCAACCTGAAAGTGCCGCTCTTCCTCTCGCAGGCCTGCGCCCCGGCGCTCACCGCCACGCAGGGTTCGATCATCAACATCGTCGACGTGCATGCGCGCCGGCCGCTGGGCAGCCATGTGGTCTACGAGAGTGCGAAGGCCGGCCTGCTGAGCCTTTGCAGGGGCTTGGCGCGTGACCTCGCCCCGGCCGTGCGGGTGAATGCGGTCGCGCCCGGCAACATCCTGTGGTCCGATGATCATCCCCACGACCCGGCCATCAAGCAGGCCCTGCTACAGCGCATCCCGCAGGGTCGCATGGGCACGGTGCAGGACATCGCCGCCAGCGTGGCGTTTCTCGCCAGCCCTGAAAGCGGCTACCTCACCGGTCAGGTCATTGAGGTCGATGGCGGCTACATGCTCACCTGAACCCAAGGCGGTCTATCGCTCAACGGCCCCGGCGGCGGAACACTTCGATGCCCGCCCCGGCGGCGTGGTTGAAGATATCCGGCTTGATCACCGACACCCGGCAGGCCGTCACCTTCGGGTTGCTGAAGGCGAGGGCAATCACCTCGTCTACCAGGGTTTCGAGCAGCAGGGTGAGTGGGCGGCTGGGCCAGGTGTCGAGCAGCTTGCGGATGGGGTCGTAGTCGATGATGCCGCCGGCACCATCGGCGGTGGGTGGCGGTGGCAGCGGGGCGAACATTTCGACGTTGACGCAGAGGCGGTTGGGGCGCTCCGGGTGCTGCTCCCAGGGGTGCAGGCCGACTCTCGCCTCGGTGAGGTAGTCCTTCAGGATCACGCGGATGAGATCGTGACTGGGCAAGGTGTCGGTCATGGTAGGCATCGGTAAAAGGTGGTCGGACTAGTCTAGCTTTTGCCACCCGCCCGAACCGCCGCCGGAAATACTTTGCGATACTGGGCGACACCGCAAAAAAACCACGCCATGACTTTCCAGAACCTGATCCTGACGCTGCAAAAATACTGGGCCGATCAAGGCTGCGTGCTGGTGCAGCCGATGGACATGGAGATGGGCGCGGGCACCTTTCACTGGGCGACCTTTCTGCGCGCGCTGGGGCCTGAGCAGTGGAACGTGGCCTATGTGCAGCCCAGCCGCCGCCCCACCGACGGCCGCTACGGCGAGAACCCCAACCGGCTCCAGCACTACTACCAGTTCCAGGTGCTGATGAAGCCCTCGCCGCCCGACATCCAGGAGCTGTATCTGGGTTCGCTGCGCGAGCTGGGGTTTGACCTGCTCACCCACGACATCCGCTTCGTCGAAGACAACTGGGAATCCCCCACGCTCGGTGCCTGGGGCCTGGGCTGGGAGGTCTGGTTGAATGGCATGGAAGTCACCCAGTTCACCTACTTCCAGCAGGTGGGTGGCATCGAGTGCCGGCCGGTGGCTGGCGAGATCACCTACGGGCTCGAACGGCTCGCGATGTACATCCAGAAAAAGGAATCGGTCTACGACCTGATCTGGAGCGACACCGGCGGCCGCATCGTCACCTACGGCGATGTCTACAAGCAGAACGAGGTGGAGCAGAGCGCCTACAACTTCGAGCATGCCGACACCGCCACGCTGTTCGACCGCTTCGCGAAAGCCGAGGCCGAGTGCCAGCACCTGCTGGCGCTGGAAAAGCCGCTGCCGCTGCCCGCCTACGAGCGCGTGGTGCAGGCCTCGCACGCCTTCAATCTGCTCGATGCGCGCGGCGCGATCAGCGTCACCGAGCGGCAGGCCTACATCCTCAAGGTGCGCACGCTGGCGCGTGGTGTCGCCACCGCCTACTACAACGCGCGGGCCGGCATTGTCGGTTTCGAGCCGCTCAAGCCTGCCTGAGCAGGGCGATTGATCAGCGGCTGTTTCTCAGCTGCTGCATGTCCGTGTAGCTCGCACCGACCGCACCGGCGGCGTCGATCAGATTGCCGAAAAAGCCCTTGGCCTCCACTGGCGTGTTGGCCAGCTCTTCGGCGCGCTGCTTGATCTGCTGCTCGCGTTGCGCCTGCGACAGGTTGGCTTGCAGCGCGGCCTGCTCGTTGGCGTCGGCATGCAGCGCCTCCTGACGACGGGTGGCGATGGCCTTCTCCATTTCTTCGGCCAGCAGAACCTCCTTGGCTTGCAGCTCTTTCTGGCGGTTGTACCAGTCGTTCAGCGCCAGCTCCGTGAGTGCGGCCGGGCTGGCAGCCAGGGGCGGTTGCACGGCCAGCAAGGGGCTGGCGGGTAGCAGTGCGGCGACGGTGGCGGCGGGCAGCACCAGCGGTGCGGCGACGGGCGGCGGCGCACTGACAACCGGCGCGAGCGCGGGGGGCGCTGGCGCTGCGATGGCTGGCGCTAAGGCTGCCGCCACCGGTGCGGCGATGGTGGCAGCGATCGTGGGCACCGCCGCCAGCGCGATGGCAGGTACCGAGGCGGCAGCGGCGGGCATCGCGCCCAGCGCCTGCTGGCGGGCGAGGGCTGCGGCCAGTGCATCGGCCTGCAACTTCGCCTCGGCCTGGGCCTTGGCTTCAGCCTGCATGCGGGCAAGGGCTTCGGCCTGGGCAGCGGCCTGCGCCTGTGCCTGTGCCTGGGCGAGCAGCTTGGCCTGCTCGTTGGCTTCGATCCGGCCCTTCCACTGTTTCACCAGGGTGCGGGCTTCCTCGTCGATCTCCAGGCACTGGTTTTCGTACTGCGAAAGCTGCTGGATCACCTGGTCGCTGATGGCGACGGTCATCGCCTCGGTGATCTCGCGTTTCTTGCCATTGCACTGCCAGCGCGCCTGCTCGGCAGTGGGGTTGCTCCAGTTGTTGCCGAGCTTGACCCAGCCCAGGCGCGTGGCCTTGTCGAGCGAGCTGTTCTGGAACGGCGGCAGCTGCGACAGGTATTCGGGATCGGCATTCACCCTGGCGATGTCGGCCAGCAGCACATCAAGCTGTTGCAGGGCCTGCGGGCAGCTGCTGCCGAGGCTCTTGCAGTCCAGCGCGAGGCGGGCTTGCAGTGCCGCATCGCGTTCGCCCAGCTCGCGCCGGCGCAGCACGGCGTCGTTGTAGCTGGTGTTGGGCTTGGTCTCGACGGGGGCTGCGATCACCACCGGGGCGGGGATCTCCTTGCCGAGGTATTTCGAGCAGTTGTCCTTGTTGAAGCTCCACAGGCAGGCGCTGGCACTTTGCTGGTCGCCGCTGTAACGCACGATGGCATCGTTGATCGCGGCATCGCTCAGTGCCGTGCCCACCGGGTGTGCGCCAAAGCTGTTGTAGAACTTCTTGTGCGCCTCGCAGCCATTCAGCACCGAGGTCACCAGCCGGCAGCCGACATGGCTCTCGCAGACACTCTCCATCGCGCGCTGCGGCTCGCTCAGCTCGCAGCCGGTGGGTGCGGCCTGCGCGGGTGCCGCAGTCAGCAGCAGGGCGGTGAAGGCGGCAGCGATCAGTTTGAGATTGGACATGTCATTGCCCCAGGTTTTTCTTGGTCTGGTACTGCCGCAGTGCGGCCGCCACCAGGGCGTCGTAACCCACCTTGAAGGGGGCCGACTCATAGTCGCTCACGGCCTTGACCGAAGTGCCGCCCGCCATCAGCTGCGCGTAGTTGCGGTCGGTGCCTTTCGCGCCGTCGATGGTGGTGAAGCTCTTCTTCGCCTCCAGCGTCTGGCTGTCGGTGAACAGCTCCTGCGTGGTGGTATCGAAAATGGCGTAGTGGATGCTGAGCTTCTCGCTCAGGGTGACGGTGTTCTTGAAGTAGGAGTACGGCGCGATCACCGACTCCTCCACCATCGGCGGCGTATTGGCGAGTTTTTCGCGCGCGGTTTGCAGGCTGCTTTCGGCGGAGCTGACGGCGAACTTGCCGACACCGGCGCTCAGCACCGACAGCAGCGAGGTGCTGCCCCCGTTCGAGATCTGGCTGGAAAGCTCCTGCTGCTGGGCGGAACTCAGCTGCCGCTCGGCCGCGCTCACCGCCTGGGCGGCCGTGCGGTAGTCGGGGTTGGGCACCTGCCGGGAGCCAGAGACGTACTCGGAGCTCACCGCCTCGCGCCCGGCCAGGTCACGCGACTTCAAGGGCGGCGCGATGCGCAGAAACACCAGCAGCTCGCGGCCCTGTGCCGCACCGGACTGGAGCAGGTCGGCCGGGGTGCTGCCCACCGGCAGCGGCAGCATCGTCACGTTCTGCGGCTCCACCAGCGTCAGTCCGCTGGCAGGCGGCGGCAGCACCGCGAGGGTGACGCGGTTGCGCAGGCTGGGGGCGGCAAAGCCATCGGCCACCATGCGGTCGACCAGCTTCTGGCGTTGCAGGAACGTCGTGGCATTTTCAGTTGCCAGCAGGGCCTTGTAATAGCGCTCGGAGAGCCTGGCCCTGTGCTCTGCACTAATCGTTTTCAGATACAGGCGGCCATAGCTGGCGAGCTGGGGCAGTGTGGCGCTGTCGAGGGCGGTATCGAGCACCGGATTGCCGTCGGTGAGCGCCTTCATGTCCAGCTTGAGTGGATACACCTCGGCAAACGAAGGCTCGGTGAAATAGCCGTAGGTCTGGAAAGCGTTGCGCGCATCCGCCGCAAAGCTGGTGTTGAGGCGCAGCAACTCGGCATCGAGCTGGGTCAGTCCCTCAGCGAGCCGCTGCGGCTTGTGCTGAAAAGCCGCGCAGGCAGCCGACAGCTGCTGCCCCACCGCCAGCGATTTCTTCAGCGCCGACCAGCGCTGCATCGGTGCAGTTTCGGCCTCGGCCGTCTTCAGTGCGGCCAGCGCTTCGTCGAGCACCTTGCGCTGACGGGTGTCGACCACCGTCAGCGAATCCTTGTATTGCTGTGCTTTTTCGAGTTGCAGGCTGTTCAGTGCAGGCAGGTTCTCGGCGGCAAAGGCGAGCGCGGCGGCGTCATCGTTGGCGGTGACATGCGACTGGAAGCGAACCACCAGGCGCTTCTGGCGGAAAGCCTCGACAAAGGCTTTCTTGCTGCCCTCCAGTTCGCTGAAGTACTTGGTCTCCTGCTCCAGCAGCACGGCGGCGGCTTCATCCTTGCCGGCGTCCACCAGCTCCTTGAAATCACCGTAGTGGCTTGAAAACAAGCCGGCCTGCACTTGCAGCGAAGCCACGGCCAGCATGGCGGCCGCGCAGAATTTCCAGATTTTCACCGCATCCCCTTGTTCGAATGGGTAACCATTCGCGGCGGGCCCCGAAAAATGTCGGAAGCCGCCGCCCCGCCAGCAGTTTTTGCCACTGGCGGGGATGCGTCAAGCAGTCAACTCAGCTCAGGCGGTTTTCACCGTGACGCCGACCTCGACATTGCCCTTGATGGCCTTGGAGTACGGGCAGAAGGCATGGCCCAAGGCCACGATCTTCTCGGCATCGGCCTGCGAGAGGCCACCGATGGTGACGGTGAGATCGACCTTGAGCCCCACGCCGGTGTCGGTGGTGCCGATGCCGACGGCAGGCTCCACCAGCACCGAGCTGGGCTTGAGGCCGTTCTTCACGCCCATGAACTCCACCGCGCCGCCGAAGCAGGCGGCGTAACCGGCGGCGAACAGGTCTTCCGGCGTGGTGGCACCGGGCTTGCCGGCACCGCCCATCGCCTTGGGCACGGTGAGGTTCACATCCACCAGGCCATCGCCGGAGAGCACGGTGCCATTGCGGCCGCCCTCCGACTTGGCGTGGGCGGTGTAGAGCACGTTGACGGTTTCGATACTCATCTTGGGTTCCTTTTTGTGGGTTTGAGTTAGACGCGATCAGCCTGCATGACCTTGTTCCAGGCCGCGACGAAGTCAGCCACGAAGGCCGCCTCGCCGTCGCTGGAACCATAGACCTCCGAGAGCGCACGCAGCTGGGCGTTGCTGCCGAACACGAGGTCCGCCACCGTCGCCGTCCACTTCACGGCCTTGGTCTTGCGGTCACGGCCTTCAAACACGTTCTTGTCGGTCGAGGAACGCTCCCAAGCGGTGCGCATGTCGAGCAGGTTGACGAAGAAATCATTGCTCAGGGTACCCGCACGGTTCGTGAACACGCCGTGCTGGGCGCGGCCCGCATTGGCATCGAGCACGCGCAGGCCGCCGATGAGGGCAGTCATCTCCGGCGCGGTCAGCGTCAAGAGATTGGCCTTGTCGATCAGCAGTTCGGCGATGGCGTCTTCAACACCGGGCTTCGCGTAGTTGCGGAAGCCATCGGCGAGCGGTTCCAGCACGGCGAAGGACTCGACATCGGTCTGCTCCTGCGTGGCATCCATGCGGCCGGGCGTGAACGGCACGGTGACGCTGTGGCCGCCCTGCTTCGCTGCCGCCTCGATGGCGGCACAGCCGCCGAGCACGATGAGATCGGCGAGCGAGACCGGCTTGCCGAAGTCCTTCTGGATCGCTTCGAGCTTGGCGATGACGGGTGCCGCCGGCTTGTTGATCTCCCAGTTTTTCTGGGGTGCGAGGCGAATGCGCGCGCCATTGGCACCACCGCGCTTGTCGCTGCCACGGAAAGTCGAGGCCGAGGCCCAGGCAGTGTTCACCAGCTGCGCGGTGCTCAAGCCCGAAGCCAGCAGCTTGGTCTTGAGGGCGGCGATGTCGGTGGCGTCGATCAGCGGGTGGCTGACGGCGGGGATCGGGTCCTGCCAGATCAGGTCTTCCTTCGGCACCAGTGGGCCTAAGTAGCGCGCCTTCGGGCCCATGTCGCGGTGGGTCAGCTTGAACCAGGCGCGGGCAAAGGCATCGGCGAACTTGGCCGGATTGGCGTGGAAGTCGCGCGAGATTTTTTCGTACGCCGGGTCGAAACGCATGGCCAGATCGGCCGTGGTCATCATCGGCTGGTGGCTCTTGCTGGGGTCATGTGCATCGACCACGGTGCCGGCACCGGCATTGCCCTTGGGCTTCCACTGATGCGCGCCGGCGGGGCTCTTGGTCAGCTCCCAGTCGTAGCCGAACAGGGTGTCGAAATAGCCCATATCCCAGGTGGTGGGCTTGGGCTTCCACGCACCTTCGATACCGCTGGTGGTGGTGTGGCCGCCGATGCCGCTCTCGAACTTGTTGTGCCAGCCGAGGCCGAGCTGTTCCACATTGGCACCCTCAGGCTCAGTGCCGACCAGCGTGGCATCGCCCGCACCATGCGCCTTGCCGAAGGTGTGGCCGCCGGCGACGAGCGCGACTGTCTCGGCATCGTCCATCGCCATGCGGCGGAAGGTCTCGCGAATGTCGCGTGCGGAAGCCACCGGATCAGGCTTGCCGTCCGGGCCTTCCGGGTTGACGTAGATCAGGCCCATCTGCACCGCGCCCAGGGGGTTGGCGAGTTCGCGCTCGCCCGAATAGCGGCTGTTGGCCTTGTCACTGGTGGCGACCCATTCGGTCTCGGCACCCCAGTTGATCTGCAGCGGTTCCCAGATGTCCTCGCGCCCGCCGCCGAAGCCAAAGGTCTTGAAGCCCATGGTTTCGAGCGCGACGTTGCCGGTGAGAATCAGCAGATCCGCCCACGAGAGCTTGCGGCCGTACTTCTGCTTGATCGGCCACAGCAGGCGGCGCGCCTTGTCGAGGTTGCCGTTGTCGGGCCAGCTGTTGAGCGGTGCGAAGCGCTGCTCGCCGGTGCCGGCACCGCCGCGCCCGTCGAAGATGCGATAGGTGCCCGCGGCGTGCCAGGCCATGCGGATGAACAGCGGCCCGTAATGGCCATAGTCGGCGGGCCACCAGTCCTGCGAGTCGGTCATCAGCGCGGTGAGGTCCTTGATGACGGCATCGAGGTCGAGGGTCTTGAACTCGGCGGCGTAGTCGAAGTCCTCGACCATCGGGTCGGAGAGCTCGGAGTGCTGGTGCAGCACCGTGAGGTTGAGCGATTTCGGCCACCAGTCGCGGTTGCTGCGGCCGGTGCTGAGAGGGGTGGAGATTGCGCCGTGATTGACCGGGCATTTGGCTTCTGTAGACATGAATTCCTCCGTCTTCGTGTGGCTGGGTTCAGTGTGGACTGCTCAACCGTGCGGCTGAGCAAACCTTGGGACTGACAGGACTCTAATCCGACGCCTCGGACGCCAATAAATTGATTGTTCCACCGGCAGCGATAGTCCAAAACCAATCTTCCCCAAGACCCACCGCAGGGGCAAGATCAGACCCGGTTGGCGCAAAGGCGTTCGATTTCGGACACTACGCGCCCTTTGTGTCCCTACCGTTGCCGTCCAATGCCCCGCGACTTGCTGCTCGAACTCGGCTGTGAAGACCTGCCGGCCCGCTATGTGATGCCGCTGGCCGAAGCCCTGCGTGCGGGTGTTGTGGGTGGCCTGGACAAGCGCGGCGTGCCGCATGGCGAGGCCCGGCTGTTCGCGACACCGCGCCGCATCGCGGTGCTGGTGTCCGCTGTGGCCGCCGAGCAGGCGACCCAGAGCATCGACCTCACCGGCCCCGCCCTCAACGTGGCATTGAAGGACGGCGCGCCCACCCCGGCGGCCCTCGGCTTTGCCAAGAAATGCGGCGTCGAGTTTTCAGCCCTGGGGCAGAAGGACGGCAAGCTGCACTACGCCAGGACCGAACCCGGCAAACCGACGACAGAGCTGATCCCCGCCATCTTTGAAGACACGCTCAAGAGCATGGATGAGCTGGTGCCCAAGCGTATGCGCTGGGGCAGCGGCGACGAAACTTTCGTGCGACCGGTGTCGTGGATCGTCTGCCTGCTGGGCAGCGATGTGGTGCCGCTGCGCCGCTTTGGCCTCGACGCACAGCACACCACGCGCGGCCATCGCTTTCATGCGCCGGAAGCGATCGCACTCACCACGCCCGCCGACTACGAGGCCCAGCTCAAGGCCGGCAAGGTGTGGGCCGAAGTCAGCAGCCGCAAGGCCGAGATCAAGCGTCAGATCAAAGCCGAAGCCGTGAAGCTCGGCGGCCATGCGCGCATCACCGAAGACTTGCTGGACGAAGTGACTGCGCTGGTCGAATGGCCGGTGGTGATTGCAGGCCGCATGGAGCAGCGATTCATGGAGCTGCCGCCGGAAGTGATCGTGGCGACAGTGGAAACCAACCAGCGCTATTTCACGGTGTTCGAGGACGCCGCACACACCAGGCTCAAACCCGTATTCATCACCATCGCCAATATCGAATCGCGCGACGTCTCGCAGATCATCGAAGGCAACGAGCGCGTGGTGCGGCCGCGTCTCTCCGATGCGATGTTCTTCTGGGAGCAGGATCGGAAGCAGCCATTTGCGGACTATCGCGGCAAGCTGCTCAGCGCGACGTATCAGAAGGAACTCGGCACGGTGGACGCGCGCGTGAATCGCATCCAGACCATCGCTTTGGGCATTTCAGATGCGATCGGTGCGGATCGAGATGCAGTGTCGGAGGCCGCTGCACTTTGCAAGAATGATCTCGTCACCAAGATGGTATTCGAGTTTCCCGAACTGCAAGGGTTGATGGGGGGTTACTACTCGCGTGTGTCCGGCGCCTCTCAGGCAGTTGCGAGGGCGATTAGTGAGCACTATCTGCCTACGCAGCAGGGCACATTTCCGCCTTCCACCACTGAAGGGCAGGTGCTGTCACTAGCTGACAAGCTGGATCAGCTCGCAGGCATCTTTGCGATTGGACAGAAGCCCACGGCAAGTAAGGACCCTTTCGCATTGCGCCGCGCTGCGAATGGTGTGTTGCGCATTTGCATCGAACGCGACCTGCCGCTTGATCTTGCTGCCCTTCTCGAAAATGCACTTTCTATGCAGCCGACAGGAAGGAAGGATTCGGCCACCTCGTCTGAATTGCTGATCTTTGTGATGGATCGACTTGCCTCGTTTTTCGAGGCGGGTTTGTATTTCAATCAAGGCGCACTTTTTCAGGAGCGGCTGGCTGCCGTCAGAGCAACAGGGACAACTCAGCCTCTCGATTTCCAGCGGCGATTCGTGGCACTGACGAAAACACTCGAAAACGAACCCGCCGCGTTTTCGGCCTTGGCTACCGCTCACAAGCGCATCCGCAACATCCTCAAGCAAGCGGGCGATGTCGGCATTGCCATCGACGCCAAGCTGTTCGACAACGACGCCGAGCACGCCCTGTTCGCAGCGATGAACGCGCTCGATCTTGAAGGCGACTATGCGAAGCAGCTTGCGCAGCTAGCTACCCTGCGCGAGTCGGTGGATGCTTTCTTCAGCGCCGTGATGGTCAACGCCGACGACCCTGCCGTGCGCAGCAACCGTCTGGCCCTGCTGAGCCGGCTCGACCAACTCTGTCGCAGCGTTGCCGACATCTCGCTACTACCGGGATGAACACCATGAAATGGATCGTTCTCGACCGTGATGGCGTGGTCAATCACGACTCGTCCAACTACATCAAATCCGCTGCAGAGTGGCAGCCGGTGCCGGGCAGCCTGGAGGCGATTGCCCGCCTCACTCAGGCCGGCTGGCGGGTGTGCCTGGCCACCAATCAGGCGGGCCTGGGTCGCAAGCTGTTCGACTACGACGCCTTTGCGGCGATGAACGCCAAGATGCAGAAGCTGCTCGCCGAACGCGGCGGGCGCATCGACGCGGTGGCTTTTGCACCAGAGCACCCCGACCAGGCCACCGAGATGCGCAAGCCCAATCCCGGCATGTTGAAAGACCTCGCGCGCCGTCTGGGCGCGCCGCTGGAGGACATCTGGTTTGTCGGCGATTCCGAAGGCGATCTGGGCGCGGCGCGAGCCGCCGGCATGAAGCCAGCCCTGGTGAGAAGTGGCAATGGCATTGAGACCGCCGCCAAGCCGGCGGCGCAGGATGTGCCCGTTTTCGATGACTTGGCCAGCTTCGTGAGCCACCTGCTCGCCGCCTGATTGCATTGTGCGGCGCGCTGGCGCGCCGCTACCCTCACGCCATGTTCCGTTCTCTCCCCGTTTTGGTCTGCGCGCTGGCGGCCCTGCTGCTGTGCAGCCTGGGTGGCTGGTGGGCCTGGACGGCGCAGGCGGCGCTGAGCGAGCCGCCGCCGCGCGATCGCAATGCCTTCGTCGGCAGCAAGAGCTGCCTGAGCTGCCATGCCGATCACCACGCGAGCTGGAAGCGCACCTATCACCGCACCATGACGCAGGAGGCCTCACGCGAAAGCGTGCAGGGTGCATTCGACGGCACCGTGGTCAATGCCTGGGGGGTGCCGGTGCGGCCGCTGCAGCGGGATGGCAAGTACCTGTTCGAGTATCTCGATCCCCGAACGCAGGCGGTGAAGGCGGCAGTGGAAGTGGCGCGCACGGTGGGCAGCCACCGCTACCAGCAATACCTGAGCAAGGATGCCGATGGCCGCTACGCGCGCATGCACCTGATCTGGCATATCGGCGACCAGCGCTGGGTGCATTACAACGGTGCGTTTCTCTACGACGATGCGCAGGGTTTCAATCAGCACGCGGCGGTGTGGAACCCCAACTGCATCTTCTGCCACAACACGGGTGTGAACCCGAACATCACCAACGAGGATGCGCTGCTGAAGCGCGCGATGCAGGGCGAGCGGTTCAACTACTTGAACGCTGCGCATTGGGAAAGTGAGGTGGCGGAACTGGGCATTGCCTGCGAGAGCTGCCATGGCCCCGGTGGCACGCACGCCGCTGCCAATCGCAACCCGGTGCGGCGCTACTGGCAGCATTTTTCTGAAGCGCCGGATACGACCATCACCAACCCCAGGCGGCTCACCCCAGAGCGCAGTGCCGAGGTCTGCGGCCAGTGCCACGGCCAGCGCACGCCGGCTGCGCTTTCGATGGCGAGCGAGTGGTTGCGCAGCGGGCCGAGTTATCGCGCGGGCGATGTGCTGGCCGAACATGTGTCGCTGGTGCAGCCCGATACGCCGGTGCCGGCGGGCGACCCCAATCTGTTCAAGCTCCGCTTCTGGAAAGACGGCACGCCGCGCCTCTCGGCCTACGAGATGCAGGGCCTGCTGCAATCCGACTGCTACACGAAAGGCGGGGCGACCTGCATCGGTTGCCACGAGGCGCATGGCGGCACACCGGCGGGGATGATCACCGAGGACAACCGTGCGGGTGCTTCCTGCGTGGGTTGCCACAAAGATGCCGCCGCGCTGCCTGCGCACGCGGCACACGCCAAGGTGAGCCCGACCACCAACTGCGTCGATTGCCACATGCCGAAGATGGTCTACGGCGTGATGGAGATTCATCGCACGCATCGCATCCGTGCGCCGGAGCCGCTTGCGGCGGCCCGCGATCAGCAGCCGGATGCCTGCACGACCTGCCATGGCAATCGCTCGGCGCAGTGGGCGGCGGATGCGGTCACGCAGTGGCGCGCAGACCCCCTCCCCAACCCCTCCCCGCAAGGGGGCGGGGCTTTGAGCCAACGCGCTCCACTCCCCTCCCCCTTGCGGGGAGGGGCTGGGGGAGGGGGCCTGCCGCAGGAAGAGGCGATGCCCGAAAACCTGCGCCAACTCTTCGGCGGCGACCCCGTGCAACGCGCCGTCGCAGCGAAGCTTGCGGGCAGCGACAAATCCGCGCTCACCAGCGCCGAACGCGCCGCGCAACTGCCGCTGCTGCTGGCCGCAATGGAAGATGGCTATCCCGCCGTGCGCCGCTTTGCCCAGCAGTCTGCAAAGGTGACCGCCGAAAAGCTCGCGTTGCCCCAGCTCGCCACGGCGCTGCAAGGCTTCGACTTCATCGGCCCTGCCGCACAGCGTGCGCAGGCCATGCAGGCCATCCGCGCGGCCGCGCCGGCACCGAGGCCCGCCACAGACACGCTGGGCAGCCTTCTCGACAGCAGCGGTCAGGCGAACCTCACCAGGCTCGCCGAGCTGCGCGCACAGGCGGATACCACCGCCATCAACATCGGGGAATGAGATGAGCCAGAAGAAGAGCACCCAAGCCGCCACACCCCTCACCGAGTCCGCTGCCGAGTCGAGCGCACGAAAAAGCCTGCGCTACGGTTTTAGCGCGCTGCTGCTGTTTGTCGCAGGTGGGCTCTCGCTGGAGTTTCTGCACCTCATCAAGGCCCCGTGGTATCTCGAAAACCACCTGCGCCGGGAGCTGTGGGTGCTGGCGCATGCGCATGGCGCGTTGCTGGCGCTGTTCAATCTGATCTACGCCGCCGTGCTGCCCCGTATCGCAGCCGCCGCAAGCGCGGGCGCATGGCTTCGCTGGGGTGCGGTGCTGGTACCTGCGGGATTTTTTCTGGGCGGCATCGGCAATACCGAGGGTGATCCCTCGCTGCTGATCGCGCTAACGCCCATGGGCGCGCTGGCGGTTTTGATTGCGCTGGCGCTGTGCGTGAAAGCCGCCTGGACTAAATCGTCCTAGCGACCGCAGACCGCGTAATCCTCGCGCCGCCGCTCGATCTCCACACCCACGGTCTTGGCCGCCGGCACCGCCCCCGGCTTGCTCACGCACAGCCGCAGGCTGCTGATGGGAAACAGCTCGAACAGCCGCCGCGCAGCGGACTCGGCAAAGGTTTCCAGCAGCTGGAATTGCTGCTCGTCGACCAGCGCCAGCAGGGTGGTGCAGACGGCGTGGTAGTCCAGCGCGTCGCGGATGTTGTCGCTCGCCGCCGCCTCGCGGGTATCCGCTCCCAGATCGAGGTCGAGAATCAGCGGCCTGCGGATGTGGTGCTCCCAGGCATGGACGCCGATGTGGGTCTGGATTTCGAGCGCGCGGATGAAGACTTTGTCCATGATGCGATCTTATGCGTTCGCCGGTGCGCTGAGTTCGGTCAGCGGCCAGCGGGCGCGGGTCGGGAAACCTGCCACTGCGGGCAAGCCCTCGCTGCGGCGCATCCAGCCCGCATAGGCAATCATCGCGGCGTTGTCGGTGCAGAAATCCTTGCGGGGGAAAAACACCTGCCCCCTGCGCTTGGCTGCCAGCGCATTCAGCCGCTCGCGCAGGCGCAGGTTCGCCCCCACACCGCCAGCGACCACCAGGGTTTGATGGCCGGTGAAATCGAGTGCGCGGGCACATTTGATGGCGAGGGTTTCGGTCACCGCATCCTCGAAGCCGCGTGCGAGATCAGCCCTGGTCTGCGCATCGGCGTCTTTCGGCAGGGCAGTGAGCACGGCCGTCTTGAGGCCGGAAAAGCTGAAGTCGAGGCCGGGGCGGTCGGTCATCGGCCTGGGAAACTTGAAGCGGCCCGCGACGCCCTGCTCGGCCAGCCGCGCCAGCTCCGGCCCGCCGGGGTAGGGCAGGCCAAGCAGCTTGGCGGTCTTGTCGAAAGCCTCGCCCACGGCATCGTCGAGGCTCTCGCCCAGCAGCGTGTAGTCGCCGATGCCGCGCACATCCACCAACAGGGTATGGCCGCCGGAGACCAGCAGGGCGACGAAGGGAAAGCTCGGTGCCGGGCTTTCCAGCATCGGAGCCAGCAGATGGCCCTCCATGTGATGAATGCCGATCAGGGGCACATCGAGCGCAGCGGCCAGGCCCGCTGCTGCGGCAGCCCCCACCATCAGCGCGCCGATCAGGCCGGGGCCTGCGGTGTAGGCGATGCCGCCGAGGTCCGCCGGCTTCAGGCCGGCCTCGGCCAGCACGGCGCGGATCAGCGGCAGCACGCGGGTGACGTGGTCGCGCGAGGCCAGTTCCGGCACCACGCCGCCATACTCCGCATGCAGCTTGATCTGCGAATGCAGGGTGTGCGCGAGCAGGCCGGAAGCGCCGTAAAGAGCCACGGCGGTCTCGTCGCAGGAGGTCTCAACGGCGAGGATTGGACGGTTGTCTTGGGCGTGGTGCATGGCCCATTGTCGCAAGCGAAGTGAGGGGATGCTTTGCACCGACCAAAAAATACGCATAGAATCGCGGCCCTTTCGTCCCGACGGCTAAGTCGAGACCTTAAAACTGACGTCCCGCTTGGGCGTCTTAACCCCAGAGAGTCGAGTAGCCCATGCCTGAAGTCCGCGTCCGCGACAACGAACCGTTTGAAGTGGCTGTCCGCCGTTTCAAGCGCACCTGCGAAAAAGCCGGTGTGCTCACCGACGTCCGCAAGAAAGAATTCTTCGAGAAGCCCAGCATGGAGCGCAAGCGCAAGCGCGCTGCCGCCGTGAAGCGCCAGGAAAAGAAGGTGCTGCGCGAAACGGCTCGCCAGACCCGCATGTATTAATCGGCTCACCGCCGGTCAAAAGCCTGCCTTGGCAACATCGCAGGCTTTTTTGTTTTCTAAAGGATTGAACAATGACTGACCTCAAGACCCGCATCACCGAAGACGTGAAGATCGCCATGAAAGCGGGCGAGAAAGAGCGCGTCTCCCTGCTGCGCATGCTCACCGCCGAGCTGAAGCAGCGCGAAGTGGTGGAGCAGATCGTGCTCACCGATGCCGCCGTGATTGCCGCCATCGAAAAGATGCTGAAACAGCGCAAGGACTCTGAGCAGCAGTTCCGCGCCGCAGGCCGCACCGAGCTGGCCGACAAGGAAGCCAGCGAGATTGCCGGGCTGATGGCCTACCTGCCGCAGCAGCTCAGCGACGCCGAGCTGGATGCGATCCTCGCGGGCGTGATTGTCGAAACCGGCGCCGCCGGCCCCAAGGACATGGGCAAGGTCATGGCCGTGATCAAGCCGCTGGTTGCCGGCAAGACCGACATGGGCGCGCTCTCGGCTAAGATCAAGGCCAAGCTGGCTTGAGCGGCCGCTAGACTGCGGTGATGGCCGGCCGCATTCCCGATTCCTTCATCCAGGACCTGCTCGCAAGAACCGACATCGTCGAGGTGATCGGGCAGCGGGTGGAGCTGAAGCGTGCGGGCAAGGAGTTCAAGGGGCTGTCACCGTTCTCCAACGAGAAATCGCCTTCGTTTTTCGTCTCGCCGGCGAAGCAGATGTTCTTCGATTTTTCCTCCGGCAAGAACGGCACCGTCATCAGCTTTCTGATGGACTACGACCGCCTGAGCTTCGTCGAAGCGGTGGAGGAGCTGGCGCAGAAAGCCGGGGTGGAAGTGCCGCGCGAAGGCAGTGGTTTCGACCAGCGGCTGGTGCTGGAAGGCCCGCTGGATGCCCTCGCCGCCGCCGAACGCTTCTTCAAGGAGCAGCTCAAGAAGAGCGAGCCTGCCAAGGAATATCTGAAGAAGCGCGGCGTCAATGGCGAGACCGCCAAGACCTTTGGTATCGGCTTGGCGCTGGAGTCCTGGGATGCACTGACGCGGCTGTTCCCCGACCCCCGGCATGCGCTCGATGCCGGCCTGCTGATCGAGCGCGAAGGGCGTGAGGGCGTCTACGACCGCTTCCGTAATCGCATCATGTTTCCCATCCGCGACACCCGCGGGCGCGTCATCGGTTTCGGCGGACGCACGCTCGCCAACGACCCGGCGAAGTACCTCAACTCGCCGGAGACGCCGCTGTTCCATAAGGGTCGAAATCTGTATGGCCTGTACGAGGCGAAGCAATCCGCCAAGGCTGCACTGCCCTACCTGATCGTGGTCGAGGGCTACATGGATGTGGTGATGCTCGCGCAGCACGGAGTACAACAGGCGGTCGCCACACTCGGCACCGCCACCACGCGCGAGCATTTGACGCTGCTGTTCAAGCAGACGCAGAAAGTCGTGTTCTGCTTCGATGGCGACCGCGCCGGCCGCAGCGCCGCGTGGCGCGCTCTGGAGCAGGCGCTGCCGGAGATTCAGGGCACGCGCGAATGCCGCTTTCTGTTCCTGCCTGATGGGCATGACCCCGATACCTATGTGCAGGAAATTGGTGCTGAGGCGTTCCGCGCACTGGTCGAAAAGGCCGAGCCGCTGACGGCGTTCCTGCTGGCCGAGCTGGGCAAGCAGGCTGATCTCGAAACCATCGAGGGCCGCGCCAAGCTGGCCGCACTCGCCAAGCCGCATCTCGCCAAATTGCCGGAAGGGCCGCTGCGCAGCCTGCTAACGGATGAGCTGGTGCGCATCACGCGCCTGCGCCGCTCGGAGGTTGAGGCGCTGGCCCCCGCTGTTGAAGAGCAGCCCGCCGCCGAGATGCAGGCGATGCGCCCCAGCAAGGCCGACCCCGCTGCCAAGCTGCCACGTCGGGCCTTGCGCATTTTGCTGGAAGAGCCGCATCTGGCCGCCAAGGCCGAGCACATCGCCCAGATCGCCCAGGCACCGCTACCGGGCGCGGCCGCGCTGGTCGAGGCCATCGAGTTTTTTCAGGAGCACCCGCACTACCGTGCTGCCCAGTTGGAGCATGAGTGGACCGGCACGCCCAAGGGTGTGGCGCTCTCCCGGCTGGCGGCCGAGCCGCTGGACATGGATGGCGATGCGCTTCAGACCCAGTTCCTGAGCGTGCTGAAAACACTGCGCGAGCGGGCGGTGAAGGCGCAGTTCGATGCCCTGATGCAGCGGGGGGGCTTGAGTGCCGCCGAGCAGCAGGAGGCGCTGGCCTTGCAGGCCGCACTCGCGGCCATACGATCCGGTGCGGGTTGAGCGAATCGGGACGATGGCGGTAAACCCCGATAAACGGCACAAAAAACAACTCTGCCCTGCTGGTTTTCGGGCAAAAAGACCCCACAACCATTAAACTGTACGGTTCCCGCCGGTGCCATCAGCGCATCGCCCGCATGAGTTGTGGATTGAATAATGAGCAAAGCCGCTAAATCGCCCCAGAAAATCTTCAAGGTCATCAAGGCCGCCGATCAGCAGAGTCAGATCAAGAAACTGATCGCGTTCGGCAAGGAGAAGGGCTTCCTCACCTATGCCGAAGTCTCCGACCATCTGGTGGACCTCTCGGATGCCGAGCAGATCGACGATGTGATCGTGATGATCCAGGGCATGGGCATCCAGGTGCATGACGAGGCGCCGGATACCGACACCCAGCTGTTCACCGAGCCGACGGTCGTTGCCGCTGAAGACGACGAAGAAGCCGCTGAAGAAGCCGCCGCCACGCTCGCCGCGCTCGATGACCAGTTTGGCCGCACCACCGACCCGGTGCGCATGTATATGCGCGAGATGGGCGCGGTGGAGCTTCTCGACCGCGAGGGTGAAATCCGCATCGCCAAGCGCATCGAAGAAGGCCTGATCGAAGCCATGTATGCCATGGCCCAGTACCCCGAAACGGTGGCGATCCTGCTGGAGGCCTACGACCAGGCCAAGGCCGGCAAGAAGCGCCTGGCCGAAGTGGTGGTGGGTTTCTTCGACCCCAATGCGCCGATCATCCCGCCAGAAGCGGTGGCAGCGATTGTTGAAATCGAAGCCGCCGAAGGCGTGGCTGTGGAAGGCGATGAGGACGAGGAGAAGGTCGACACCGGCCCTGATCCCGTGCTCTGCGCCGAGAACTTCGGCGAGCTGCAGAAGCTGTTCGACAAGGCCTGGTCGGCACTGGAAAAAATCGGCTCCGGCGACAAGAAGACCGAGAAGCTGCGTGCAGCCCTCGCCGATCACCTGATGACCTTCCGCCTGTCGCCGAAGATCGTCGACGAGATCACCAACAACCTGCGCGACAAGATCGACCAGGTGCGCACCATCGAGCGCGGCGTGATGAAGATCTGCGTGATGGAAGCCGGCATGGACAAGGCCGAGTTCCTGCAGCGTTACCGCGATGCCGGGCCCACCGACATCGAGTGGATCGACAAGGCCATCACCGCCAAGCGCAAGTACTCCGCCACGCTCAAGGGCAAGCGCGATGACATCCACAAGATGCAGGATGCGCTGCGCCAGATCGAGGGCGACAACCTCATCACCATCGACGAGATCAAGGACATCTACCGCCGCATGACGGTGGGCGAGGCTAAGGCCCGCCGCGCGAAGAAGGAAATGGTGGAAGCCAACCTTCGTCTGGTGATCTCGATTGCCAAGAAGTACACCAACCGTGGCTTGCAGTTCCTTGATCTCATCCAGGAAGGCAACATCGGCCTGATGAAGGCGGTGGACAAGTTCGAGCACCGTCGCGGCTTCAAGTTCTCGACCTATGCGACCTGGTGGATTCGCCAGGCCATCACCCGCAGCATCGCGGACCAGGCGCGCACCATCCGCATCCCGGTTCACATGATCGAGACGATCAACAAGCTGAACCGCATCTCGCGCACGATGATCCAGGAAATGGGCCGCGAGCCCACGCCCGAAGAACTCGCCGTGCGCATGGAAATGCCGGAAGACAAGATCCGCAAGGTGATGAAGATCGCGAAGGAGCCGATCTCGATGGAAACCCCCATCGGTGACGATGATGACTCGCACCTCGGCGATTTCATCCCGGACGATCAGGCGGTATCACCGCTGGAAACCGCGACTTCGGTGTCGCTGGCCGAAGCCACGCACGAGATTCTCGCCAGCCTGACGCCGCGCGAGGCCAAGGTGCTTCGCATGCGCTTTGGTATCGACATGACCACCGACCACACGCTGGAAGAAGTGGGCAAGCAGTTCGATGTCACCCGCGAGCGCATCCGCCAGATCGAGGCGAAGGCGCTGCGCAAGCTGCGTCATCCCTCGCGTGCCAACTATCTGCGTTCGTTCCTCGACGAGTAAGCAAGGCACCACAAAAAAGCCCCGCAATGCGGGGCTTTTTTGTTGCGTGCAGCCTACAGGCCGAAGCTGAAGCGACCGCCCAGGGTGTAGCGGTTGTAGTCGTCGCCAAACTCGTAGTTGCCGACGGCGGCAAAGGCCGGCGTGAAGTTGAAGACCGCACCGACCAGGCCGGTGGATTCGCTCTCGTCGAACACTTTCTCGTAGCGATAGCCGCCGTTGATTTCCAGTGCCGGCAGCACCTTGGCGCGGGCAATGGTCTGCAGGAAGTAACCGGTGTCGTCGTTGTCTTCCGGCGTCAGGCCAGCGCCAGAGCCTTCAAAGTCGAACTTCGAGAACGCAGCACCACCGCCAAGGTTGATGTCGAAGTTGGCATTCACCGGGATGATGAAACCAAGGCCGACGCGCGCGGTGTCGATGTTGATGCGGGTGCCGTTGACGGTGTCGGATTCATAGGCGCGGTAGTCGCCGAACAGGAACAGCTGCTCAGCAACCTTGCCGGAAGCACCGACGGTGAAGCCATCGAAGTCGTAGTCGTCAGCGTTGCCGTCTTCCTGGGTTGCCTTGAGGTAGCCGCCTTCCAGATAGTTGTAGGACAGCGTCTGCGAGAAGGCGGACAGGGGCAATGCCGAAAGGGCGGCGGCGATCAGCAGGGGCTTCACGATTTTCATTTTTTGAATCTCCATAAGGGTGGGTGAAAACCACACGGTGCGGCGCAAGATGCAGCTTTGGATGAGGCTTGCGACGACCGTCTGTTAACGTGGCTGCACACAGTCAAACCTTTTGTCGTGAGCGGGAGATTAACGATGGTGCGGATGGCAACGGCGACCGCCTTGGCGCTGCTGTGCAATGTGGCGCAGGCAGGGAGTGTCTATGGGTTGATTGGGGGCTGGGCCTACGACATCACAGGCACCTACACCAACACCAGCGAGCTGGATCTGCGGGATGACCTCGGCTTGAAGTCCACCGCGCGGCAGAACTACACGCTGGGTTACACGCCGACAGCACCCGGCTGGCTGCCCCGGCTGGAGTTTGACTACGTGCGTGTCGCTGCCGATGGGCAGCAGCGGTTCTCGCTGCTGCCGATTGCAGGGCTGCCTGCGGCGACCGAGGTCGTGGTGGACGACCGCACCAACGTCAACGACTTCGAGCTGACGGCGCACTGGCCCTGGCAGCTCGGTTCATTCGCCTTGCTGGGCGGCTTCACGCTCACGCATCTGAACGGCTCGATCACGGCCGCAGACGAGAACAATGGCCAGCAGCAGACCCAGAAGATCGGCGAGACTTTTCCGCTGCTGAGCGTGGGTGTCGAGTGGCGGCCGCTGGAGTCGCTGCGGCTGTCGCTGAGCGGGGACTACATCCGCTACAGCGGCAATCGTGCCGATGAACTGGAAGCACGGGTGTTGTGGAAGGTGCTGGGCCCGGTCGGGCTGGAAGCCGGCTATCGCCAGCGCCGCTATCGCATCGACGAGCCAAACAACAAGCTCGATGCCAAGGTGGCCGGCGCGCGCATCGGCGTCTTGATGGAAATCCCGCTCTGAGTGCCAGGCACAGGCAATAAAAATCCCGGCGTGCGCTTGGGGCGCAGGCCGGGATTTTTCACGCAGCGGGTTCAGGGCTTGAGATCGCCGTGAACGCTCGGCACGTAGAGCGGGCTGGGCTGTGCGGCATACCAGCGCGCGAGCTGCTTGATCTCTGCATCCGTCAGGTTCACGGCCTGCGCGCCCATGATGGCGTTCTTGCGCGCGCCGCTGCGGTAGTCCTTGAGCGAGTGTTCGAGGTAGTTGGAGTACTGCCCCGCGAGGTTGGGATACATGCCGATGGTGCTCACCCCGGCCTCGCCATGGCAGGCGGCGCAGGTGGCGGTTTTTTCAGGCTTGGCAACTTCCGGTGCGGCGGCGGCTGCCGTGGCGGCGACGGCAGCCAGTGTGGCGATCAGGATGCGGTTCATGTTCTCAAGCCTCACTTGTGGGCCGGGGCTTTCGCCAGGTAAGCCGCGATGTCGTCGATGTCCTGATCGCTCAGCGCCGAGGCCTGGGCGCGCATGGTGGGATGCGGACGCTTGCCTTCGCGATATTCCTTCAGTGCCGTCACGATGTATTCCGGGTGCTGGCCACCGAGGCGCGGCACGCGGTAGGTGGGGTAGGCGTTGTTGTAGTTGGGAATGCCGTGGCAGCCCATGCAGGTGTTGGCCTTGATGCGGCCCGCTTCGACCTCGCCGGCAGCTTGGGCGCTGGCAGCAAAGGCAAGGGTGAGGGCGGCAAAGACAGCGCGACGCGCGGTCAACATCATTGAATCTCCGGTAAGACGGGTGAAGCGTTTGGCATTAAGCCCGGTCAGGCTTGCCGCTAGCTGCATATGGTCGTGGAAAACGGCCCATTCCGTCAATGAAACCCGTCCCTGATCAACGCGGTAATGCGCCAGCAGCGAGGGGCAGGCGATATAGTGCCGATCAATCCCACTTCGCCCGTAAATCCCATGCACATCCCCGTCACGGGCTTTGCCGCTGCCGTCTGCGGTTTGCTGCTGCTGTTTCTGGCCATGCGTGTGTCGATGCTGCGCATGCAGCATCAGGTGGCGCTGGGCGACGGCGGGATTGCGGCGCTGATGCGCGCCATCCGTGTGCATGCCAACACGGTGGAGCAGGTGCCGATCTTCCTGGTGCAGTGCGCTTGCTACGAGATCTACCTGGGTGCTGGCCCGCTGCTGATCGCCCTGGTGGCTGCCTTCCTGCTGGCGCGTGGGCTGTTTGCCTGGGGCTTGTCGCGACGTACGCTCTCGGCCCCGCGACGGGTGGGCGCCGGTCTCACCTACATCGTCCAGCTGATTCTTTCGCTGTGCTTGCTTGAGCAAGTTGTCGTGACGTTGTTCTGACATGGCCAGCCGCAAGAAAACCGCAGTGGCTGCGATAGAGACCGAAACCGTCGCCGCCGTTGATCTCGGTTCCAACAGCTTTCACATGCTGGTGGCGCGCGAGGATGGTGGCCAGTTGCAGATTGTCGACCGCCTCCGCGAAGCGGTGCGTCTGGCGGCCGGGCTGGATGCAGAGCGACACCTGAGTGCCGAGGCACAGGCCCGCGCGCTGACCTGCCTCACCCGGTTTGGCCAGCGCCTGCGGGGCCTGCCGGCCGCCAGGGTGCGGGTGGTGGGCACCAACACCCTGCGCCGCATGAAAGACGGCGAGAAGTTCATCGAAGCCGCCGAGCGTGCGCTGGGGCAGGACCTGGAAATCATCGCAGGTGTGGAGGAAGCGCGGCTGGTCTACAGCGGCGTCACTCATGGCATGGGCCGCGCGGAGCCACGGCGGCTGGTGGTGGACATCGGTGGTGGTTCGACCGAGCTGATCATCGGCCATCGCGACGACCCCAAGCTGATGGAATCGGTGGCGCTCGGCTGCGTCGTCCACACTCAGAAATACTTTGCCGACGGCGTGATCACGCGGGCCAATTTCCGGCAGGCCAGGCTGGCGGCGCGGGTGGAGCTGGAGTTTCTCGAACGCAGTTATCGCGAGGCGGGCTGGGATGTCGCCATCGGTGCTTCCGGAACCATCCGTGGTGCCTGGCGGGTCATGGCCGCGCAGGGCTGGGCCACCGATACCATCAGCCGCGAGGCGCTGGAGAAAACAGTCAGCCTCGTGGTGCAGACCGGCCACATCAGCCGCATTGCCTTCGAGGGCCTGCGGGAAGACCGCCGGCCGGTGTTCGTCGGCGGGCTGGCGGTGCTCGCCGGTGTGTTCGATGCGCTCGAAATCCGCGAGATGCGCACCAGCGAGCACGCACTGCGCGAGGGCCTGATCTACGACCTGCTGGGCCGCCTGGATAACCGTGATGTGCGTGCTGCCGCTGTCGAGGCCACCGCCCGCCGCTATGGGGTCGACGCTGTCCATGCACGGGCGGTGGAGCGCACCGCGCTCAAGGCGCTGGCGGAAGTGGCGGCCGGCTGGGATCTGCCGCGCGGCCTTTCGGCCACGCTGCTCGGCTGGGCGGCGACGCTGCACGAGATCGGCCTGGTCATCGCCCACGACAACCACCACAAGCATGGCGAATACATCCTCGCCAATGGTGATCTGCGCGGCTTCTCGCTCACCGATCAGCGCCTGCTGGCGGCACTGGTGCGGCTGCACCGCGGCAAGTTCGTGGAAAGTGCCTGGAAGACCCTGCCTGCCGAGTGGCAGGAGCCGATCCAGCGCCTGGCCGTGCTGCTGCGGCTGGCGGTGCTGCTGCACCGCGCCCGCGCGCCCGGCATCCGCCTGCCGTTCTCGCTGGCGGCACAGCGCAAGGGGCTCGATCTGCGCTTCCCGGAGGGCTGGCTCGCCAAGCACCCACTGACCGAAGCCGATCTGGCGCAGGAGGCCGAGTACCTCGGCACGGCAGGCTGGCGACTGCGCTACGCCTGAGCTGCCGGCCCTGCGGCTGCCAGGGCGGCAGCAGGGTCGGACGGACAAGCTACTTCTTGCCGCGCGCGCCCTTCGCTTTCAGCGGCTTGAGGCTGCTCTTGCGCTGGGTGGCGATGGTGTTTTCATCGCCGCCGGTGAGCTGCTCCAGGAGCTTGATCTGCACCGGCTTGCCGCCGCCGGCGATGCGCGTGTAGCTGCCATCGGGCAGCAGCACCCAACTTTGCGCGGTGTCGTGCAGGTAGCCCATCAGCTGCTCGATCAGCTGCTTGCGGATGTCCTTGTCGAGCAGCGGGAAGGCCACCTCGACGCGCTTGAACAGATTGCGCTCCATCCAGTCCGCGCTCGACAGGTAGATCTCGGCGTCCGAGCCGCCGCCGTTCTCGAAATAGAACACGCGATGGTGTTCGAGAAAGCGCCCGATCACCGAGTGGACACGGATGTGCTCGGACATGCCCTTCACACCGGGCCGCACGCTGCACATGCCGCGCACGATGAGATCGATCTTCACGCCCGCGTTGGAGGCGGCGTAGAGCTTGGTGATCATCTCCGGCTCGACCAGGCCATTCATCTTGGCCACGATGCGCGCCGGCTTGCCGGCCTTGGCGTGCGCCATCTCGCGGTCGATCTTGGCGTGCATGCCGCTCACCATCGAGAACGGCGACTGCATCAGCCGGTGCAGCTTGGCCACCTTGCCGAGGCTGGTGAGTTGCAGGAACACCGAATGCACGTCCTTGCAGATTTCCGCATCGGCCGTCATCAGGCCGTAGTCGGTGTAGATGCGGCTGGTGCGCGGATGGTAGTTGCCGGTGCCCAGATGCACGTAGTTCTTCAGCTTGCCGGCCTGTGCGCCATCGGTCTCGCGGCGCACGATGAGCATCATCTTGGCGTGGGTCTTGTAGCCGACCACGCCGTAGACGACATGCGCACCAACCTCCTGCAGGCGTTCGGCCAGATCAATGTTGTCGGCCTCGTCGAAGCGGGCGCGCAGCTCGACGATCACGGTCACTTCCTTGCCGTTGCGGGCCGCTTCAACCAGCGCATCGACCACGGGCGACTTGGCCCCGGTGCGGTAGAGCGTCTGCTTGATCGCCAGCACGTTCGGGTCCTTGGCGGACTGGCGCAGCAGCTCGACCACGGGTGCGAAGGAGTCATACGGGTGATGCAGCAGCCGGTCCTTTTCGCGGATGGCGGCGAACAGATCGCCCTGGCTCCACTTGGGTACCTGCTGGGTGAAGGGCAGGTACTTGAGGTCAGGCCGCTCGATCATCTCCGGCACCGACATCAGGCGCATGAGGTTGACCGGGCCATTGCAGCGATAGATGTCCGCCTCGGAGAGTTGCAGCACTTCCATCAGGAACTGCTGCATCTCGCCAGGGCAGTTGTGTGCGATTTCGAGCCGCACGGTGTCGCCCCACTGGCGTTGTTCCAGTGAGTCTTCCAGCTCTTCCAGCAGGTCTTCGGCCTCCTGCTCGTCCACCAGCAGATCGCTGTTGCGGGTGACGCGAAACTGGTAGCAGCCGGAGGCTTCCATGCCGGGGAACAGCTCGTCGACATAGGCGTGGATCACGCTCGATAAAAACACGAAGTCATCCGCCCCGCCGCTGACTTTTTTCGGGATGCGGATCAGGCGCGGCAGCGCCCGCGGTGCCTGCACCACGGCCAGGCGCGCTTCGCGGCCAAAGGCATCCTTGCCATTCAAGGACACGATGAAATTGAGCGATTTGTTGAGCAGGCGCGGGAAGGGATGCGCCGGGTCAAGCCCGATCGGCGAGAGCACTGGCAATAACTCGGTCTGGAAGAAATGCTTCAGCCAGCTGTCGACTTCAGACGTCCAGGCGGCGCGGCGCAGAAAGCGAATGCCGGCCTGTTCGAGCCTCGGCATCACCACGTCGTTGAAGGCCATGTACTGCTCCTCCACCAGCGCATGCGCCTCCTTGTTGATGGCGTTGAAAAGCTGTGTCGGCGCCAGGCCATCGGGCGTGCGGATGAGGCTGCCGGTCTTCATCATCTGCTTGATGCCGGCCACCCGGATCTCGAAGAACTCGTCGAGGTTGGAGGAGGCAATGCAGATGAAGCGCAGCCGCTCCAGCAGCGGCACCGACTCGTCCAGCGACTGCGCCAGCACGCGGCGGTTGAACTGCAGCAGCGAGAGTTCGCGGTTGAGGAACTCCGGGGCGATTTGGGTGCTCATGGATGCCGTTGGCGACTGTTGGGACGAGAAGTAGATGGCGGTTTTGCGACAGGGCGATGACAGCCGCCTCAGCGCAGGATTTTTTCCAGCCGGAGGCCATCGGCGCCGTCTTCGTAATAGAGCCGAAGAGCGGCCACCTCACCATAGCCGCGCTTTGCGTAGAGCGCGCGGGCGGCGGTGTTGTCGCGACGCACTTCCAGCCGCAGGCGGCTGCGGCCTGCGGCCCGCACGGCGCGCTCTGCCTGGGCGATGAGGCGATCGCCCAGGCCCTGCCCGCGTGCTGCGGGGGCCACCACCACCGAGTAGACGCGGCCGTAATCCGCGCCGCTGCGCAGGAGCAGGATCACGTCGCCGACGATGGTCCCATCCTGCACGGCCACCCACACCCGCGCCTTCGGCACGCGCAGGAAGCGGCGCAGGGCGGGGCGGCTGAGCTGGTCGCTGGGGAACAGTTGTTCGAGTGCCAACACGCCGTCGATGTCGGTGCGGGTCGCAGCTCGAATGCGGGCAGGCATGCCTAAGGGCGCTGGCGGGTCTGGGCTTCCAGCCGCTTGACGAAGTAGGCCATCACTTTCTGGTACAGCGTGGCCTTGAGGAAGAGGTCTTCGATGCCGAAGTCGATGTTGGGGTTGTCGTTGACCTCGATCACCTTCACCACCTTGCCGAACTGCTTGAGGTCGACGCCATACAGGCCGCTGCCGATGGCGCGGGCGGCATCGACCGCCACCTTGATGACCTGTGGCGGCACATCCTCGATGGCCAGCGTTTCGTGGATGCCCTCGCTCTTCTTGCCGGCCGCGTCGCGCTTGACGATCTGCCAGTGGTCGGTGGCCATGTAGTAGCGGCAGGCATAGAGCGGCAGGCCGTCGAGCACGCCCACCCGCCAGTCGTACTCGGTGGGCTCGAAGGCCTGCGCCACGATGAGGTCGCTGCGTTCGAGCAGCTCGCGGCACTCGCGCTTCAGCTCGCTCTCGGTGGCCACCTTGATCACGCCTTTCGAGAACTGGCTGTCCGGCTGCTTCAGCACGCAGGGGAAACCCAGCTCGCGCCCGATGTGGCTGACGTTGCCACGGTGGATGAGCATGGTCTTGGGCTGCGGGATGCGATGGCGCTCCATGAGCTGAGCCAGATACACCTTGTTGGCACAGCGCAGGATCGACTCCGGGTCATCCACCACCACCAGGCCCTCGCGGTCGGCGCGGCGGGCGAAGCGGTAGGTGTGGTGATTGACTGCCGTGGTCTCGCGGATGAAGAGCGCGTCGTATTCGGCCACATGGCCGTAGTCGGACTTGTCGAGAAAATCGACCGAGAAGCCAAGATCCTCGGCGGCCTTCTCGAAGGCCTTCAGCGCCTTGGCGTTGCTGGGGGCTTCCTTTTCTTCGTCGTTGACGAGGATGGCGAGGTCGTAGCGGGTCGAGTCGCGGCGCTTGGTGGGCACGCGGCGACGGGCGAAGTACTCGCGCGCGGCCTCATACATGAACTCGTGGTGCGAGGCCGGCACTTCGCCCAAGGCGACGGCACTGAGCGAGCCAACCTTCCAGCAATCGACCCGCCACTCGAACTTGGCCTGCAGCAGCGGCGCGGGGAAGAAGTTGAACAGCGCCCGCGCCAGTCGCTCATGGCGCTTGGTCGCGCTCTGGCCGAAGTAGACGTTGAGCACATATTCGTTGCTGCCGATGCGGGCGAGCGATTTCTCGATCAGCTCGTCCAGCTCGTCATTGAGCACGCTGGGGCTTTCGGCGAGCTTGAGGTCCTGCACCGTCGCGATGTCGGGCAATGGCTTGTGGCCCCGCGCATGGGCGAGCAGCGAGACGTAGTAACCGGTCGATTGATAGCTGAAGCTGCGGCAGAGGTTGTAGACCTTGACCCCGCGCAGGCGGGTGAAGGGGTCTAGCGTCAGGTAGTGCCAGGCGGTGACCACATCCACACCGGGGATGGCCTGGGGCCAGTCGCGGGCGTCATCGACGACGACGATGCCGTTCACGACCTGGTGGTGCAGCAGGGGGGCGGTTCGGACAGCACGGATTGGCGCATTTTTTTGCGGCGTTTTAGTTGCCGCTGATGCTAACGAGTTCAGCGCGCGCTGCACAGTTGGCTATGGACGTTGCGGCATGGCTGGACGATCATCAGGCACATCAGCCGACTGGCATGGGACAGGGATGAACCAGATGACTAGCAAGACACTTTTTGTGGCCGCATTGCTGTTCGCCGGTGGCACGGCCCAGGCGGCGGATTTCCAGGCACTGCGCGTCAATGCGCCAGCCACCCTGTCGCGTGCGGGCGATTCGGTCGCGCTGCTGCCGCAGGGTGCGGTGATGACGGGCGATGTGGTGTCTGCCGGGCCGCGTGGAAAGGTGGCCTTGCAGCTCGACCGGCAGGGTCTGATCACGCTCTCCAGCCTCGGTGACTTGCAGGTGTTCGAGGCGAAGGCCCTGCGCGGCAAGCAGCCCGCCAGCGCCAAGCTCAAGCTGCTGGCCGGAGCCCTGCGGGTGGATAGCCGCGCGGCCAAGGGCAAGCCCGCGCAGGATGTGCGCGTCAACGTCGGCTCGCTCAAGACCCGCATTTTCAATGCCGAGGCCTGGGGCGCCAACACCGCCGAGGGCGATACCTTCTGCCTGCTGGCCGGCACGGTCAGCGTGCAGACCGATGCCAGCACCGAGGAGCGGCTGGAGACCCCTGGAAGCTGCCTGCGCCGCGAGCCGGATGGCCAGATCAGCCGTTTCGCCGCCGACACCGATGCGGTGATCGTCGGCGCCATCAGCGCCACCACCTTTGAGGGCATGAGCCCGATTGCCAGCACGCTGGTGGCGGAGCTGGAGGCTTCCGGGAAAGTCGCCGCGCCTGCACCTGCCCCCGCAGCCGTCGCATCCGCGCCGATGCGCAGCGCAGTGCCTGCCCCCGCAGCCGATGCCAGCGGTGGCTGGACCGTGGTCGTGCTCTCGCTCGCCAAGCCGGAGCCGGTCGCCGCGCGTGCCCAGGCCCTGGCCGAACAGGGGCTGCCGGCCAGCACCCGCAGCGCCACCGTCAACGGCGTCACCATGCATCGGGTCGCCGTGGGCAGCTTCGCCAGCCAGGCCGAGGCCCGCGCCTATGCCGCCAGCACGCTTGCCAAGAGCGGCATCAAGGGCTGGGCCGCTCCCCTGTGAACACCCTGCGGGCGCGCCCTGCGCCCGCGCCACAGCTGTCGGTGCTGATCCCGGCACTGAACGAGGCTCTCGCCCTGCCGAAGCTGCTGGCTGATCTCGCCGCACAGCAAGGGCTGCGGCTGGAAATCCTCGTCGCCGATGGCGGCTCCAGTGATCTCACCCCAGCCATCGTCCGCCGTCATGGTGCGGCGCTGCTGCGCGCGCCGCGCGGTCGTGCCGCACAGCTCAACGCCGCCGTGGCCGCCGCCCGCGCGCCCTGGCTGCTGTGCCTGCATGCCGACTCGCGGCTGACCTCGACCACCCAGCTCGCTGCGGCGCTGCGGCAGATGCGCGCCGCAAGGCGCTTGCAGCCGCTGATGGCGGGGCACTGGCCGCTGCGCTTCGTGCGCACCGCAACAGGCCATGCGGCCCTGTTCCGCCAGCTGGAGGCGAAGAGTGCGAGCAACCGTCCCGGCACGGTGAACGGCGATCAGGGCCTGATGATCCATCGCGACACCCTCGCCGCACTCGGTGGCTTCGATGCCTCGCTGCCGTTCTTCGAGGATCAGCGCCTCGCCGCCCAGGTGTTCGCGCGGGGCCGCTTCGAGCTGTTGCCCGGCGTGATCGAGACCAGCGCCCGGCGCTTCGAGGTGGAAGGCCACGGCGCGCGCCTGCTGCTGATGGCGCTCATCGTCGGTGCCGAGACCGCAGGCCTGCACGACTGGCTGCGCGAGTTGCCCTCGCTCTATCGGGAGCAGAGCGCAGCAGCGGCCTTGCAGCCCGTGCCCTTCATCGAGTCATTGCTCGCCCATATCGCCGCACTGCCCACTGCATCGCGCCGCCGCGTCTGGCAGCAGGCGGGTCGGCTGGTGGCCGGCAATGCCTGGCAGCTGGCGCTGCTGCTGGATGGTCTGCACCCGCAAGCGCCGCGCTGGCTGCCGCGCTTCGACGCCCGGCTGGCACCCCTGTTCACCAGCCCGCTGGCGATACAGCTGATCTCTCGCGCCTTGCCGCCGGCGCTGCGCACGCTCGCTGCCGGCCTCAGAGTGGCTCAGCCGATACCATAGGGGCATGCACTTTCCCTCGCGCCGCTGGCTGCTGATCGTCCTGCTGATCTGCTGTGGCCTGGCCCAGGCGCAGACACCGCCACCCCTGCCCAAGCAGCCACCGGAAAAGCTGCTGCGCGCCCTGTCGCGCGGCGTGAACCTGTCGATCTGGTTCACCTACCGTGGGACACCCGGCATCGACCCCGCGCTCTGGTATCCGGCCGGATCGGATTGGCAGCAGCTCAAGGCGCTGGGCCTGAGCCATGTGCGCGTGCAGTTCGACCCCGCATATTTCCGCGACCCCGCGATACCCACCAAGCTGCGTGCCGAACGCATGGCAGAACTCAAGCGCGACCTGGCCCCCGCCTGGGCAAACGGACTGGTGGTGGTGCTGGCGCTCGACCCGATGGTGGCCGACAAGGCGCGGCTGGTGAAGGACGAAGCCGGCATCACCGAGCTGCTGGCGTTCTGGCAGGCCTTTGCCAAGTCCATGAAGGGCATTGCACCCAGGCGCCTGGTGTTCGAGCTGCTCAACGAGCCCAATACCCCGGATGCCGCCAGCAATCGTGCGCTGATGCAGCGACTGGTCGATGCCGTGCGCGCCGTCGCGCCCCGACACACGCTGGTGGTCGAGGGCCATGGCTATTCGGGCATCGCCGAGCTGACCGCCTTCGAGCCGCTGCCGAACGACAACCTGGTCTACAGCTTCCACTTCTACGACCCTGGGGTGTTCACCCACCAGGGCGCGACCTGGAGCTGGGAGATGTTCCCGAAGCTGCAAGGCATGCCTTATCCCTCATCGCCTGAAGCCGTGCTGCCGATGGCCGCAGCGGCGGTGGAAGAAGCCAGGCCGGTGATCACCCAGTACGGTGCCGAGCGCTGGGACCGCGCCCGCATCGAGTCCCTGATCGAGCGCGCGCGGGTGTGGCAGCAGGCCAAGGGCGTGGCGATCTGGTGCGGCGAGTTCGGCACCTCCCGCCTGGGCGCGCCGGAGGCTGACCGCCACGTCTGGCTGGCCGATGTGCGCCAGTCGCTGGAGGCGCGTGGCATCCCCTGGGCGATGTTCGACTACGTCGGCCACTTCGCCCTGTTCAGCGGCAGCACCGGCGCGCGGCAAGTCGATCCGAAGTCGGCGGAAGCCCTGGGGCTGCTGCCACCCAGCCGACCTGCGGTGCAGTAGGCCAGTTCTACTGCTGGGACGTCATCCGGCTGACGCGCGCACTTTGTTACCATGTGTTCACTCAATATTCAGTGGCGACCCTGACCGGATTGGTCATTGGTCGCGCCGCACACAGTTGCTGCATACCGGAGTTGCGCCGCATGGATTCGCCCGCGTCATCTGCCCCCGATGTCACCGCCCCCGCCGCCACGGCCCCCATCAACTGGCCTGCCGCCATCATGTTCGGCGTCACCACGCTGCCGGTGCTCGTCGTGCTGCCGTGGTTTGTGCTGACGCAGGACGTCAGCGGCTGGGCCTGGGTCTGGGCCCTGGTACTGCTCTGGCTGAACGGCCTCGGCATCACCGCCGGCTACCACCGCCTGTGGGCACACCGCGCCTACGCGGCGCACCCGGCACTGAAGTGGTTCTTCGCCCTCTTCGGCGGCATGGCGGTACAGAACTCGATTCTCATCTGGGCCTCGATGCACCGCGTGCATCACAAGCATGTCGATCACGTCGACCACGATCCGTATTCCGCCAAGCGCGGCTTCTGGTATTCGCACATGGGCTGGATGCTGCGCGACTACCCCTCGGCCCAGCTCGACTACGCCAATGCCAAGGACCTGCTGGCCGACCCGGTGGTGGCCTTCCAGCACAAGCACTACCTGTGGTTTGCCTTCGGCGGCAACATCGTCATTCCGGTCGCGCTTGGCCTGGCGTATGGCGATGTCTGGAGCTTCGTGCTGATCGCCGGCTTCCTGCGGCTGGTGGTGAACCACCACGTCACCTTCTTCATCAACAGCCTCGCGCACATGTGGGGCCGCCAGCCCTACACCACCACCAACACCGCGCGCGACAACGACTTCATCGCCCTGCTGACCTACGGCGAGGGTTATCACAACTATCACCACCTGTTTCAGTACGACTACCGCAACGGCATCCGCTGGTGGCACTTCGACCCCACCAAGTGGTTGATTGCCGCCTGCTCGTGGATCGGCCTCTCCAAGGACTTGAAGCGCGTGCCCAACTTCAAGATCCAGCGCGCCATGCTCACCGCGCAGTTCGAGCGCGCCCGCGAGAAGCTGTCGCATTCCAAGTCCAATCCCTCCCGCCTGGCCGAGATGCAGCATCTGCTCGAAACCGAATGGCAGCAGTTCAGCCAGACCGTTGCCGAGTGGAGCAAGCTGCAGGGCGAGAAACTCGACGCCGCCAAGCTGCACATGGCCGAGCGCGTGCATGAAGCCCAGCACCAGTTGCAGGGGCGCTGGGATGCCAGCGAGATGCGCCAGCGGATGCTCAAGGTCGAACGCGCGCTGGAAGAGGCGCTGGAGATGCAGCGTCAGCGCGTGGCGTTGCTGAGGATGCAGATGGCAACGGCCTGAGAGGTATTGCCGCCCAACAAAAAAGCCCCGCACTGCGGGGCTTTTTTGTTGAAGCAGGGGTTAAGCGCGCTTGCGCTCGCTTTCCTTCAGGAACTTCTTGCGCAGGCGGATCGAGGTCGGCGTGAGTTCCACCGTCTCGTCGTCGTTGATGAACTCCAGCGCCTGCTCCAGCGAGAACTTCTTGGCCGGGGTGAGGATGATGTTCTCGTCCGAACCGGAAGCGCGCATGTTGGTGAGCTTCTTGCCCTTGAGCGCATTCACCACGAGGTCGTTGTCGCGGCTGTGGATGCCGACGATCTGGCCTTCGTAGACTTCGTCCGAAGGCACCACGCACATGTGGCCGCGCTCCTGCAGGTTGTAGAGCGAGTAGCTCAGCACCTTGCCCTGCTCGTTGGAGATCATCACGCCGTTGTAGCGCTGGCCCAGTTCCTTGTTCTCGCCGGCGGGGCCGAAGTGATCAAAGTTGTGGAACAGCAGGCCCGTGCCGCCAGTGTTGTTGACGAAGTCAGAGCGGAAGCCGATCAGGCCACGCGAGCTGATGGTGTATTCCAGGCGCACGCGGCCCTTGCCGTCGGGGATCATGTTGTTCATCTTGCCGCCACGCTCCGCAAGGCCGGTGATGACGGTGCCCTGGTGGGTTTCCTCGACGTCGGCGACCAGCGTTTCGTACGGTTCGTGCTCGACGCCGTCGATGATCTTGGTGATCACCTGCGGACGACCGACGCCGATCTCGTAGCCTTCGCGGCGCATATTCTCCAGCAGCACCGAGAGGTGCAGCAGGCCGCGGCCGGAGACCAGGAACTGGTCAGGGGCTTCGCCCGGCGCGACGCGCAGCGCCACGTTGGTCTTCAGCTCCTTGGTCAGACGGTCGCCGATCTGGCGGCTCGTCACGAACTTGCCTTCCTTGCCGGCGAAGGGCGATTTGTTCACCTCGAACACCATCGTCATGGTCGGCTCGTCGACCACCAGACTGGTCAAGCCCTCCGGCACCTTGGCGTCGCAGATGGTTTCGGAAATGCCGAGTTCTTCGATGCCGGTGATGGCGATGATGTCGCCCGCCTGTGCCTCCTGCGCCTCAT
This sequence comes from Pseudomonadota bacterium, assembly GCA_040386395.1. Classification (GTDB taxonomy): domain Bacteria; phylum Pseudomonadota; class Gammaproteobacteria; order Nevskiales; family Nevskiaceae; genus Stagnimonas. The sequence continues at coordinate 796 of JAZKFO010000064.1, read as the reverse complement.
GCTTGTCGAGGCCCATGAAGGCCAGAACCTGCAGCACGCGACCCTGACGCACCGCACCGTCACGGCCGACGACGCTGACCGGCATCATCGGCTTGACCTTGCCGCGGGTGATGCGGCCGGTGCCGATCACGCCGACGTAGCTGGAGTAGGCCAGCGAAATGACCTGCATCTGGAACGGGCCTTCGATGTCCACCTTGGGCACCGGCACCTTGTCGATGATGGTCTGGAACAGATAGTCCATGTTGCCTTCGCGGATGTCGGGGTTGTCGCCCGCATAACCGCCGAGTGCGGAGGCGTAGACCACCGGGAAATCGAGCTGCTGGTCGGTTGCACCCAGGCGATCGAACAGGTCGAACACTGAGTCCATGACGACGTGGGCGCGCGCACCCGGACGGTCGATCTTGTTGATCACCACGATCGGGTTCAAGCCCATGTTGAAGGCCTTCTGCGTCACGAAGCGGGTCTGCGGCATCGGGCCGTCTGCAGCGTCAACCAGCAGGCAGACGCAGTCCACCATCGAGAGCACGCGCTCCACTTCGCCGCCGAAGTCGGCGTGTCCGGGGGTGTCGACGATGTTGATGCGGTATTCGGTGTCGGTGCGCTTGTCGAGCCACTTGATGGCGGTGTTCTTCGCCAGGATGGTGATGCCGCGCTCGCGTTCGAGATCGTTGCTGTCCATGATGCGTTCGCCCAGGGCTTCGCGTGCATCGAGGGTCTGGGACTGGCGCAGCATCTTGTCCACCAGGGTCGTTTTACCGTGGTCAACGTGGGCGATGATGGCGATGTTGCGGAGGTT
>JAZKFO010000063.1:0-13302 GCA_040386395.1 Pseudomonadota bacterium | reverse complement strand
CCTCCATCACCGGCAGCTGGCTGACGTCGAACAGCTTCATGCGGCGATAGGCCTGCAACAGCGTCTCGCTGGGTGCGAGCGTGGCCACACTCCCTTCCTGGTAGCGCCGCACGATGAGGTCGATGAGGTTGCCCTGCTTCGGACGGTCGAGCAGGCCCTGCTCGAACATCCAGAAATCGTTGTACATCTTGGTCAGGTACTTGTTGCCGCTGTCGCAGATGAAGGTGACGACGCGCTTCGGCGCGGTCTGCTCGCGGCAGTAGCGCAGGGCAGCGGCCACCAGGGTGCCGCTCGACGAACCGCCGAGAAGGCCCTCTTTCGAGAGCACCTCGCGGGCGGTGAAAAAGCTCTCGGCATCGCTGATGGCGTAGGCCTTCTTCGCCAGCGAAAGATCGCAGTTGGGCGGGATGAAGTCCTCGCCGATGCCCTCCACCAGCCAGCTGCCGGGGGTGACGGTTTCATTGCGCTCGATCAGCGGTTCGAGAATCGAGCCAACCGGATCGGCGATCACCATCTGCACCTGCGGGGCGACGCGCGCGAAGTAGCGGCCGAGGCCCGTCAGCGTGCCGCCGGAACCCACGCCCACCACCACGGCATCGAGCATGTGCTCGGTCTGCGCCCAGATCTCCGGGCCGGTGGTGGCCTCGTGCGCGAAGGGGTTTGCCGGGTTGGCGAACTGGTTGACGTAGAAGCTGTTGGGGATCTCCTTCGCCAGCCGTTCGGCGATGTCCTGGTAGTACTCCGGGTGGCCCTTGCCGACATCGCTGCGGGTGATGCGGCAATCGGCACCGAGCGCGCGCAGGTGCAGGATTTTTTCCTGCGCCATCTTGTCGGGGATGACGAGGATGATCCGGTAGCCCTTCTGTGCCGCCACCAACGCCAGCCCCAGGCCGGTGTTGCCGGCGGTGGCCTCGATCAAGGTGCCGCCGGGCCTGATGTGGCCGAGGCGCTCGGCGGCCTCGACCATCGACAGGCCGATGCGGTCCTTGATCGAGCCGGTGGGGTTCTGGTTTTCGAGCTTGACGAACAAGCGGCACAGGCCTGTGTCGAGATTCTTCAGTTCGATCAGCGGCGTGTTGCCGATGGTGTTGAGCACGTGACCGTCGCGGCGCATGGGAGGCTTCCGGTGTGGAGATGACCCAAGGCTAGCTCAGGAATGTGGAATGCGGATTGCGGAATGCGGATTGAACCGCCAGCATCGCAGCGGCAATTCCGCATTCCGCAATCCCAAATCCGCAATGAGCTTCAGCCCGCAAAACCTCGTCTGGATCGACCTCGAAATGACCGGTCTCGATCCCCAGCACGACCGCATCATCGAGATCGCCACCCTGGTCACCGACAAGGACCTGAACCTGCTCGCCGAAGGCCCAGTGATGGCGGTGCATCAGAGCGATGCGGTGCTGGCGATGATGGACGAGTGGAACCAGCGCACCCATGGTCGCAGTGGGCTGGTGAAGCGGGTGAAGGAGTCCACCCTGCTGGAGGCCGATATCAGCCGGGCGACGCTGGATTTCCTGCACCAGTGGCTGCCCGCCCGCGCCTCGCCGATCTGCGGCAATTCCATCTGCCAGGATCGCCGCTTTCTCGCGCGCTGGATGCCCGAACTCGAGCGATTCTTCCATTACCGCAACCTCGATGTCTCGACGGTGAAGGAGCTGGCCTCGCGCTGGGCTCCGGAGACTCTGCGCAAGCTCAAGAAGCAGGCGGCGCATCAGGCACTGGATGACATTCTGGAATCGGTTGCCGAGCTCAAGCACTACCGGGCGACGCTGTTCCGCTGCTGATCGCTCAGGCCGCAAACCGCACGATCACCTTGCCGCCGCCCAGCGCACTCTGTTCGAGCTTAAGGTGGCCCTGGTAGGCATCGACGATGTCCTTCACCGCGCCCAGGCCCAGGCCCTGACCCTCGTGACGGGTATCGGCGCGGATGCCGCGCTCCAGCAGGTGCGCGGCTTCTTCGGGGAAGCCGGGGCCATCGTCCTCGATCACCAGCGTCACCTGCCAGCGGTCGCGGCTGGCATGGATGCGCACGCGGCTGTCGCCGTACTTGCAGGCGTTGTCGAGCAGATTGCCGACCAGTTCGTAGAGGTCGCCGGAGTCCGCACGCAGGCGCAGATCGGCGGCGATGTCGATGTCGAAAGCGAGGCGGCGCGTGTGATAGACCTTGACCAGCGCGCCGGTGATCTTCTCCACCAGCGGTCGCAGCGCGGTGGGTTCGGCCAGCGTGCGGCTGCCGACGGTGGCGGCGCGCTTCAACTGGTGCTGCACGATGTGGCCCATGCGCGCCACCTGTTCGCCGAGCAGTTTCTGCTGTTCGGGGTCGTGCGGTCGCTCGGCGATGCCGTGCAGCACGGCGAGCGGGGTCTTGAGTGAGTGAGCTAAGTCGCCGAGTGCATTGCGGTAGCGCGACTGCTGGCTGCGCTCGTTGACGATCATGGCGTTCAGGCCCTCGGTGAGCGGCTGCAACTCGACCGGAAAGTGCCCCTCGATGCGCTCGCGCTCGCCGCCCTCGATCTCGCTCAGCTCGCGCACCAGCCGCCGCAGCGGGCGCAGGCTCCAGCGCATCACCGCGCCCTGCAACAGCAGCAGCACGGCGGCACCACCGCCCAGCCAGATGTAGAGCGTGCGGCGATAGGCGCTGATCTGCGACTCATACAGCGCGCTGTCTTCGGCGAGCATCAGGGTGTAGCTGCGTGTCTGGTCGCTGTCGCTGGCGTAGCTCAGGCCGAACAGCAGGATGAAGCGGTGGTTCACCCGCTCGAAACGCCATTCGCCCACCGGCTGCACGCTGGGGGTGGGAATGTCATCGCCCAGACTCGGCGAGCCCCAGAGCAGGGCCGACTCGCCGAACAGTGCCGCCTCCAGCCCCGACTGCGGCTGTTGCAGGCGGGTATCGGGCAGCTTGTCGTCGGCGAAGGAAAGCTCGCCGTATTCATTCGGCTCCGCGCCGCCCAAGAGGGCGTAGCTGATCGCCTGCATGCGTTCCTTCTGCACCTGCTTGGCGCTGGCCTTGAAGGCGCGATTGAGGCTCAAGCCGCCGAACAACAGAAAAACTGCCAGCGTCAGTGAAGTCGCCAGCAGCAGTCTGGTGCGGAGTGAGAACACGAGCTAAGACTTCAGGCGCGTGGCAAGTCCCAGCGATAGCCTGATCCACGCAGCGTGGTGATGGGGTTGAGCGTTGCTTCGGGGTCGATCTTCAGGCGCAGACGGCGGATGAATACCTCGATCACATTGCTGTCGCGCTCGTCCTCTTCGGCATACAGATGCTCGGAGAGCTCCGACTTGGAAATGACCTTGCCGGCGTTGGTGAGGAGATATTCCAGCACGCGGTATTCGTAGCTGGTGAGGTCGACACCACGCTCGCCGACTTTCAGCGACTTGGCGGTGGTATCGAGTTCGATGGAACCCGACACCAGCTTGGCCGAGGCCCAGCCACCGGCACGGCGCAGCAGCGCGCGGGCGCGGGCGAGCAGTTCCTGGGTCTGGAAGGGCTTGACGAGGTAGTCGTCGGCACCGGCTTCCAGGCCTTCCACCTTGTTCTGCCAGCCGTCGCGGGCGGTCAGGATCAGCACCGGCACGCTGCGCGGGCCGGTCGAGCTGCCAGTGCCCTTGCGCAGACGCTTGATGAGATCAATGCCGGTCAGCTTGGGCAGGCCCAGGTCAACGATGGCGAGGTCGATGGGAAACTCCTGGGCCATGTAAAGGCCTTGCTCGCCATCGGCAGCGGCCTCGGCGACATAGCCTTCGCTGCGCAGGGCTTCGCAGATCTGCTCTCGGAGGGCTGCATCGTCTTCAACGACTAGTACGCGCATGGTTGATTCCTAAGTGGTGGTTTGCAGCAATGATTCGATCTGAATCAGTTCGGCACGAACACGAAACGCACGTTGCCGTCCTTCAATAATTTCACCCGCCAGCCGCTGCGGGCCTCGTCCACCGACAGCACGCGGCCGCCGCCATTCATGGCCTGTGCCTGCCGCGCGGCTTCCTGCGCACTCAGGCCCTGGGTCGGCCTCTCAGGCTGATCCACCGGTGCCTGCACCGAGCCGCGTGGCACAAAGCCATCGCCTGCCGGCGGCCTGCCACCGGGCAGCGGGTTGCCCAGCAGCGGCAAGGCCAGTGCAGTGCCGCCGAGCAGATTGCCGATCAGCAGCAGGGCAAGCAGAAGGGACTTTGTGGGCATGCGATGGCTGCCGGTCAGCGTGTGCGCAGGCAGGGCATCAACAGGTTCGAGTGCGTCATGACAAGCCTCCAGAAGCGGTTCAGATCAGGTGCCCTTGCGAGCCTGATTGGCAAGTTAGGGTTGCGATCTGAATCTAGTCTGAACTTCTGGAGCGGCTTTGCACCAGTGCCGTGTTCGCTTCGGCTTCAGCGCCGCTGGCGCCTGCCCATGGCGGCCGATGCCAGACCCAGCAACAGCAGCAGTCCCAGCGCGCCGCCGCCAAAGCGGCCGACATTGCTGCCTGCTGCCGCAGCCGGGGGAAGTGCCGGGGCGATGACCGCTGGCGGTATCACCGGTGGTGGTGCTGTTGGCGGCGTAACGGCAGCCTGCACGGGCAATATGAACACCTGCTGCGTCGCATCGCGCTGCAGTCGCGCCGCATTGCGGGTGCTGGCCATCACGATGGCGCCGCCGCTGGTGGCAGGCCAGCCGTTGAGGCCCTTCGCCATCAGCATGCTGGCCTCGCCCCAGCGGCGATCTGCACCCAGCACGGCGGTCATGGTGCGCCAGCGCCAGTCCGCGGCACGGTTGTCGAACCACACGGCCCGCACGCGGCCATCGGAGTCGTTGCCGAGGCGCGGGTGCTGGCTGTCGGCGATGTTGGGGTCGATGGCGAGGCCTGCGGGCTCGCTGGCATTGAGGAAGCTCGCGCCATCGTCGGTGGAGATGGCATAGCGCACGGTGCGGCTCTGGCCGGCGGGGTTGGCGAGCATGCCGTCCCAGGCGGCCACCAGCGCGCCGTCGCCCGCGAAGGCGAGACTGGGGTGGCGATTGGCGTCGCCATCCTTGCCCAGCTGCACGAAGTCATTCCAGCTCGCAGTGCCCGGCTGGCGAACCTGTACGCGCACTTTCCAGTGATCCACCTCGGTGCCGTCGCCGACGAGTACCTGGCCGGTCCAGCCCGGATCGAGATCGTCGCGGTTGTCCTGGTAGCCGACCGCGATCAGCCCATCGGCGCGCACCGCCAGGGCCGGCCAGAGCGAAGCCGGGTAGAGCGCGCTGCGGGTGTCCGTCGCATTGGCGGCATTGAAGCTTTTGCCGGGGCGCGAGACGTTGACCGGCTCGGCATCGACCCCGATGACCTGGGTGAAGACATCGAAGGGTTCGGCGGCGCGAATCTCCTGCCAGGCCACGACCGGCTGGCCTGCGGGTGTGAGGGCGAGGGCTGGGTGCTCGGCACGACCCGCGATGCCACGAATCAGCTGCTCCTCGCCCCAGCTCAGGCCGCCATCGCTGGACTGACGCAGATAGATCGCCGGGCGTCGCGGTGCCTGGCCGGCGCGTTCGTCCTGCCAGACCGCAAACACCTTGCTGCCCTGCGCTGCAACCTTGGGGAAACGCGCGCTCTGGCTGGCGGGGGCTAAGTCGATCTCCGCCCCTGCGGTGCCATCGGCGGCGAGGCGGCGGTAGACCACGCGGGTGGCACCCGGCGCGTGCTGCTCGGCCACGACGTGATGCACGTTACTGGCACCCACGGCGACATCGGGAAAGCCCGCGAAGCTGCCAAGGCTGCCAATCATGAGCGTCGCGTTGTCGGTGCTGCCGACATCGGCGGGCAGCGGCACGGCCGGGTTCGGCACCGCGAGCTTCGGGCCGATGAAGATCGGGGCGGTGATGGCGCGGCGCTGGTTGGCGAGGTTAGTGACGATCTGCTGCGTCACGCCCTGCGGGTTGTCGCGGATGCCGGTGTTGACCGAGTCGGTCTCGCCCACGCCGGTCACTTCCACGTAGTACCAGGCATCGCTGTCGTCGGTGGTGATGTCGTAGATCAGCGTCGCGGTGGGCGTGGTGCCGGTGAGGGTCTGGAAGGGTGTTGCGCCCGCGAACTTGCCGGGGTTTTTCCAGACATTGATGGTGGCACCCGTCGCCATCGTCACGGTCACGCGCAGCTTTCCTGCCGTGCCGCTGGGCACCACCACCTCGTCGCCGCTGAGGCGCTCGAACACGCCGTCGCCGTCCATGTCGGCTTCGAGCATGGCCGTGGGCGTGATGCCATCGAGCCGGTTAGTGATGGTGACGCGGCTGTCCTGCAAGCCTTGCAGGATGCTGCGTTCGCTGACGTCGCGTGCGAACACTTGTGTCGCCGGCAGGCCCACGCCCGCCACCTGCCACAGCTCGCGGAAGTGATTGTCGCCACCGCCCACACCGGCAAAGCGCAGGCCCAGATTCCACTGCGATTCGGCAAAGCGCAGCTCGGTGGCGATGCCGCTGCCCTTGTTCCAGATTTCCATCAGGTCGTAGCCGATGGCATTGGCGTTGTCGTTGGCCGTGATGCCGTCCTCGCCGACGATGCCATCGTCCGGGTGGTTGTGGCCGTAGAGCGCGCCTTGCAGATGCGCGTCCCAGATCGAACCCTGGATGCGGCTCCAGTCCGGGCGACCGGCGTAGGTCGCGTCCTGCACCAGCCAGTCCACCGCGCCCAGCGCCTTGCCGTGCGGGCCGCCATTGGTTTCCTCGCCGGGGATCAGCACCAGATCGGCCGACTCCCACAGCGGGTCGTAGTGCTGGTCGTAGGTGCGGTGGTCGGTGAGTGGCAGCCAGTCGAGACCGTTCAACACCCCCTGGCCAATCTGGTCGGCGACGCTGACATTGCCCGGCCCGCGCCCGTCCAGGCCCTGGCGCAGGGCGCTGCCATCGGAGGAGTGATCGTTGTGGACATGCGTGTCACCGGCCAGCCAGCTGCCGACGGGTGCTGCCAGTGCATTCGCCTTGCTGGTGCTGGCCGAGGCACTGCGGTCCGTGGCCTGGCCGCAGGCTGTCAACAGCAGGGTGCAGAAGGTGGCCGCAGTAAGGGGGAGCAGACGCATGGCAGGTCATCGGTCGAAAAACGTCGTGCAGGCTACGCCCCGAACATCACCGTCTGTTGACGGTTTGAAGTCGCTTCAGCCCGTCAGCCTGCGCAGCGAATACAGGCGGTAGGCGCCGAAGCGTTTCGCCAGCTCGATCTCGCCGGTGTATTCGAGTGCGAAGTGCTCGGCCCCCTCCAGCGCCAGCCGCGCGGCAAAGGCCTCGGTGGCGTAGATCTGCCCCGGCGGGGTGACCGGCTCGATGCGCGCGGTGAGCGAGAGCTGGGTGCCGAAATAGGTGCGCGCGGCATGGATCGGGTCATGCCCCTCATAGGCCGGCGCGTAGTGGCCGGCGATGCGCAGGCCCAGGCCCGCCAGCGGGGCCACCGGGTCGAGCCGGTGCAGTTCGAGATATTGCTGGATGTCGCCCATGATCTCGGCGGCGGTCGTGGCATCGGCAGTCACCACATGCAGGGCATCACCCCAGGTGTGGCGCAGCAGAATCCGCTCGCCGTGGCGCATCAGCAGCAGGCTGATGCCGCGCATCAGGCCGCCCCAGAAATGCGGCAGCTCGCTGTCCTGCAATTTCTGGAAACCGGCGAAGTCGGCAAAGATCAACCCGACCATGCGACGGCCTGCGGGCGCGGTGGCCGGGGCTTCGCGGGCATAGAGCTGCTGCAGGGCCTGCGGCACGCGCGCCGCGCGATCATCCAAATCAGGCAGGGCATCGAAGCGCGGCGGCGAGGGCGTCGGATCCACCTCGACCAGCTGCACGCGCCCGCCGGATCGCTGTGCGGCGAGCAGCGCCAGCCCCAGCGCGCGCTCGGTGACATTGCTGGCGGCCCAGCCCAGTTCGGCTTCGAGAAAACCGCGCTCGGTGTGGATGCGCGCGGCCCTGGCGATGCAGCGTTCCAGCCGCGCCGCCCAGTGCGGCCCCAGCCGCAGGCGGGTGCCCTCGATGAAGCGGTCGACCCGGTATGGCAGCACCAGGTGCAGCTGATGGCCGGCCGCAAACAGCGCTTCGGCCATCAGCAGATCGAAGCTGTCGCACAGCCCTGCAAACAGGGTGGCGTGGGCGGCAAAGGGCGGGATGCTGAGGGCCTCGATGGCCTCCATCGGCCGCATGTCCGCCAGCCCCAGACGGCGCAGCACGATCAGCGGCGGCATGGTCAGCGTCGAGAGCAGGCCGGCATCCACGCCGAGTGCCTGGCAAAGCCGCTGCAACTGTTGCAGGGTGCGGCTGCGGCGGGCGATGTCCATCGGCAGCGCATCGGCTTCGGCCAGGTGCAGCCTGAGTGCGGCGTGATTGCCGAGGATGAGCATGGCCTCGGCGCGGGTGGCGGCCGCGAAGTAGCGCTGCTCCTCGCTGTTGGCCGGTTCGGCATCCACCGCGGCCAGCGCCTGGTCAGCCAGCTCGCGGGCGCGCTCCAGGTCCTGCCCCAGCACCGACAGGCTGGCGGCGTTGATGAGGCTGTAGCTGCTGGGCGTGTGCTGCCAGGCGGCGAGGTAATGCCGGGCGGCATCGAGAAACTGCGCCGGGTCCTGGCTGCGCAGTGCGATGTCCTTGCGGATGCGGCCCAGCAGGGTCAGCCAGTCGGCATTGCGGGTGCCCACCGGCGGGGCGAGCCGCTCGTACTCGCGCAGCGCCAGCGCGCTGCTGCCGACGCGCGCCAGCAGCTGCACGCGCAGGTAATGCAGTTCGGAATGATGCACGCCGTCTTCCAGCGCCCGATACAGGATGTCGTTGGCGAGCAGCTCGTTGCCCTGGCGCAGGGCTGCCTGGGCGCTGTGCAGGATCTTCTTCACCCGCGCATCGCCACCTGCCGTCTGCATGGTGACTTTCGCGGGCATCGGGTCGACCAGGATCAAGCCGGTCTCTGCCTCGGCGGGCGAGCGTGGCGGGCGGGTGCGATAGGCACTGGGGATGCGCGTGGGGTCCTGCCGCCAGGCCACCACCTCGGCGGTGCCGCCGGGCTGGCCCAGGTACTCGGCCTGCAGCACGGCCACCAGCATGTCGGCGTACTCGGCCAGCACGGCGGCCATGTGGCGGTAGTTTTCCTGCCGCCGCAGCGGGTCGGCCAGCACCGCCTCGTCGGCCGGCTTGTAGAAATGCACCACGCTGTCGCAGCCCGACAGCACCACCTCCATGTTGGCGCGCAGCCAGTGATGGTCGCCCTGGGTGAGGGTGTAGCCGGCTTTGGCGGCGCGCTCCACCCAGTCGTCGATCAGCCAGTGCTGCGGCACCGCGCAGAGGCCCACCTTGTAGAGCCGCACGCCATTGCGCTCGCACCAGCTGCTGGCGCGATCCATCAGCAGCACATCGGCACCCGGTGCCAGGCCGGTGAACAACGTGATGGGCCGGCCTGCGGCCATGTCACGCAGCAGCGGCAGCACGCGGGCTTCGAGTGCGGCGGTGACCACCGCTTCTTCCTCGCGGTTGAGCAGCAGGTGGCCGACACCACCGACCAGCAGGCTCTGGCCCGGCGCGTCGCCGAGCAGGGGGCTGAGCCAGGCGGGTGACTTTTCGGCGGGCATGGATTGAGCATATCTTGCGCAGCCAGAGCGGCACAGGGAGTGTGAGAGAACGAGATGGAGCAGCACCGCTACCGCGCGTTCATCAGCTACAGCCACGCCGACGAGGCCTGGGCCAGGTGGCTTCATCGCGCGCTCGAGAGCTACCGCGTGCCCGCCCGGCTGCGGCAGGGTGCGCGCAGCCAGCTGCCCCAGCGCCTGCTGCCGATCTTCCGCGACCGGGACGAGCTGCCTTCGGCCGCCGAACTCGGCTCCGTCATCCAGCAGGCGCTGCGCGATTCGCGGATGCTGATCGTCGTCTGTTCGCCGCGCGCGGCCGGCTCGCGCTGGGTGAACGAGGAGATCCGCTACTTCAAGTCGCTCGGTCGCGGCGGGCAGGTGCTGGCGCTGATCGTCGATGGCGAGCCGCATGCGAGTGAGGCCGAGCGTGAGTGCTTTCCGGCGGCCATGACCCAGGCGATGGATGCCGAGGGCCATCTCACGGGGCAGCCGGTGGAGCCGATTGCCGCCGATGCGCGCGACAGCGGCGATGGTCGCCAGGGCGCATTGCTCAAGCTGATCGCCGGCCTGCTGGAGGTGGGTCTGGATGACCTGACCCAGCGTGAACGACAGCGGCAGCGCTGGCAGCGGGTGCAGCAAGTGTTGACGGTGCTGGCGGTCGTGGCGGTGCTGGTCTCGGCCTGGCAGTGGTTCGAGCGCTATCGGCGCGGCAAGCTGCTGGAGCAGCGCATCGAAACGGTCTACGAGCGCGGCCGGCTGGCCCTGCTGGCGCAGGCACCGCAGCGCGCGGCGGTGTATTTGGGCGAGGCGTATGCGCTGGGGCTGGATACGCCGGCACTGCGCTTCATGCTGGCCCGCGCGCTCGAAACGGTGGATGCACTTAACCCCTTTCCACCTGCGGCGACGGGTTTCATCCAGCGACCGGCCTTCAGCCCCGACGATACCCAGTTCATCACGCCGGTGGTGGGCGAGCAGGGCACGCTCGCCGTGCTGCGCGATGCCAAGAGCGGTGCCGAGTTGCAGCGGCTCACTGGCCTGCCGGCGCATCCGCATCTGCTGCGCTTTCTTCCCGGTGGCACGCGCGTGCTGGTGAGTGGTTATGCCGAGTCCACAAACTATGGTCAGCAGGGTGCCGAGACTGGCGTGTGGGACGTGCGCAGCGGCAAGCAGCTGCTCAAGCTCGCAGGCCATGCCGGACACTTCGGCAACCCCCTGTCACCAGATGCGCGCCTGCTGCTGACCACCGAGGGTGATCAACCCGGCGTGCAGCTGCGCGATGTAGAGAGCGGGGCGGTGCTGCGCACGCTGCCACATGTTGCGACGGCGCAGGCCGCCGGCTTCAGCCGCGATGGCCTCGCGGTATTCACGGGCGACAGCGAGGGCCTGGTGCGGCACTGGGATGCACGCAGTGGCCGTCTGCTACACACGCTCACAGGCCGCACGCCGACCGGCATCACCGGCCTGCTGGTCAGCCCTGATGGCAAGCGACTGGTTGGCATCAGCCGCAAGGGCGATGTGCGGGTTTGGGCCCTGCCAGCGGGCGAGCTGCAACTGGCGTTCTCGGCCGACAAGTCCTACGTGGCCGATGTGCAGCTCGATGCGGCGGGCTTGAGGCTGCTGACCGTGGGCCGGCAGGGTTACAAGGTGTGGGATATCGAGCGCGGCGTGCTGCTGTTCACGCGCGACGTGAAGCTGGACTGGGTGGCATCGGGCGATCTCGACGCCTCCGGTCGCTTCGTCGCCATCGCCACCACCGACGAGCCGCGAGCAGAGCTATGGGATGTGCTCTCGCGCCGGCGGCTGGCCGACATCGAGTTCGAGCCGCAGGCGGTGTCCGCTGCAACATTCAACCATCGCGGCGATGCCCTTCTGCTGGCCGGCGAGAGCGGCAACACCGCGCGGCTTTCGCCCCTGCCCGGGCCCCGGCTCGACCTGCGTCAGCCGCCTGCGCTCTATGGTGCGCAGTTCGCGGGCAGCACTTCGCGGCTGGTCACTGCGGGTTATGACCAGCAGCTCGGTGTCTGGAATCGGGCGACTGGTACCCGCATCGCCAGTGGCAAGGGCCATACGCAAAGGCTGGTGCAGCTGTTGACCACGAGCGACGGTGAGCGGGCCATCACCACTGCTGATGACGGCACCGTGAGTATCTGGCGCGTGGCCGATGGTCAGCGTTTGGCAATTACGGCCATCGCCGGTGCCACCCGCCGCATGCTGCTGAGTACTGACGATGCACAACTACTGCTGCTGCACTACGCCGCCATTACCGATGACAACGAGGCGCTTCTGCTCGACGCCCGAAGTGGCCAAAGGCTGCACACCCTGCAACACCCGGCCCCGGTTCTCACGGCGGCGTTCAGCCCCGATGGCTTCAGCGTATTCACGGGCTGTGGCGATGGCGTGTTGCGGCAGTGGTCGCGCAGCGACGGCCGCCTGCTGCAAAGCTACCCCCTGCCGGGAGCCGTCTACACCGCGCTGGTATTTGGCCCCGATCCCCGGCGGCTGCTGATCGTGGATCAAAGCAAGGGAGCGCAAGTCATCACCTTGCCTGGCGGTACGGTGAGCCAGCGGCTGCCTCTTGCCCAGGGTAACGAGACGCATCAAGGCAGTGTGGCAGTGGCACCTGACGGCCAGCACTGGGCACTGATCACCAGCACCGGCGAAATCTGGTCGCAGCCCGTGGCGGGTGGCGACTGGCGAGTGATCCCGCAGGGTGGCCACCGCCCCTGGGAGCTGCGTTACTTAAGCCCCAGCCTGCTGGTCAGCAGCGACTGGGATGGCGCGCTGCATGTCTGGGACAGTGCGCGCGCGCAAGCACTCGCCCTGCTGGGCGCCCACGATCAGGTGGCGTGGACGATGCAGCTCGATGCCGCTGGCAGCGAGCTGCTCAGCGCGAGTCTCGATGGCAGTGCCAGAGTCTGGGCCGTGGCCCAGACCCTACCGGCCGCAGCCGCAGTGAAGGGCGCGGTGCAATGCCGCGTGCCGCTGCAACTCGACGACGATCTGCAACTGCGCAGGGTGGTGCTGCCACTCTGCGATTAGTGGCTACTTGGCTTTGGCCTTGCTCTTGGCAGGCGTGAGCGCAGCCACCACCTTGTCCTTGAGCTGGACGAGCTTGTCCTTCACCGGCAGCGGCGGTATCGGCCCCGGCCCTTTCTTGGCCACGCTGTGGCTGAGCTTGTCGAGCGGCGTCGCTCTTTTGACGCTGGCCTTGGGTGCGGCAGCACCGGCGGTTTTCTTGACAGACTTGCTGGCTGTTTTGGCAGCAGGCTTCTTGGCAGCGGGTTTGCTCGGCGCTTTGGGCATGAAAGTTCTCGACGGTGGGTGTGGCAAGGCGGGATCACGCCACCGCAGGCTAATCCTCAAACCAGGGCTTGGCAAAGCGCGTCGGCGGCATGCCCTCAGGGCTCTGGAGGGCAGGGGCGCTGGCGGAGCCGTTAGACTCTGCGCCCGTTTCCCCGTCGCCGTTTAGAAAAGCCATGCGCCTGTCCCGCTTCCCCATCCACACCACCAAAGAAACCCCCGCCGACGCGCAGGTGATTTCGCACCAGCTCATGCAGCGCGCGGGCTACATCCGCAAGCTCGGCGCGGGCCTGTACACCTGGATGCCCATCGGCAAGCGCGTGCTGGCGAAGGTGGAAAACATCGTGCGCGAGGAGATGAACAATGCCGGTGCGGTGGAGTGCTTCATGCCCTCGATCCAGCCCGCCGAACTCTGGCAGCAGTCGGGCCGCTGGGACGTGATGGGCGGCGAGCTGCTGCGCCTGA
>JAZKFO010000062.1:0-4852 GCA_040386395.1 Pseudomonadota bacterium | reverse complement strand
ACAACCCGACGGGCACCTGGCTGCCGCCGGACGAGATCGAGGCCTTCCTCAAGACCGTGCCGGCGCATGTGATCGTGGCACTCGACGAGGCCTACTTCGAGTACCAGGATGAAGCTCTGCGCCCCGACACGGCGCGCTGGCTCAAGACCTATCCCAACCTCTTGGTCAGCCGCACCTTCAGCAAGGTGTACGGCCTCGCCGGCCTGCGCGCGGGCTATGCGCTCAGCCACCCCGCGGTGGCAGACCTGCTCAACCGCGTGCGCCAGCCCTTCAACAACAACAGCCTCGCGCTGCTCGCCGCCGAAGTGGCGCTGGACGACCAGCAGCACGTCGCCGATGCGGTGACGCTCAACACCACCGAGCGCGCGCGCTTCGTGAAAGAGCTGGGCGCGATGGGCCTCAAGACCCTGCCTTCACAAGCCAACTTCGTGACGATTGATTTCGCGCGCGAGGCCAAGCCCATCCATCAGGGCCTGCTGGAGCGCGGGATCATCGTGCGGCCGATGGCGAGCTATGGGCTGCCGACTTTTCTGCGCGTCAGCGTCGGCACTGCGGCCGAGAACACCCGGTTTCTGGATGCGCTTCGTGCAGTGTTGGCTTAAGGCGACGCCCTCAACCCCTGTCATTCCCGCGAAGGCGGGAATCCAGGATGCGCATAGCGCAGTGCTTTTCGCAGGTGGGGCGGTAACCGACACCTGGATTCCCGCCTGCGCGGGAATGACAAGCTAAGAATGAAGCCCGTTCTTGCTGTCATCGGCCTGGGCTTGATCGGCGGCTCGCTGGCGCGCGCGCTGCGAGCTGCGGATGCGGTCGGTGCCATCCACGGTTTCGACCCGGATACCGCCCAAGGCGAGGCCGCGCTGGCACTGGGAGTGATCGACCACGCCGCCGCGAGTGCCGCAGAGGCAGTGCGCGAAGCCGACGTGGTGGTGCTGGCCGTGCCGGTGCTGCGCACGGCAGAGGCACTCGCCGCCGTGCTGCCTGCACTCAAGCCGGGCGCCATCGTCACCGATGTCGGCAGCACCAAACAGTCGGTGCTGGCGGACGTGCAGCGGGTTTGCGGCGAGCTGCCGGGCTGGTTCGTGGCGGCGCACCCCATCGCCGGCACCGAGAAAAGTGGGGTGGCCGCAGGCTTCGCCGGTCTGTTCAAGGGCAAGCGCCTGATCCTCACCCCGCATGCCGCGCAGGATGCCGCCGCACTCGAAACCGTGCGTGCCCTCTGGCAGGCCACCGGCGCGCGCGTGGTGGAGATGGAGGCAGGTCGTCACGACGCCATCTTTGCCGCTACCTCGCACCTGCCACATGTGCTGGCCTTCAGCTTTGTCGAGCTGCTGGCAGACCGTGCCGAGAGCGAGGAGATTTTCTCCAACGCTGGCGGCGGCTTCCGTGACTTCACCCGTATCGCCAGCTCGTCCCCGCAGATGTGGCACGACATCGTGCGCGCCAATGCGGACGAGGTGCTGCAACTCTTGAAGGCGCAGATTGCCCAGTTACAGCAGGTGCAGCAGCTCATCGAGCAGGGACAATGGTCGGCATTGAAGGATCGCTTCGAGCGGGCGCGGGTGGCGCGCGAGCACTATCTGGCGCAGATCGAATGACAGCGTTTCTCGACCTTGCGCCCATCCGGGCTGCCACCGGCACGGTGCGGCTGCCGGGCTCCAAGAGTGTGTCCATCCGCGCGCTCCTGCTGGCGGCGCTCGCCGAGGGCGAGACCCGGCTGACCGGCCTGCTCGACTCGGACGACACGCGCGTGATGCGCGGTGCCCTGCAAGCCTGCGGCGTTGCGATGGTGGACGAGGGCGAGCAGGGCTTGCGCATCACTGGCAGCGCGCGCTTCCCAGCACAGCAGGCCGAACTCTTCGTCGGCAACTCTGGGCTCTCCATTCGCACGCTGGTGGCGGTGCTGGCGTTCATGGGCGGCCGCTACCGCCTCTCCGGCGTGCCGCGCATGAATGAGCGGCCCATCGGCGATCTGGTGGAGGCGCTGCGCCCGCTGGGGGCTAGCATTCGGTATCAGCAGGAGCAAGGTTTCCCGCCGCTGCTGATTGAACCGGCCAGCGCGCGCGTCGCCGGACCAGTGCGCGTGCGTGGCAATGCCTCCAGCCAGTTCCTCACCGGCATCCTGCAATCCGCCCCGCTGCTGGCGCGCGAGCAGGAGCTGGTGATCGAGGTGGACGGGGAGCTGATCTCCAGGCCCTATATCGATCTCAGCATCGAGCTGATGCGGCGCTTCGGCGTGGCGGTGCAGTGCGATGCGACGGCATCGGGTGCGCCACGCTTCACGATCGAGGCCGGTGCGCGTTACCGCGCGCCGGGGGTGTTTGCGGTCGAGGGCGATGCCTCGTCGGCGTCCTACTTCCTGGCGCTGGGCCTGCTCAGCGGCGGCCCGGTGCGCGTGCTGGGCATGGGCTCTTCCAGCCAGCAAGGCGACAAGCGCTTCGCCGAGGTGATGAGTGCGATGGGCGCGACCATCACGCAGGGGGAAGACTGGACTGAAGCGGCTTCTCCAGGCTTGGGTGCTGGCTTTCGCCCCAGAGCAATTGATGCCGATTTCAATCACATTCCCGATGCCGCCATGACCGCTGCCGTGGTTGCGCTGTTTGCCGACGGCCCCAGCGTGCTGCGCAACATCGGCAGCTGGCGCGTGAAGGAGACCGACCGCATCGCCGCGATGGCCGCAGAGCTGAGCAAGCTCGGCGCCACGGTCGAAGCCGGCGCGGACTACCTGCGCGTGGTGCCGCCAGCCAAAGCGCAGGCCGCCACCATCGAAACCTACGACGATCACCGCATGGCAATGAGCTTCTCCCTGGCCGCCTGCGGCGGGGTCGCGGTGCGCATCAATGAACCCGGCTGCGTCGCCAAGACCTATCCCGATTACTTCGCCCAGCTCGCCGCACTCAGGCAGGTCTCGCCATGACGATTGCCGCACCCGTCATCACCGTCGATGGCCCCAGCGGCGTCGGCAAGGGCATGGTCACGCGCTGGCTGGCCTCTGCCACCGGTTATCACCGGCTGGACTCCGGCGCGCTCTATCGCATCCTGGCGCTGGCTTCGGTGGAGCAGGGCATCCCGCTCGAAGAGGTGGATGCGGTGGCGGCACTCGCCAAGGATCTCGATATCCAGTTCGTGGGCGAGACCGAGGACGACGAGGCGATCCTGGTGGTCGGCAACGACTGGACGCGCCGGGTGCGCACCGAGGAGACCGGCGCCCTCGCCAGCCGCATCGCCGTCGCCCCCGCTGTGCGGGCGGCGCTGCTGCAACGCCAGCACGATTTCCGCAAGGCACCCGGCCTGATTGCCGACGGCCGCGACATGGGCACGGTGGTTTTCCCCGATGCCGGCCTCAAGTTGTTCATGGATGCGAGCCCGGAGGAGCGCGCCTCCAGACGCGAAAAACAGTTGAGGAATGCGGGAATTGCTGTTAATTTCGCCGCCCTTTGTCAGGAAATCCGTGCGCGCGACGCGCGAGATCGGGGTCGTGAGGTAGCGCCGTTAAAGCCTGCCGATGACGCCCATCTCATTGATACGACAGGGCTTTCGCCGGATGAGGTCATCCATCGCGTGAAGGCACTGCTCGCAGCAAGCCGCTAGCCGTTTTTCACGCAAATGCTCTTTTCAGCATCATTTTTGCGCACCCCACTCAAAGGATTGAGCGGGTTTTATCCCCACCTGGCCCGTCATATGGACTACGACGGAACATTCACTCCAACCCTGTAACGCTCCACACGTTAAGTGGAAAAAGAGACCAAATTTTGATTACCGAAACAACCTCATTTGCTGAAATGTTTGAAGCCAGCCTCAAGGCTGGTCAGTCCATGCAGTCCGGCTCGCTCGTCAATGCGCTGGTGCTGGACATCAAGTCCGACGTCGTCATCGTTGACGCGGGCCTGAAATCCGAAGGCGTGATTGCCCTCGCAGAATTCATGGTCGACGGCGAGCTGCGCGTCGCCATCGGCGACATGGTCGAAGTCGCTCTGGAAACCCTCGAAGACGGTTTTGGCGAGACCAAGTTCTCGAAAGAGAAGGCAGAAAAGATCAAGGCCTGGGTGCGTTTGGACAGCGCCTTCGCCAACAAGGAAACCGTCATCGGCATCATCACCGGCAAGGTCAAGGGCGGCTTTACCGTGGAGATGGGCACGATCCGCGCCTTCCTTCCCGGCTCGCTGGTCGATGTCCGCCCGGTGCGCGACACCACCTTCCTCGAAGGCAAGCCGCTCGAGTTCAAGGTCATCAAGCTCGACAAGCTGCGCAACAACATCGTGGTCTCGCGTCGTGAAGTGCTCGAAGCCGAGTACTCCGCTGACCGCGACAGCCTGCTCGCCAACCTTCAGGAAGGCGTGGTGCTCAAGGGCGTGGTCAAGAACCTGGTCGAATACGGCGCGTTCGTGGACCTCGGCGGCATCGACGGCCTGCTCCACATCACCGACATGACCTGGAAGCGCATCAAGGATCCGGCCGAAGTCGTCACCGCCGGCCAGGAAATCGAAGTCAAGGTCCTCAAGTACGACCGCGAGCGCCGCCGCGTGTCGCTTGGCCTCAAGCAGCTGGGCGCTGATCCTTGGGCCGACATCGCACGTCGTTACCCGGTCAACACCCGCCTGTTCGGCAAGGTTACCAACATCACCGACTACGGCTGCTTCGTCGAAGTCGAGCCGGGCGTTGAAGGCCTCGTCCACGTCAGCGAGATGGACTGGACCAACAAGAACGTCAACCCCGGCAAGGCTGTGATGCTGGGCGACGAGACCGAAGTCATGATCCTCGACATCGACGGCGAACGCCGCCGCATCTCGCTGGGCATGAAGCAGTGCCGCCAGAACCCCTGGGAAGAGTTTGCCCAGAACCACCAGAAGGG
>JAZKFO010000061.1:0-73146 GCA_040386395.1 Pseudomonadota bacterium | reverse complement strand
GCACCTTGTACTTGGTGGCCTGGCGCCACACGGTCTCGGACTGGGGCTGCACGCCGCCGACCGCGCAATAGAGCATGCAGGCGCCGTCAAGCACGCGCATGGAACGTTCGACTTCGATGGTGAAGTCCACGTGCCCGGGGGTGTCGATGATGTTGATGCGGTGGTTGTCGAACTGGCCGCCCATGCCCTTCCAGAAGGTGGTGGTGGCAGCAGACGTGATGGTGATGCCGCGCTCCTGCTCCTGCTCCATCCAGTCCATCGTGGCCGCGCCGTCATGCACTTCGCCGATCTTGTGGTTCACACCGGTGTAGAACAGCACGCGCTCGGTCGTGGTGGTCTTGCCCGCGTCGATGTGCGCGGAGATACCGATGTTGCGATAGAGATTGATGGGTGTGGCGCGGGCCATAGGATGCTCTTAGTCTTAGGTTGCTGGGTCGGTCACGCTAGCAGGGCAGCGCGATTTGCAAATGACAATCCGCAGCTTTTGAGGGCCGCGGATTGCTGACAGCGATGACGATGGGGACAACCCTTCGCTTTACCAGCGGAAGTGCGCGAAAGCCTTGTTAGCTTCTGCCATCTTGTGGGTGTCTTCGCGCTTTTTCACGGCGGCACCACGGCTTTCCGAGGCGTCGATGAGTTCGCCGGCGAGGCGGTCCATCATGCCCTTCTCGCCGCGCTTGCGGGCGGCGTCGATCAGCCAGCGCATGGCGAGTGTGTTGCGGCGAACCGCACGCACTTCCACCGGCACCTGGTAGGTCGCACCACCGACGCGGCGGGACTTCACCTCGACGGCGGGGGCCACGTTCTCGAAGGCAGTGGTGAGCACGGCGAGCGGATCGTCGGTCTTCTTCTTGGTGGCGATCTGGTCGAGCGCGCCGTAGATGATCTTTTCGGCGACAGCTTTCTTGCCGTCTTCCATGATCATCGCCATGAACTTCGAGAGAATGACACTCTTGAACTTCGGGTCGGGCAGGATTTCGCGTTTTTCGGGGGTGCGGCGACGTGACATGACTGGCTCCTATTACTTCTTCTTGCCAGCTGCGGGTGCAGCACCGGCCTTGGGACGCTTCGCGCCGTACTTCGAACGGCTCTGGCGGCGCTTGTCCACACCGGATGCGTCGAGCGCACCACGGACGGTGTGGTAACGAACACCGGGAAGATCTTTTACGCGGCCACCACGGATCATGACGACCGAGTGCTCCTGCAGGTTGTGACCTTCACCGCCGATGTAGCTGGTGACTTCGAAGCCGTTGGTCAGGCGCACGCGGCACACCTTGCGCAGAGCGGAGTTGGGCTTCTTCGGCGTCGTGGTGTAGACGCGGGTGCAGACACCGCGCTTTTGCGGGCTGCCGGTCAATGCAGGAGCTTTGCTCTTGTAGACCTTGCTGGTGCGCCCATCGCGCACGAGTTGATTGATTGTTGGCACTGTTCCTGATCCTAGGACTTACTGCACACGCGCTATGCGGATGTGGGCAGCGTTGACGATGAAACCGCTGAACTCGAAAGACACACAGGGAAAGAAACCTGGGGGCCGTTTTTTGAGGTCGCGGATGATAGGGGCGCGTCTTGGCAGTGTCAACACGGAGACGGCACTGCTAGAGTATTCGTGTTGATTCCTAAATCACGGAGTAGCCGACATGCGTTCGACCTTTCTGGCCCTTGCCCTGCTGCTCCCCGTGCTGCCTTTGGCCGCCCTGGCCGATGTCATCGAGATGCCTGAATCCGATATCGCCGCCCCGGTAGCGAAGCCTGCCAAGGGCGCCACCATGAAGGTGGTCTTGCAGCAGTTCGGCGCACCGAGCCTCAAGCACAGGGCCGTCGGTGGCGGCAGCAAGCGTCAGCCGCCCATCACCCGCTGGGATTACCCCGGCTTCTCGGTGTTCTTCGAGAACAGCCATGTCGTGGATGCCGTGGTGCCGGGTCGCCCGCCGGCACTCCAGCGCACCGAAGAACTGCAATCGAGCGCGCGGTAAGGTTCAAGGCCTGCACTCCCTACAGGGCGCGCAAGCGCCCTGATTTGTTTCTACGGCTCCATACGATCTGATGACCACCTTCCTGCCGCCCGAATGGGCCCCTCAATCCGCCATCCAGCTCACCTGGCCGCGCGCCACGGGTGACTTTGCGCACTGGTTTGCCGCCGTGCGCGCCAATTTCGTGCAGCTGGCGGTGGCTATCTCGCGCTTTCAGCCGGTGCTGATTGGCACCGAGGAGGATGTAACCAGCCTGCGCGCCGATCTCATTGCCAATGGCGCTGTCGGCCTCAATCTGCGCCTCTACCCGGTGAAGAGCAACGACGTGTGGGCGCGCGACCACGGCCCCATCGCGGTGCTGCGAGACGGCAAGCCCGTGCTGCTGGATTTCACCTTCAATGGCTGGGGCGGCAAGTTCGATGCGGCGCTCGACAACACCCTCACCCGCCAGCTGAAAGACCTCGGCGCTTTCAACCCGCCGGTCGAGTCCACCGATTTTGTGCTGGAAGGGGGCGGCATTGATGTCGATGGCGAAGGCACGCTGCTAACCACCGAACGGTGCCTGCTCGCCCCCACCCGCAACCCGCACCTCTCGAAGGCGCAGATCGAGGGCGAGCTGAAAGCGCGGCTTGGCGTCGCGCGCGTGCTGTGGCTGAAAGCGGGCGACCTGATCGGCGACGACACCGACGGCCACGTCGATACCATCGCACGCTTCTGCAACGCCACCACCATCGCCTACCAAGCCTGTGAGGATGCGGGCGATGCGCACTTTGAAGACCTGAAGGCGCTCGAAAGCGAGCTGCGCGGCCTGACACAACCCAACGGCCAGCCCTACACCCTGGTGCCGCTGCCCCTGCCGCCTGCGATCCATGATGAGGACGGCAAGCGCCTGCCGGCGGGCTATCCGAACTTTTTGATGCTCAACGGTGCAGTGCTGATGCCCACCTACGGCGATGCCGCCACCGACGCCGAAGCACTGCGCCGCCTCAAGCCGCATTTCCCCGGCCGCGAAGTGCTGGGGCTCGACTGCCGCGCCCTCATCAACCAGTACGGCAGCCTGCACTGCGCCACCATGCAGCTGCCTGCCGTCGAAGGAATCTGACCATGAGCAAGACCAAAACCCTGCGTGCCGGCATCGTCCAGCAGCCCTGCACGGCCGACCGCGCCACCAACCTGAAGATGTCGGAAGAGGGCATCCGCGCCGCCGCTGCGGGCGGGGCCAAGCTGGTGCTGCTGCAGGAGCTGCACACCTCGCTCTACTTCTGCCAGCACGAATCCACCGATCTCTTTGATCTGGCTGAACCCGTCCCCGGCCCCTCCACCGAATGGCTGGGCGCGCTGGCCAAGGAGCTGAAGCTGGTCATCGTAGGCAGCCTGTTCGAGCGCCGAGCGCCGGGGCTCTACCACAATACCGCCGTGGTGCTGGAGGCCGACGGCACCCTTGCCGGCACCTACCGCAAGATGCATATCCCGGACGATCCCGGCTATTACGAAAAGTTCTATTTCACGCCGGGCGATCTGGGCTTCACGCCGATCCAGACCAGCGTCGGCAGGCTCGGCGTGCTGGTGTGCTGGGACCAGTGGTACCCCGAAGCCGCCCGCCTCATGGCCTTGGCCGGTGCCGACCTGCTGCTCTACCCCACCGCCATCGGCTGGAACCCGGACGACCCGGACGACGAGCAGGCGCGCCAGCGCGATGCCTGGGTGACCATCCAGCGCAGCCATGCGGTGGCCAACGGCCTGCCGGTGCTGGTCGCCAACCGTGTCGGCCACGAACCCGACCCAACCGGCAATCTCAATGGCTCACAGTTCTGGGGCCACAGTTTTGCGGTCGGCCCGCAGGGCGAGTTCATCGCCAAGGCGGGCGAGAAGCCCGACGTGCTGCTGGTCGATGTGGACCTGGCGCGCAGCGAGAACGTGCGCCGGTGGTGGCCGTTTCTGCGCGACCGCCGCATCGACGCCTACGCCGACCTCACCCGCCGCTTCCGCGACTAGTTTTTCAGGCCACGCACGAAGGACAGCACCGCCTCGGCAAAGCGTGCGGGCTGCTCGACCTGCATGAAGTGGCCCGCATTCTCGAAGCAAATCTGCTGCACGCCAGCGGCAAACAGGTGCGCGTCACTGCCGAATATCTCGGCACCAATGCAGCCATCCTGCGCACCGTGGATCACGCAGGCTGGCACGGGCGTCGGCACGGTCCACAAAGGCCAGCCCTCGCGGCTGAACAGGGCCTTGGGAATGGCACGGTAGTAGCCCAGCGCAGCTGACAGGCGCGCACGCTCCGAAAAGCCGCCGATCACCGGCGCCAGCGTGGCGGTGAGATCGGCACCGGGCGACCAGGACTGCGCCAGCGCGCGCAAGGCGGCAAAGTCATCGGCCGCCAGATGCCGCTCAGAATCCGGCAGCTGGAACCGCAGCATGTAGCTGGAGCGCCGCAGCTGCGCAGGCGTGGGGCGCAGCAGGAAACGCCGCAGGTGCGGGATGGCAGCGCACACCACCGCGCGCACGCGGTCGGGGCGAAGGGCCGCTGCGGTGTAGGTTGCCACCGCGCCCCAGTCATGGCCGACCAGCACGGCCCGGCTGGCACCCAGCTCGTCGACCAGCGCGATCAGGTCCCGCGCCAGGGTTTGCAGCCGGTAGTCGCCATCGGCCGGGATCTGCGTCGGCAGGTAGCCGCGCATGAAGGGTGCTACGACGCGATAGCCCGCATCCGCAAGCGGGCGCATGATCGGCGCGAAGCTCCAGGCGCTGTCCGGAAACCCATGTGCCAGCAGCAGCAGCTCGCCATCGGCAGGCCCTGCCTCCAGCAGGCCAAACTCCAGTCCATTGGCCTGGATGAAACGCGGCTGTATCGACATAGACCCGGCTCTCTATTACTCGAAGAAGAGATTGTCTCGCAGCGGCATGCGCGCCTTTACGGCACCGTAAGTGGTGTCGTAGAGCGAGCGGCCGTCACGCACCATCTGCCCACCATCACGGGTCAGCGGCCTGAGCACGACACCGCCTGAACCATTGGCAGAGCGTGGCAGCATCGCGTCGAGCGGCAGAATGAAATAGATGCCCTTGTCGAACTCGCCCTCACCGAACTGCTTCGCCGAGACGTTGGTCTTGGTGGCGAAGACGCCGATGCGGATGCCATTTGGAAACTGCCGCGAAAGGTCAGCCGTGACTCCACGGTCACCTGCCAGGTACTGACCGGCACTGAGCTTGAGCAGCACCGAAGGCTTCGCAAACTCGAAATAGCCGGTGATGTGCCCCGTGGTCACCTCGTAATCGCGGAAACTGAATTTCTGGTCGAAATCGCGCTGCCGCACCCGGTTGATGTTCACGCCCACCGCCCAGCGCGGGTCTGCCGGGCGATACAGCACCTCACCGGCCACGCCGCCATACATTTCCTCGAAGATGCCCGCCGAGACACGGCCATACCACTGCGGTGCCAGCTGCTCGATGTAATTAGTCTCCAGCCGCACCAAGGCCTGCTCACCATCTTTCAGGTAGTTCTTGATGTCGCTGCGCACTTTCGGCAGCTGGCTGTCCGACTCGAGCTTGAGCCCATCGAAATTGTTGTACAGGTTGAAACCCAGCGCACCATCGAAATTCCAGCTGGGTGTCAGGTTGATATAGCCGCCGAGCTTGAGCCACAGTTGGCCGAAGTAGAAACTGTCCGGCCCGCCGACGCTCGAACGCAGCGAGGGATTGAGACTCCAGCCGGACTGCGGATACTTCACTCCCGAATACTGCGATACCGGCTTGTCGGCCGCTGGCGCGCTGATCACTGTCGTGCGCTGAAACTCATCGGCTGCCATGCCGCCAGCGAGCGTGTTTTCCAAGGCTTGGCGCTGCACGACCGCATCGTAGGCCTCGACGCCGGAGGAGACTTCGGTGATGCTGATCTGCCGCACCGAGCCCGGCAATACAGTCGACGCGGTGCGCGCGGTCCGGCCCAGCAGTTTTTGCGTATCGCGATAGACCGAGGGCGTGATCCAGACCTGGGCCTCACTGCCATCAGCAGACAGCGCAAATCCGCTCATCGAAACGCGCTGCGCCTTCAGCGCCTTGTCCAGACGCTTGGCCAGTTCGACCGGATCGCTGGCCGGCAGCTCCTGCTGCCCTGCGGCTTCGGCGACCTTGAGCGCCTGCTGCCGAGCCAGCGGCGGACGTGGGTCAAGCACCTTGGGGATGCCTACTGGCGAAGCCAGATTCACGCCGAAGCCGAGCTGGAACGACAGGATGCTGCCGCGCTGGTACGAAAGCCCGGCCGTCGCACCGGAGCGCAGACGATACTTAAGGCCGAAATTGACCGGCAGGCGCACTCGCTGCGTGTTGTCCAGCGGCTCATTCTCGTAGTCATTGGGGTCGTATTCGGCAGAAAGCTGCAAGCCTTCGATGGGCGCGTCCCAAGTCACGCCACCAAACACGCCGATGTCCGGCCCGGAAAAAAGATCCTTGACGGAAGAAGCACCGAAGCCATTGCCCTTGCTGCCCTGCTGCCGCTTGAAGGGGTTAGGCAGCGGCCCACCCGATGCAAGCCGGCCCCAGCCCAGACCCAGCGAGAAGTCGAAATCGTAGAAGCGCCGCGACGCCACCAGATATTGGGCACCGAACAGCTGGGTGCCGCCAAGGTCACGCAGGCCCAGCGCCAATGCCGGCCAGTTTTCTGATTCGTCCAGCAGGCGGAAGCGCAGGTCCAGAGAGCGGTCCTTGTAGCTTTGGTTGCCGCTGAACTCCGGCGTTTCGGAATACAGGCGATTTGTGATGTCGGTGTAGCGGAAAGTCGCCTCGACACCTTCGACTGGCTGCACGTTCACCACCAATCGGTTGTAGGGCGAATTGGCGACGACACCGAGCGCGAATTGACCATCGGGACCGAACCGCGCGGTAGGTGTCTGCCAGAGGCCGACACCACCGTAGTCACCCAAGAAGGGCGCATCGTCATCGAAAGACCAGGCAGCCGTAACACCCAGCAGGCCTGTACCGAATGCCGCGATGCGCAGCAATGCAAGAAAACTCATGATTGATGCTCAGCGGTTGGTTGCGACCAAGGCCGCTGCGGACAGCGCCAAATTGGACAGGGTTGAAACGAAGCACTTCATAGAGACAGCGCAACAACAGTGTAGTGCCACAGCTTGCCATCATCATCCTGTGCGCTGGATGACTCTATCCATCGTGAATCCGGACTGGTGTGCTGCACGACAACCACAAGCCGCCGCGGCCTGAAGGGTGGATACTAGGCATAGCAAGAGACCATCATCCGTTGAAAGCGGCGCAGCAAACAAACCGTGATTATTACGAGTGCAAATGCCAGCGGCATTGTGGCTTACTACGTATCTCTCATATGAGAAATCATGGCAGATGCGATACAGGTTCAGCCCCTGCTCAGCACGCTCGATCAGGCTCTGGATGCGACTTGCAAATATTGCTGCAGCGCGGTAAAAAGTGTTTACGTCCAACGTCAATCTTTTGGGGAATCTCATGAACAAACTCGCATTAATCGCCGCTGGCGCGCTGTTGTCTGCCAACGCATTCGCCGTAGGCGAGGAAGCCGCTCTCAGCACCGCCGTGATCACCACCACTGCAACCGCAGTGCTGCCCGCAGCGCTGCTGCTCGCCGTCACGGTCAGCGTTGAAGAGAACGATACCCCTGCTGCCGTGCAGACCACGTCGACCACAACGTCGACCGCGACTGCTCGCTAAGGTCTTCAGCAATAAAAAAGCCGCTCACGCGGCTTTTTTATTGCCCGCAGGGTTTCGATCACACCGTCGGAGGCTTCAGCAGCTCCAGAATGACGCGCGTCTTCGGCCCCACATGCTGGATGCTGCGCAGCACCACGCCAGTGCTGCGATCCACTTGGATCAACTGCTTCCACTTGCGCCGCAGCTGCGGCAAACGAACGGTCTCGGCCCATTCGGCGACTTCGTAGGTCTCTCCAAGCCACTGTACTGTGACGTCACGCACATACTGGAGGCTGTAATTTGCCTGCATCGCTGGCTGCGGCGCGGCGAATCCCAGCTCGCGGCTGACTTCGTAACGGAGCGCGGGATCCATCATCTGGCCCAGCGGCTCCACACCCGACAACACCTGGCTGTCCAGCTGATCCTCCGGAAACCCTGTGGTGCGAATCAATCGGCCAGCCTGCGTAACCAGCAGCACACCGTTGCCGGAGCGCCAGTAATCCTGCCCGTTTTCACGCTTCTCCCTGAGCACCAGGCCCTTCAGGCCATCCTCGACCTGCACACCCATGACACCAAGGGGCTGGGCGTCGATCTGTGCGCGGGTGTTGGGATATTCCTTCTTGGCGCGATCCAGCGCGCGATAGGAGTCGACGATCTGGTAGACGGCCGAACCGGGGGCGGCGCAGCTGGTGAGTGCAGCGCCGCCAAGGCCAAGCAATACCGTGCGCCGGTCGATGCTCATGCCTTGCGATCCCGCTTGGCCATGGTGCGCAGGCGCAGGGCATTGAGGCGGATGAAGCCCTCAGCGTCCTTCTGGTTGTAGGCGCCCTTGTCGTCTTCAAAGGTGGCGATACGGGCATCGAACAGCGAGTCCGGCGAGCGGCGGCCGGCGTTGTAGACATTGCCCTTGTAGAGCTTGAGCTTCACTTCGCCGTTGACCTTTTGCTGGGTGTCGTCGATCAGCGCCTGCAGCGCGCGGCGTTCCGGGCTGAACCAGTAGCCGTTGTAGATGAGCTTGGCGTAGCGCGGCATCAGCTCGTCCTTCAGGTGCGCCTGCTCGCGGTCGAGGCAGAGCGATTCGATGGCACGATGGGCCTTGAGCAGGATGCTGCCGCCCGGCGTCTCATAGCAGCCGCGCGATTTCATGCCGACGTAGCGGTTCTCGACGATATCCAGCCGACCGATGCCATGATTGCCACCCAGCTCGTTGAGCTTGGCCAGCACCTTGTAGGGCGAGAGCTTCTTGCCATTCACCGCCACCACGTCGCCCTGCACGAACTTGAGCGTCACGAACTCTGGCGCATCCGGTGCGTCTTCGGGGTTCTTGGTCCAGCGCCAGATCGAGTCATCCGGGCACCACCAGGGGTCTTCCAGACCGCCGCCCTCGTAACTGATGTGCAGGGCATTGGCATCCATCGAATAAGGCGAGCCGCCACCCTTCTTCTTGGTGATCGGAATCTTGTGCTTGGCGGCGTACGCCAACAGCGTTTCGCGGCTGGTCAGGTCCCACTCGCGCCAGGGCGCGATCACCTTGATATTGGGATTGAAGTGGTAGGCGCCCAGCTCGAAGCGCACCTGGTCGTTGCCCTTGCCGGTGGCACCGTGGCTGATCGCATCGCAGCCGGTCTTGGCGGCAATCTCCATCAGGCGCTTGGCGATCAGCGGACGGGCGATGCTGGTGCCGAGCAGGTATTCACCCTCGTAGACCGCATTGGCGCGGAACATCGGAAACACGAAGTCGCGCACGAACTCCTCGCGCAGATCGTCGATGAAGATCTCCTTCACACCGAGCGCCTTCGCCTTGGGGCGGACGTGGTCCAGCTCCTCGCCCTGGCCGATGTCGGCGGTGAAAGTCACCACCTCGCAGCCGTAAGTGTCTTGCAGCCATTTGAGGATGACGGAGGTATCGAGGCCGCCGGAGTAGGCGAGTGCGACTTTCTTGATTTTCTGTGGCATGGCGAGGGCGTTCCAGGGAGTGCCGCGATTATAGGTCGCACCTGCGTGAGACAATGCAGACATGAACGACGCTTTGCCGCCCAACCCGCTCGCCACACTCCCCAATGCCGCACTGACCGCTTCGGGCCGACCCAAGATCGGTCATCGCTTTCGCGGTTTTCTGCCGGTGGTGGTGGATGTCGAGACCGGCGGCTTCAACAAGGATCGTGACGCGCTGCTCGAAGTGGCTGCGGTGATTCTCGGCGTCGATGAACAGGGCATCTTCTTCCGCAAGGAAACAGTATTCGCGCAGGTGCAGCCCTTCCCCGGTGCCAACCTCGAAAAAGCCTCGATGGAGGTCAACGGCATCAAGGTCGACAACCCGCTGCGCATGGCCGTGCCAGAGAAGGACGCACTGGAAAAACTGTTCCGCCCGATCCGCAATGCGGTGTCTGAAAATGCCTGCACGCGCGCCATCCTGGTCGGCCACAACGCCCACTTCGATCTCGGCTTCATCAATGCGGCGGTGGATCGCACCCAGATCAAGCGCAACCCCTTTCACCCTTTCTCGGTGTTCGATACCGCCACGCTCGGCGGTGCCGTGCTGGGGCAGACGGTGCTTGCCAAGGCGCTGATGGCAGCAGGCCTGGGCTACAGCAGCAGCGAGGCGCACTCGGCGATCTACGACGCCGAAAAGACAGCGGACCTGTTTTGCCTGCTGCTCAACCGCCTGCGCGAGGTTCACGCCAGTTTTTCAGTGATCCCGTCGGATACCCTCACCGAAAATTAGTTTCGTTGGATCGGAGAACACATGGCCCGCACGCCCCTGTTTGCCCAGCTGCAACGCCACTTCCGCATCGCCGCCGCAGCCGAACAGATGGGGCTGACACCAGAGCTGTATCTGGATCAGCGCGCACGAAATCCCGGCATCACCCGCCGCCAGGCCATCGCCGGGATCGGGGCAGCCGCCACGATGACAGCGATGCCGGGCTGGGCTGGCAAAAAGGCGCCGCGCATCGCTATCGTCGGTGCCGGCATGGCGGGCCTCAACTGCGCGCTCACACTGCATGATGCGGGCATTGCCAGCACCGTCTACGAAGCCTCCAGCCGGGTCGGTGGCCGCATGTTCAGTCTCGAAGCCGGCCAGTACTGGGCACAGAACCAGGTCAGCGAATGGATGGGTGAGCTGATCGACAGCGGCCATCTCCATATGCAGCGCCTAGCCCGCCGCTTTGGCCTGCCGCTCGATGATCTGCTGGCCGCCGAGCCGGCCGGCAGCGAGGACAGCTACCAGTTCTTCGGCCGCTATTACCGCTATGCCGATGCGCGCCGCGACTTCCAGGCCATATACCAGAGCCTGAAGGCCGAGCAGCGCACCGCGCCCTTCCCCAGCACCTACGACAACATCACGCCGCGCGGCATCGAGCTGGATGCGATGAGCATCCGCGACTACCTCGCACGCACCATACCGGGTGGGCTGCAAAGCCCGCTGGCTGCGCTGCTGGGCACGGCCTATGCGCCGGAGTACGCAGCGGACATCGAGGATCAGTCCGCCCTCAACCTGCTCTACCTGCTCGCCTTCCAGCCCGATCCGCAGGGCTTTCTGGTGTTCGGCGAGAGTGACGAGCAGTTCCACATCCGGGGCGGCAACGCCCAGCTGCCGCGCGCGATGGCGGCGAGTCTGCCCGCAGGCAGCATCCAGTTCGGGCAGAAGCTCGTGAAGCTCGCCCGCAGCAGCGGTGGTGCGCAGCAGCTGACCTTCGAAGACGGCAGCCAGACGCTCGAAATCACGGCCGATCTGGTGGTGCTGGCCCTGCCCTTCGCCACGCTGGCCAATGTGGACCTGCGCCAGGCCGGCTTCGATGAGCTCAAGCTCAAGGCCATCCGCGAGCAGGGCCGGGGCAAAAGCGGCAAGACCCAGCTGCAATGCAGCAGCCGCTTCTGGAACAGCACCGGCGCCTGGCCGGGCATCTCGAATGGTGCGAGCTACGCCGACACCGGCTATCAGAGCAGCTGGGATGTCACCCGCGCCCAAGCCGGCGGCATGGGTATTCTCAATCTGTTCACCGGCGGCTCGGTGACAGCGAACCTGCGCAGCAACAAGGCCTTCGGCATGGCCAGCAATGGCGCGGTGCTGGCGGATGTGCAGACCCTCATGGGCCGTGCCGAGCTGGTGCTGCCGGGGCTCTCAAGCAGCTTCACGGGTCTCGCAACGCAATCGCTGCCGCACCTCTCGCCTTACTTCGGCCTGAGCTACAGCTATTACCGTGTCGGCCAGTACCGACAGTTTTGTGGCTACGAGGGTGCAGCCCAGGGCGGTGTCCATTTCTGCGGCGAACACACCTCGATCAACTATCAGGGCTACATGGAAGGTGCTGCCGAAACCGGTGCCAGCGTCGGCAAGATGCTGGCAATGCTCGCGCGTTAAGCATTTTTGCAATGCCGGTTTGTGACACACACCCTAAAATAGCGGCTCACTCTTTACCCGCCGCCCTCATCGGATTGGCTGTGTCTGACATGTCGAATGCTTTCCTGCGCCTGGATGCGCTCCGTCTCCGCTCGATGACCCGCGTCGTCGGCGCTTTGCTCATCACGGCGTTTTCGACCCTGCCGCTCGCGGCGCAGGCCGCCTTCGGCTTCGAGCAGGTTGCTGCCCGTGCCCAGGAACTCGCCCAGCGCGACTACGCAGCGCCCAGCAACGACCTGCCGAAAGAGCTGAAGGAACTGGACTATGACCAGTACCGCGACATCCGCTTCAAGCCCGCGCAGTCGGTGTGGCGCAAGCAGAACCTGCCCTTCGAGTTGCAGCTGTTCCACCCCGGCCTCTATTACAACGCGCCGGTCAAGATCAGCCTCATCGCCAATGGCCGCGCAGCCCCGCTGCAATTCAATGCGGACTTCTTCGACTACGGCAAGAACAAGCTCGACCGCAGCAAGCTCAAGGATCTCGGCTATGCCGGCTTTCGCGTCCACTACCCGCTGAACTCGACCAAGTACAAGGACGAGCTGCTGGTGTTCCAGGGTGCCAGCTATTTCCGTGCGCTGGGCGCTGGCCAGCGTTATGGCCTCTCGGCGCGCGGCCTGGCGGTGGATACCGCCGTGTCCTCGGGTGAGGAGTTCCCCAGCTTCAGCGAGTTCTGGATCGAAACGCCGACCGCCAAGAGCAGCACCATCACCATCTACGCCCTGCTCGATTCGCGCCGCGTGACCGGTGCCTACAAGTTTGTGATGACCCCCGGCAAGCAGACGGTGATGGATGTGCAGTCGCGCCTGTTCCTGCGCGAGGGTGTGGCCAAGCTCGGCCTGGCACCGCTCACCAGCATGTTCCTGCACGGCAGCAACCAGAGCCGCTTCGACGAGGACTACCGCCCCGAAGTGCATGACTCCGATGGCCTCCTGGTCGCCAACAGCAATGGCGAGTGGATCTGGCGGCCGCTGATCAACCCGCGCCGGCTCATCACCACCAGCTTCGGCCTGATCAACCCCAAGGGCTTTGGCCTGTTGCAGCGTCGCCGCGACTTTGCGCACTACGAAGACCTGGAGGCGCACTATCACGAGCGTCCCAGCGCCTGGATCGAACCCAAGGGTGACTGGGGTGCGGGCCGGGTCGAGCTGGTGCTGATCCCGACGCCGGATGAAACCAACGACAACATCGTAGCCTTCTGGGTGCCCAATGCGCCGCCCGCGCCGGGCCAGGCGCTGGACTTTGCCTATCGCCTGAGCTGGCAGAAAGATGAGGGCGTGCGCCCGCCGGTGGCCAGCGTGCTGCAAACCCGCAAGGGTCACGGCTACCAGAAAACACCCGACGACACCCAGCGCCTGATCGTCGATTTCGAGGATGTGCCGGCCGCCAAGCCCGCGCTGCCGGGCAAGGTCGCCAAGGGCAGCAAGATCAAGCCGGTGCCGCCTGCCGTGGAGCCGGTCACCGGCAGCGTCTGGATGGACGACAACGCCGAGCTGATCGAGAAGCAGACCTTCCGCAACGACATCACTGGCGGCTGGCGCATGAGCTTCCGGTTCCGTCGCCGCGACAACGACAAGCCGATCGAGATGCGCGCCTACCTCAAGCGGGGCAGTGCCCAGGTCTCGGAGACCTGGAGCTATCTCTACCCGCCGAACTGAGCGGTTGAGACCATGGCGCAGGCCGACCCCCACGCCACCGCATTCGCCTATCTGGATGCGCTCTCGCTGCCCGCCGTGCAACACCAGACGCTGGCCGCGAAACTCACGGCTGCGCCAGCCGACACGGTATGGGAGGTGCTGCATAGCAGCCTGGCCGAAGAGGCCGAAGCGTCGTCTGAAGAAGCCCGCCTGCGGCTCGCACTCGGTGCGACGGCACCGCCGCAGCTGATCACCCACGATGTTCACGGTGCCGTGCGCCTGGTCGCCACGCCGCCCTTGGCGCGCGCCAGCATGTCGCCCACCCCCTGGTCCGGCAATCCCGTGCGCCGGGTCTATCGCAGCCTGCGCGCGCGCTGGGCCGGCAAGCGCGGCCTGCTCACCCGCGCAGCGGCGCAGGCCACCACCCCCGCACCGCCGCGCAGCCGCTGGCGCGTGGCCGCGCGCAACCGCCGCATCGTGCTGGGCCTGCTCACCGTCGCACAGGCAGTGGCAGCGACCTACTACATGCGTGCGATCCTGCCCTACAAGGGCACGCTGGCCATCGAGCACTGGCTGGTGGGCGCGATCCTGGCGCTGTATCTGATCCTCTTCATGTGGGTGGGTCTGGGCTTCTGGACTGCGCTCATGGGTTTCTGGGTGCTGCTGCGCGGCGATGGCAAGCACTCGATCACCGCCACCGAGGGCGCTGATGCGGTCATCCCCGCCGATGCCCGCTGCGCGATCCTGCTGCCGATCTGCAACGAGGATGTCGCGCGCGTGTTCGCCGGCCTGCGCGCCACCATCGAATCGGTGGATGCGACCGATGCCGCGAACACCTTCGACTACTTCGTATTGAGCGACACCAGCGACCCGGACACCCGCGTGGCGGAGGTGGAAGCCTGGCGTGACATCTGTGTCGCCATCGGCGGCTATGGCCGCATCTTCTACCGGCGGCGCACCCATCGCATCAAGCGCAAGAGCGGCAATGTCGCCGACTGGTGCCGCCGCTGGGGCAGCCGCTACAAGACCATGGTGGTGATGGACGCCGACAGCATCATGTCGGGAGATTGTCTGAAAAGACTGGTGCAGCTGATGGAAGCACGGCCCAACGCCGGCATCATCCAGTCTGCACCCCGCGCCTCAGGCCGCGACACGCTCTACGCGCGCATCCAGCAGTTCGCCACCCGCGTCTACGGCCCGCTGTTCACCGCCGGCCTGCACTACTGGCAGCTCGGCGAGAGCCACTACTGGGGCCACAACGCCATCATCCGCGTCGCCCCGTTCATGAAGCATTGCGCGCTCGGCCGCCTGCCCGGCAAGGGGGCGATGTCGGGCGAAATCCTCAGTCACGATTTCGTCGAGGCCGCCCTCATGCGGCGCGCCGGCTGGAGCGTGTGGATCGCCTACGACCTGCCCGGCAGCTACGAGGAAATGCCGCCGAACCTGCTGGATGAGCTGAAGCGCGACCGCCGCTGGTGCCAGGGCAACCTCCAGAACTTCCGGCTGTTCTTTACCCGTGGCCTGCACCCGGCGCACCGGGCGGTGTTCATGACCGGCGTGATGGCCTATCTCTCGGCCCCCTTGTGGTTCCTGTTTCTCGCCCTCTCCACGGCGCTGCTCTACGTCAACACCAACGTCGAGCCGGTGTATTTCACCGAGTCGCACCAGCTGTTTCCGCAGTGGCCGGAATGGCACCCGGAATGGGCGATGCGCCTGTTCGGCATCACCGCCGGCCTGCTGTTTCTGCCCAAGATTCTCGCCGCCCTGCTGATCCTGTTCCGCAAGCAGGAGCGCCGTGCGTTTGGCGGTGGTGCGGCGCTGGTGGTCAGCCTGGCCTGCGAGATGCTGTTCTCCGCCCTGCTCGCCCCGGTGCGCATGCTGTTCCACACCCGCTTCGTGGTCTCGGCGCTGCTGGGCATCGCCATCCAGTGGAAATCACCCCCGCGCGAAGACGCCGCCACGCCCTGGAGCGAAGCCCTGCTGCGGCATGGCACCGGCACCTTGCTGGGCGGCGGCTGGCTCTACGCCATCTACCAGCTCAACCCCGACCTCATCACCTGGCTGATCCCGGTCGCCGGCTCGCTGCTGGTGTCGATCCCGCTGTCGGTGTTTTCCAGCCGCGCCCGCTGGGGCCGCAATGCCCGCAAGGCACCGCTGTTTCTCATCCCCGAAGAAAGCGCGCCGCCGCCTGAGTTGCGCCGCCTGCAAGTGCTGATGCGCGAAGCGCCGGACTACAGCCGGGGCTTTGCCCGTGCCCTCAGTGCGCCGCTGACGCAGGCACTCATCCATGCCCTGGCCCCCACCAATCGCAGCGGCAGCATGAGCAAAGAGACGATGCAGGCGGTGAGCCTGAACCGGCTCGATGCCATCGAAGCCCCACAGCGCAACCGGCTGCTCAGCAACCGCAATGCGCTCGTCACCGCGCACGAGAAACTCTGGCACCGTTAGCCAGAACCTTGCAGATGCAAGGCTCTGCGACTGTCACGAATGTTTAACGGTGCAGTCAAAACAAAGCCACAGGTGCTTCGTATCTTGACCAGCGTCCCAAGAAGGGACTCCCCAAGAGGACGCTAGCCATGACTGAAATGATTCCCGTCACGCTGCTCACCCAGGCACCCCGCTTCACCGTGCGCTTTGCCCAGACCGACGCCGAAGTGCTGGCCACGCTCAAGCTGCGCTACCGCATCTTCGCCGGCGAAATGGGTGCCGCCATCGACGGTGGCCATGAAGGCATCGACACCGACCAGTACGACGCCTACTGCAAGCACCTGATGGTGATCGACAACGCCAACGGTGAAGTGATTGCCTGCACCCGCATCCTCACCGAAGAAGCCGCCGAAATGACCGGTGGCTTCTACAGCGCCAGCGAGTTCGATCTGGAGATGATCGAGTCCCTGCCCGGCCGCGTGATGGAAATCGGCCGCACCTGTGTCGCCGCCGAACACCGCAGCGGTGCAGTGATCGCCACCCTCTGGCAGGGCATTGCCGAATACATCACCCGCTCTGGCTACGACTACATGTTCGGCTGCGCTTCGATTGGTCTTGAGGACGGTGGTGCGACTGCCCACGCCATTCTCGACACCATCCGCGCCAAGAGCATGAGCAGCCCCAGCCAGCGCGTGCGCCCCTACTACGGCCTGCCGCAGGCAGACAAAAAGCTCGAAGGCAGCGTGCGCATGCCGCCCCTGCTCAAGGCCTATGTCAGCCTCGGTGCCAAGGCCTGTGGCGAGGCGTATTGGGATCGCGACTTCAACTGTGCCGACGTGTTCATGCTGCTCAACGTCAGCGACCTGAATCCGCGCTATGCACGGCACTTCCTCGGTCGAAGCACGCCCGCAGCGGCCGAACAGGGCGTCGCACTCGCGTAATGATCGAAGCGCACCTTACGACGGCGGCCAGCAGTGGCCGCCGTTTTGCATTACGCAATCCGGTCGTTCAATTCGCGGCAGGGAGCCGCTTCGTCATCGTGTCCAATCTGCGTTTCCTGCTGCGCGCGCTGCGCGTCATCAACCACCTCGCCTTCGCGCTGCTGCTCTGCGCCATCATCAATCTCGACTTCACCGGCAAGGTCGATGCCGATGACTGGGCGCGCCGCTGGCTCAAGCGCCTGATGCGCATCATGGGCATCCAGTTCGTGGTCCACGGCCAGCCGGCTGAGGGCGGGCAGATGATCGTCTGCAACCATGTGTCGTGGATCGACATCCCGCTGGTGGGTGCCGCCCTCACCAGCCGCTTCGTCGCCAAGAGCGACATCCAGCACTGGCCGATGATCGGCTTCATCGCCCGCGCCATCGGCACTTTCTTCATTCGTCGCGGTGCCGGCGGCAGCAAGCCAATGCTGGAAAAACTCAGGCCCCATCTGGCCAGCGGCGGCAGCGTGGTGATCTTCCCCGAAGGCACCACCACCAACGGCCACAGCGTGCTGCCCTTCCACCCGCGCCTGTTCCAGGCCGCGCTCGACTGCCAGGCGCCGGTGCAGCCGGTGGCGCTGCGCTACGGCCTGAATCGCAAGGGCGAGGACATCGCCCCCTTCATCGGCGACGATACCCTGCTGGCGCATGTGGTGCGTGTGCTGCGCTCGCCGGGGCTGGTGGCCGAACTCTTCTACTGCCCGCCGCTGCTGCCGGGGCACTACAGCGACCGGATGACGATGGCCGCCGATGCCGAAGAGTCCATCCGCCGCGCCGTGGCACCAGAGACGGTTTTCAAGCGCCCCGCCCTGCTGGAGCTGCACCAGCAGCATGCCAAGGCGGCATAGCAGCGCCGCCGCTAAAATGGCGGCATGAGCAACATCACCAACACCCCCGCCAAGCCCGCCCCCATCGTCCAGGGCGTGAAACTGCGCGCCGCCGAGAAGATGGCGCGCATCCCGGTCAAGATCGAGCCCACCACCGAGGCGCTGCGCAAGCCCTCGTGGATCCGCGCCAAGTTCGGCAATGCCGCCGAGGTGCAGCGCATCAAAGACACCCTGCGCGCCAACGACCTGCACAGCGTCTGCGAAGAGGCCAACTGCCCGAACCTGAGCGAGTGCTTCACCAAGGGCACCGCCACCTTCATGGTGATGGGCGACATCTGCACCCGCCGCTGCCCCTTCTGCGACGTCGGCCATGGCCGCCCCAATCCGCTCGATGTCGACGAGCCGAAGAAGCTCGCCAGCACCATCGCCAAGATGGGCCTCAAATATGTCGTCATCACCAGCGTCGATCGCGATGACCTGCTGGATGGTGGCGCCGCACACTTCGCCGCCTGCATCCGCGAATCGCGCATCGCCAGCCCGAAGCTCACCATCGAAGTGCTGGTACCCGACTTCCGTGGCCGAATGGACCCGGCGCTGGTGATCTTCAAGGACACACCGCCGGACGTGTTCAACCACAACCTCGAAACCGTGCCGCGTCTCTATAAACAGGCCCGGCCTGGCAGCGATTACGACTGGTCGCTTGATCTCTTAGAACGCTTCAAGGGCCTGCACCCGAAGGTGCCGACCAAGAGCGGCCTGATGCTGGGCCTGGGCGAGGAAATCGAAGAGATCGAGCAAGTCATGCGCGACCTGCGCGCACATGGCGTCGACATGCTCACCCTCGGCCAGTACCTGCAACCCAGCAAGCACCACCTGCCGGTCGTCCGCTACGTCCACCCCGACGAATTCGAGCGCCTGCGTGTGGTCGGCGAGGCAATGGGCTTTTCACATGTGGCCTCGGGGCCGATGGTGCGCAGCAGCTATCACGCGGATCAGCAGGCGCATGGGGTTTTGACGGCTTAGCTTGCTTTCAGCCGGTGCGATATCAAGGAAAAATTGCTGCGTGGAATGACGCGCGCGGCTTTGGTTTCATTGATTGGAATGGTGGCAACGACCGTGTTTTCGTCCACATCAGTGCATTCCCGGCACAGTCACGAAAGCCATCCATTGGCGATATCGTGACCTATGAGGTGTTGAAGGACGAAAAGGGACAGTTCAAAGCTTTCAACGTTGTATTCACTCGATTCTCAATTGAGCCAGCGCCCAGCCGTCAAAGTCATTCTTGGCGACCGCTCTTGCGCCTTGCTGCAATCATTGCCCTCGTAGCGATTGGCTGCATGGCATTCATGAAAAAGGCATCAGAAAGTGTCTCTGCAAGCGAGTCGTTGCTAGCAGCAGAGCCTCTGCAAGATCAAACGTTTCGCTGCGAAGGAAAGACACATTGCACACACATGTCCTCGTGCGCTGAGGCCACTTTCTATCAGCAAAACTGTCCCGGCACTGAAATGGATGGTGATGGCGACGGGGTGCTGTGCGAGTCTCAATGGTGTCCTTAGCGAGGTAGCGTGGGCAAACATCTTCATGTTCTCCCACGCCACCCCTCTGCGCATCAGTTCATCAATCGCGGCAACAAAAATGCGAAGCCCGCACCCAGCAGATAGAACACGCAGGCGATGACGTAGATCGCATAAGAGGCCTTGCGCACCCGCGCGCAGGCCGCAGCGAGACGCGCATCCGCCGGGCAGGGCAGCGAGCGGGCGCGCCATTGCAAAACGCCTGCCGTGACGAGCAGCGCGCCTGCCGTGCCAAAGGTGAGCGCCTTGTGTGCCGAGAGCCACACCAGCCAGGGCGCGGCGCTCACCAATCCCGCCAGCGCGGCACCCGCGCCCAGTGCGACGAAGAGCGCCGGCAGCGCGCAGCACAGCAGCGTGCTGGTGCTGGCGAGCAGCGAGAGGCTGGCGGCACCCAACCCTGTCTTCAGGCCGGGGTCGATGGCCGCGCTCATTCGCCGTGCTCCTTCTGGATCGCGCTGAGCGGCTGTGCCGAGCGGCTGATGCCCTTCACCGTGTAGCCGGCATCGGTGAGCGTGCTGGTCAGCTCGGCATCGGGCACATCGGTGCCCGTCTTCAGGCCCATCGCCACCAGGCCGTGTTCGAGATTGACGTAGACGCCGTCGGTCGCGGCAAAGCCTTTCAGTTTCTTCTCGATGCCCTGCGCGCAGAAGGCGCAGACGAGGCCATCGACCTTCATCGTGATGGACTGATTGGCTTGCGCCGCTGCGAAGGTGCTGGCGAGTGCGAGGGTGAATGCAGTGAGGGATTTCAACATGGGATTTCTCCGTGGAAAGTTTTAGAAATTGAACATGGTCATGGCTTGCAGCTTGCCGTCGAGCGTGGGCCCGGCCTCGAACCAGACGCTGCCCCAGCTGCGGGCGGCGAACAGCCTCAGCAGCAGGGCGACTTCCACCCCGCTGTAGATGCCGCCGGTGTAGTCGCGGCCCTGGGCGACGACCCAGGTGGCGACCCCGTCGTAGCGGTGGGCATAGGGCGCGAAGCCGAGTTGCACGGTGTCGATGCGATGGTCGAAGGCGGTCGCGTGGTGAAACTCCGTCTTGGCCGAGCTGTAGAAGCGCAGGGTCTCGTAGTCGGCCTGCAAGCCCGCCTGCCCCACCGTTTCGGCACCGGCAAAATCGCTGCCGGTGGCGCGGCCAATCCCGCCGAAGGCGAAGACATTGCCCTGCGCCTTCGGCAGGTTCCAGCGTTTGAGCAGGGCGTTGGTACGCAGGTAGGTGATGTCGCGGCTGAAGCTGCCATCGTCGGCGTCGAGGCGCAGCTGGCCGGCGCCAATCGAGTACCAGAACTTTGGCGCGTAGTAGGTCTGCGCCTCGCTCATGGTGCCTGCGCCGTACTCGGCCATTGCGGTCCAGCCGTTCTGGAAGGCGATGGGTTTGGCCGTCGCAGGTGGGCCTGCGAGCAACAGTGCGGCCACAGCAGGCAGCGTAAAAAATCGTTTCATGGGAATGCTCCAAAAATCCAATCGGCTGCGCATCAATGCGCAGGGGGACGCACCCACAGGTGCATCGAGCGATCAGCTCTGGAGCGTGGCCGGTGGCCTCAAAGGCGGACCGTAGTGGCCCGCGTGCAACACCGGCGTCGAACGTTCGGCAATGGTCTCGGCCTGCTGCGCAAACAGTGATGCGCTCGCCGCCAGCGACAGCGCGGGCACACCACCGCAACTCATCACGCAATGGCAGCTGCCGGTGCCGCAGCAGTTCATGCCTGCCTTGTCCTGTTCGGCCTTGGCAGCCTCCTGATGGCAGGGCGGCAACTCGGCGACATGTGCCGCCACCTGCACCTCGCCCGCCGCCATGCGCGTGGCCGCCCAGGCACTGCCCACACCCTGCAAGAGCAGGGTGAAAGTGATCAGCAGATGGAGGAGCGTGTGGCGCATGGCGAAATGATAGACCAGCGCCGCCGCTCCGCGTTCCCCTACTCGAACAGACGCCGCTCGCTCACCTTCTGCGCCTGCACATCGGCCGCCGCGAAGGGGAACTTGTGCCAGCGCTTGGCCGAGTACTCCTGCGTGAAGTCGAAGTAGTGCGGGTTGGCGGGGTCGGTGGACTGGCTGTAGGTGATGAAGCCCTCGGCCTGCACCTTGGCATTGGCGGTGTTGTCGCTCCAGGTCACGGTCTGGATGTAGCTGTTGCCGAAGTTGATGGGGTAGCCCTCTGCGCTGAGGCGCGGCGCGCTGATGATGGTGAACGCGCCCTCCCCGCCCGTGCCGCCGAACACCGGCACCGTGTTGCTGCCGATCACGCCACTGCGTTGCAGGCTGCCGAGCGGGGCGTCCATCGCCACACCGGCCGTGTTGACGCGCGTCACCGCATCGCCGAGTGCCTGCTGCACCTGGGGATTGGCGATGTTGAGCGTGTTGGGCGTGTTCACCGGGTCGGCCGCCGAAAACGGCGTAAGCCAGCGCACGTTGGCATTGATGCCGGTCACGCCGGCAAAGAACTCGCGCCAGATATGGCCACCGACGTCGTCGAGGTTGTTGCGCAGGCTCCAGCTTTCGAGCACCGCGCAGGCCTCGCTCACATCCACCGGGCCGGTTGTCGTGAGCACGCTGCCGACGGCGCAGAGGTTCGCCACCACATCGTCGCGTGCCAGCTCTGCCGAATGGATGCGGCTGCCCAGCACGATCTCTTGCAGATTGTCGATGTCGAACTTGTTGCCGGGCAGTCCATCCGTCCCTGCAAGCCGCTGGATCACCTGCAACATGCACAGCCGCGTGCGCAGGCTGCGCTCGGTTTCTTCCGCACCGATGATCGACGCGAAGCCGGTGATGGGCTCAGCGGGATTGGTCACCCAGTAGCTGTCGTTGCAGTTGTGAACCCAGTCGTCGCGTTCGAGCGTGGGCAGGTTGGCGGGGCCGAAGATGCCGGGCGCGGGCGCATCGGCATCGGTATCCCACTCGCAGTCGGCGCGCGAGCCATCGAGCAGTGCCAGGCCCGGCATCAGGCCCGCCAGCGCAATGGCCTGTGCGCTGGTGCCGCAAGCCTGCGCCTTCGCATCCGGCACATTCGGCACCACCGTCACGTCGCCGTAGTAGGCCTTGCTGCCGGGGCCGGCCGCCACGGTGTTGACCCAGGGCACGCCGAGCACCGACTTGTGCAGGGCCTTGAACTCTTCGAGATCGTTCGCGCCATCCCACTTGAAGAACTGGTTGATGAGCCGCGTGTTCTCGAAGTTGGCATCGCGCAGGGTGTAGGCCTTGGCGGTGGTCCAGGGGAAGAGGTTCACGCCGCTCACCGTGAGCGTCAGCATCGGCCCGAACTTGC
Organism: Pseudomonadota bacterium; assembly: GCA_040386395.1. Taxonomy (GTDB): domain Bacteria; phylum Pseudomonadota; class Gammaproteobacteria; order Nevskiales; family Nevskiaceae; genus Stagnimonas. Next base: position 50,393 of record JAZKFO010000061.1, on the reverse strand, counting down.
TCTTGTAGAGCGTGCGGCTCGCGGTGGTCATGCTGCCGTCGGCCTCCTTGACGTTGATCGTCATCGGCACCTGCTCCATCGGCAGCGTCTCGGTGCCGTAGACGTAGCTGGTCGGGTCGCCCGGTGCCAGCGTGAGTTCGTAGAAGGTGAAGCGGTAGGCGGTGGAGACCGTGTGGCTCCAGGCCAGCTTGTCGTTGAAGCCGATCAGCACCGCCGGCACGCCATAGAGCGAGCTGCCCATGATGTCGAAGGCCCCGCCGCCGCTCTTGGGTACGGTGAGATGCGAGATGTAGAGCCGCTCGGTGCCGATCCATGGAAAGTGGGGATTGCCGAACACCATCGGCACCCCGCTGGCGGTGGACTCCTTGCCCAGCGCATACATGTTGCTGCCGAAGGGGCGGTCGGTATTGTTGAAAAAGCTCAGCGGCCCCTTGTTGGCGAGATCAAGCTGGATCGCCCGGCGCGACTCCGCGAGCGTCGGTGCGGCCATTGCCGGTGCGCCTGCGGCGGGCGGTGCGGCCTGGGCCACGTTGCCAACGAACACCGAAGAACTCGCCAGCACGCCAAGCCGCAGATAGCGGCGGAACATGTCGTCGTCATCCAGCGGCCGCAGCCAGGCGCCCGTGGCGCAGGCCGCATGACGGCCGGGAAAGCCGCCCGCCTTCAGCTCGGCGATGTAGCGGTTGACGCCATCCTTGTAGCCGATGGTGGCGGCCTTGGCCTCCGGTGCAGCGTCGGTCTTGAGCTTGGCGAGGGCTTCTTCAGTGATCAGCGAGCGCCAGAAAAAATCGCTGTCGATGTTGCTCGCCGTCGAGCCATTGGCCTGGATGGTGTAAGTGCCATCGCGCCCGAAGAACTGCGCCCGCTCGCCGCGAATGGTGACGATGTCATCCAGCAGCACGCAGAGGTTGTCCTCCGAAAACGCATAGCCCAGGCCATAGCCGATGCTGCCGAAATCATCGGCGCGGTTGGACTTGACGTGCGGGATGCCCAGCGGCGTGCGGGTCACCTGCGCGTCGTACTTGAGCGTGCCGCCGGGCACGGTGGGGTTGCCACCAGTACCAATCAGCGGCGCATCGGAATTGCCGCAGTGGGCCAGCAGCAGCGGGGTCGAAATCGCGGCAGCAAGCCGCAGCAGTTTGTTCATGGGGTCTCCTCCAGCAGCCTCGTTGGGCTGTGGTTGTGTGGTGCCTGCACTCTAGCGAACAACGCTGGCCCTGATGACAGGCTGACGTTCGTAGGCCGTATTTCCTACCGCCTTGAACCAGCGTCAGGGCTCGCGACCGTTAGGCTTGCGCATCGACACAGAGACCCGGCCGCTGTGGTCAGGCATCAGGAGATTCACCATGCTGCGCAACCCATCCCGCTTCATTGCTGCCGCGCTGGTTCTGCTGCTCGCCGCCTGCGGCTCCTCCGAGCTGCCCAGCACCAGCCTGCCCACCGGCAGCGATGGTGCGACGGCGACTGCCAAGACCACCACCATCTGCCCCGGCGTGGACGCCGAGAAGCAGGCCATCATCGCCTTCTTCGATGCCCACGAGGGCGACACCATCGCCTTCTGCGAGGGCAAGTTCGACTTCACCAACGGGCTGGTGATGACGGGCAAGAAGGGCATCACCATCAAGGGTGCCGGGCGCGACAAGACCTTTCTGCGCTTTGCCCAGAGCAATGACCAGGATGGCTTCAACCTCAACCAGATGACCGGCATCACGGTGCAGGGCCTGACCATCTACGACGCGCCGGGCAACGGCCTGCGCATCTTCCGCAGCGACATCGTCACCGTGCGCGACGTGAAGGTGGGCTGGAGCATCTCAGACCCGGTCTCGCCCTACGGCAACTACAACCCCGACCCGGCCACCTGGGCGGCGAATGGCGCGTATGCCTTCTACCCGGTGATCTGCCACAAGGTCTTGATCGAGGATTCGGTCAGCGTCGGCTCCAGCGATGCGGGCGTGTACGTGGGCCAATCGAGCGACATCCTCGTGCGCCGCACCGAGGCGTACCACAACGTCGCGGGCTTCGAGTTCGAGAACACCTATCGCGCCGAGTTCGTCGACAACTATGCGCACGATAACGTCGGTGGCTTTCTGGTGTTCGACCTGCCCGGCCGCGTGCAATTCGGCGCGAAGAACCTCGTCCACCACAACCGCAGCTACAACAACAACACGCCGCAGTTCGCACCGCGTGGGGCCATCGTGGCGGCGGTGCCGAGCGGCACCGGCATTCTCGTGCTGTCGGGCGACCAGACCGAGATCTACAGCAACGACATCCGCGACAACAACACCGTCGGCATCGTCATCGCCAACTATGGTCTGGTGGATACCGGCCAGTCGCAGAAGCGCTTCGACTTCTACCCCGAAGGCCTGCACATCTACGACAACACCCTGCACAACAACGGCGGCAGCCCGCAGGTGCCCGACCCGGAACGCAGCCCCTGCCACGGCCCCGGCGGCCTGCCTGGCCCCGGCGATGCACCCGATTGCGCAGCAGGCAACCCCGGCATTCTGGTGACCATCATCCAGCTCAAGAACGGCGGCAAGTCGGCACAAATCGTCTGGGATGGCGGCATCGACACGCCCAGCGGCTGCACCAGCATCCCCAAGGACAGCCGTGGCGTGCCGCTGACCCAGCCCAACCCCAACGAACCGGCCAGCGAACGCTACGAGGCCCGCAGCGACGAGCGGGGCCGCCCCAATCTCTACCAGTTCGACCCCGAACCGGAGTGCCAGTACAACGCCTGGAAGTTCGACGCTTCGGGTGCGCTGAAAAAGCCGCAGCTCGGCATGTGCGTGGAGGGCAACACCTACACCAAGGCGGTCGGCAACTTTGCCGACAACTACGCCAACATCCATTTCTCGACCGCCGACCCGACGGACCCGATGAACCTGACGCCGGCCGACAACACCGAGCCAAACGACTGCCCCATCGTCGCAGCACCCCTGCTGCCCTTGTTCGTGCCGGTGCTCGCCACCTACACGCCCAACCCGGCGAATGACCCGCGTCCCTCCGATGCGCTGCTGTCGCAGGTCTGTGGCGCGACCCAGCCCGGCAAGGTCAACTTCGAGGCACTCGGCCGCTACAACTGCCCGCGTCTCGACCAGTACGGCCTGTTCGCCGATGCGACCGACCCCACCCAGAACCCCATCGGCGGCGTGCCGTACGAATTGAACACCGCACTCTTCACCGACTACGCCAGCAAGTACCGCTTCATCTACCTGCCGCCCGGCGAAAAGGCCAAGTTCCAGGACAGCCAGAACTGCGCCACGCTCAACATCTACGACTGCTACACCGCCACGCTCGACTTCCCGGTTGGCACCGTCATCGCCAAGACTTTCAGCTTCAAGAAGGGCACTGCGGAAGACATCATCGAGACCCGCCTGCTGATCAAGCGCAAGGCCGCCGATGGCTCGCCACTATGGGTCGGCTTTTCGTATGAATGGGCCACCGAGAACGGCAAGCGTGTTGCCAATCTCCGGCTCGAAGGTGCGACCAAGAGCGTGAGCTGGGACTACGAGGATGAAGACCCGAATGCGCGCAGCGCCGCCGGCGAGCGCCCGCGCTACACCGGCAGCACCGCGTCGTACTCCATCCCCAACGCGGGCGCCTGCCTGCTCTGCCACAGCGGCGACGACCGCGAAGCCGGCACCGCGCCCATCGGCCCCAAGGTGCGCAACTTGAACCGCGACAACGTCTATGCCGGGCAGACCGTGAACCAGCTCGCGCACATGCAGTCGCTGGGCCTGCTCGAACTGCCAGCAGGCAAGACGCCAGCAATGCTCGAAGCCCTGCCGAAATGGAACGTGCCGGGCAGCGGCGGCGATGTCGCCAACTCGGCGATGGACATTCACCGCCGCGCCCGCGCCTTTCTCGAAGTCAACTGCTACCACTGCCACAACTCGGCAGGCGGCGCGCAGAACTCAGGCCTGCGGCTCGACAGCTTCACCAACCCGATGACCACACGGCAGGGCATCTGCAAGCCGCCCATCGCGGCGGGCAAGGGTGCGGACAGCGGCACCTACGACATCCAGGCCGGCAACCCCGACGTGTCGATTCTGCTCAACCGGGTGGCCTCCACCAGTCCCGGCATCAAGATGCCGCCGACCGCGCGCAGCGTGATGCAGGGCGAGTCGGTGGAACTGATCACGGACTGGATCACCAACGTCGTCGGCCAGTTCGCCGATGCCGATGCCAACTTCTGCGGCTCGGAATCAGGCGGTGATCTGCCCGCCGGCTTCCTGCCCGTGAACCTGATGCCGGTGGTTGCGCCGACGCACGCGCAGACGGCACCCTTCGGCTAGAACAGCGGCCAGCAAAAAGGCCGGGCACTCTCACGAGCGCCCGGCCTTTTTTCAGGCACTAGTTTGACTTGGCAGCCGACAACTCATAAGCATCGGCATCGAACTTCTTCGTCTCGTTGCGGAACTGCCAGGTGAAGCCCGGCCAGAGCGTGACGTTCTTGCCGCTCTTGGGGTGCAGGTACCAGCTCTTGCAGCCGCCGGTGTTCCAGACCGTGCCCTGGGTCTTCTGCTGCAGCTTCGCATTGAACTCGGCCTGCTTCTCGGCCTTCACCTCGGCCACCGGCTTCTCGCACTGCTTCATGGTCTTCAGTGCATCCATCACATAGGCCACCTGTGATTCGATCATGTAGACCATCGAGCTGTGGCCGAGTCCCACGTTGGGGCCGACGATGAGGAAGAGATTGGGGAAGCCCGCAATCGTGGTGCCCTTGTAGGCCTCGGGGCCGTCCTTCCAGGTGTCGAGCAGATCGACACCGCCCTTGCCGAAGATCATCTTCGCCGGCACCGGATCGGTGGCCTGGAAGCCGGTGCCGAAGATGATCGCATCCACCTCGCGCTCGACACCGTTGCCGTCGATCACGCTGTGCGCCTTCACCTCCTGGATGCCCTCGGTGATGAGCGAGACATTGGGCTTTGAGACGGCCGGGTAGTAGTCATTGGAGATCAGCACGCGCTTACAGCCGATCTTGTAGTCCGGCGTGAGCTTGGCGCGCAGCGCCGGGTCCTTCACCTGCTTCTTCAGGTGGTCGCGTGCCATCTTGTCGTCGATGGCCATCATCTTCGGGTTCACCACGAAGCCGAAGGCACGCGCCTCCAGCAGCATGTAGATGGTATTGCGCAGGGCGCTCTGCACGCCCGGCAGTTTCTTGAACAGCTTCTGCGCGCCCTGGCTCATGGGCCGGTCGGGCTTGGGCGTGATCCACGGCGGCGTACGCTGGTAGAGGTCGATGCGCGCCGCCTGCTTCTGGATCTTGGGCACGAACTGGATCGCCGAGGCACCGGTGCCGAACACCGCCACCCGCTTGCCATTCAAGTCGTACTGGTGATCCCAGTCCTGGCTGTGGAAGGCCTTGCCCTTGAAGGTTTCGAGACCCTTGATGCCCTGCGGGTAGGCCGGGCGGCTCAGGCCACCCATGCCGGAGACGAGCACGCGCGCGGTGTAGCGGTCGCCCTCGGCGGTGCGCAGGTTCCACACGCCGGCGGTCTCGTCCCAGCGCGCTTCGCTGAGCGTGCTGTTGAAGCGGATGTGCTCGCGGATGCCGCGCTCGTCGGTGACTTTCTTGAGGTAGCCCAGAATCTCTGGCTGCGGCGAGAACAGCCGCGACCATTCGGGGTTCTGCGCGAACGAGAAGGAGTAGAGGTGGCTGGGTACATCGCAGGCGCAGCCGGGGTAGTGGTTGTCGCGCCAGGTGCCGCCGACTTCGCCGGCCTTTTCCAGCAGCACAAAGTCGCGCATGCCGGCGTCCTTGAGCTGCATCGCCATGCCAAGGCCCGCAAAGCCGGTGCCGATGATGGCCACGTCCACCGTCGTGTGGGCTGCTGCCGTCTTGAGTTTGCTCACTGCCATGCCGCACTCCTCTCTCGTCGTTTGGTATCAGGGTTGATGCACTGCTTGCATACAGTTGTCTACTCCAATGTAGACGACTGTATACGCGAGCGTCAAGCCTGACTACAATCATTCGCATGAGCCTGATCAAGCCCCGCAAGAGCACCCGCAGCACCATGGCCGAACGCGAGTCGCCGGATGCCGGCGGCCGCGAGCGTTTGATCGGCGCGGCACTCAAGCTGGCAGCCGAAAAGCGCAGCCTGCTCGCACTCGGCGTGCGCGAGCTGGGGCGCATGGCGGGCCTGAACCCCAACACCTTCTACCGCCACTTCAAGACGCTCGACGAACTCAGCCTCGCCATCGTCGACGAATTCGCCGAAGACCTGGCCCCTGCCCTGCGCGCCATCCGCCTGAGCGGCCTGCCGACCGAGACGCTGAGCAAGCGCACGGTCGAGTACGTGTTCGACTACGCCCGCCAGCACCCGGAGGCCTTCATCGTCGGCGTGCGCGAACTGCATGGCAGCTCGCACCGTTTGCAGCAGGCCATCCGCGCGCGCATCCGCCTGGTCGCCGCCGAGATGTCGGAAGACATTCTCGCCATCAACAACGTCCCCGGCATCAGCGCCGACATGCTGGAAGAACTGGCCGAGCCGGTGGTGGAGCAGGTGTTCCACCGCACGCTCGACTATCTCGAAGAACCCAAGCGCCGCGCCGAACTGGTGCGCCGCACCGCGCATTTCATCGACGCCCTGATGACCGGCGCGGTGGCGCTGAAGGCGATGAAACGCTGGGATTGATCGCGGCACCAGACCTGCGACGACGCAGGCAATGATTCGGAGTGAGGAGAAACCCATGAGTGAACACGGCACCGAGCGCATCCACCTGCTCGACCTCGCGAGGTCGGCGCTGAAGACCCTGCCACAGACGCCGCAGGTGCTGCGCGGCCTATGGAACCTCGCGACGGTGAAGGCCGACAGCAAGCTCTCCATCGGCCTGATGATCGAACGCCATGCGGCCCGCACGCCGCTGGCCACCGCGCTGGTGTTCGAGGGCCGCAGCTGGTCCTACGCCGCCTTCAATGCCTGGGCCAATCGCATCGCCGCCAGCCTGGCGGCAGCGGGCGTGAAGCCGGGCGACAGCGTCGCCATCCTGATGGAGAACCGCGCCGAGACGCTCGCCTGCGTCGCAGCGGTGGTGAAGCTCGGTGCCGCCGCCGGCATGCTCAACCACCAGCAGCGCGGCGACGTGCTCACCCACAGCATCAATCTCATCGCACCGCGCGCCCTCATCGTTGGGGAAGAATGCCGCGAGGCCCTGGCCAGCACCGCCTTCAAACCTGAGCGCGACGAGGCCCTGCGCTTCTTCTGGGCCGGCAACAAGGCCGCACCCAAGGGCTACACCGATCTCGCTCAGGACAGCGAGAAGCGCAGCGAGCAGAACCCGCCGGTGACCGCCACCATCAAGGCGGGTGCCACCTGCTTCTACGTGTTCACCAGCGGCACCACCGGCCTGCCCAAGGCCAGCCGCATGACGCATTACCGCTGGCTGCGCGGCATGGCTGGCCTCTCGCAGATGGCACTGCGGATCAAGCCCGAAGAGGTGTTCTATTGCTGCCTGCCGCTGTACCACAACAATGCGCTGACGGTGAGCTGGGGCGCGGTGCTGGGCAGTGGTTGCACGCTGGTGCTGTCGAAGAAGTTCTCCGCCACCCGCTTCTGGGACGAGCTGCGCGAATCGAAGGCCACGGCTTTCTGCTACATCGGCGAGCTGTGCCGCTATCTGCTCAACCGCCCCGCCACCCCGAAGGACCGCATCCATGATGTGCGACTGATGGTAGGCAATGGCCTGCGCCCCGAATTGTGGGTGGCGTTCCAGCAACGCTTCGGCATCGAGAATGTCAGCGAGTTCTATGGGGCGAGCGAAAGCAACGTCGCCTTCGTCAATGCCTTCGGCATGCAGCGAACGGCCGGCTTCTGCCCCTTGAGTTTTGCCATTGTCGCCTTCGATGCCGAGCTGGAGCAGCCGCTTCGCGATGCCAAGGGCTTTCTGCAAAAGGTGCCGAAGGGCGGCACCGGCCTGCTGATTGCCGAGATCAGTGAACGCGCACCGTTCGATGGTTATACCGACCAGAAATCCAGCGATGCGAAAGTGCTGAGCAATGTCTTCAAGAAGGGCGATACCTGGTTCAACACCGGCGACCTGGTGCGCGACCAGGGCTGGCGCCACATCCAGTTCGTCGATCGCGTCGGCGATACCTTCCGCTGGAAGGGCGAGAACGTCGCCACCACCGAGGTCGAGTCCGCCCTCAACGGCTTCGAGGGCATCGAACAGGCCGTGGTCTACGGCGTGAATGTGGTCGGTGCCGATGGCCGCGCCGGCATGGCCGCGGTGACACTCGCCGGCACGCTCGATGGTGCCGCCCTCGCCAGGCACCTGAGCGCCGTCCTGCCGGCCTATGCGGTGCCGCTGTTCCTGCGGCTCAAGGCCGAGCAGGAGATGACCGGCACCTTCAAGTTCAAAAAGGTCGATCTCAAGCGCGAGGGCTTCGACCCGGCAGCGGTCGCCGAACCCCTGTACGTGCTGGCCGACCGCAGCAAAGGCTACGAACCGCTCACCCCTGCCCTGTTCCAGAAAATCCACACCGGCGCACTGCGCCTCTGACACCCGGAAACACGATGACATGAAGGTCAACATCAGCATCACCCGCAGCCTCGACATCGAGCTGCCACCCGCCAAGGTCAAGGCTCTGTTCAAGGATCTGGAGGGCACGATCAAGCGCTTCCCCAAACTGCGCGAGCTGAAGAAACTCGGCCCCGATCAGTACCTGTGGGAGATGAATCCCATCGGCAGCAAGATCGCCAATATCGCCCACGAGGTGCGCTATGGCGCGCAATACACGGTCGATGCCAAAAAGGGCGAGCTGTCGTGGAAGCCGATCGCGAAGCAGGGCAATGCCAGCATCGAGGGCGGCTTCCGCGTGCTGGAAAGCGGCAGCGGTTCGCGGCTGGAGTTCAAAGTGAAGGGCGAGCTGTTCGACGTGCCAGTGCCCCTGATGTATCGCCTCGTCGCACCCAGCTTCATCCAGGCCAAGTTCGCCGCGCTGGTGGATGTGTTTCTCGAACGCACCCGGAATGAGCTCGTCGACCGCCGCGTCTCCTGACATCCTCGGTCCTCTCGGACGAAAGGCAGATGAGCAATCCGGAAGACCCGCTGGAGTCGAATCTGCTTCGTGATGGCTTCGTCCATCTGCCGGCCGCCATCCCGTCCGATGTGCTGGCGGCTGCTGACTCGTTCGCGACGACCCGGGAAGCCTCCATCCACTTCGATGGCCGTGGCTGGGGACAGTGCTTCGCCCCCGACGCCGTCCTGATCGCCCTCGTCGAGAGCTGCCGCGCCACGATCGAACGTCTGCGCGGCTCGCCGCTGTGCCGGCTCGGCGTGCCGCCGCATCCGATGGCGCCGCATCGCGATGTCGGCCAGCTGGCCTACGTGCGTGCGGCGGCGACATGCAGGGGCTACAACGCGCACGTCGACGGCGCGCCCTACCCCGGCCAGCTACAGCTCACGCGCCACGCGGCCCTGCTCGGCGTCGCGCTGACCCCGGCGCTGGATGCCAACTGCGGCAACTTCGTGGTCTGGCCCCGCAGTCATCGACGCATTGCCCGCGCGCTGCACGAACTGCCCCCTGGCAGCGATGGGGTCGGGGCACTGCGGGCCGGCTGGCCGGTGCTGGAGGATGAGACGCCAGAGCGCCTGCGGCTAGCCGCTGGCGATGCCGTGCTGCTGCATGCCCTGACCCTGCATGGTACGGCCTGCCGCACGCGGCCGGGCACACGTCGCATGGCGTTCTTCCGCCTCGATGCGCGGCGGCTGGCCAGCGACGATCTCGCGGGCTTCGCCGATCTCTGGTCGGATTGGCAGGGCATCGATGCCGCACTGAGAGCGATGCATGACTGAGCCAGGCAAGCAGACAGAACCACTGCCCGGCTTCGTGTCGTTCGTGGCGCGGGTGCGGCGCGATGCCACGCTGCTGGCCGCGCTGCGCCGCGAACGTGACCCTGCGGCCCTGGTGGTGCAAAGCTCCGCGCTGGCAGGCTCGGCTGGCTACCGATTCGATGAGAGCGAGGTGCTCGCACAGCTCGAAGCCGGCCGGCGCGCCTGGTTGATGCAGTGGCTGCCGGAGGATCGTGAGGCCGAGCCGCCCGCCCTGCGCAGCGATGACGGCGAGCCGCCCGGTGCGGAATGGATTCCCTACCGCGTGGCAATGGTGGACGGCAGGCTCGCCATCGACTGGTGCCACCTGGATGCTGCCCGCCTGATCGAACCTTTTTTCCACAGCACTATCGTTTCGGCGGCGAGCACGCCCTTCAATCTGGTGTTTCGCTGGCGCACCGGCATCGAAGCCCTTGACGCCTTGCCGCAGTCTCTGGCCCCCTCTGGATTCCTCTTCCACCTCTCGCGCTGCGGGTCGACGCTGTGTGCGCAGGCGCTCGCTGCCAACCCGCGCCACATCGTGGTGTCGGAGGCCGCGCCACTGGACTTCGCCTTGCGCCATCCGGCACTCGACGAGACGCAGAGGGTGCGCCTGCTGCGTGGCCTGATGCGCGCCTGGGGCAGGCCGCGAGCGAATCAGGAGACGCAGCTGTTCGTCAAGCTGATGGCCTCGCATCTGCTGCACCTGCCGACTCTGCGCTCGGCGTTTCCGGAACTGCCCTGGCTGTTTGTCTACCGCGATCCGGTCGAGATCATGGTGTCGCAGGAGCGCAACCTCAGTGCGGAGTTCGCACGCGGCGCCGGCAATCCGGGACGTTTCGGCCTGACCGTCGAAGAGGTGGCGGCACTCGACGACGAAAGCCATCTGGCCCGAGTGCTGGCTGCGATTGCGGCCGTGGCTGTCGACGAAATCGCCGCAGGCGCGGGCCGACTTGCCCACCACGAGGAGCTGAGCAGCGACTGCACTTCAGTGCTGCGCGAAGCTTTCGCGCTGCCAGCGGAGGCCTTCCCTGCCGCTGCGCTCGAACACATTGCCCGGCGGCATGCAAAGTTTCCGGGCGAGGACTATCTGGACGATCGCGCACAGAAGCAGGCCGAAGCCTCGTCGGCCCTCCGCATCGCGGCGCAACGCTACCTGCTGCCGCACTACGAGGCGCTGGAGCGGCTGCGTGCAGCGCGGCACTCGCGGGCCATGCCCATCGCCTGACAATATGCGACACCGCCACGACCGGACACCCTCCGTGACCCAATCCCCAGCTGCCGTTCCACTACCCACTGCCGAGCAGTTCGAGTCGGCACGCGCGCAGGCGTTCAAGGTGCACCTCGGCGCGCAGGTGGTAACCCTGCTGCTGGACAAGATCGAACCGCGCCGCGGGAGCGGCCGGGGAATGTCGTTCGCAGTGACCTTCCGTGGCCCGGCAGACTGGCCGCTGGAGCCGGATACCCATGAGCTGGAACACCCCGTGCTGGGGCTCCTGATGCTCTTCATCTCGCCTTTCGCCGAGCGCGACGGCGAGCGCCATTACGAGGCAATCTTCAACTGATCTGCTCAGTTGCGCGAGGGAAAGATTCCTTCCAGCGCAATCACATACTGGACCGCCAGTCGGTTGAGCGGATTGGAGCCGGCATCGACCGGCACCGCGGCCGTGGTCACCGCCAGTCCGCGCGTCACACTCAGAGTGCCCGTCACATTGCCGGATGAGGCAGACGGCTCCGAACCGAAGGACTCTCCGATGACGCGCGGCGTCGCGATCGGCGGGCCACCCTGATGCACGCTCACGCGACCACGCAGATCCGGTAACGCGAAGGTGGTCTGGCCATCGCCGCCGTAGGTGGTGCCGAGCAGGCTGAAGAGTGCTGTGTTCTGCGAGATCGACAGCAACTGTCCGTTACATTGGGCATAGCCTCGCGGCGCAAAATTGCCCCCGAAAAGCAGCACCTCACCGATGAATGGAGTGGGCATGGTCGGCCTAGTTTCGCGAGGGAAAAATGCCTTGCAGTGCGATGCAAGTATTGAGGGTCAGCGCCGGTTGGCGATTGCTGCGGGGCGTGTAGGCGGCGCGCGCTACGGTCTGCGTTTCCAGTCCGCGCTTGAGCGTCACGGAGTTGATCGCGCTGGCGGCGCCAGGGTCTTCGATGCCGCTGGCCGCGCCGAGCGGCTGCGTGTTGCTGAACCCGATGGCGACGCGTGTCCGCAGGTCGGGCAAGGCGAAGGTGGTCTGGCCATTGCCGCCATACGTGGTGCCGAGCAGCGAGAAAAGCGCCTGATTCTGTGCAATCGGCAGCAGCTGCCCGTTGCATTGCGACCAGCCACGCGGCGCAAAGTCGAATGCGAAATGACGCATTTCACCGAGGAATGGGGCGGTGGCCATAAGGTGGGTCCGTCAGTTGCGCGCGGGGAAGACGCCCTGCAGGGCGATGACGTAGTTGATCGCGAGCTGTGGCTCGTCGTCCAACGGTGCTGCGACGCTGGCGCTGGAGCTGCTGGCCAGCATGTCACGTGCCACCGCGACACTGGCAGAGCCGTTGCCGTTGGCGAGTACGCGCGTAGAGCGCTCGCCCAGGCTCAGAGGACTCAGTCCCGGCCCCTGCCCGGTGTGCGCCGGCACCACGTCGCGCAGGTCGGGCAAGGCGAAGGTGGTCTGGCCATTACCGCCGTAGGTGGTGCCCAGCAGTGAGAACAGCGCCGTGTTCTGGGCGATGGACATTGTCTGCCCTTGGCAGAACGCATACCCGCGCGGTGCGAAATTGAATCCCACCGGGATGATGCTGCCGAGAAATGGTTCCGAAGGCATGGATGGCTCTCCTTAAGCCGAGGCAAACAGCTGGCCGCCAGCCCCGGCGCTCAGGGCGGTGCAGCGGCCTTCGATGCCGGCCGGGTGGCTGACATCTCGGCGCGCCGTGCCGTGCAGGTCCATCAACACGGCCCTGGCGCCTAGAGGATCGTAAGTGGCCAGCGTGGCATCGCTCACTGCCAGATGGCGCGGCATGAACTCGAATTGGGTCATCGTGCCGCGCAAGTTGCCCGCTGCCGAATAGCGACGGAGCCGGCGGTTGCCGGTATCAGCGACCACGAGATCTCCATCGGCGAGCCTCACCAAGCCGGTCGGCGAGTTGAGTTCGTGCTGACCACCGAACTCGCGGAGCACACGTCCGTCCGCTGCAAGGTGGGCAATGGTATGACGGCGCGTCAGCGAAACATACGAGCCGCCCGTGCCGTCGGCACAGCCATCGCCTGCGGCAGCCACGCCGCAGAGCGGCGCGGCGTCGAGTGGGCTGCCATCGAAACGGAACCGGTGCAGCGCACCCCGTCCGCCGTCAAGCACGGCGAACGTCTGCTCAGACACCTGCCAGGCACTGGAGAGATGAACGCCACTGGCCTGGGAACTGAGCTGCCGATGGACCGGCGCATCACGGTGCACCAACACGAAGCTGTCGTTCGCAACGCCAATGCGAAGCACACCCTCTGCACTCGCCGCACCCGGCAAGCCGAGCACGAAACTGCGGCCACCAGGCACCCAGTCCACGCGGACCGCCGCCGCCCCGCCGTCCGCATAGGTCGCGGGGGACAGCAGTGTCGTGACACCACCGACGACGACGGCGCACAACACCTCACGGCGCGTCCAAGCCGCCGGTGCCGGCAGGGTCGTCGAGCCGCTCATGTTCAGTTGGCCGCGCATAACACGCGTATGGTCGCCGGATTGACGTTCGCGCCGGTCTGGAAGACCTGACACATCGCAGCCCACTGCTGTCCGGTGCCGACCGGCAGGGACAAGATCAGATATTGATCCGCCATCGCACAGCTCGCGCCACCACTGACAAGCGTGGTGTTGGCCGGACAGGCACAAGTCCCGATGTTGGAGCAGGTCGTGTAGGTGGCGGCCGTCAGCGTGCTGCTACCCGGGGCTCCCTGAGGACCTTGGAGACCTTGCGGACCCTGGATGCCCTGAGGGCCAGCGGGGCCTACATCGCCTCTCGAACCTTGTGGGCCTGCGGGACCAGTCGCGCCTGTCGAACCTTGCGGGCCCGCCGGACCTGCTGCACCTGTCGCACCCGGCGGACCTGCTGCACCTGTCGCACCCGGCGGACCTGCTGCACCTGTCGCACCCGCCGGACCTGCTGCACCTGTCGCACCCGCCGGACCTGCTGCACCTGTCGCACCCGCCGGACCTGCTGCACCTGTCGCGCCCTGAGGACCTGCTGCACCTGTTGCGCCGGGAGCACCTTGCGGACCGGCGGCGCCGGCATCCCCACGGCGGGCAAGCAGTGCCCACTGCGTTGGCGAGCTGTCGGGCGTGAAGCCCGCATTGGCATCGACCAGAGAAACATAGGACGAACCGGTGTAGGCGACGGCGTCGCCGACGACGTAGCTACGCAGCATGTTCCAGTCGCCCTGGAAAGTCAGGCCGGCAGGACCGCGCGGACCGGCGGCACCCTGTGTGCCCTGAGGACCAGCAGGACCCTGGGCTCCGTTGCTGCCGGCGGCACCGGTTGCGCCTGTCGCCCCCTGGGGTCCTTGAGGCCCCTGCGGCCCGGTCGCGCCGGGTGCACCGTTGCTGCCATTGGCACCCGGTGCGCCGGTGGCGCCCGCAGGCCCCTGCGGTCCGGTTTCGCCGGCAGCACCCGCGTCACCGCGTTTCGCCAGCAAGGCCCACTGGGCCGCCGAGCTGTCCGGCGGATTGCCGGCATTGGTATCGACCAGCGAGACATACGACGAACCGGAGTAGGCCACGGCATCGCCGACCGCATAGCTGCGCACCATGTTCCAGTCACCCTGAAAGGCAAGCCCGGCGGGACCGCGCGGGCCGGCCGGACCGGCGGCGCCGGTGGCACCCTGCGAGCCGGCAGCACCTTGCGCACCGTTGGCCCCGGCAGGTCCCGCAGCACCAGGTGCACCGGCTGGACCTTGTGGACCCTGCGGTCCTTGTGCTCCAGGCGATCCGTCGTCACCCTTCGGCCCTGAAGCGCCGGCAGGCCCGGCAATGCCACTGGGTGAACCGACCCATTGGCCGTTCTCGTCGATCACCTTGGAACCGTTGATGCTAACGGCATCCGGATTGATGGCGCCCTGCACATCGCGCGCCAGCAGCGCATAGGGTGCGGCGCTCAGGCGGACACGCGGCTGAAGCTCGCTGTCGTTGTCGACCTGCACGCCCAGCCAGAGCTCCGGCGCGCTGCGCAGCAATCCGGCGAGCGGCGAGATCGCCCCCAGTTCCACCGAAAAATAGCCGTCGGCCGGCGTCACGCTTTGCGTCTCGCTCCACGCCGCAGTCGCACTGGTGGGGTCGACATAGAGACGGAAGGTAAGCTGGTGCACACCGGTCAGCGGCGCGCCTGGGAATCCCGTGGCTGCCACTGATTTGTCGAACAGGCGGCCAGACTGCTGCAAGGTCGTCGGCACTGCGGCCGATGCAAAAGCCGAAGCCGCCACGCAGGCGATGCCCAGTAAGCGACGGCACCACGAGCGCAGGTATTTGGAGTTCGAAATCATTGTGCACCTCCCAGTACAAGGGCAAAGCGCTGCGACTGAGCCGTACCGGTGGCGGCATCGCTGACCAGGGAGCGGCCGCTCTGCGCGAGCGCGAGCCGCAGTTGGCTGGAATCGAGTACGTCCGCACCGCTGGGGGCAGCCGCCGTGATCTTCGGTGGCGGCTGGGGAGTGGTGGGAGATGTCACTACGACGAGAGGGGCGTTGCCCGCCCCGTTGTTGCAGGCGCCAAGCACGGCGCAGAGTGCAACGACAGCGCCTGAGCGCAAGCATTTCATCTGCATGAAGTCTTTCTCCCTTCGGTCTATTGCCGCTACAGCTTGTAGCTACTTAACCCGTCGAACTACTTTTGTCCACCGATATGGCTGCAGCTCAAGTTGAAGCGAAGCTGTTCGATGTGCCGGTATCGCTGATGTATCACCTGGTCGCACCCAGCTTCATCCAGGCCAAGTTCGCCGCGCTGGTGGATGTGTTTCTCGAACGCACCCGCGATTCTTTAGTCTGGCTAACGCCCCAGGCGGATCGCCATCAGCGCCTGGTTGCGCAGCGTGCGCAGCTGGGTGAGCGCGGCCGGACTGGGATTCAGGCCTTTCACTTGCAGCGAATCGGCGTAGATCATGCCGATAGCCTGACCCTGCACCTTGAGCGGCAGGGCGATGAACGACTGGGCCGCGAAGCGCTGCCGGTACCAGTCTGGCAGGTGCTGCCTGATCTTCTCCTCGGCGGTGTCGCTCACCAGCACATCGACGTCCTTGGCCAGCACGAGATTGAACAGATCGCGTCCGCCGAGGGCAAAGCGCAGCTGGGTGATGGCGGTCTGGATGTCCTCGCCAACGCCATAGCGGCCGCGCATGTGGGTGCTGCCTTCGCGCAGGCAGATCACCACCCGGTGCGCGGCAAGGGCGCGATAGATCACCTCGGCAATGGCGGCCAGGATGTCCGCCGGTTTCATCAGCTCGTCCACCAGCGCCTGGCTGATGTCCTGGATGCCGATGCCCAGCGAGATTTCGGCATTCACTGCCGTGCCGGCATCGCTCTCGGCCTGCTCCGGCTCTTCCAGGATCAGACCCGGCAGGGTGCTCGTCGAGGCACTCTGTGTCGGCTGCCTGGCTTGCTGCGGCAGCAGGGCCGCGAGCAGCGCGCTCTTGGGCGGGATGTGCAGCACCTGCACCAGCTCGCGCAGCCCCTCGGTCGCCTCGATGGTGGCCTGCTGGATCAGGGCTGAAGACAGTGACAGGCCGCGATAGCGATCCAGCAAGGCAGCGATCGCACTCGCGCGTTTTTCCGGCAGGCTGCATTCCAGAATGCGCCCCAGCTCCTCGGCACAGACGGCCACCTGGTGCAGCCCGTCCTCCTCCTGATTCGGTGCCGGCACCCGGCCCGCACCGAGGCTTTTCATGCTCTGGATCAGCATCTCCGGAAAGCCCCAGCTCCTGGCGATGCCCATGCCGAGATCGGAGAGGCTGATGCCCAGCACCCGGAAGGCGGCGGCATCCTCGGAACAGGATTCGCTGACGACGAGGCGGCGCAGCATGGCGGCCTCGTCCTGAAAATAGTACTGCACCAGGAGCCGCCCCAGCCCGTGGAAGAGCCCGCAGATGAAGGCCTGCTCCTCCAGCCGGGGTGCGAAGCCGATGCTCAGCGAGCGGGCCAGCAGGGCGCGCAGATTGGCGCGCAGGAACTCGTCCTTCAGCAGATGCGCCTGCTGCTTGTCCTGGATGTGCTCGAACAGCATCAGCGAGATCGCCAGATGCCGCACGGTCTCGAAGCCGAGGATGACGATCGCACGCGAGACCGTGCTGATGCGGCCACCGCCATTGCGGTTGTAGTACGCCGAGTTGGCGATGCGCAGGATCTTGTTGGTGAGCGCCAGGTCCTTGAGGATGGCACTCGCCAGCGTCGCCGCATTCGATCGCTCCGAACTCGCCAGCTGGTTGATGGTGGCGATGGAGGCCGACATCGCCGGGAAATCGGTCTTGTGGCTGATGCGCAGCAGCAGGAAATCCAGCGTGCTCGACCCGGAGCCCTTGCCGGCCATCGCCTGCGTCGCCGGGCTGAGGTACTGGCGCAGGGCCGACTGCATCTCCCGCACCGTGCCATAGCGCAGCAGCGGGTCCTTGGCGGTGGACTTGGCAATCACATCGAGCAGCTGCTCGCCAGCCACTGCGGCGGCATCGGCCGGCAGCACGATCGGCTCGTTGGCGATGCGGTGCAGGGTCTGGAACACGCTGTCGCCCTCGATGGGGCGGCGGCCGAACAGCATCTCGAACAGGATCAGCCCGGCGGCGAAGAGGTCGTTCAGCGGGCCGATCTCGCCGCGCGAGATGTATTCCGGCGCCATGTAGCAGGGCGTGCCGCTCAGGGCACCACCCGCCTTGTGGCCGTCGCCGACGCGGCTGGCCACGCCGAAATCCATCACCCGCGCCACGCCCTCGGTATTGACCAGAATGTTGGAAGGCTTGAAATCGCGATGCACGATGCTCGCCTCGTGCGCCACCGCCAGGCCATCCAGCGCACCCAGCAGCAGTTTCGCCGCCTGCTCGGCCGGCAGCGCCCCACGGCACAGGCGCTGCGCCAGCGTCTCGCCCTCGACGTATTCGAACACCAGATACGGCGTGCCGAGGTGTTCGCCGGCCTCGAATACCGTCACCACCGCCGGATGCCGCACCGCACTGATCGCCCTCGCCTCGCGCAGGAACTGCTGGCGCTGGCTGGCGGGCTCGCCCTGCAGGCTCAGCAGCTTGATGGCAACGCGACGATCCAGATCAGGGTCCTGCGCGAGCAAGACCGTACTCTGGCCACCACGGCCGAGCGTTTGGATGACGTCAAATTTTCCGATCTTCTGCATGTCAGCTGGACGGGGCTGCAAGTTTCAGACCCCCGGCGACTTGCAGGCTATGGCGCGGGCTGCTTCCAGCCCTCCACGCCGTGCAGCAGGTGGACCCGCACGGGCGCCTGCACGCCCTTGCAGTCGATGAAGCCGCGCGGCGCGCACTCGGCCCGGCCGCGGCTCAGGCGATGGGTCGCCTCGCTGATCAGCACCTCGCCCGGCTCCGCTGCCTCCTGCAGGCGGTGCGCGACGTTGGTGACCAGGCCCACCGCCGTGTAGGTCATGCGGCCCGGCGAGCCATAGCTGCCGACGCTGACCATGCCGGTGTTGATGCCGATCCGAACCGTCAGCGGCCGGTCGAGGCCGAGCGCATGCCAGCCCGTGCTGAGTTCCGGCATGCGCGCCTGCATGGCGAGTGCCGCCACCAGGCTGCGGCGCACCTGCTCGCTGTCCACGACCTCCTCCGGTGCCCCGAACAGCGCCATGAAGCCATCGCCCGCGAACTCGTTGAGGGTGCCGCCATGCGCCTCGACCAGTTCGGCCATGGCGCGCAGGTAGTCGCTCAGCACTTGCGTCGTCACCTCCGGCTCCACCGTATCGGCAATGGCGGTGAAGCCGACGATGTCGCAGAACAGGATGGTCACCCGCCGCCGGATGGGGGCTTCCACCCGCGCGGCATCGCCCTGGATGATGAGTTCCGCAACCGCCTGCGGTACGTAGCGGCGGATGATGTCGCGCGTGAGGCTGAGCTGGCGCTGCTGCAGCCGGATGATCTGGTCCTTCACGAAGGAGCGCCGCGTGACCCCCTCGATCACTACGCAGACGAACACGCCGCCGGCATAGGCGATCACCAGGATCGCCCCCAGCGCGCCAGCCGCCACGATGTCGAGCTGGCCAGCCTGCGCATCGGCATAGAGATACAGCAGCGAGAAACCGAGATAGGGCGTGACACCCGCCATCGCCATCAGCGGCGGAATGCGGAAGATGGCGAAGCCGAAATACATCACCACCAGCACCCCGCCGGTCATCACCCCGGCGCGTGCGAGCACCGGCTGCGGCTCCGTGGTCACCTCGTACAGCAGCCAGGCCACGAGCAGACCGGCCAGGCCGTTGGCGAAGGCCGCGAGCGGCGCGATCAGGGGCTGCGCCCGCGGCCAGATCGTGAGGGCGGTGAGCACGAGCAGCAGCAGCACCCAGCCGCCGATGGCCGGCCCCGCGACGGGAAGACTCGCCGGATTCAACCACCAGACCGCGATCAGAAAAGCTGCCCAGCTGGGTGCAGAGCCCAGGAAACCCATCTGCGCGAAAGGCATCGCGGTGGCGATGCGCCAGCGGTGGTATTCGGCCTCGGTGGCAGGGTCGATGAAACGCAGGCCGAATCGTCGCGCCTTCAGTCGGCTTCGCTCGCTCTGGTGCCCGCTGTCCATGGACTCGGCCTATGCCTCCCTGCTCAGGATCCGTGTCGAAACCTTCTTGCCGCCTCAATCCTTACCCAATCTGCGCCTTGCGATACCCCGACGGCAAGAGGCGGAGCTCGAAATTGAGACAGGCAAACAACGTGCAAAACGGGCGATGCGCCTCGCCTGGCATGCGGTGGCCAGGGTCGTTTCGTCGAGAGCTCGTCCTTGACGCTACGCCAGGCCCAGATGGCTGCGCATCGCCGCCGGCATCTGCGGCTTCAGGGTTTCGAGCGCAGCCGCAGCTCCGTTTTCCCGGCCCGCTGCCGCGATGGCATCGAGCACTTTCGGTGTATTGATGGCCGCATTGGCCAGCATGCGCTTCTGCCCAGCCACAGATGTGGCGGCAATCACCGGCAGCTGCACGCTCCAGAGCTGCTGCGCCTGGGCGTAGCCGATGATCTTGGCCAGGGTGGCGTCATCGAGTTCGCTGGTGAGCTGGCCCAGCTCGCCCTTCCACTGCGGGTTGAGGTAGGACATCAGGCTGAGCGCGGCCGACCACAGCTCGGCATCGACGGTGGCCTTGGCAATCAGGCTTTTCAGCCGCGACTTGGGCAGGTAGCTGACCAGCTCGTTGTGCAGCGCCGGGTTCTCGGCGAACACGGCGGTGCGCAGCAGGGGCTCTTCGTCGGGCGTTGAATTGATGACGGCCTTGATCGCCTCCGGCGTCAGCGCATCGACAAAGCGCGCCATCGTCACGAACTCCTTCCTGGCTTGCAGAATCTTGGAGACGGCGACGACCTGCTCGATGGGCGTGCCGCGAATGATGTCGGCCGTGCGGCGCGGGTCGAGATGCAGGCAGGTTTCGGCGAGAAAGGCCGCCGACAGCTTCTTGGAGATGTCGATGGCCTTTTCGGCACCGACCAGCGAGGCAACGCGCGCGCACAGCAGCGGGCCCAGCGCCTTCTCGGCAATCACGGCGGAGATGCCGGTGGGCGTGAGCTTGGTGGCGGTGGCCACTTTCTGCAGCAGCGCCTTGCCGTCGTCGTAGAGCTGCGCAGTCATCTGCTCGCGCAGGGCGCGAATCGCCAGCGGGTCATGCTCGGCGAGAAACGCGAAGTCCTTTTCATCGGCACCCAGCAGGCGGGTGAGCTTGAGCACTTCGGCCCTGGCAGCGATGGTGCTCATCCGAACAGCACCTTGCGCACGGCACCGCGCAGCAGCATGGGCACATGGCTCAGCGCCGCCTCGGTGGAGCTTTCGAGCGCGGCGCGCTGTTTCAGCTTGGCGCTGTCGAGTGCGGCAGCGAGCTTTTCGAGCTGGGGTTTGCTCAGCCCCTCAAGGCCGCCGGGCAGGGGGGTGCCGAGCGCGTCTGCCAGCACATTGGTTTTTGCGGTTGCCATTCGTACGCCTCAAAAAAATGCCTGCCATCCCGCGTCTGGCGTGGGATGGCAGGCTGGATGATGCCGCGGTCTGCTACTTGTTCTTGGCCTTGCGCTTCAGGTTCGACGACTCGAAATACTTGTCCTCGTAAGTCACCTCGAAATCGCTCACCGGATCTTCGTTGGTCAGGGTGGTTGCGAAGTAGCGGTTGGACTGCAAGTCGTAGATCAGCTCCGGGATGCCGGAGGTGGTGGGGATGAAGGGCAGGCTGATGAGATGGGCCTCCTGCACTTTCCACAGCTGGTTGCGGTTGTCGTAGTCGTCCACCACGCCGATCGACCAGCTGTCTTCATCGACATAGAACACGCGCTTGGCAAAGTTGTGGCGGGTGCCGGACTTGAGCGTTGCTTCAACCACCCAGACGCGGTGCAGCTCGAAGCGCGAGTATTCCGGGTTGACATGGAAGGGCTTGAGAATGTCTTTGTACTTGAGCTTGGGGCTGTTGATCTGCAGCGAGTTGTAGGGGATGTACATCTCCTTCTTGCCCAGCAGCTTCCAGTTGTAGCGATCGAGCGCGCCGTTGAACATGTCGATCTGGTCGTTGTACTGCTCGTTGTCGGTGTTGAGCGCCGGGTTGTCGTAGCCGACGTCCGGTGCGCGGGTGACGCGCGCAGTGCCGGGCGAGTAGATGTAGGCGGTGCGGCCGCCGGTGGAGAGGTCAGAGGTTTCCTGCGCCAGCACGATCTGCCCGGCCTTGCTGGCGGGTGCCACCGACTCGCTCATGTACATCGTGTAGATCTTGCCGTCCCAGTCCGGCTCCTTGAGGTTGGCGTACTTGAACTTCACGTCCTCGACCAGCTTGGTGATGGCGATGGAGCCATCCGGCTTGACGATGGCCTGGTTGTTGTAGCGCTTCACCGAGGTGCCGCGATACTTGAGCTTGTGGTTCCAGATCACCTCAGCGCCGGTCTTCGGCACCGGGAAGGGGAAACCCAGCTTCGCGCCCTTCACATCGTCAGTGCCGGTCAGCGAAGCGGAGGTTGCATTGGCCTTGGTCGCGGCCTCGATCTCTGGCGGGTAGAAGGCGGCGCGCACCGACTTGTAGACCTTGATCTTGTAGCTCGGATACTTGTTGAGCATGGCCTTGTGGCCATCGGTCAGCTTGGACGCGTACTGCGCCATGTTGGCCTTGGTGATCTCGAACAGCGGCTTCTGGTATTCAGCGCCCGTGGCCTTCTTGAAGCGCGCTTCGAGTTCGTCTGGCTTGTTCTTGCGGTAGTCCTCCAGCTTGGCGCGGGTGATGGTGAGCAGCTCCGGGTCCTTGCCCTCGTAGAACTTGCGTCCCTGGAAGGCGGGGATCGAACCATCCTTGTTGCCGGCGGCCTCGGCACCCACAGGTGTGAGCGTGGTGCCGAGCTTGCCGGCCTCCGCCGCACTGACGCCGGCCTGCACGGGCAGCGCCGTGAGCCAAACCAAACCTGCGAGCGCAAGGCCCCTTTGGACTTTCTTCAACATGTCTGCCTCCTCCGGCAATTACTGCTGTTTTTGTGCTGTGACCTGAGCATACGCCGCGTTTTTGAAACTTGCCATCGGCTGATGGCATCGTGTGGACGTTCGTCTACAATTTGGCCAACAACAAGGCCGCGCAAGCACGCGGCCATTTCATTGCGAGAGGAGATCAGCATGACCCGAACTGCCCCCTGGATGGCCCTTCTGCTGCTGTCTGCCGCCCCGACGAGCCATGCGCTCGAATACGAGCTGGGCGGCGGCAATCTCAGCATCAAGAACCGCCTCTCCACCGGTGCGGCCTGGCGCCTGCAAACCCGCAGCAACGATCTGGTCGGCAAGCTGAATGTGCCGGGCCAGCAGAACCTCTGCGCCGAGGACAACTGCTATTCCCTGAGCGGCGACCCCGCGCCCAACGCGCGCCTGGTGGCGGCACAGGGCAGCTACTTTGCCGTGAACGGCGATGACGGCAACAACAACTACGACCGCTACGACCTCGTCGCCGCCACCACCAAGCTGGCCACCGATCTCACCTTCGAGCGCGGTGACTTCATCGCCCGCGTGCGTGCCATCGGCTATTACGACCCGGTCAACGCCGAGCTGAACGAGCGGCACTTCAACACCAACTTCCAGGCCCAGTACCAACGCCGGCCCAGCAACATTGCCGACAACTTCGCCAAGGGCGTGCGGCTCTACGATGCCTTTGTGCAATACACCACCGAGGTGGCCGACCGCGCCGTGGTGCTCTCGGTGGGCCAGCAGACCATCCGCTGGGGTGAGAGCAACCTGGTGGCGCTCGGTGCCATCAACGAGATCAACCCGCCCAATGCCAATTTCCTGCGCATGCCGGGTGGCGAGATCAACGAGATCTTCCAGCCCGTGCCGGCGGTGGTGCTCTCCACCGACGTGATCGAAAACGTCACCGCCGATTTTGTCTACCAGTTCGGCTTCAAGCCCATCGAGCCGGATGCGGCCGGCAGTTTTTTTGCGGACAACGACATTGCCGGCAACGGCCCTTACGCGGTGATCGGCCTGGGCCAGTTCGGCGAAGACCCCAACCGCCAGTTCCGCCCCGTCGGCACCCTGGGCCTGCTCACCGCCACCTCGGTCACCGTCTACCCCGAAGAGCGCGAGCCATCGAGCCAGGGCCAGTTCGGCGCGCGCGTGCTCTACAACGCCGAGTGGCTGGGCAGCGGCACCGAGCTGGGCTTCCACTTTCTCAACTACCACTCGCGGCTGCCGTACGCCTCGGTGATCTCCAGCAACGAGAGCTGCGCGCGCGACTCGGCCGATGCAGTGGGCGCGATCATGGATTGCAATGGCTTCAGCGGCTCGCTGGGCGATCTCATCCCTGGCGAGGGCGGCGAGCCGTTGCCGGTCGAGAGCCTGCGGGTGCTGCTGGAATACCCGGAGAACATCCAGCTCTACGGCATCAGCTTCAACACCACGGTGGGCAAGATCTCGCTTTCCGGCGAGTACTCCTACCGCCCTAATGCGCCTTTGCAGGCGCACATTCCCGATCTGGTCTTCGCCGGTCTTCAGCCCGCCTTCCCCGCCAATGATTTGCAGGCCACACCCGGCGGCGCGGGGGGTTCGATTGCCGATGTGCTGGCGCAGCTCGGCGTCACCACAGCGGATATCCCGGTGCCCCTGCTGGCCCAGCTGGCAGAGCTGGGCACGGCCACCCTGCCCTCGGCGCAACACGCCATCCCCAGCTTTCTGGTCGCCTACCGCAACCTCGGCCGCGTCGGCCCCAATCAGTACATCCAGGGCTGGGAGCGCGCCGGCATCGGCCAGTTCGACATCACCGGCATCCGCATCTGGTCGCAGAATCCCTTCGGCGCCGATCAGGTCATCCTGCTCGCCGAGGCTGCCTTCACGCATGTGGTGGGCCTGCCCCGCTTAAGCGAGTTGCAGATCGCGGGCGGCACGTTTCTGGACAGCCACCACGGTGCCGGCGCGGACGGCTCCGGGCTGACGGCCGCGAACAGCTGCAACGATGCGGGCATCACCGGCGACCCCAGCGACTACACCTGCAAGCTCAACCCGCAGCAGCAGACGCGCGGCTTTGCCGAAAACTTCGCCTGGGGCCTGCGCAGCCTGATCCGCATGGAATACAACGACGTGGTGTTCGGCTGGTCGCTCAAGCCCACCTTCCTGCTGGCCTGGGACGTGGAAGGCACCTCGCCCTTCCCGCAGCAGAACTTCGTGCAGGGCCGCAAGGAGTTCGTCGGCGGCACCGAGGTGAACTTCACCCCCGACATCACCGGCCGGGTGCTCTACCAGAGCTACTTCGGCGGCAAGCGCCGCGAGAACACCCGCGCCGATCGCGACAACATCTCCCTCTCCATCAGCTATCAGTTCTAGGCTCGCCATGTCCCTCGCCGAATCCGCCATGGGCCTCGGCCTGAAAGCCCTCAACCGCTTCGCCGGTTCGACCGCCATCGACAGGCTCGGCCTGCGCCAGCTCGCCGAGCGCGGGCTGTTTCACTCCACCAAGGCGGGCTTCGCGGTGGCCGGCAAGGCAGTCCGCAGATTTGCCGCCGCGCAGAAGCTGCTGCAACCGGCGCGACTGCCGCGCGCCGGCGCTGCGGGTCTGTTCGATCTCACGCCCAGCGATGAGCAGCAGATGCTGCGCGAGGCGGCCAGAACCTTCGCAATCGAACGCCTGCGGGTGGAAGCCGCCGCCGCCGATGCCGCGACGGCCGCCCCGGTCGAACTGCTGGCCGAGAGCGCCGCGCTGGGCTTCACCGCGCTCGGCATCCCCGAATCACTCGGCGGTGCCGGCAGCGAGCGCAGCACCGTCAGCAATGTGCTGATCGCAGAGGCCCTGGCCGAAGGCGATCTCTCGCTCGCCATCGCCTGCCTGGCCCCCAGCGCCGTCGCCACCGCGCTCACGCTGTGGGGCAACGCGGCGCAGCAGGCGCAATACCTGCCCAGCTTCGCCAGTGAAGAAGCACCCACCGCCGCCCTCGCCGTGCAGGAGCCGCAGCCTCTGTTTGATGCCTTTGCACTCGCCACCACCGCCACCCGCACGGCGCAGGGCTATGTGCTCGACGGCGTCAAATCGCTGGTGCCGCGCGGGGCCGACTGCGAGCTGTTCGTGATCGCCGCCATGCTCGATGGCCAGCCGCAGCTGTTCCTGGTCGAATCGAA
This sequence comes from Pseudomonadota bacterium, assembly GCA_040386395.1. Lineage (GTDB taxonomy): Bacteria > Pseudomonadota > Gammaproteobacteria > Nevskiales > Nevskiaceae > Stagnimonas. The sequence goes on along the minus strand of JAZKFO010000061.1, from coordinate 24,796 downwards.
AACCAGGGGCCTGACCCTGCAAGCCGAACCGGCGATGGGGCTGCGTGCCGCCAGCACGGCGCGCCTGACGCTGAAGCAGGTGGCGGTCGATGCCAGCGCCCTGCTCGGCAGCAGCGCCGACTACGCCGAGTGCATCGCCCTCTCGCGGCTGGCCTGGTGCGCACTCGCCGTCGGGTGCGGGCAGGCGGTGCTCGATCACGTCATCCCCTACGCCAACGAGCGCATCGCCTTTGGCGAGCCGATCAGCCATCGGCAGGCCGTGGCCTTCATGATTGCGGACATTAGCGTGGAGCTTGAAGGCCTGCGCCTCGCGACCTGGCGCGCCGCTGCCAAAGCCGAGCGCGGCGAAGACTTTGTGCGCGAAACCGCCATCGCCCGGCAGCTCGCCACCGACAAGGCCATGAAGATCGGCAATGACGGCGTGCAGGTGCTCGGCGGACATGGCTTCACCAAGGAATATCCGGTGGAACGCTGGTATCGCGATCTGCGCGCCTGCGGCTTCATGGAAGGCATCGTCCTCGTCTAAGGCCCCGACATGATCCATCTCGAAACCCCCAGGAAGTTCGGCGCCCTCGTGGCCCAGGCCCATCAGGTCGCAGCCCAGATGTTCCGTCCCATCTCACGCCAGTACGACCGCGCCGAGCACGACGAGCCCAAGGAATTGCAGATGCTCGCCAGCCTGCTCGACGGCATGAACGCCGCCGGTGGTGGTGGCGGTGCGGGCGCAGCGGGCGCAGGCCGCGAACGCACGAGCGACACCGGCGAGAACCGCAACGGCAGCAACCTCTCGACCGTGCTCGGCATCATGGAGCTGTGCTGGGGCGATGTGGGTTTGCTGCTCGGCATGCCACGTCAGGGCCTGGGCAACTCCGCGATTGCGGCGGTAGCCAATGACGAGCAATTGGCGCGCTTCAAGGGCCGCTGGGCGGCGATGGCAATCACCGAACCCGGCACGGGTTCCGACAGCGCCAACATCCGCACCACCGCGCGGCTCGATGGCGACCACTATGTCTTGAACGGCGAGAAGATCTACGTCACCAGCGGCGCGCGCGCCGATCTCGTGGTGGTGTGGGCCACCCTCGACCGCAATGTCGGCCGCGCTGCCATCAAGAGCTTCGTGGTCGAAAAAGGCACGCCCGGCTTCGAGCTGGCGCGGCTCGAACACAAGCTCGGCATCCGCGCCAGCGACACCGCCGCCTTCGTGCTGAAGGACGTGCGCGTGCCGAAGGAAAACCTGCTCGGCACGCCGGAAGTGAACGTCGAAAAAGGTTTTGCCGGCGTGATGCAGACCTTCGACAACACCCGCCCGCTGGTGGCCGGCATGGCCGTGGGCCTCACCCGTGCCTGCCTCGAACGCACGCGCGAGCTGCTTGAACAAGCGGGTGTTGCCATCGACTACAGCAAGCCCGCCCGCCTGCAACATGCGGCGGCGGCCGAGCTGCTGCGCATGGAGGCCGACTACGAGGCAGCGCGCCTCTTGACCCTGCAAGCCGCCTGGATGGCCGACAACCGCCAGCCCAACTCGCTGCAAGCCTCACAAGCCAAAGCCAAGGCTGGACGCACCTGCGTGGACGTCGCGCTCAAATGCGTCGAGCTGTGTGGAGTCGCGGGTTACAGCGAGGACGAGCTGCTGGAGAAATGGGCGCGCGACGCCAAGATTCTCGACATCTTCGAGGGCACGCAGCAGATCCAGCTGTTGATCATTGCGCGCCGTTTGCTCGGCAAGTCTTCCGCCGAACTGAAATGAAAAAGCCCTCGCAAGGCGAGGGCTTTTCTATACTGCCTGATCAGGCTGCCATCGCCGGATAGTCGGTGTAGCCCTTTGCCCCCGGCACGTACAGCGTGCCCATGTCGAGCGCATTGAGCGGCGGGTTCTGGGTGGCGAATCGCTCGACCAGATCAGGATTGGCGATGAACAGCTTGCCGTAGACGATGCCATCGGCGAGACCGCTCGCAATCGCGGCTTCGCCGGACTCCTGCGTGAAGCCGCCATTGAGCAGCAGCGTGCCCTTGAAGTGCTCGCGCGCGATCTTCGCCAGCTCCACTTCGGCGGGGCGGTCGTGCTGGTCGTGGCGCACCTCGAAGTGGCCGATCTGGCGGGCATCCAGCTGCTTCGCCACGTACTCGACCAGCGCCTTGGGGTTGGAGTCGCTCATGTCGTTGAAGGGCACGATGGGCGAGATGCGCACGCCGACGCGGCCCGCGCCGATCACGCTGATGGCGGCGTCGACGATCTCCAGCAGCAGGCGCGCGCGGTTTTCCAGCGAGCCGCCGTACTGGTCGGTGCGGTCGTTGAGCGAGTCGCGCAGAAACTGATCCACGAGATAACCATGCGCGCCGTGAATCTGCACGCCGTCAAAGCCCGCCGCCTTCGCACGCTCGGCGGCCTTGCGGAACAGTTCGACGATACCGGCGATTTCAGCCGTGGCCAGCACGCGCGGCACTTCGTAGGCCTCCTTGCCGCGCAGGGTGTGGGTGGTGCTGTCGATGGCCTTCGCACTCGACGAGATCGGCTGCACGCCATTGATGCCGCTGTGCGCGGCACGTCCCGGATGCCAGATCTGCATGGCGATCTTGCCGCCCCTGGCGTGGACGGCGTCGGTGACGAGCTTCCAGCCAGCCAGGGTGGCGTCATCAAAAATGCCGCCTTCGCCGATGAAGGCACTGGCATCGCCAGCCACCATCGTGCACTCGGTGAGGATCAGGCCCGCACTCGCGCGCTGCGCGTAGTACTCGGCCATCAGCGCGTTGGGGATGTGTGTGATGCCGGCGCGGGTGCGCGTGAGCGGCGCCATCACCATACGGTTGGCGAGCTTGAAGTCGCCCATTTGCAGCGGGGTGTGCAGCGTGGTCATGTGTGGTCCTGTGGGTTGAGGGGGATTACCAGGGCAGCGCCTGGTCGAGATGGAAGTAGCCGCCAGTAGGCCCCGTGGCGGGCAGCGTCGCAAGGGCCACGCTGGTCTTCGCACCGTCGCTGATCGCCATCGGCGCATTGGCACCGCCCATATCGGTTTGCACATGGCCGGGGTGGGCGGCGTTCACCTTGATGGCGGTGTCTTTCAGCTCGTGCGCGAGGTGCACCGTCCAGGCATTCACAGCGCTCTTGCTGACGTTGTAGGCGGGAATCTTGTAGTCGTAGATGCCGCTGTCCTTCTGCTGGTGCAAGGTGTTGCTGCCGAGGATGCTGCTGAGATTCACGATGCGCCCCGCCGATGATTTCTTGATGAGCGGGAGAAAGGCATTGGTGGTGGCGACGAGGCCAAACACATTGGTGTCGAAGGTCTTGCGCCAGGCCTCCATCGTCTGCTCGCTGGGCTTTTTGCCCTCGGCATCTTGCAGCACGCCAGCGTTGTTGATGAGGATATCGAGATGGCCGTGCTTGTCGCTCACGGTTCTCACAGCGGTGTCGATGGACTTGGCACTGCTCACATCCAGCGTGAGTGCTTCGGCGCTGATGTCGTCGCTGCGCAGCGCGAGTGTCGCGGCCTCGGCCTTGGCGGGGTCGCGGCTGGCCACGATGACGTGAATGCCTTGCTTGCCGAGCTGGCGGGCGGTTTCAAAGCCGATGCCCTTGTTGGCGCCGGTGATGAGTGCGATTTTCTTGTTGCTCATGGAAAGACCTCTTTGATCGTTGAGAATCCGCCGGCGATCACCATCTTTGGATGGACGATGATACCGGTCGGTAACATGCCAACATGTTCTGCGCCCGACCCGTATCATTTCAAGGGCAGCACACCAGGATTTTGACCATGATCACCGCAAGCACCGGCATTCAAACGGATTCTTCCGTCGAGACGGCCCCGCGCCCCTCGGCGCGCGACCGCATCTTTGCCGCTGCGCGCGATCTGTTCTACCGCCAGGGCATCCGCGCCGTGGGGGTGGACTCCATCGCGCAGGAGGCCGGTGCCACCAAGATGAGCCTCTACCGCGCCTTCGAGAGCAAGGACGAACTGGTCGCCGAATGCCTGAAGCAGAGCGAGCGCGAAGCCTGGCTGTGGTGGGAGGCCACCACCGGACCGCACAAGGGCGACCCGCGCGCGGCGCTGTTGGCGATCTTCGACAGCCTGGCCCTGAAGGCCAAGACCTGCGAGAAGCGCGGCTGCGCCATTGGCAATGCGGCGGTGGAGCTGACCGATGACGCCCACCCCGCCCGTGCGGTCGTCGTCGCCTACAACCGCGAGAAGCGCCGCCGCCTGCGCGCGCTGTGCAAGGCGCTGGGTGCGCGCGACCACGAGATGCTGGCGGATGGCTTGCAGCTGTTGATGGATGGTGCCTATCTCAGCCGCCTGAGCCTCGGCGCTTCGGGCCCCAACGCCTCGCTGCGGCGTGCGGCGGAATCGCTGATCGACTCGCAGACCTAGCAGCACCCCTTCTGCTAGAAAGCCGGCGTATCGCCGGCTTTTTTGTGGGCGGTGACTTCATGCCTGATTCAGAGCCAGGGCCTAGCGTGCAGTGGTGCCCTCGCCATTCGCGCCAGTGGTGCCAACCCAAAAACAGGAGAAGTCCCCATGAATACATCCGCCACGATGGACGAGTTCAAGAACACTGCCAGCAGCGTTGCAGGCGAGGCGAAATCCACCAGCTCGGCGATTGGCAACGAGGTGAAGAACTTCATCGCCGACCTCGAAGAAATGGTGACCAGCAAGAGCAGCGGTGCGCTCGACATCGGTCAGATCAAGAGCGACATCAGCAGCCGCATTGCCGACTACAAGGTGCAGGCCAGGGCCGCTGGCGAACAGGCGATCACGCAGGTGAAGCAGAAGGCCGAAGGGGTGAACAGCTACGTTCACGAAGACCCCTGGAAGGCGATCGGTGTGAGCTTTGCCGTAGGCCTGCTGCTGGGTGTCGTCGTCGCGCGCCGCTAAAGCGCCATGACCGCCACCACGGCCACGCCGGCAGTGGCAGCAATGAACGCAGGCCCGACGGAATCGCCGCCGGGCCTGCGTTCCGGATTTCGCCTGCTGCTCGATCACCTGGGCGATCACCTTGACCTGCTGCGGCTGGAACTCGGCCAGGAGCTGTCCCGCTTCGGCGCAGTTCTGGGCTGCTGGTTCGCACTCGCGCTGCTGTTGCAGCTGGCGCTGATGATGGGCCTGACGCTGCTCGTGGCCTCGTACTGGAACAGCGAATACCGCACCCACACCATCCTGCTCTCGGCGGCCCTGCTGCTCGGCGGCCTGGGCTATTGCGCAGTGCAGCTGAAGCGTCTGGGGCAAGGTGCTGCGACGCGCTTCATCGCCAGCGGCCAGCAGTTGAAGCGCGATCTCGATCTGATCCGGGAGATGATATGAGCCACACGGCAGAATCCGCGCAGGCCATTGCCAACCGCATGGACCTGCAACGCGCGCAGCTGCGCGGCCAGTTCCTGCGGCCGCCCTCCTTGCCAGATGCGAGCAGCGTGGCCTCGCCCAGCAGCGCGATGCAGCCCTACCAACCACGCAGCCTGCTGATGCGATTGCTGATGTCCAATCCACAGTTGATTCAGCGCGTGGCGGTGCTGCTGGTCACCACCGTGGTGGGCGCACGCTATTCGTCCTGGGGCCTGCGGCTGTTGGGACTGCTTCTCGCCGCGCGGGGAAGGCGCTAGCGACGACGACGACGCAGCAAAGCCGCGAGCGGCAGCCACAGCAGGGCGAAGCCCGCCGGCATCGCGCCGCCGTAGCGACCTGAGGATGCAGCCGATGAGATCGGTGCAGGTGTGGGCGATGCGGGGCTGGGTGCAGGCGCCGGGCTCGGCGCAGGCGCTGGTGTCGGGGCCGGTGCGGGTGCAGGAGCTGGGGCCGGGGCCGGGGCCGGGGCCGGGCTGGCTATCACGGCTTCCGGCTCCGGGCAGTTGGTCAGGTCCTGCTGATCCGAAGTCACATAGCCACCCGCAGCGGTGATCATGCGGTTGTAGCTGAAGCCGGTGCTGTCGCTGCCGCAGAAGATCTCCATCTGCGTGACGTTGGCGGCCAGCCCCGCGCCCGATGTGGTCATCTGCAGGCTGCGCTGCGCGCGATAGGGCGCTGGCCCTTCGATGATGGTGCTGGCGGTATCGCCGAGCGTCAGCGCGCTGGGCACTGCACCGGCCACGCCGAGCGAGCCGAGCATGGAGTAGCCGCGCGTCTCGGTGCGGGTTGATGGCTCGCCGGACAGCGGCGTGGTCTTGCTGACGGTGGTCCAGTCCCACTGGCTGTCGTAGGCGACTTCCGCCGAGGTGGAGCTGATCTCGAAGCCATTGCTGACCTCGGTCTGCACCCGGCCGCTGGAGGTGTCGACATAGCCCGCCCACTGCGCCGTGCGCGTGGCGGTGTAGCCCACGGTGCCCGCGAGCACCGCCGCATTGCCCGCTGCGGGCGCGGTGGTGAGCGCGCCGCTGGTTTGCAGCAGCACCGGGTCGGTGCGGCCGAACAGCGTGCCGCCCGCCATCCAGTAGTCGCCATCGGCAATGGTGGCATCCGGAATATGCAATTGGAAAGTGTGAGGGCGGCCATCCACCAGCGTGCCGATGAAGGGCGTGAGATCGACGCGATAGGGGTCGAGATGCCAGGCGCGTGGCGAGGGGATGGGCATCCAGTTGCCGGGGCCATTGGCACCGGTGAACAGCACCGGATACAGCGGTGCGAAGCCTGCCAGCACGCCGTCGATGAAGATTTCCACCTGGCGCTTGCCGCCGCTCCACCAGAACTCCTCGTTGGGGCCGTGGCCCTGCGCGCGCAGGTCGGCGTAGAGCGAGACGAGGTTCTTCGGCAGGTCGCTCACCGGCATCGAGACGAACTTGTCGGCACTGTTGAAATCGAAGCCGCCATAGCCGGAATAGGCGTAGTTGGTGGGGCGGCCCTGCTCGTCCTTGGGGTAGAGCACGCCGATGTAATCAGGCGCGTCGATGGCCGGGTTGCTCGCATCCACCGCGTAGTACGACAGCGTCATCTTGACGTAGTAGATGCCGAAGTAGCCGTCGAAATGCGCGTTGTTGAGAATGCCGGTGATCGACTGGTCGGCCTGCAGCATCTCGACGAAATCGCTGACATCGGCCTGCACCTGCCAGCGCACCTCGGTGCCGTCGCCGACCGGCTCGCTGGTGGAGCTGGACAGCAGCGGTGCATTGCCGAGATAGATCTCGAACACGCGGTCGAAGTTGATGCCCTCGCGCGCGCTCACATCGACACTGAGCACCACCTTCGACCAGGGGCCGGGGCAGGCACTGGCCTTGTGCTCGCCGAAGCGCACACCGCCGCGATCATCGGGGTCGGCGGGGTTCGGCAGGTAGAAACCGTCGAACTTGTTCATCAGCACCACTTCGTCACACCTGGCGGTGTCTGGCACGCGCACCGGCGGCTCGGCGGTGAGCTGCGGCTGGACGTTGGGGTCGGGCAGTGCCTGCGCCAGGGCGGCGCTGCCATAGAGCCCGGCGCAAACCAGCGAGGGCGCGTGCAGGGTGCGCAGGGCGCGCTGGAGGGGTTTCAGTTTCATGGTGTGGTCGTGTCCTTCAAACAGATGCCAGCACAAAGGCAAATACCACACCATCTGATTCCGCTACCTGGGCTCACCCAGCTGGCGCGACAGGAACTCAATCACCCGCTCATCCAGCCGCTGCTGCACCAGGGGGTTTGCCACCATGTGGGTGAAGTTGACCAGCGGCAGGAACTCGAACCCCTTGCCGGCCTTGAACAGGGCATCGGCGAGCTTGAGCGAGTGGAAGAAATAGACGTTGTCATCGCCGCTGCCGTGAATCAGCAGCAGCGGCCGCGTCAGCTCGCCCGCACGCGCGACGAGGTCTGACTTGGCATAGCCCGCCGGGTTGGCCTGCGGCGTGTCGAGATAACGCTCGGTGTAGTGGGTGTCGTAGTCGCGCCAGTCGGTGACGGGCGCGCCCGCGACGGCGGCCTTGAACACATCGGGCCGCAGCAGCACCGCCGCCGCGCTCGATGTGCCGCCATAGCTCCAGCCGCTGATGCCGATGCGCTCGGCATCCATCTGCGGGATTTTCTTCGCCAGGGCCAGCAGCACCGCGGCATGGTCGTTGACGATCACGCTCAGGGCATCGCCGTTCTGGCCGGCGCGGTCCTTGAAACCGCGCGCCCAGGCGCGATCGCGGCGCGGCGTGCCGCGATTGTCGATTTTCACCACGATGAAACCGTGGTCGGCGAACCACTGCTCGCGCACATAGGCCGTGGCGTTGGCGGTGACCACCGTCACCGTCGGGCCGCCGTAGACGGCGTCGATCACCGGGTATTTTTTGCTGGCATCGAAGTCACGCGGCTTGAGGATGGCGACGTGAAACGTCTCGCCATCGGCGTCCACCGTCATCAGCTCCGGCTCTGGCCACACGCGCGGCAGCTCGGCCACGCTGGGCAGCTCGGCAATACGCTGGCCATCCGCGCTGAACACCGTGGTCTGCATCGGGTTGTCGAGCGTGGCGGCGGTGATGGCGTAATGGCCGCTCGCGCGTGCCAGTTGCAGGCTGCGTTCGCCCAGGCCCTGCGCCAGCACCTCCGGCACGGCGGCGGGGCCCAGGCTGGGCGTGATGCGCAGCAGCGCTGCCGACTGCGGCGTGGCGAAGCGGGTGGCGCTGACACGGCCATCGTCGCTGACGCCGTTGACGGCATCGAAGCCGCTCGCAATCAGCACCTGCGCGTTGCGGCCCTGGGCGTCATAAAGCAGCAGGGCGGCCTCGCCGCTCTCCTCACTGCCGGTGAGAAACCCGCTGCCATCGGGCAGCCAGCGCACAAAGCCGAGATCAGGGTCGAGCCAGGCCGGGTCGCGCTGCACCAGCAGGGTCTTGGTATTGCCGCGCGCATCCACCGTGAGGATGGCCTGCTCGCGCTGGTCGCGGGTCTGCACGATCAGCGTCAGCGGTGCTTGCACCGGCTGGGTCTGAGGCCACTCCACGCGCAGCAGGTAGGGGTATTTCTCGGCATCCCAGCGCACCCAGGTGGTGGCACCGCCGCCGAGCGGCATGAGGCCCAGGCGCACCCGCACATTGTTCTTGCCGGGGCGCGGGTAATAGAACCCCTCGCTCGCCACCTCCGGCCTGGCCGGGTCGCCGATGCTGAAGCGTTCCACCTCGCGGTGGTCGGCCTGCTGGTAGGCGATGGTCTGGCCATCGGGCGAAAACCAGAAGCCCTGGTAGCGCCGCATCTCCTCCTGCGCGATGAACTCCGGCAGGCCGTGCTGCAGCGTCTCGCTGCCGCCCCTGGTGAGGCGCGTCTCCTGCCCGGTTTTCAACACGCGCACGTAGAGGTCGTAGTCGCGCACAAAGACCACGCGGCTGCCATCGGGCGACAATCGCGCATCGAGCGCGGGCTTGGCACCGTCGTCGAGCGTGCGCAGCTTCTGCGTTGCCAGCTCGTAGGCGAACAGCTTGCCGCTCAGTGGCAGCAGCAGCGTCTTGCCATCCGGCGTGAGGTCGAAACTCGCAAAGCCCTTGGCGGTGAGGCGCAGGCGCTCGCGGCGGGCTTTTTCCTCCTTGCTCAGCACCTCGTCGGCACTGCCCAGCACCTGCTGCGGCGTGATCAGCTCGCGCGTCTCTTTGGTGGTGGTGTCGAACACATACAGCCGCCGCGTCGAGTCCCGCGCACCGCTGCGCAGAAAGAACAGCTGCTTGCCATCCGGCGTGAACCGCAGCGCGGTGGGGCGGCCCAGCGCGTATTTCTGCGTCTCCGCCCAGTCTTTCGAGAACTGCGGGTCGGGGATGGGCACGGCAGCGAGGGCAGTCATCGTGGCAATGCCGAGTACGGTAGCAGCAACAAGTCGGGCAGACATGGGCAGTCAGTTGAAGTGGCTCGCACGCACTGTAATCGCTGGCTTCAAGGGCGTCAGGTCTTGGCGGGAATAGGCTCAATCACCGCCACACGCTGCCCGTCCTGTACCGTATCTGGCGGCGACAGCGCCACTTTGTCGCCCACCTTCAGGCCCTCGACCACTTCGATCTGCTTGCCCAGGTCGCGGCCCAGGCGCACGGGCACTAGCCTGAGCACATCACCCGCCAGCAGCGCCACCTGCGTGCCCTTGCTGCTCACCATCAGGGCATTGGCGGGGATCAGCACGGTCTGCGTCACGTTGGGCACGGTGAGCTGCACATCCACCGAGGCCCCGGCCAGCAGTCGGCCATCGGCATTGGGCAGGCGCACTTCGGTGGCCAGCGTGCGGGCGGCGTCGAGCGCGCCGGCGGTGCGGCTGACGCGGCCGTCAAAGTGTTCGCCCGGATACTCGCGCAGGCTGATCGCCGCCTTCAGCCCGGCGGCCACGCCGCGCATGTTCGATTGCGGCACCTGCACGGTGACGCGCAGCTGGCTCACATCGGCCAGCGTGAACAGGGGCGTGTTGCCATTGACGAGCTGCCCGGCCTCGATGCTGCGCAGCGTGATGCGGCCGGCAAACGGTGCGGTCACCTGCTTGTAGCCCGCCTGCGCCAGCAGGCTGCGCTGAGCGGCACGGGCAACACCTAGGTCGGCCTCGCCCGCGAGCACGGCGGTGGCATCGGCATCGGCGCGCTGCTGGCTGACGATGCCCATCTCCACCATTTTCTGGCTGCGCTCGTTCTCGCTGCGTACCAGCGCCAGCTGTGCCTCGGCCTGCGCCACGCGGGCACGGGCGGCGAGCAGGTCCTGGTCGAGCGTGGGCGCATCGATTTCGGCCAGTACCTGGCCTGCCCGCACCGTATCGCCCAGGTCAACGAGGTAGCGTTTGACGTAACCCGTGGCCTGCGCGTGGATGAACGTCTGCTGCCAGGGTGCGAGCAGGCCCGGCAAGTTGAGCTTGGTTTCCATCGGTGCTGCGCTCACCTCGGCCACCTGCAGGCGCAGGGCGGATGCGGCCAGCGGCACGGTGCTGGCGGCTTCGATGCCGGGGCTGGCTTCTGCGGTGTGGCGGCTGGAAAAGCCGATGGCGGTCAATGCCAGCATCACCACAACAGTGGCGGCGATGAGCAGGACGGGCGTTTTTGGGGACATGCGGATTCTCGACGGAAACTTGAAGGCGGTTCAGTGGCTGACGGCGGGTGCGGCAAATGCGTCCTGCCTTGCCGGCTGCACTCCGCGCCTGAGCGTGGCGTAGACCACCGGCACGAACAGCAGCGTGCCGAAGGTGGCAAAGCTCAGGCCGCCGATCACCGCGCGGCCCAGCGGCGCGTTCTGCTCGCCGCCCTCGCCCATGCCGAGTGCCATCGGCACCATGCCGATCAGCATGGCGCCGGCCGTCATCAGCACGGGCCTCAGCCGCGTGAAGCCGGCATCGAGCGCGGCGGCGAAGCTGTCCAGCCCCTCTGCCATGCGCTGGTTCGCAAACGTCACGAGCAGGATCGAGTTCGCGGTGGCCAGGCCAATGGTCATGATCGCGCCCATCAGGGCCGGCACGCTGAAGTAGGTGCCGGTGAGCCAGAGGCCCCAGATCACCCCCGCCCCCGCCGCCGGCAGCGCGGTGAGCACGATGAAGGGATCGCGCCAGCTCTGGAAATTGACCACCAGCAGCAGATACACCAGCACCGCCGCACCGAGCAGGCCGAAGCCGAGGCTGGCAAAGGCATCGCGCATGGCGGTGACGCTGCCGCGCAGTTCGATGCGGTTGCCGGGCAGCAGCTCCTTGCGGGCCTCGTCGAGCACGGCATCGAGATCAGCCGCCACGGCACCGAGATCGCGCCCATGCACGCTCACGAACAGGTCGTAGCTGGGCTGCACGTTGTAGTGGCTGATCACCGAAGGCCCGGCGCTGCGCGACACCGTGGCGAGATTGCCGAGCAACTGCGGCGAGCCATTGGCCGCCGAGACCGGCGTGGCGGTGAGGCTCTCCACCGAGGCCATCTCGCGCTCCGGCAGCTGCACGGCGATGCGGTAGGGATTGCCGCTGACCGGGTCCATCCAGAAATTGGGGGCAACCGCACCGGAGCCACTCAGCGTCACCAGCAAATCGTTGGCGACATCGCGCTGGGTGATGCCGAGTTCGAGCGCGCGGCTGCGATCCACCTCCACCTTCAGCGTGGGCAGGTCGTTGGTCTGGTGGATGGTCACGTCCACCGCGCCGGGGATGGCGGCGATCTTCTGCTGGAGCTTCTGCGCGAGGGCAAAGTTCTCGACGCGCTTGAAGCCGACGATCTTGACGTTGATCTGCGCCGGCAGGCCGAAGTTGAGGATCTGGCTGATGATGTCGGCGGGCTGGAAGTAGAAGTCGAGATCGGGAAACTTCTTCGGCAGCTCGGTGCGCAGCACCTGCATCCATTCGGGCGCGCCGCGTGCGCGGTGGGGTGTGAGCGCAATCAGCACCTCGCCATCGTGGGTGCCGGCGGTGATGTTGTCGCCGAAAGCCATCGAGTACTTGGCCGAGGGCTGGCCGATGTTGTCGAGGATGAGCGCGACATCGCTGCCCAGCAGCGCGCGCACTTCGTTCTCCACCGCCGAGAAAATCTGCTCGGTGCGCTCGATGCGCGTGCCGGTGGTCGCGCGCACATGCATGCGAATCTGCCCGGCATCGACGGTGGGGAAAAACTCGCGGCCCACGAACGGCGCCACCGCAGCGGTGCCGGCCACGACCAGAATCATCGCCAGCAAGGCGGTGGCGCGGTGGGCCAGGTTCCACTCCAGCGCACGGCCATAACGGCCGCGCAGGCTCTCGAAGCCGCGATTGAAGCTGCGATGGATGCGGTCGAAACCATTGCGCGGCGGGGCATGCTCGTCTTCGTGCGGCTCGTGGCGCAGCAGCCAGTTCGCCATCGCGGGCGTCAGTGTTCGGGACAGCACATAGCTCGCGAGAATCGCAAATACCACTGCGAGTGCGAGCGGGATGAACAGATAGCGCGCCACACCGCCCAGCAGTGCGACCGGCACGAACACGATGGTGAGCACCAGCGCCGAGACCAGCGCCGGGAAGGCGATCTCCGCCGAGCCGGTGAGAATCGCCTGCTCCAGTGGCTGGCCCATCATGCGGTGGCGGTGGATGTTCTCGATGGTGATGGTCGCCTCGTCGACGAGGATGCCGATGGCGAGTGCGAGGCCGCCGAGCGTCATCAGGTTGAGGGTGTGGCCGAAGGCGGTCAGCAGCGCAATCGAGGCGAGGATGGACAGCGGGATCGACACCGCGACGATGAGGGTGGAGCGCCACGACCCCAGAAACAGCAGGATGAAGGTGGCCGTGAGCGTGGCCGCAACCAGGCCCTCGATGGCGACGTGTTCCATCGCGCCACTGACGAAGGTGCTCTGGTCAAAGCGCGCCTCGATCTTCATGCCCGGCGGGGCTGCCGCCTGGATGGTGGGCAGCAGTTTTTTCACGCCCGCGACGATGTCGAGCGTGGAGGCATTGCCGTTCTTCAGGATGTGCAGCAGCACGCTGCGCTGGCCATCGACGCGGACGATGTTGATCTGCGGCTCCTGCCCGTCGCGCACCTGGGCCACGTCGCGCAGGTAGACCATGCTGCCGCCCACTTCGCGGATGGGCAGGTCGTTGAGTTGCTGCAAGAGCACCGGCGAGCTGTTGAGCTGCACCGCGTACTGGGTATCGCCGATCTTCGCCGTGCCGGCCGGCAGCGTGAGGTTTTGCAGTCCCACCGCCTCGGCCACATCGCGGGCAGACAAGCCACGCGCCCGCATGGCTGCGGGGTCGATGTCGACGTTGATGGTGCGGCTGGTGCCGCCGTAAGGGGCCGGCATGGTCACGCCCTGCACCGAGGCAATGCTGGGGCGGATGCGGGTGTTGGCGTAGTCGAATATCTGCGCCTCGCTCATGGTGTCGCTGCTGAGTGCGAGCTGGATCAGCGGCACCGAGTCGGCGCGGTAGCGCACCATGATCGGCGGCGTGACCCCGGGCGGCATGATGCGCTGGATGGTCTGGCTGATGGCCGTTGCCTGTGCGAGTGCGACCTCGCTCTTCACGCCGGGATGAAAGTAGACGCGGATCAGCCCCACACCCTCGGTGGTCTGGCTCTCGATGCGCTCGACGTCGTTGACGTTGGCGGAGATCGAGTTCTCGCTGTACTGGGTGATGCGCCGCTCGAAGTCGAAAGCACCCAGGCCCGGATAGGTCCAGATCACCGAGATCACCGGGATGTCGATGTTGGGAAAGATGTCCTTCTGCACCGTGCGGGCCGACAGGCTGCCCCCGATCAGGATGACGATGGCGAGCACCGCGAAGGTGTAGGGGCGGCGCAGGGCGAGCTGGATCAGCCACATGGGCGAGGGTCTGGGCAGAGAGGCATTTTTGTAGAGTGTGACCGATCGGTATCAGTTCCCGAAACCAATGCACAAATCCTGCCGCCCACAAAAAAGCCCCGCGCAGGGCGCAGGGCTTGTCACCGCGATGACCGACTCAGACGATCTTCATCAGTGTCTGCACCATCTTCTTCATGAAGTTGGAGTACGGCGGGAAGAAGATCTTCGCCACCATGAAGCGGGTGCGGATCACCGCACGTTCGTGGCTGAATGCCTTGAACCCGAAAGTGCCGTGCGCAGCACCAATGCCGGAGTTGTTGACACCACCAAACGGCAGGTTGCCGTGCAGGTAATGCACGACGGTGTGGTTGATGCAGGCACCGCCCGACGAGGTCTCTTTCATCACCTTGTCGATGTTGCCGTCGTTCTTGCTCCACACGTAGAGCGCCAGCGGCTTGGGGTTGGCGTTGATTTCGTCCACCACGGTTTGCAGGCTGGTGTAGCCGATGATGGGCAAGAGCGGCCCGAAGATTTCCTCCGACATGATCTTTGCGTCCTTGGGGATGTTGGTGAGCAGCGTCGGCGCCACCCACTGATCCGCGACGTTGACGCCGCCGCCGGCGAGCACCGTCGCCCCCTTGGCCTTGGCGTCTTCGAGCAGCCCTGCAACGCGACCTGCATGGCGCTGATTGACGCTGTGCGCGAGGCAGACCGAGCGCGACTGCTCGGCATCCGTCGCGCCATAGCTTGCCTTGAGCACGGCGCTGGCTTTCTCGATGAAGGCGGCCTTCACCGACTCGTGGACGTAGACATGGTCGGGCGCGATGCAGGTCTGCCCGCCATTGGTGTACTTGCCCCAGAGGATGTTGCGCGCAGCGAGATCCAGGTCAGCCGTCTCGTCGATGATGGTCGGCGACTTGCCGCCGAGTTCCAGCGTGACGCTGGTGAGGTGCTTGGCGGCAGCGGCCATCACCACCTTGCCGACGGCCGGGCTGCCAGTGAAGAAGATGTGATCGAAGGGCAGCGCGAGCAAGGCGGTGGAGGTGGCGGCATCGCCCTCGAAGATGGCGACTTCGTCTTCGGTGAAGATTTCACGGATCAGCTTGACGATCACGGCCGTGGTGTGCGGCGTCATCTCGCTGGGCTTGAGGATGGCCGTGTTGCCGGCCGAGAGCGCGCTCACCAGCGGGCTGAGGCAGAGGTTCACCGGGTAGTTCCAGGGCGCGATAATGAGGCAGCGGCCGCGCGGCTCGTACTGAATGTAGCCCTTCAAGCCGCCAGTGAGGATGGTCGGCCAGACGCCCTGCGGCTTCATGCGTTTGCGGGTGTGGCGGATGGCATCGTTGGCCTCGGCGATCACCGGCAGGATCTCGGTCAGATCGACCTCGACGGCAGGCTTCTTGAAGTCCTTGAACATCGCCTCCTGAAACTGGGCGCTGTGCGCGAGCACGGCATCCTTCAGCTTCTTGATCTTGGCGATGCGCTCGTCGGCGCTGGATCGACGCAGGCGGATGGCGGTATCGAACTGGCGCTCGAACACGCGACGCACTTCGGCATCGAGCGTGGTGGTTTCCGGCATTGCAAGAATGGCAGCGGTCATGGCGAACTCCTCATCAGATGGCCGTGGGCGGCCTTATTGAACGAGCGGCAAATATAACGCCGCTGACGCTGACGGGGCCATGCCGCATCGTCAGTCGTTAAAATCCCTTCATGCCAGCCAACAACAGTGCCGCCGTCCGAGGGATCCTGCCCGTGATGCGCGTGCTGGGGCTGCTGCTCATGCTCTTCAGCGTCACCTATGCCCTGCCGCTGGCCTGCTCGCTGATCTATGCCGACGGCGAGCACTGGCACTTTGTGCTGGCAATGATGAGCAGCCTGATGGTGGGCGGCGTGATGTGGTTTCTCACCCGCCACGCCAAGCGCGACATCAAACCGCGCGAGGGGTTTCTGCTGGTGTCGCTGTCCTGGGTGTTGATGGCGGCGACGGCCACGGTGCCGCTGATGACCTCGATCGAGGGCCTGAGCTTTACCGATGCCTTCTTCGAGACCATCTCAGGCCTCACCACGACAGGCGCGACCGTGCTGGTGGGGCTGGATGCGCTCTCGCCCTCGCTCAACCTCTGGCGGCACGCGCTGACCTGGCTGGGCGGCATGGGCATCATCGTGCTGGC
Organism: Pseudomonadota bacterium; assembly: GCA_040386395.1. Taxonomy (GTDB): domain Bacteria; phylum Pseudomonadota; class Gammaproteobacteria; order Nevskiales; family Nevskiaceae; genus Stagnimonas. Next base: position 8,508 of record JAZKFO010000061.1, on the reverse strand, counting down.
GGTGGCGATCCTGCCGCTGCTGGGTGTGGGCGGCATGTCGCTCTACAAGGCCGAAACGCCGGGGCCGATCAAGGACGACAAGCTGACGCCGCGCATCACCCAGACCGCCAAGTCGCTGTGGACGATCTACGTCGCACTGACGCTGGCCTGCACCCTCGCCTACCGGGCCACGGGCATGAGCTGGTTCGACTCGCTCTGCCATGCGTTTTCCACCCTCTCGCTGGGCGGATTCTCAACACACGACGCGAGCTTCGGCCACTTCAACTCACCCATGATCGAGGCGGCGTCGATCTTCTTCATGCTGCTGGCCACGCTCAATTTCGCCACGCACTTTCTGGTGTGGCGTCACGCCCGCCTGCGCTATTACTGGGAGGACGCCGAAGCCCGCGCCATCGTGCCCATGTTCTTCATCAGCATTGGTGTGCTCACCATCTACCTGTGGCTGCATGGCGAATACCCCAGCTTCGTCGAGAGCCTGCGGCACGTCGCCTTCAACTTCGTCTCGCTCGCCACTTCCAGCGGCTTCGTGAGTGTCGATTACAACGTCTGGCCGCCCTTTGTCTCGCTGGCCATCCTGCTGTTTTCGGCGGTGGGTGCCAGCAGCGGTTCCACCGGCGGCGGCATGAAGATGATCCGCGCCCTGATCCTGTTCAAGCAGAGCGGCCAGGAGATGAGCACGCTGATGCACCCCAACAGCGTGCGCGTGCTCAAGATCGGCGGCCGCGCCATCCCGCCCAAGGTGGTGATGGCGGTGATGGGCTACATCCACCTGTATGCGATCAGCATCGTCGTGCTCACCTTCGTCATGCTGGCGACGGGGCTTGATCTCATCAGCAGCTTCACGGCCATTGTGGCCAGCATCAACAACGCCGGCCCCGGCCTCAACCTGGTGGGCCCGGCCAGCAACTATTCGGTGCTGACGGATTTCCAGACCTGGGTATGCAGCTTCGCCATGCTGCTGGGGCGGCTGGAAGTGTTCACCCTGTTCGTGGTGCTCACCCCGGCATTCTGGCGCGACTGAAGGCCGCTAGAGAAAGCTGAACCCGACCTGGAAAAGCTTCTCCACATCGCGCGTTTTCTTCTTGTCGACGATGAAGAGAATGACGTGATCCTCGGCCTGGATCACGGTGTCGTGGTGGACGATGATGACCTCTTTGCCGCGCACGATCGCGCCGATGGTACTGCCGGCGGGCATCTTGATCTCGCCGATGCTCTTGCCCACCACCTTGCTGCTGCGGGGGTCGCCATGGGCAATCGCCTCGATGGCTTCGGCCGCGCCACGACGCAGGGAATGCACGCGCACCACATCGCCCCGGCGCACATGCGCGAGCAGAGCGCTGACGGTGGATTGCTGCGGCGACACGGCGATGTCGATGGCGGAGTTCTCCTCCACCAGATCGACATAGGCCATGCGGTTGATGAGCGCGATAGCCTTGCCGGCACCGAGGCGCTTGGCCAGCATGCCGGAGAGCACATTGGCCTCGTCGTCGTTGGTGATGGCGCAGAAGACGTCGATGTCGTCGATGTTCTCCTCGATCAGCAGCGCCTCGTTCGCGGCATCACCCACCAGCACCACGGCGTGATCGAGTTCGGTGGCGAGCTGGCGGGCGCGCAGCTTGTCCTTCTCGATCAGCTTGACCTGCACCTTGGCCTCCAGCGCCTTGGCCAGGCGCAGGCCGATGTTGCCGCCACCCGCGATCATCACGCGCTTCACGGGTTTGTCATGGCGACGCAGCTCGGCAATGATCTTGGGGATGTGCTCAGCGGCAGCGACGAAGAACACCTCGTCCTCGGCCTCGATGATGGTGTCGCCCTCCGGCAGAATCGCGCGGCCACGGCGGTAGATGGCGGCGACGCGCGCATCCACGCCCTTGGGCAGATGTTCGGGTAGTTCCTTCAGCTGGCGGCTCACCAGCGGGCCGCCGTAGTAGGCGCGCACACCGACGAGGCGCACGCGGCCATCGGCAAAGTCCACCACTTGCAGCGCGCCCGGATACTCGATGAGGCGCTGGATGTAATCCGTCACCAGCTGCTCGGGGCTGATGCACATGTCGACCGCGAGGGCCTCCTGCGCGAACAGCGCGCCGGCATCGGCGAGGTAGTCGGCACTGCGCACGCGGGCAATCTTCGTCGGCGTGCGGAACAGGGTGTGGGCGATCTTGCAGGCGAGCAGATTGGTCTCGTCGACATCGGTGACGGCGATGAGCATGTCGGCGTCGTCGCAGCCGGCGCGGCGCAGCACATCGGGGTGCGAGGCATAGCCCAAAACGCTACGGATATCGAGCCGCTCTTGCAGGGCGGCGAGCATGCTGGAGTCGGTATCGACGACCGTGATGTCGTTGGCTTCACCAGCGAGGTTTTCAGCGAGCGAGGCGCCGACCTGGCCGGCTCCGAGAATGACAATTTTCATGTGTCGGGATGGTGCGCCCGCAGGCTGGAACCGCGCAAGCGCATCAGACGGCAGGCGGGGTGTATTTCTTCGGCAGTGCCGAGAGTTTCACCAGGTCGCGTTCGCGGCTCATGCCGTGCTCGCCCATCCGTTCGAGGTAGCGCGACCAGTTTTTCTCCTGCTCGCTGCCGAGGGCGCTGAATACCTCCCAGGTGTAGAGGCCGGTGTCATGGCCATCGTCGAACACCAGCCGCACGGCGTAGCGGCCAACCGGCACGATCTCGCGGATGTTGATCTGCGCCTTGCCCGGCACCAGCACCGGTTCTTCCAGCCCGTGACCACGCACCTCGGCGCTTGGCGAGAACACCCGCAGGTACTCGCAGGGCAGCGCGTAGAGCGTGCCATCGGCATAGCGCACTTCAAGCACTCTGGATTCGCGCAGCAGCTTGATGCCGGTGGGAGTCGGTGCAGCCATCAGAGAATGAAACGGCTCAGGTCTTCGTCGGCCGCCAGCTTGCCGAGCTTGCTCTCGACATACGCGGCGTCGATGGTCAGCGTGGTGCCGGCGCGGTCGCTGGCATCGAAGGCCACTTCTTCCAGCAGACGTTCCATCACCGTATGCAGGCGGCGCGCGCCGATGTTCTCGGTGCGCTCGTTGACCTGAAACGCCACTTCGGCCAGGCGCTTCACGCCTTCGGGGGCGAACACCACGGTGACGTTCTCGGTCAGCAGCAGGGCCTTGTACTGCTCGGTGAGCGAGTAGCTGGGCTCGGTGAGGATGCGCACGAAATCCTCCACCTTCAGCGCTTCAAGCTCGACCCGGATCGGCAGACGGCCTTGAAGCTCCGGGATCAGGTCAGACGGCTTGCTGACGTGGAAAGCACCAGAGCAGATGAAGAGAATGTGATCGGTGTGGATCGTGCCGTATTTGGTGTTGACTGTGCAGCCTTCGATCAGCGGCAGCAGGTCACGCTGCACGCCTTCGCGCGAGACATCCGCACCTGCGTATTCACCGCGCTTGGCCACCTTGTCGATCTCGTCGATGAAGACGATGCCGTTCTCGGCGACATTGCGCAGCGCCTCGGTCTTGATGGCCTCTTCGTCAACCAGCTTGTCGGCCTCTTCATCGGTGAGCTGCTTCAGCGCATCGACGATCTTCATCTTCTTGGTGCGCGCCTTGCCGCTGCCCATCTGCGAGAACATCGACTGCAACTGCTGGGTCATGTCCTCCATGCCGGGCGGGCCCATCAACGAGACATTTGGCGACAAACCACTGAGCTTGATCTCGATCTCTGTGTCGTCGAGCTTGCCCTCGCGCAGACGCTTGCGGAACACCTGGCGCGCGGCCCCGCTCTCGGTCTGCCGCACTTCGCTGGCCTCGCCAAAGTCTTTCGGCGGTGGCAGCAGGGCATCAAGCACGCGCTCTTCGGCGGCGGCCTCGGCCTTGTCACGCACGCGCTTGGTGGCCTGCTCGCGGGTCTGCTTCATCGCCGCTTCTACGAGGTCGCGGATGATGGTGTCCACGTCCTTGCCGACGTAGCCGACCTCGGTGAACTTGGTGGCTTCCACCTTCACGAACGGCGCGTTGGCGAGCTTGGCGAGGCGGCGTGCGATCTCGGTCTTGCCCACGCCGGTGGGGCCGATCATCAGGATGTTCTTGGGTGTGATCTCGCCGCGCATGCCGACCGGCGTCTGCTGCCGGCGCCAGCGATTGCGGAGTGCCACGGCGACGGCGCGCTTGGCGCTGGCTTGTCCCACGATGTGCTGGTCGAGGCTCGCAACGATCTCGCGCGGGGTCAGGTTGATGCCTTCAGTCGGGGCAGCGGGTGCAGCGGATACGTCGCTCATCACTCGATGACCTCGATCACCAGATTGTGGTTGGTGTAGATGCAGATGTCGGCGGCGATGTGCAGGGCCTTCTCGACGATGTCCTTCGCGCCCAGCTCGCTGTGCTCGACCAGCGCGCGGGCGGCTGCCGTGGCAAAGCTGCCGCCGCTGCCAATCGCCATCACGCCGTGGGCTTCGGGTTCCATCACATCGCCGTTGCCGCTGATCATTAACGTCGCGTCCTTGTCGGCCACCAGCAGCAGGGCTTCGAGCTTGCGCAGGTAGCGATCGGTGCGCCAGTCCTTGGCCATTTCGACGGCGGCGCGCACCAGCTGGCCGCCGTGCTTTTCCAGCTTGCCTTCGAAGCGCTCGAACAGGGTGAAGGCATCGGCAGTGCCCCCGGCAAAGCCGGCAATCACCTGCCCGTTGTAGAGCCGCCGCACCTTGCGGGCATTGCCCTTCACACGGGTATTGCCCATCGACACCTGGCCATCGCCGCCGATGACGACCTGGCCGTTGCGGCGGACGGAGAGGATGGTGGTGCCATCGAACTGCTGCATGGAGACTCCTGCTTGCTCACGAACAGCAATGGTGGGGTATGCGGCCTGCAATTCAACGGCCCAAACGCAGAAAGCCCCGCTTTGGGCGGGGCTTTCTTCAAGACGTACTACGTGGCTGCTGCGTGCAGCCGCCGTATTACTTCTTGGGCTCTTCCTTCATTGCGGCAGCAGCGTCGGTTGCAGCGGTGGCAGCGGCGTCGCCGGCAGCCTTGGCCGCATCGCCAGCAGCCATGGCAGCGTCGCCAGCGGCGGTGGCCGTGGCAGCAGCAGCGTCGGTGGCAACAGCGGCAGCAGCGTCGCCGGTGGCGGTGGCGGCAGCGGCGGCAGCGTCAGCGGCCTGGCCAGCAGCGGCGGTGGCAGCGTCAGCAGCGGCGCCAGCGGCGGTTGCGGCTTCAGCGGCAGCAGCCGGAGCGGTGGTAGCCTCTTCCTTCTTGCCGCAAGCAGCGAGAGCGATAGGGGCGGCGAGAAGGGCGATCTTAAGCAGGTTGTTCATTTAGTTACGGCTCCCAGGAGATTGTGATGAAGTACAGCCAGAAGGCGTCCAAAAGACGACCTAGGTGACGATTTTAACATCTGATTTGTGCTGTGCTGCAACATTTTCACAGTTTTTTGATGTCGGCGCGGGGGTGCGCAGCGTCGTAGACCTTGGCAAGCCGGTCGAAATCGAGGTGTGTGTAGATCTGCGTGGTGCTCAGATTGGCATGGCCCAGCAGCTCCTGAACGGCGCGCAGGTCAGCACTCTCCTCCAATAGATGGCTGGCAAAGGCATGGCGAAACCGATGCGGATGCACCCGTCCCGCCAGCCCCACCGCAGCGGCCCAGCGTTTCAGACCCTGCGCAATCGCACTGCGCGACAGCGGCGCACCGGCCCGGCCCGGAAACACCGGGCTTTCAGCCTGCGCCAGCCCGATGCTGGCGAGCCAAACCTGTATGGCATCGCGCGCCTTGCTGCCCACCGGCACGATGCGGGTCTTGCTGCCCTTGCCGGTGACGCGCACTTCGGTAAACCCGGCATCGAACTGGCCGATGCGCAGTGTTTGCAGCTCTGCAAGACGCAGGCCGCAGGAGTACAGCAGCTCGGCGATGGCATGGTCGCGCGGATGCAGGGCCTGGCCTTGTGGGTGATCCAGCGCGCTGGCGAGCGCGTCTTTCTCGAAGGTGCCGGGCAGCTTGCGGGCTGACTTGGGCGCGCGCACATCCGCCACCGGGTTGATGCTGGTCAGGCCCAATCGGCACAGGTGGCGAAACAGCGAGCGCAGGCTGGACAGCTCCCGCTGCACGCTCTTGGGCGACAGGCCGAGGCGGCGGCGGCGGGCGACGAAGGCGCGCACCAGATGCACATCAACCTTGTCAGGGGCGGTGATGCCGCGCTCGGCGGCGGTCTCGGCAAACCGGGCGAGGTCGCGGCGGGTGGCGTCGACCGTATGCGGAGAGGCACGCTTGGCGACTTGAAGCCACTCGACGTAGTCGCTGCTTGCGGCCGCGAGTGGCGTGGTGTCAGTCACCCAATGCGGGCGCGCAATGCCGCCGCCACCAGCTCGGCCGTCATTTCGAGGAACAGCTTGCCCTGCCGGGGCAGGAAGCGCTCTGCGTCCTTCGAGCCGAGTGCGAGCAGGCCCAGCGATTTCTCTTTTTCCAAGGGCACTATTGCGGCCGACAGCACCGGCGCCTCGGCCTTGGCGAACAGCAGCTTGGCGCGCACCGGGTCGATTGGCCCGCACTCGATCAGGCGCGTGCGCAGGAAATTGTCGAGCGAGCGGGTCAGCGCACCTTCCGGCTCCAGGGGTGCAAAGCCCTCGATGTCGTTGCGCTTGTAGCTGGTGGGATTCACGCCGACGAAGACTTCGTCAATGCCGAAGTCTTCACGCATGCAGCTGCGCAGGCCGGCGATGACCGCCGCCAGCGAGGGCGCGCGGATGAGCGTGCGTGCGAGTTTGTGGACGCTGGTGGCGCGGCGCTCGTTCTCGGCGGCATTGCTCAGCAGGCTGCTGAGGCGGTCTTCCAGGCGGATGTTCTTGCCGCGCAACAGGTCCACCTGCCGCTCGATGAGCGAGATGGCGGAGCCGGCGGAGTGGTTGATCTCCAGATGCTCCAGCAACTCCAGGTGGCGCAGCAGGAAGTCAGGCCGCGCCCGCAGATAGCTGGCCACCTCCTGTTCATCGAAGGCGGGGGTGGTTGCTTCGACTTCGCTCAGCTCGGCCATTCCAGGGTTCCGGTAAAAACGGTTTCGGCAGGCCCGGTCATCAGCACCGGCTGGCCTTCGCCCGCCCAATGCAGCCGCAACTCGCCACCGCGCAATTCTAGCCTTGCCTCAGAACCCAGCAGGCCGTTTTGTTGTGCCACCACGAAAGCGGCGCAGGCCCCGCTGCCGCAGGCCAGCGTCTCACCCGCACCCCGTTCATAAACGCGCAGCCGCGCCTGCTGTGACGAGACGATTTGCAGGAAGCCGACATTCACCCCCTCGCTGAACTCAGGCCGCGCCTGCAGGGCATTGCCCAGCGCCTCGACCGGCGCGGTATCGACATCGGCCACGAACAGCACCGCATGCGGATTGCCGAAGTTGGCCACGCCGAAGCCGGTGCGGCCGAAGCCCGCAAGGTCGAGTGCATACGCTGGCGCGGCAGGCAGGGCCAGCGGGATGTCGGCCGGCGCGAAACGCGGCACGCCCATGTTGACCTCAACCTGACCATCAGGCTGCAATTGAAGGCTCATGCGGGCGGTGCGGGTCTGCACTTTCAGGGTGGCCTTGGCACTCAGGCCGCGATCCCGAATGAACACCGCCAGCGCCCGCGAGCCATTGCCGCACTGCCCCACCTCGCTGCCATCGGCATTGAAGATGCGGTAGTCGAAGTCGACTTCCGGGCTGGTCGCGGCCTGCACCACCAGCACCTGATCGCAACCGACGCCAAAGCGCCGGTCGCTGAGCCGGTGCAGCAGCTTCGGCGTGGGCACGAAGGGCGCGCGCGTGGCATCAATGACCACGAAGTCGTTGCCGCAGCCGTGCATTTTGGTGAAGTGGAGTGTCATGCCGACATTATGCGGTCGTCGCCCGTCTTTTCAGCACTGCGCGCACCGCGCACACTCTGCGCCCCGCCGCCGCAGATGCTGCCCGATGTCCGTTTTCACGAAAGTAAGCCACCCGGAACTCCTAGCCTTCCTCAAGGCCTATCCCGTGGGCGAGCTGATCGGCCATCAGGGCATCGGCGAAGGGGTGGAGAACACCAACTACTTCGTCGACACCAGCGATGGCCGCTGGGTGCTCACCCTCTTCGAGCGGCTCAACCACGACGACCTGCCGTTTTTTCTCGGCCTGATGGACCACCTCGCCTCGCGCGGCTATCCCAGCGCGCTGCCGGTGCGCACGCGCGCTGGCAGCAACCTCACCACCCTCAACGGCAAGCCCGCCGCCCTGGTGCGCCGGCTCACTGGCCAGAGCGTGCTGTTCCCCACCGTCGGCCAGTGCCAGGCGGTGGGCCGCGCGCTGGGCGAGCTGCATGTGGCGGGGCTCTCGTTTGATGGCCGCGCCGCCAATGCCCGCGATGCCGCCTGGCGCCGCCAGACCGCACTCGCCCTGCTCGACAAGACCGATGCCGAGCAGCGCGCACTGATCGAATCCGAGCTGGCCGCACAGGCTGCACTCGACTGGTCGGTGCTGCCGCAGGGTGTGATCCACGCCGATCTCTTCCGCGACAACGTGCTGTTCGTCGACGAGCGCCTCACCGGCGTGATCGA
>JAZKFO010000060.1:0-25723 GCA_040386395.1 Pseudomonadota bacterium | reverse complement strand
CCTGCGTCAGTTTCTTGCGCACGCCCTTGATGCGCGCCATCAGCTCGCCGCCCTGGCGCGAATCCACCAGCGGGATCAGCCGGTAGCCCACTTCCAGACCGAGCGGGTCTTCGGGACGCACGTCTTCCCAGCTCAATTCCTGCGGGGCAGGCGGCGCAGGCGGTGCCGGTGCCACGGCCTGCTTGAGGCTTTTCTGGTGCAGCAGATAGGCGCCACCACCGCAGGCGGCCGCGAGCGTGAGAAACACCAGGTTCGGCATGCCGGGAATCACGCCGATGAGGGTGAGCACTGCCGCCGCGACGATCAGCACGCGCGGCTGCATGAACAGCTGCCCCAGCACCTGCTGGCTCATGTCGGACGAACGCGAGGTGCGGGTCACCAGCATGGCGACGGCGGTGCTCATCAGCAGCGAGGGCACCTGGGCCACCAGGCCATCGCCGATGGTGAGCAGGGTGTAGTTCTTCAGCGCCTCGCCAAAGGCCAGATCATGCTGGGCCACACCCACCAGCAGGCCGCCGATGATGTTGATGGCAAGAATAAGGATGCCCGCCACCGCGTCACCCCGGATGAACTTGCTGGCACCGTCCATCGAGCCGTAGAAATCCGCCTCGCTGCGAACCTCCTCGCGGCGGGCCTTGGCCTCCTCGCGGGTGAGCAGGCCGGCGTTGAGATCGGCATCAATCGCCATCTGGCGGCCCGGCATGGCATCGAGCACGAAGCGGGCACCGACCTCGCTGACCCGTTCCGCACCCTTGGTGACCACCATGAAATTGATGATGGTGAGGATGATGAAGACGATGAAACCCACCGCATAGTTGCCGCCGATCACGAAATGGCCGAAGGCCTCGATCACCTTGCCGGCACTCGCCTCGCCCTCGTGGCCGTGCATCAGGATGACGCGCGAACTCGCCACGTTGAGCGCCAGCCTGAGCAGGGTGGCGAGCAGCAGCACGGTGGGAAACGCCGAGAACTCCAGCGGCCGCATCACATACATCACCGCCAGCAGCACCACCAGCGAGAGGGCGATGTTGAAGGTGAACAACACGTCCAGCACCACCGGCGAGAGCGGCACGATCATCATGCCCAGCACCGCCAGCAGGAACAGCGGTGCGGCCAGACCATCGCGCGGGATCGCCTTGGTGCCAGCGATGAAGCGCGTCAAGAAATCGTTGCCAGGGCTTTTCATGGGGGGCGTCAAGGAGTCGTCTGAACCCTTCACTGCAAGCCGCGTGCGCGGTTGCCAGCCAGTCCCCAGACAGCTCAGTGGCGGTTCATGCCGGCGGGCAATGCTGCCCCTGGGCCTGTCCCATCCGACATCTCACCTCAAGGAGACACCATGAAACTCATCCGCAATCTTTCGCTGGCCGCCATTGCCCTGTTCTCGCTCGTCAATCTCACCGCCTGCAACACGGTGGAAGGCGCCGGCAAGGACATCAAGGCCGGCGGCGAAGCCATCGAGCGTGAAGCCGACAAGGCCAACAAGTAGGCTTGCCAGCCTCGAAAAGCCTCGGCGCACCGCAGGGTGCGCCGGGGCTTTTGCGTTCCGGCGGACCAAAAAAAACCCGCCGCGCGAGCGACGGGTTGGAAGAAGCTCAAGCCCCTTTACGCATTAGGCCAGGGAGCACACATGCAAGACTTGACCTTGCCCGGCACAGCAGACCGCGCGAGGCGATGCGCTGCAACCGGATTGGCAGGCACGTTAAGGGCAGGCCCGCGCGGCGGCACTCGTAAAAGTTACGGCGATGGCGAGGCGTCGGGCGCGCTGTTGGGCAGGTCATCTGTCACCTTCGGCGGCACCGGCCGCTCGCCGCGCGTGTAATCGCGCAGCTGGTAGACGTACGACAGCACCTGGGCCACGGCCTGGTAGAGCGCGCCGGGAATCTCCGCGTCGATCTCGCAGCTGCGATACAACGCACGCGCCAGCGGTGGCGCCTCGACCAGCGGCACCCGGTGCGCGGCAGCCACCTCGCGGATCTGCTGGGCGATGAGGTCGGCACCCTTGGCCACCACGCGCGGGGCCTTGTCCTTGCCCGCCGCGTATTTCAGCGCCACGGCGTAGTGGGTGGGGTTGGTGACGATCACGTCCGCGGTCGGCACCGCCTCCATCATCCGTCCCTGCGACAGCTCCTGCTGCAGTCGGCGGATGCGGCCTTTCACCTCCGGCTTGCCTTCGCTCTGCTCGTATTCCTGCTTGATCTCCTGCTTGCTCATGCGCAGCTGCTTGGCGTGGTGCAGGATCTGCCAGGGCACGTCGACGGCGGCGATCAGCAGCAGCCCGCCGCCCAGCCAGAGCACCGCATTCAGGGCGAGATAGGCACCCTCGCCCAGCGCCATCCGCAGCGGCATGAACGGCAGCGCCAGCAAGCGCTCGCGCTCGTGCATGAACAGCAATGTGCCCACCACGCCGATGACGCTCACCTTGAGAAAACCCTTGCCCAGTTCGACCAGGCTGTTCATCGAGAACAGGCGCTTGAGGCCGGCCATCGGGTTGACCCGCGAGAAATCGGCCGAGACGGCATCGGGTGCCAGGTTCCAGCCGCCCACCAGCAGCGGTGCGATGAGGGCGGCGGCGAAGCCGGTGGCCAGCACCGGGGCCATCAGCCACAGCACCTGGCCGATGAAGCCGCCCGCCAGTTGCAGGCCGAGCGCGGGCGTGGCGAGCGCCGCGGGCAGCTGTTGCAGATAGGCGCTGAAGAGTGCCGCCGCCCCGCCGGCGATGGCATCGGCCTGCGCCATCACCGCGACGGTGACTGCCAGCACCACCACCGCCGTGCTCAGTTCGCGCGAACGCGGAATCTGGCCTTTCTTGCGCGCGTCTTCGATCCGTTTGGCGGTGGCTTTTTCGGTTTTCTCGCCGGCGCTCTCGCTCATGGCGATGCGCCAAGCAACATCGGCAGGCGCTCACCGAGCGAGGTGAGCATCTCGGCGAACACGCTCTGGATGCTGCCCAGGCTCAGGGACAGCACCAGCAGCCCCGCCGTGAGTGAAATGGGAAAGCCGACACTCATCATGTTGAGTGCGGGGGCGGCGCGGTTCATCACGCCGAAGGCGAGGTTGACCAGCAGCAGGGCGCAGACGCCCGGCAGCGCCACCCGCAGCGCCCCGGCGAACAGCTGGCTGCCCTCCTGCACCAGCGGCAGCAGCATGGCGGTGTTCAGCGGTGCGCCGGTGATCGGTTGCAGGCTGAAGCTGCCGCGCAGCCATTCCACCAGCGCCAGATGGCCGCCGAGGGCCAGAAAGCTCAGCACTGCCAGCGCCTGCAGGAAGCTTGCGAGCACCGTCGAGTTGGTGCCGCGCAGCGGGTCGCTCATCTGCGCAAACGAAAGCCCCATCGACGAGGACAGCAGCTCGCCGCCCAGGGCCATGGCCTCGAACACCAGTTGCAGCGCCAGGCCCAGCACCAGGCCCAGCAGCAGCTCTCGCACAAGCATCATCAGGCTCTCGTCGGTGAAGAAGCCGAGTGGCGGTGTGGCGGGCAGCATCGGAGCCATCACCACCGTGATAAGCAGGGCGAACACCAGCCTGAGCCGCATCGGCAGCGCGCGGCTGCCGAACAGCGGCGCGGCCATCAGCGTGGCGGCAATGCGCACGAAGGGCCAGAAGTAGAGGCCGAGCCAGCCGAGCAATTGGGCTTCGGTGAGCTGCATTGCGCTAACCGATCAGCGTCGGAATCTGCTCGAACAGCCGCCGCGTGAAGTCGATCAGCAGTTGCAGCATCCACGGCCCGAACAGCAGCCCGACGGCGGCGAGCGCCAGCAGCTTGGGGATGAAGCTCAGCGTCATCTCGTTGATCTGCGTGGCGGCCTGGAACAGGCCCACCAGCACACCGACCAGAAGACTCGCGACCAGCAGCGGGGCTGCCAGTTGCAGCGCCAGCCACATGGCATCGCGGGTGAGGGTTAGCGCGCTGTCCGGCGTCATCTCAAGCCCCAAGCCGCTCCGCAAGGGCCTTCATTCGCTGAAATCGCGCGCTGTCGCGGCCATGCCGCATTCACGGCTGCTGCTGACGCGGCAGGTCCGTTCATGCGGCCGCCTTGAACGACGCAGCCAGCATCGACATGGTCAGCGACCAGCCATCGACCAGCACGAACAGCATCAGCTTGAACGGCAGCGAGATCAGCATCGGCGAGAGCATCATCATGCCCAGACTCATCAGCACGCTGGACACCACCAGATCGATCACCACGAAGGGGATGAACAGCAAAAAGCCGATCTGGAACGCCGTGGTCAGCTCGCTGGTGATGAAGCTCGCGGCCAGCACCGTGAACGGCACTTCCTCCGGCTTGGAATAGGGGGTATCGCGGCCAGAGAGCTTGGCGAACGTCATCAGGTCGGCCTCGCGGGTCTGCGCCAGCATGAAGCCGCGCAGGGGTTTCTCGGCATTCACCAGCGCCGGGGCGAAGGCCATCTGGCCGTCCATGTAGGGCTTCACGGCGGTGTCGTGAATCTTGCTGGCGACCGGCGCCATGATGAACATGGTGAGGAACAGCGAGAGGCCGATGAGGATCTGGTTCGACGGCGTCTGCCCGGTGCCGAGCGCCTGCCGCAGCAGGCCCATGACGATGACGATGCGGGTGAAGCTGGTCATCGACAGCAGGATGGCGGGCAGGAAGGTCAGCGCCGTCATCGCCGCCAGGATTTGCAGCGACACCGAATACTGCGTGCCGCCGCCCGGTGCGGTTTCGAGTGTCACTGCGGGCAGGCCGGCCGCCTCTGCGAACGGCGCCGAGAGCAGTAACAGCAGGGGCAGATAGCGGCGCATGACCAGACTCAGGCGCGGAAGCTGAACTGCGCCTTGCTCGTCGCAGCGCGCATCGGCTCGGCAGCCTTGACGGCTGCTGCGGCGACGACCGGCTGCTGAGCAACAGCCTCCGCCGGTTCGGTGTCGATGCCCTTGGCGCGGGCATGGGCCAGCAGGGTTTTCAAGCGTTCGGAAAAATCGCGGCTCGCCGGGCTGTCGCCTGCGGCCGGTGCAGCGGCGGCAGCGGGTTCCCTGGCAGCCGAGGCCATGAAATCGGGTGCGACATCGAACACATGCAGGGTCTGCACATGGCCGGGCGAGACGCCCAGCAGCAGGTGGGTGTCACCGGCCTGCATCCACACCACGCGCTCTTTCGCACCCACCTGCACACCGCCCTTGATGGCGAGTGCGGCACCCTGCCCGCTGCGGGCCTGCTGCACGCGCTTCACCAGCTTGCCGAGGCCGAGGATGAGCGCCACCACCAGCAGCAGCGCACCCAGCATCGGCAGGGTGGCTGCGGTACTGGAAGGCATGGTGCCGAGTGCCGAGGCCGTGCCGAGGCTGCTGGCAACGGGCTGCGATGCGGTGGTCACTGCGACGGCAGCGGCCGGCACGGCAACGACCGGTGCCGCCTCGACCACCGTGGCGGCGTGCTGCTCCAGCGGCATCACCGGCGGCAGGGCCTGGGCCTGCACCTCGGCCAGCGGTGAGGGCAGCTGGGTGTTGTCAGCGACGGTGAAGGACTCGGCAACTTCGTCGAAAGCACTGGCGTTGTTCATGGCGCGATCCTGAAAAGAGAGGCGTTTACTTGAGTTTCTTGATGCGTTCGGCCGGGCTGACCACATCGGTCAGGCGGATGCCGAACTTCTCGTTGATCACCACCACCTCGCCGTGCGCGACGAGGGTGCCGTTGGCGTAGACATCCAGCGGCTCGCCGGCGGCGCGTTCGAGTTCCACCACGCTGCCCTGGTTGAGCTGCAGGAGGTTGCGGATGGGGATGCGGGCGCGGCCGACCTCCATCGAGAGGGTGACCGGCACGTCCAGAATCACGTCGAGGTTCACATCGTTGGTGCGGGCGCTGGCCTGTGCCGCGTCGAAACTGGGCGGGGCGAACTCTTGGGCGGTGGCGGTCATGCGGGAACTCCGGTGGTGTTTCTGGGACTGCGTTGAATGGCGTCGTGGATGCGGACGGCGTTGTTGCCGCCGGAGGTGCCGAAGCTGCCGTAGAACAGCGGCACGTTCTCCACCGCGAGTTCGATCGTGCGGGGCATCTGGAAGGGGATGACATCACCGGCCTTGAGCTTCATCAGCTGGCCCAAGGTGATCTGCGTGCGGGTCAGCTCGCAGCTGGCCTCGACGGTGGTTTCGCTGATCTGCTCGCGCAGGGTGATGATCCAGCGCTCGTCCTTTTCCATGCGGTCGGACTGCATGCCGGCGTTGAGCTGCTCGCGGATCGGCTCGATCATCGAATACGGCAGGGTGATGTGGATATCGCCCTCGCCACCGTCGAGCACGACGTGGAACTTGCTCACCACCACCACCTCGCTGGGCGAGACGATGTTGGCGAAATGCGGGTTCATCTCGTGGCCGATGGCCTCGAACTCCAGGGCCTGCACGCCGCTCCAGGCCTCGGTGAGATCGGTGAAGGCCTGCTTCATCATCAGCTGCACCACGCGCAGCTCGGTGGGGGTAAATTCTCTTCCCTCGATCTTGGTGCGGAAGCGGCCATTGCCGCCGAAGAAGTTCTCCACCACGGTGAACACGAGGCGCGGCTCGAACACCATCAGGCCGGTGCCGCGCAGCGGTTTCACCCGCAGCAGGTTGAGGCTGGTGGGCACGTAGAGGCTGTGGACGTAGTCGCTGAACTTGAGCATCTCGATGCCGACCACGGAGAGCTCCGGGCTGCGGCGCAGCATGTTGAACAGGCCGATGCGGAACAGACGCGCGAAGCGCTCGTTGATCATCTCCAGCGTCGGCAGGCGGCCGCGCACGATGCGGTCCTGCGAGGCGAAGTCGTAGCCCTTGGCCACGCCCGGCGGCGGCGGCGGCTCTGGGGTCAAGGCACCGGAATCAACGCCGTGCAAGAGCGCGTTGATTTCGTCCTGGCTGAGAATTTCCTGCATGGCGGGCCTTGGGCTTGGGTGCGGTGGCTACTGCATGACGAGGTTGGTGAAAACCACGCCGTTGATGTGCGGTTTCTTGCGCTCGTCGAGCACCTTGTTGATCTCGGCGGCGGCATCGAGCTGGAGCTTTTCCTTGCCTTCACGGGTCAGGAGCGCGTTGTAGGTCTGGCTGCTGAACAGCAGCATCAGCCGGTTGCGGATGATCGGTTCGTTGATGCGCACGGCGTCGGCGGCGGCGGTCTTGCTGGCAATCACCTGCACTTCGGCTTGCAGGAAACGCATGGCTTCCGGGTCGTTGAGATTGACCACGAACTGGGGGCTGAGCGCGAAATAATCGTCCGAGGCCACGGCCTTGGCTTTCGGATCACCCTTGTCGTCCGCCTTGGCTTCGGCGTGCTCGTCGCTGGCTTCTTCACCCTCGACCGGCGCGGAGGCGGGCTTCGCGGCGGCCTGCTTGCTCATGTAGAAAAAGGCACCGCCACCGGCCATGCCGGCGGCAACCAGCACCGCGAGAATCAGTTTGATGGCGCCACCCTTTTTGGCGGGGGCTGGTGCGGCAGCTTCGGCGGGGGCGGCGGTGGACATGGGCGGTGGCTCTTGGGCTGACAGGCGGACTCAAGAGGCACTGCTGCAAGCCACGTACCCAGCAGGCAAACGCTGGTGAATCAAGGCTTGCCAAGTTTTTGGCGGGGTGGTTTCAGCCGGTGTGACGGCAGTCCGTCAGGCGTAGTCGTCCAGCAGGCCACGGCGCAGCCGCCAGGCGGTGGTGACGGGCGCTGCCTCTGCGGCCTCGTCGGCATCGCGGGCCCGCTGGCCGAAGCTGCCCTGCGAGGTGCGCGCGGGGGACTGCTGCTGCCCTGCCCCCTCACGCCCCACCTGGGCATCGGCCAGCAGCACGCCGCCCTGCTGCAGCGATTCGCGCAGGCGCGGCAGTTCCTGCTGCAGGAGGTCGCGGGTGCTGGCCTGGGCGGCATTGAGCTGTACGCTGAGGCCGCGCTCATCCATCGACAGGCGGATATCGACCGCACCCAGCTCGCGCGGGTGGATCTCGATGCGGGCTTCCTTCAAACCTTCACCCAGCCGCCACTGGATCACCTCGCCCAGGCGCTCTGGCCATTCGGGCTGGTCCATGGCGAGCATCGTGGACGGCGTTGGCACCGTGGGCGTGTTGCTGACCGCAGCCGTCGTCGGTGCCGCCAGCAGGCTGCTGAAGGCAGCCGAGACCGGCGCGAGGCCAGGGGGTGTCTCCGCAGCGGCCTCGGCCGCGACCGGCAGTGCATCACTCGCGACCATGAGCGCCAGGGCGGCCGTGGGCGCTGCCAGCGCTACTGGCGCCTCGCTGCGACCACCCCCGCCGGCATCCGCCGCAGGGGCGAACACCTTGATGGTGTCGAGCCATTTCAGGAATTGTTCCGGGGCTGCAAGCGCGGCACCGCCGGCATCCGGGCCGGACGGAGCAGCCTTCAGGAGTTCTTCGTGGCGGCTGGGGGCGGCGGTATCGGTGGCCAGCGGCAGGGTGATCTCGCCGGTGGCGGCCTCCAGCGGCAGGGGCTGCAGGCCCGCCAGCGTGCGCGCAGCCAGTACCGGCCTGGGGATCGGGGCGTTCTGTACGGTCGGTGCCGTGCCGCTTGCCACGGGCTCGGAGGGCAAGGCGGCCATCAACTCGCCAAAGCTGGCGGCACCGGCTTCAGGCGCTGCGGCGGGTGCGCTGCCTGCGACGGCACAAGGTGCGGCGGCCAGATCCATCGAAATGCCGGCATTCATCATGGCGAGGTTTACCCCATCGCCTGCTGACGCACCCAGCCGCGCTGGGCCAGCTCGTCCAGCTCGCGGCCTTCGCGGCGGCTGGCGTGGTGGCGCAGCTGCTGCTGCACATTGAGGGAAAGCTGTTCGAGTTTTTCCACCTCGCGGTGCAGGCCGATCCAGCGCGCGCGGACGCGCTCCACCTCCTGCGCCATGCTCAGCGCGCGCTCGGCCTGAAAACGGATCGCCTCGCGCAGCTTGGCCAGAAACCCGGCATGGTGGCTGAGCGCCTGCACACCGCCCGCAGTGGGCACGCGCGCGGCGTATTCCTGCTCATAGGCCTGCAACTCGACACGCCGATCCTCGGCATTGGCGTGCCTGGCCAGCGCGTCGGCGAGCTGGCGCGCGGCCTGATCCTCCTGCTGCGTGGCGAGTCTTTGCAGCAGGGCAAGACGTTGCAGCGAGTTGGCGTCGGGGGCGTTCATGTCGGCAGGTGTTCCAGTAGGGAATCAAGCTCAGCAACACTCTCTCCAAATCCTGCGCCAGCCCTGACGTCCTGCTTCAGAAAGGCCTCGATGCGCGGCCACAGGGCGAGTGCGGCATCGGTGCGGGGATCGGCACCGCGCTGGTAGGCACCAATCGCAATCAGGTCACGGTTGCGGTTGTAGGCGGCAAGCAGGCCGCGCAGCTGCCGCACCCGCGCCTGGTGCGCGGGCGTGGTGCAGTCGTTGGCGACGCGCGAGATGGAGGACTCGATGTCGATCGCCGGATAAATGCCGCTCTCGGCGATGCGCCGGCTAAGCACGATGTGGCCGTCCAGAATGCCGCGCGCGGCGTCGGCAATCGGGTCCTGCGGGTCATCGCCCTCGGTGAGCACGGTGTAGAAGGCGGTGATCGAACCCTTGCCCGGCTCGCCATTGCCGGCGCGTTCGACCAGCGCCGGCAGCTTGGCGAACACGCTGGGCGGATAGCCGCGCGTGGTCGGCGGCTCGCCCACGGCGAGGCCGATCTCGCGCTGCGCCTGGGCGAAGCGGGTGAGCGAATCCATCAGCAACAAAACGTTCAGACCCTGATCGCGGAAGTATTCGGCGACGGCCGTGGCCAGCCAGGCACCGTGCAGGCGTTGCAGCGGCGAGCGGTCGGCGGGGGTGGCGATGACGCAGGCGCGGGCGAGCCCTTCAGCGCCGAGCGCGCCCTCGACGAAATCACGCACCTCGCGGCCACGCTCGCCGATCAGGCCCACCACGATCACATCCGCTGCGGTGTAGCGCGTCATCATGCCGAGCAAGGTGGACTTGCCCACGCCGGTGCCCGCGAACAGACCCAGGCGCTGGCCGCGCCCGACACTGAGCAGGGCATTGATGGCGCGCACGCCGACATCCAGCGGCTGCTTGATGCCCTCGCGGGCGAAGGGGTTGATCTGCCGGCCCATGAGCTTCACGCGGGCGTCACCCGTGGGCTTGGGCTTGCTGTCGAGCGGCTCGCCCTCGCCGTCCAGCACGCGGCCGAGCCAGTCCGGGCCGATGCAGGTTTCGGCCTCGCGGCGCAGCGGCGTGATCCTGGCGTTGGGGGCGATGCCCGCCAGCTCGCCGATGGGCATGAGGAAGGTGCGCTCGCCGGCGAAACCGACCACTTCGGCCTCCACCGAAGCGCCATCGGCATCCGCCACGCGGCAGCGGCTGCCGATCTGGGCATTGCAGCCGACCGCTTCGAGCGTAAGGCCGACGACGCGCTTCAGACGGCCTTCGACCGTCAGCAGCGTGGCCTGGTCGACCTGGGCGGCGCGTTCCAGCAGGCCGTGCATCAGGCGCTGCTTGCGCACACTCGCGGCGGTGCTCATTGGCCGGCCAGCAGGGTGTGCGCAAGGCCTGCCGCGCGGGCATCGAGGCTGGCCACCACGCTGGCCTGCTCGCTTTCCACCCGGCAGCCGCCGGGCAGCACTTCGGGGTCGGCCACCAGCCGCCAGCCCTCGGCGCTGGTGGTTTGATCAGCCAGCACGTCGGCAAGTGCGGCGTAGTCATCGGGGTGGACGAACACCGCCACGTTGCGCGCACCGTTGCCGATGCTGCTGACGGCATCGCGCACCACGGCGGCGACCTTGGCGGGGTCGAGATTGAGTTCCTGCTGGGCGATGCGGCGGGCGGCTTCGAGCGTGAGCGACACCAGCACGCGCTCCACCTCGGCATCGACCGAGGCGAGCGGCTTGGCGAGCGCATCAAGGGTTTCGCGCAGCTGCTGCACCAGCCCCTCGGCGGCGCGCAGGCCCTGTGCGAAGCCTGCCGACTGGCCGCTGGCAAAGCCACGCGCCTGCGCCTCGGCTTCGAGCGCCACGTTGCGGGCCTGCTGCTGTGCGGCATCGGGGGCCTTGCTGAGCGGCGCATCGAACACCGGCTTGTTCCAGCGGGTGGCGTCGCGCGAATGCGCTTCTGTCCAGAGCACGCTCATACGAAGTCATCTCCCTTGCCGCCCAGCTGGATCGTGCCGGCGTCGGCGAGCCGGCGCGCGGTGGCGAGAATGTCTTTCTGTGCGGCCTCGACATCGGCGAGCTTGACCGGGCCCTTGGCCTCCATGTCTTCCACCAGCATGTCGGCGGCGCGCTTGCTCATGTTCTTGAGGATCTTGTCCTTCACCTTCGGGTCGGCACCGCGCAGGGCGAGGCTGAGCACTTCGGTGGAGACCTCGCGCATCAGCGCCTGGATGCCACGGTCGTCGACATCGGCGAGGTTGTCGAACACGAACATGAGGTCCTGGATGCGCTGGCCCAGCTCCTCGTCGGCGTCACGAATCGCGACCGTGAGCTTTTGCTCGGTGGCCGAGTCCATGAGGTTCAGGATGCCCGCTGCGACCTTCACACCGCCGACGCTGGAGGACTTGATGTTGTTGTTGCCGCTGAACTGGCGCTCCATGATTTCGTCCAGTTCCTTCAGCGCCTGCGGCTGGATGCCGTCGAGCGTGGCGATGCGCAGCAGCACATCGCTCTGCACCCGGTCCGGCAGGTTCACCAGCACTTCGGCGGCCTGCTCCGGGTCGAGATAGGCGAGCACGATGGCGATGATCTGCGGATGCTCGTTGCGGATGAGTTCGGCCACGGCGCGGGTTTCCATCCACTTCAGCGCTTCCAGACCCTTGCTGCTGCGGCCGAGCAGGATGCGGTCGATGAGGCCCCCGGCCTTGTCCTGGCCGAGCGCCTGCACCAAGACCTTGCGCACGTAGTCGTCAGCACCGACGCCGACCGAAGTCTGGGTTTGCAGCGTCATCGTGAAGCCGTCGAGCACATCCTCGGCCTGCTTGCGCGAGATGTTGCTGAGGGTGGCCATGGCGGTGCCGAGACGCTGCACGTCCTTGGCATTCATGTGCCGCAGCACGTCGGCGGCTTCGGTCTCGCCGAGCGAGAACAGGAAGATCGCCGCACGTTCGAGCGGGGTGTGTTTGACGGGGATTACTGGGGATGAGGCATCGGCCATGGTGAGTCTCCTATTCCTGTGCGATCCAGGTCTTCATCACTTGCGCCACTTTCTGCGGGTCTTGCTTCACGGTCTCTCGCGCCAGCGTGAGCTTCTGCTCGTAGGCGTTGTCGATCTGAGGCAGCGCAGCCAGGTTGGTCTGGCGCAGCTCGCCGCCAGCGGCCTGCGGGCTGTCATCGCCAGCACCTTGCGGGCTAGCCAGCGCAGCCAGCTCGCTGCCGCTGCGCTGCACCACCACGGGGGCGGCGAACAGGTTTTTCAGCAGCGGCCGCACCACGGTGAGAATCAGCACCAGCAGCACCAGCGCGCTCAGGCCCTGGCGGGTGAGCGACTGCACCTCCGGCCGCTCCAGCATGGGCAGCGGGGCGATCACCTCCGGCGTTGCCAGCACGAAGGGCGCGTTCTGCACGGTGACGCTGTCGCCGCGCTTGGCATCGAAGCCGACAGCTTCCTTCACCAGTGATTCGATGCGTGCCAGCTCGTCCTTGGTGAGTGCCGTGGGCACTGCAACACCCTTGGCATCGGGCTTGGGCAGGTAGTCCACCAGCACCGCCACCGACAGGCGCTGGATGCGACCCGGCATGGTCTTGCGGCTGCTGAGCGTGCGATTGAGTTCGTAGTTGCGGGTGCTGCTCTTGGTCTGCGCACTCGGCAGCTCCGTCGCCGCAGCGGCGGCCTCCGGGCTGGCTGCGGCAGCGGCACCCGGTGCGGCCGGCAGTGCGGAGGCACCCGGCTCCGGCGGCTTGTTGCTGGTGGCACCCGGCACGCCCTGCGCCTTGAGGCTGCCAGCGCCGTTGCGATTGACGTCCTCGCTGGTCTGCTCGCTGCGGATCAGCACGGTATCCGGCGCGTATTGCTCCTGAGTCTGCTCCTCGACGGTGAAATCGAGCGCAGCCACCACTTGCGTCTTCACCCGGCCTGCACCCATCAGCGGGGTGAGGATGTCCTCGACGCGATGGCGGGTGCTGTCTTCGATGCGCTTGATCTGCTCGAACTGGCTGTTGCCCATGCCGACACTGCCGTCGCTGCTTTCATCGGTGAGCAGACGACCGCTCTGATCCACCACCGTCACCGCGCCCGGCTGCATGTCCGCGACGCTGGAGGCCACCATGTGGACGATGCTCTGCACCTGCTGCGACGTGAGGCTGCGGCCCGGATGCAGCTCCACGAACACCGAGGCCGAAGCCGCCCCACCCGCGCGGGTGAAGGCCGACGGCTTGGGGGTTGCGAGATGGACGCGGGCGGATTTCACCGACTGGATCGAGGTGATGGTGCGCATCAGCTCGGTCTCCAGCGCGTGCTGCATGCGCGCCGACTCGACCGACTGCGACACGCCGAAACCCTGGTCGCCCTGCATGCTCTCGAAGCCGGTCGCTGCCGATTTGGGCAGGCCACGGCCAGCCAGCTTGAGGCGGGCGTTGCGCAGCTGGTCGGCGGGCACGGTGAGCGCGCCGGTGACGGGGTCGATCTTGTGGACGATGCCTTCGGCCGCGAGCGCATCGGCCATCGCCGCCGTCTCGGCCTCCGGCAGGCCCGCGAACAGGGCCTGGTCGGCGGGCTTCTGCGCCCACATGAACAGGCTCAGGCCACCGGCAATGGCGGCTGACAGGCCCAGCAGCAGCAGCAGCTGCTTGAGGCCGGGGATGGCGCGGGCCCGATCCACCAGCGAGAGCGGATCAGCGGGTCTTGCGATGAGGGTGGTGGCCATGCGTCAGTGCTCTTTTAGATGGGCATGTTCATGACGTCTTGGTACGCCGACACCAGCCGGTTGCGCACCTCCACCGCGCCACGGAACTGCACCTGCGATTTGGCACCGGCGAGCATCACGTCCGAGAGATTGACGCTGTCGTCACCCAGCTCGAAGCGGGTGGCCAGCGAGCTGGAGGCGTTCTGGCTCTCGGCAACGCTGCCGATGGCATTTTTCAGCGTGTCGCTAAAGTTCGCCGAGGGCGCGCCGTTAAGGGGTGTGGAAGCCGACGCTGCACCGATGCCGCTTGATTGCGCGCGCAGGGCACGCATCTGGCTCAGCACGCTGTTGATCGCAAGGTCGTTCATGGCAGTCCGCTCGTCTGTTGTCTCGAAAGCCCAATAGAGCAAGCCCCGTTCCACCCCGGCAAAGCCTTGTGCTGCGTGGAACTGACGGGGTTTTGACGCGGCCAGTTACAGGGGGATGTCGGCTCTACGTCACAGGGCGTTGACTGCCATTCCCTGCCGCATGGCGAGCTTGCGCTGACGGTCATCGAAGCTCAGAAAATGTTTCACGCCCAGACTCTGCGCCAGCGCCACATGCAGCAGGTCGGCCATGCGGTGCCGCTCCTTGGCAGTGCGCTTGGTCGAGATGGCCTCTGCCAGGCTCCAGACCATCGGCCAGTCCGCCAGCTGGTGGCGTAGGCGCCCTGCGTCGCGGTCTTTCTGAAACGATGCCAGCCTTGTCTTCAGATCTTGGGCGGTGATGAGCTTGCGAAAGCACAGCAGGCGCAGTGCATTGCGGTATTCGAGTTCACTCAGATCACTCATCACCAGGGCAGTTCCCAGGCTCAGCACCTCGGCGCGGGCAGCTTCGGTGAACACATCGTTGCCATGCAGCGCAATGAGAAAGCTGGTGTCGGCATATGGCAGTGCGACTGCCACAGGTATCAGTAGCCGCCTTTGTTGTCGTCGAGCACTGCCTTCAAGGCTTTGGCATTCATTGTGCGGCCAGCCTTGGACCGCATCGCATCACTCTGCGACCAATCCACCGTCCCGCTTGACGCCACCAGCGGCGTCAAGCGCGCCACTGCCTTGCCATGACGCAGGATCGTGATGGTCTCGCCGGCTTCAGCGCGTGCGATCAGACTGGCGTATTCATTGCGCAGGGTGCGGACGTTGGCGGTTTGGTTCACGACGCTCTCCAATGTGCTACACAGCGTAGCACATCAACAAGCCGTGCCCGATGCCCTATAGCGCCAGCTGCATCCGAACCTGGTAGATCGTCGGCTCGTCGGCGTGCGATGCACCGCCTTCAACCCTGAGCACGCGCACCACATTGGCGCTGATGCGCAGCTGGGGGTTGAGAGTCCAGTTCAAGGCAATGCTGGCATTGCGTTCCAGGCCGCCGTTGACGGCGTCGCTGCTCAGGTCAATGGCGCTCATGCGGGCTGCGAGATCGAATGCACCCCAGCCGTCCCTGCCGAAGTTGTGCGCCGGGCGGATGCCGTCGAATACGCCCTTGTCGACCTTGTACGGCCGCGCCTCGCCGGTGAGCGTGAAGGCAATTTGTGCACACCAGCCGTTGAAATTGAGCGTGCTGCCGGTCTCTCGCTGCACCTGCACGAAATGCCCTTCGGCTTGCAGTGAGAGCGCACCCTGCTGGACCGCAAGCTCGATGCCTTCGATGCGTAAGGAATCCACACCCCGAATCTCGCCGGTATCCACCAGTCGTTGCGCCAGCACATTGGACTCCGGCTTGCTGCGAAAGCGCACGGTGGACGAGCGCGCGCCGGCGGTGTTGCTGCTGCTCTCGGCAGTGGGGTAGCGCAGCACCCCGGCGAATCCCAGGTGGATGAGCCGCCCGCCACTCAGCAGGGGTGCATAGCTGGCGCGGGCGACCAAGCCATAGCCTTCGTCCCCGGCCTGCGCATTGCCAACCGGCTCGCCAAACACACCGCCATTGGCAGACCAGTTGGGCCCTGAGCTGCCCAGCATCAGGCCGGGTGCGCGGGTGGTGACGAAGGCAAACGGCAGGCTGCGCTCCATGAACGGGATGTTCTTGTCGGCGGCCAAGGCCTCCATGCCGAAGGGCTGCTTGAACTGGCCGACGGTGATGGTGAATGGCTTCAGAGCGGCATAGGCCAGGTAGGCATCGGTGACACCCGTGGTACCGCTGAACTCATGCTCGAAGCGATACTGCCAATCCTTGAGAAAGGTGCCGGAGAGCGATAGCCGCGAGCGCCGCAGCTCGCTGCCATCGGCAAGATCGGTCTGGTCTGACTGGTAACTCGCCACGTCGAGCTGCTGCAGGGTGCCAAGCTGCATCGAGGCGGTACCGTCAGCAGTGCTGAGTCTGAAACCATCGTCTGTCGAAGCCACCAGATCGCTCTTGCGCTGCGCCTTGAGCCTTTCGTATTCCTCCAGGCTGATGACGCCTTTCTGCGCCAGCGCTTCGAGCAGATCATCCTTGGCATGAGCCGCGCAGGAGACCAGGGCAGACAGTGCAACCGCAGCAGGCAGCAGATGACGCATTGGTGATCCTGGTGGCGAAGGGGATTGACAGCGCATTTCGATGTATACAACGCTACATATCGAGCCATCAACCTGCCTGACACCATGCGCCTTTTCCGCTGCGCTCTCTTCCCGCTCGCCCTGCTGTCGATGGCTCTCGGTGCGCGGGCCGAAGACGCCGTGCGGGTTTTCGCTGCCGCCAGCCTGAGCAACGCGCTCAACGACCTTGGCGGGCAATGGGAAAAAGCCGGCCACGCCAAACCCAGTCTTGCCTATGCGGCCAGCTCCGCGCTGGCCAAGCAGGTCGAAGCCGGCGCGCCCGCGGATGTGTTTGCCTCGGCTGATCTCGGCTGGATGGACTACCTCGATCAGCGCGGCCGGATCGCGAGCCACACGCGCGTCAACCTGCTGGGCAACACGCTGGTGCTGATCGCGCCGAAGGGCCGCAGCTTTGCGGTGGACATGAGCAGGGACTTCGACCTTGCACAGGCCTTCAAGGGCAAGCTCTGCACCGGCGAGCCGGGCGTGGTGCCGGTGGGCATCTACGCCCGGCAGAGCCTCGAAGCCCTGGGCTGGTGGGCCGCACTGCAGGGCCGCATCGTCGGCACCGATGACGTGCGCACGGCCCTCGCCTTCGTCGAGCGCGGCGAGTGCGCCGCGGGCATCGTCTATGCCACCGATGCCGCCATCAGCAGCAAGGTGACGGTGCTGGCGAGCTTCCCGGCCAGCACCCACAAGGCCATCGTCTATCCCTTTGCACTCGTGAAGGACGCGCGCCCTGAAGCCGCAGGCTTTCTCGACTACCTGAAGACCTCAGCCGAGGCCGCCCGCGTGTTTCAGCACCACGGCTTCACCCTGCTGAAACCCTGATGACACTGACCCCCGAAGAGTGGCAGGCGCTACAGCTCTCGGCCCGCGTGGCTGCCTGCGCCACGCTGCTGTGCCTGCCTCTGGGGGTGGCGCTGGCCTGGCTGCTGGCGCGGCGCGAGTTCCCAGGCAAGTTTCTGGTGGAGGCGCTGGTGCAGATGCCGATGGTGCTGCCGCCGGTGGTGCCGGGCTATCTGCTGCTGCTGCTGCTCGGCACGCAGGGGCCGGTGGGGGCATGGCTGCAAGCCGAGTTCGGCATCGTGCTGGCGTTTACCTGGAAGGGCGCGGTGCTGGCCTCCGCCGTCATGGCCTTTCCATTGATGGTGCAGCCGGTGCGTCTCGCCTTTCGCCAGATCGACCTGCGCCTGGAGCAGGCGGCGAGCACGCTGGGTGCCGCACCCTGGCGTGTGTTCTTCAGCATCAGCCTGCCGCTCGCCATGCCCGGTGTCATTGCCGGCAGCCTGCTGTGCTTCTCGCGCAGCCTCGGCGAGTTTGGGGCGACGATGGCCTTCGTCGGCAACATCCCCGGCGAGACCCGCACCCTGCCGCTCGCCATCTACAGCTTCACCCATGTGCCGGATGGCGAGGCCGCTGCGCTGCGCCTGACATTGCTGTCGATCGCGCTCGCCTTCGGCGCGCTGCTGGTCAGCCAGGTGCTCAGCCGTCGCGCCGAGCGGATGCTGGGCAAGACCGATGAGGAGGGTCGCCGTGCTGCGCTTTGATCTGGCCTATCAGCGTGGCCCCTTCAGGCTCAGCGCCAAGGCCGAGATCGGTGCGGGCGTGACTGCGCTGTGCGGCCCTTCCGGCGCGGGCAAGAGCACGCTGCTGGCCTTGCTGGCAGGCCTGCTCGTGCCACAGGGCGGCAGCCTGCACTTTGGCGACACGGCCCTCATCGACACCCGCAGGCGTCAGTTCGTCCCCAGCTGGCAACGGCAGTTTGGCCTAGTGTTTCAGGACGGGCAGCTGTTTCCGCATCTCTCGGTGCGCGACAACCTACTGTATGGCTGGCAGCGCCGCAGCCAGGCCGAACGCCGCTACACGCTGGCCGAGGTGCTGTCGCTGCTGGAGATCGGCGCACTCAGCGAGCGCCGCCCCGCGCAACTTTCGGGCGGCGAACGCCAGCGCGTCGCACTCGGCAGGGCGCTGCTGTTTTCGCCCCGGCTGCTGCTGCTGGACGAGCCGCTGTCCTCGCTCGACGAGCGCCTCAAGCAGCAGATCCTGCCCTTTCTCAAGCGCATCAAGCTGGAGACCCGCATCCCGATGATCTACGTCAGCCATCTGCGCACCGAGGTCGACTATCTGGCAGATCGGGTGCTGACCATCGATGCAGGCCAGCTCGCAGAAGGTACTAAACCATCACTCCAAGAATCACGCTCGACGCCTTGAAGATCGCGATGGCCGGCAAGCCCTCCACCAGCTGCAAGTCGTTTGCCGAGGTGTTGGTGATGATCGCCGCCACCGAGTTGCCGCCTTTCAGTGCAATCACCACTTCGGTGTTCACCGCACCCGGCGTGAGGCGCTGCACCGTGCCACGCAGCTGATTGCGCGCCGAGAGCTTGAGCTGCCGGCCAGGGGACTCCACCGCCACCATCACCCAGGAGGCCTTGACCAGCGCCACTGCCTCGCTGCCCAGCTTCAGGCCGAGATTCTCGACACTGGAATGGGTGACCACCGCCGTGATCTGCGCGCCCCCGCTGAGCGCCAGCACCACCTCGTCGTTCACCACGCCAGCGCTGATGGCGACCACCTGGCCACTGAAGTGATTGCGCGCACTGGTCAGCATGGTGAGTCTCCCCAACACTTGCAGATCGGCACTGGCGTTCTGCATCCGCGTGTTCATCAGTTGCAGGAAGCGCCGGTTTTCATCGGCCACCGCGCGCCAGGTTTGCACGAGCTGCGCGCCGCGTGGCGTCAGCGTGGTGCCGCCGCCGCCCCTGCCACCCTTGCTGCGCGCGACCAGGGGCTTGTCGGCCAGGTTGTTCATCGCCTCCACGGCATCCCAGGCGGCCTTGTAGCTCAGGCCCACCGCCTTGGCCGCTGCGGTGATCGAGTGCGTCTCGCCGACGCTGGCCAGCAAATCCATCCAGCGTTGCCCCGCCAGCGTGCCGCCGCCCAGTTGCAGGGTGGGCGTGCTGGTGATTTGCAGGGCGGGCTTTCGCGGGGGCATCAACAATCCGGATCGACTTACTTGTGCGTCGCCGTGAACGACCCGTCCCACTTGGCACCCGGCGGATGCTCCCGCAGGTACTGGATGCGCTCCAGAAAGATGTCGTAGATCTTGTGCGGCCGGCCTGACAGCGAGAGGTTCGCCAGCTCCACCTCGGCCTGGTCCCAGAGCTGCGAGCGGTACAGCTTCATCGCCCCGCGATGCCGCGCCAGATCGTTGCGCAGCGCCGGGTCGATCGCATCCTTCGGCCCCAGCGGCTCGTAGATCGCCACCGGCTCGTTCTTGCCCTTCACCTTCACGAAGTCGAGTTCGCGATAGGCCCAGTCCTTCGGCCCCGCGTTGCGGGTGGCCTCGCTGACGATGAAATAGACGCCGTATTCCTTGGTCAGGCCCTCCAGCCGCGAGCCGAGGTTCACCGCATCGCCCAGCACGGTGTAGGCGCGGCGGTACTCCGAACCCATGTTGCCCACCGTCATGTCGCCGCTGTTGAGGCCGACGCCGATGTAGAGCTTGGGCCAGCCCTTGGCCTCGAAATCGGCATCGAGATCGCGCACCACTTTGGTCATCGCCATGCCGGCCAGCAGGGCGTTGGTGGCGTGGTTCTCGTCGGGGATGGGCGCGCCCCAGAACGCCATGATGGCGTCGCCCATGTACTTGTCGACGGTGCCGCGATGCTCGCGGATGACGCGCGTGAGCGGCGTGAGGAACTGGTTCATCAGCTTGGTCAGCTCTTTCGAGTCCAGCTTTTCGCTGATGGTGGTGAAGCCACGCACATCCGAGAACAGCACCGTCATGTTGCGCTTGTCGCCCTCCTCGCTGGCGAGTGCGGGGTTGCTGGCGAGCATCTCCACCATCTCCGGCGGGATGTATTCGCCGAACTGCTTCGACACCTGCCGGACATTGGCCGATTCGATGAAATAGCCATAGAAGGTGAGCAGCAGAAACAGCAGTGCGCTGAACAGGATGGGCGTGCCGAGCGGGATGATGAAGTTGCCATAACTCCACAGCGCCATGGCCAGGCCGGTGATGCCGGCAATCAGCCCCAGCGCCAGCGCGCCGTTGGCGAGCGGGGCCAGGCGCGAGGCGCCAAAGCCGAGCACGCTGGCAATCACCAGCAGCAGCATGGCGTGGATGCCGTTGTAGTACGGCGCTTTCTGCTTGACGCGGCCATCGAGCATGCCGCTGATGAGATTGGCGTGAACCTCCACACCGGGGTCGGCGGCACCGACCGGCGTGACACGCAGATCCTTCAGACCCGGTGCGGAGGTGCCGACCAGGGCCACCTTGCCGGCCAGCACATCCATCGCCGCCGTGCCGCGCATGATGTCGGTGGCGGAGATGTAGGTGAAGCTGGGCGTGCGTCCGCGAAATGGCACATAGGCCTGCACGCGCTCGTCCACCGGCACCCGCACGGGGCCGATGCGCAGGGCTTCGAGGTAGGCGGAAGAGCGGCGATCCGCCGGGTCGAACTCGAACTCGATGGGCGGAGCGCCGAGCGCAACGCGCAGGGTTTCGAGCGAGAGCGCGGGGTAGAGGCTGCCGCCATGCATCTGCACCAGCGGCACGCGGCGGAACACGCCGTCGTCATCCAGCGCCTGGCTGTTGTCGAAATTGCCGCCGCTGGCGGCCGCTGCCTGCAACACCGGCAGGTTGCCGGTGTAGCTGCTGTTCTTCATGAAAGGGATGTCGTAGAGCTTGGCGGTATTGGCATCCATCACGGGCGCTGCGAGTGCGCCGAGCTGGTCGGTGACGTCCTTCTGCCCCTGCTGCCGCAGCACATAGCCCAGCACCACGGGCTTGCCCTTGATGGCCTCGGCAAAGCGGGCCTCGTAGTCGAGGCTGGGCAGCACTGCCGTCACGCGCTCGGCAAAGCCGGGGAGATCAGCCAGCTCACCGGCGGCCAGCCGCTTGAGGGTATCGACACCGCTGCCGGCGGTATCCGCCTCCGGGAAGAAAATATCGAAGCCCAGCGAGCGCACCTTGTACGGGCCGGTGGCCTGGGCGGCAAGCAGGGCGAACTTGTCGCGCGACCAGGGCCAGTGGCCTTCCGCCGTGATGCTCTTTTCGTCGACGTCGATGATCACCACCTGCCGGTCGACCGTCTTCGGCATGGTGAGCAAAATGCGCGCGTCATAGGTGATGCGCTCGATCTGCTCGGCAAACGACAGCCGCAACACGCCGCCGATGTGCAGGATGAACAGCATGAACATCGCCGCTGCGATGCCCAGACGAATGAGTGTGCGTTGCCCGCCCATGACATCCCCCTAGTGGGTTTTTTTGGATCGGACTTGAGGCCGACTTGAGGTGGCGACGGTAACGCGCCAGCGCCCCAAACAGCAATAAACACACGCCCTCACGGTATGATCGCGCGCATGACTGCTTCTGCTCTGCCCGCCCTGCCCCCGGCCCTCGCCGCCGTGCTCACCCGCGCCACCGCCCTCTACCGCCTGCACGGTGCCAAGTTGCCGCCGATTGCCGCGCTGCTGCTGGTGGCCGTGCTCGCCTGGCAGGCCGCCAGCCTGCTATGGATGGTGGTGCCGATGCCCGCATCGGCGGCGTGGACGCCCGCCCCCGGCTTTGTCGACCCCACCCCCGCGCGGCCCGCGCTGAATGTGGATGCCCTGGCTGGCGCGCATGTGTTCGGCCAGTACCAGGCCACGGCCAGCACCGCTTCGCTCGCCAACGCACCCGATACCCAGCTGGCCTTCACCCTGCTCGGCATCCTGGCGGGCACGCGCGATCAGGAGTCGCTGGCGCTGATCGCCAAGGATGCCAACGACGAAGCGCCGTATTCGATTGGCGATGACGTCTCGCCGGGCGTGAGCCTGCAGGCGATCTTCCCCGACCGGGTGATCCTCTCGCGCAACGGCAAGCTGGAAACCCTGCGGCTGGACAAGGACTCGCCCAGCAATGCCCAGGTGTTCAGCGCCGCACCCAGCAGCGGCGAGGTGCAGGAGGGCACACCAGCGGCGGCGCAGATGATTTCGCAGATCAAGGAACAGGTGCTCACCGACCCCTCGAAAGCCGCCAACTTCATCCGCGTGCAACCGATCTCCGGCGAGGGTGGTCTGAAGGGCTATCGCGTCTATCCCGGCCCGGAACGCGCGGCGTTCAATGCCGCGGGGCTCAAGCCGGGCGATGTCGTCACCGCCATCAACGGCACCTCGCTGAGCGAACCAGGCCAGGCCCTACAATTGCTGCAAAGCCTCTCGCAAGCCAGCAGCATGAGCCTGACCGTGGACCGCAACGGCGTTTCGCAGAGCGTCAATGTCTCGGCTTCTCCCTAATTACTTGTCGCACCTGCACCGCCCATGAAACTCCGCATTGCCACCCTGCTCGCGCTCTCGCTGGCCCTCACCAGCGCCCAGGCGGATGTCACCCTCAATTTGAAGGATGCCGAGATCAACACCCTGATCTCGACCGTGAGCGAGGTCACCGGCAAGAACTTCATCGTCGACCCGCGCGTGAAGGGCAAGGTGACGGTGATCAGCGCCGCCCCCATGGACAAGCAGGCGGTCTACGAGACTTTCCTCGCGGTGTTGCAGGTGCAGGGTTTCGCGGCGATTCCCGCCGGTGATGCGATCAAGATCATCCCGGAAACCAACGCCCGTTCGGATGGCGGCCTGCTTACCCGCAGCGGCGCCGGCATGCCGCTGGATGACCTGGTCTCGTACGTCTACCCGGTGAAGAACATCTCCGCCGCGCAGCTGGTGCCCATCCTTCGCCCGATCATGGCGCAGTCGGCGCATCTCGCCGCCTACCCCAGCAACAACATGCTGCTGATCGTCGACCGCGCCGGCAACGTCAACCGCCTGATCGAGATCATCAAGAAGCTCGATGGCGACGGCGACCGCGAGGTGGAATCGGTGCCGCTCGAAAACGCCTCGGCCAGCGAGGTGGTTCGCATCATCACCACCCTGGTGCAGCAGGCCAAGGCCGCCGACCCCTCGGCCGCCACCGCCACCGTGATTGCCGACGAGCGCAGCAATGCCGTGCTGGTGGGCGGCGATAAGGGCGAGCGCAGCCGCGTGGTGGCGCTCATCAAGCGCCTCGACAGCCCGCTGAAAGAAACCGACAGCAATACCCAGGTGATCTACCTGCGCTACGCCTCGGCGGAGAACCTCGCACCCATCCTCGAAGGCTATGCCCAGCAGGCTTCGGCGGCCTCCACCCCCGGTGCGGCGGCCACCCCCGCAGCAGCGGCCAGTGGCGGCGGCGGTGCGGGTTTCGAGAAAACCCGCGTGCTGGCCGACAAGGACAACAACGCCCTCGTCATCACCGCGCCGCCCAAGACCATGCGGCAGATCAAGAGCGTGATCGAGCAGCTCGACATCCAGCGCGCACAGGTGCTGGTGCAGGCCATCATCGCGGAAGTGTCGGCGAGCAAGACCACCCAGCTCGGCCTCGACTTCGCCGTGTTCAACCCCGAAGGCGGTGCAGTGGCCAGCGTGTTCGACACCTCCACCTTAAGCGCCATCGGCAACGTGGTGACCACCGGCACGCCGCTGGCGGGTCTGGGGGCCATCGGCCAGGGCATCAATCTCGGCGGTGGCGTGGTGCGCAACGGCGGCCGCAGCGGCACCAGCTTCGGCGTGCTGCTCAAGGCCCTGCAGGGCGACAGCGACACCAATGTGCTCTCAACCCCCACGCTCACCTCGCTCGACAACGAAGAGAGCGAAGTCAGCGTCGGCCAGGAAGTGCCCTTTCTCTCCGGCTCTTTCAGCAACACCGGCACCTCGACCGGCGGCAGCGTCAATCCTTTCCAGACCATCGAGCGCAAGGATGTGGGCCTGAAGCTGGGCGTCACCCCGCAGATCAACATCGGTGGCGTGGTGAAGCTGAAGATCAAGCTGGAGTCGTCGAGTGTGAGCGCCGGCACCGTCGGCACCGCGAGCCTGGTCACCAACAAGCGCACCATCACCAACACGGTGAATGTCGCCAGCGGCCAGGTGCTGGTGATCGGTGGTCTCACCAGCGAAGACAGCAACGAGGGCAAGTCGCAGGTGCCGCTGCTGGGCAACATCCCGGTGCTGGGTGAGCTGTTCAAGTCCCGCAACGTCTCGCGCAGCAAGCGCAACCTGATGGTGTTCATCCACCCCACCGTGCTGCGCACCCAGGACGATGGCGACTTCTACACCCGCCGCAAGTACGACGCCGTGCGCAATATCCAGTTGCAGAAAGCCGAGGCCGGCAAGCTGCCGCTGGGTGGCGGCAACCGCCTGCTGCTGCCGGAGCTGGATGCCTACATCCGCGACAACGCCGCGCCCAAGCCGGCCACGCCGCCACCGGCTGCTGCACCCGCTGCCAGTGCCGCTCCGACACCGGTGCCGGTCAGCAGCAGCGCCTTCGTGCCGAGCTACGAGCCGTCACCGGCAGCGTCCGAACAGCCGCCGGTTCCCTACGCCGCCGCAGCCGAGCCCGCCCCGGCCGCCGAGCCGCAGCCGACACCGCGCAAGACCGGCAGCAATGTGCTGATCATCCCGGCACAGAAGCCCGGCGAACCGACGCCGCCGCTCGCCAATGCGCAGACCAATCCTTGATCCTTAGTGTCTTCGCCCATGTCTGCTGAAGCTGCCACCGAGGCGCTGCGCCGCCCGCCCTTTGCCTTTGCCAAGCGTCACGGCCTGATCGTGGGCGAGGCTTCTGGCGAGCATGTCACCGTGTTCGCAAAGCCCGGCGTCAGCGTCACCGCGCTGGCCGAGGCCCGCCGCTTTCTGCGCAAGCCGGTGAAGCTCTCCACCATCAGCAGCGAGGAGTTCGACAAGCTGCTGCAGAAGACCTACGAGGGCGCCACTGGCGCCACGGCGGCGCTGGCCTCCGGCCTCAAGGACGAACAGATCGTGGTCGATGACCTCGCCACCGCCTTGAGCGAAGCGCAGGACTTGCTGGAGAGCGACGACGACGCGCCCATCATCAAGTTCATCAACGGCCTGCTGGTGGAGGCGATCAAAGAGAATGCCTCGGATATCCACGTCGAGACCTACGAGCAGAAGGTGATCGTGCGCTTCCGCGTCGACGGCGTGCTGCGCGAGGTGATCAGTGCGGCGAAGGCGCTGGCGCCCAAGCTCGTGAGCCGCATCAAGATCATGGCCCGGCTCGACATCGCCGAAAAACGCCTGCCCCAGGATGGCCGCATCAGCCGCGCCTTCGGTGGTCGCAAGGTGGATGTGCGTGTGTCGACCATCCCGACCGGCACCAGCAACGAGCGGGTGGTGATGCGTATCTTGGACAAGCAGAGCGAGCGCATCGACCTCGAACTCTTGGGCCTGGACCCAACGCAGATCGAGACGCTGAAGCGCATCATCTTCCGCCCGCACGGCATTCTGCTGGTCACCGGCCCCACCGGCTCCGGCAAGTCCACCACGCTGTATTCGGCCTTGAGCGTGCTCAACGACAAGAGCCGCAACATCATGACGGT
>JAZKFO010000059.1:0-22007 GCA_040386395.1 Pseudomonadota bacterium | reverse complement strand
GCGCGCTTCGCCACCTCCTGCCCCTGGGCATTGAAGAAGATCAGCGCCGGCCAGCCGTACTCGCGGTAGCGGTTGGCGAGCAGCGGGTCGGCATCGTGATCCACGCTCGCCATCAGCCACTGCCGCTTGAGCCGCTGCTGCACGCCGGCATCGGGAAAAGTCTTCGCCTGCATCACATGGCACCAGTGGCACCACACGGCTTCGAGGTAGAGAAACACCGGCTTGTTCTGCGCCCTGGCCTCTGCGAACAGCGCGGGGGTGAACGGCTGCCAGGGCAGCGGTACGCGCTCAGCGGCGGCAAGCGGCAGGCTCAAGCACAGCAGCAGGGCGGCAAGGAGGGGGCGCAATCGACTGGTCATGCGGACGCTACGCTGCGCCCTGCATGGCAGATGCCCGTTGCTGCCGCACTGGCACGTTTCTCGCGCGTCAGGGACATTGCCCATGGCCGGATTCCTGATGCGCCTCCTGCTCGCCCCGCTGCTGCTCGCCCTGGCCGCCTGCGGTAATTCGCTGCCGCCGCCGCAAACCGCCAGCAGCCCGCTGCCACCCGCCGCCATCGCGCCCGGTGCCACGCCGAAGGTCTACGACCGGATCGCCCCCGACAGCACCCAGCCCGGCCCCTACACGGCAGTGAGCACCGACTACAACTTCGGCCGCATCACCGTCGATGACGAAGTGAGCGGCGGCAGCTACGAGAGCGATGTGCATGGCGTGGCGTGGATGCCGCAGAACCTGCCCAGCGGCGTGCGCGTGCCGGTGCTGGTGTGGCTACACGGCCGCCACCAGACCTGCCAGACCGCCGAGGGCGCAATGGCCGTGCTGCTCTTCGGTGACGACGACTGCCCGACCGGACTGGTGCTGGTCGAATCCGCGCCCAGCTACACCGGCTACAACGCGGCAGCCGAACGGCTGGCGACGCAGGGCTATGTCGTGCTCTCCATCGACTTGAACGATGTCAACGACAACGACAATGCCGCGCCCACTGATCGCGGCGCGCTCGCCCGCGCGCAGCTCGCCCTCGAACATCTCGACCGCTTTCGCGCCATCGACGCCGCCGGCGGCATGGGCTTTGACGCGCTGCAAGGCCATCTCGATTTCAGCCGCGTCGGCCTCATGGGCCACTCGCGCGGCGGCATGGGCGTGCTCAAGGCCGGGCAGGAAAACCTCAAGCGTCCGGCCGCGCAGCAGTTCGGCATCAAGGCGCTCTTTGGGCTCGCCACCGACACCGGCGGCCTCAACATCGGTGCGACCGATTACGAGGTCGCCCCCGGTGTGGTGTGGGGGGCGGCACATGGCTACTGCGATGGCGACGCGCCGGACTTCTTCAGCGCCTTCTACCTCGACAGGAACCGCCTGCGCGCCGATGCCGGCGGCCTGCGCTTCCTGTTCGTGCCGATGGGTGCCAACCACAACAACTACAACACCGAGTGGACCAGCAGCGACGACTGGGCGCTGCAGGATGCCTCGCAGATGGACGCCCAGTGCGGCAGCATGGCCGCCACCAGCGCCCGCGACGACGAGCCGGCGCAACAGGCCCAGCTGGTGTTTTTCATGACCAGCTTCTTCCGCCATTTCGTCGGCAGCGAGGCGGCCTTCGCACCCTTGTGGGCGGGCCGCACGGGGCTACCGGGCAGCGTCTGCCCCGATGGCATGGCGGGCTGCGAGGCGCGCTTTCTCACCGTGCGCAGCGCGCCACCGGCCGAGCGACTGCTGATCTCGGCTTTCGACAGCGATGCGGCGATGACGAGCAATGCCCTTGGCGGCAGCACCGCACTCAGCGGCTTCTCCGCCAGCGCGCTCTGCACGCCGGACGATGGCGGCGACAACCCGCCGAGCGGCGGTCATGGCTGCCCGGCCGATCCCACTTTTTCGCGCATCCCGCAACTCGCGCTGACGTGGACGAGCACGGGGGCAAGGCTCACCCAGCAGTTCGTGCCGCAAGACCTCAACCCCTACCGGCTTTTCAGCCTGCGCATGGCACTCGACTTTGCCGCCGGTGCCAACCCGGCAGAGGGGCAGGATTTCGGCATCGTGCTCACCGACGCCACCGGCCAGAGCGCGCGCATCGAAGCCGCGCAGTGGACGGACGCGCTGGGTTTAGCGCCGGGCGATCCCTTTGCCGAGAGCGGCAGCCAGCGCACGCTGCTCTACAGCAGCCACTTTCCACTGGCCGCATTCGCGGGCGTGGACCTGGCGCGCGTCACGGGTGTGGCGCTGGTGTTCGACAAGACGGCCCAAGGCAGGGTGCAGACCGCCGACTGGGCGTTTGTGCGCTAGACCTTACCGAGTCACTGCGGCTTCCACTTCCACCCGGCGGTCGGCTTGCAGGCAGGCCACCCTGTCGGCCAATACGCCCGTGCATTCACCCGGCTGGGTCAGCGGCATGGACTCGCCCAGGCCCCGCGTCTCGATCTTGCCTGCCGGGATGCCGGCGGACTCGACCAGATAGCTCTTCACCGCATCGGCGCGGCGGATGGAGAGATCCGTGTTGTAGGCCTCGCTGCCGAGGCTGTCGGTGTGACCTTGGACCGTGATCAGCTCATAGCGACTGTTCTTGAGGTCGACCGCAAACCGGTCGAGTACAAGCCTGCCTTCAGGCTTGACGATGGCGCGGTCGAAATCGAACTGCGAATCGGCGGAGAGGGTCACGGACTTGAGCACAGGCGCTGTCACTGCGATCTGTGGCGGTGGCGGCGGTGCCGCCGCCTCAGCTGCCGCCGGGACGGGTGGCGTGTAGGCAACGGCCCTGGTCTTGAAGCGATAGACGAGACCGAGCGAGGCCATATCGACATCACCCTTGTTGCCGACGGCATCGTCCAAGCGATACCGCTCTAGCTCGGCCCGCAGGCCGAGACGCGGTGTTAGCGCGTATTCGAGTCCGACACCGACCTTGTAATTCGTATCCTTTTCTCGGCGTTCCGGGTCAGCAACCAGTACGGCACCGGTGCCCGCGAACGTCGTTTTGGTTGCGGCGTACTGCACGCCGACACGGCCGAAAGCTGAGAACTTTTCAGTGATTGGCAGAATGCCGACCGCATCAAGATTCACGCCCTTGAACCGGGCCGTGCCATCGAGTCTGCCGGGCGGCTGGGTGTCGGCACTGAAGCCAGACTGACCGAGATCGAAGTAGCCGCCCTCCAGCGCGAAATGGCGGTTGAACTGGTAGCCGCCGAGCAGCTTGAAAGCGAGATCGCTGCTGTCCTTGCGGATGCTGGTCTGGGTGAAGCCCTGTGCGGCGAGGCTGTTGGCGATTCGCTCATCGTCGATGCGCGCGCGCGACTGCCCCAGCCCGAACCCGCCGTACCAGCCGCCATGGTCCACCACATCGTCCGCGCGGGCCGGGACGACCATCACCGCGAGCGCAAGCGCTGCCAGAATGCCTGTTGCTGTTATCGTTTTCATGGGGATTCTCGCGGCGGGTTAGGGAGCAGGGACGTTGATGACGCTGTTGGTCATCGTCACGCCGGCGCTAAGCGAGATCGCCCTACCGTTCAAGGTCGTGGTGACTGCCGTGGGCGGACTGCCGCCGGTGGTGGAGAGGGTGTTCG
Organism: Pseudomonadota bacterium; assembly: GCA_040386395.1. Lineage (GTDB taxonomy): Bacteria > Pseudomonadota > Gammaproteobacteria > Nevskiales > Nevskiaceae > Stagnimonas. The sequence goes on along the minus strand of JAZKFO010000059.1, from coordinate 18,459 downwards.
CCGCATCGGAGAGCAGCGTCCCCGTAAAGGTGGAGCCGGTGCCGATGACCGCGCCGGACGGCACGTACCAGAAGACGTTCCTAGCCTGCGCGCCATTGACCAGCAGGACCATGATCGGCACGGCCGGCGTCGCCGGGCCGACCACACCCACGTTGAGCGTGCCGGTGCCGGCAGCGGTCTGGAAGACCCAGACCGCGTTCGCGTCACCGCCTGCGTCGAGGGTGAGGTTCGCGGTGGTGCGGCCGGTACCGCCGATGTCGTAGGTGCCGGTCGAAGAGCGATAAATGCCGGGGGGCAGCACGCGCCCCGCCAGCTCGTCTGCACCGCCGCCCGCGCCACCGCAGCTGGGGCATTGCGCGAGGCTTGCGACGTCGATGCCGCCCGGCAGGTTGGCTGGCGAGATCGCATTGAAGGCCTGCAAGGCATCGGCGCGTGCCTGCGTGACGGTTGCACCCGCGACGGAACCGGGCGGTGCCGTCAGGCTGTAGACCAGTCCATTGACCCGGCCATCGTTGTTGGGCGTGACGGTGTAGACGTTGCCGCCGGAGTCGCGAAAGCCGGTGATGCTGGTTGAAGCGCCATTGACACCGACATCGCCGTTGATGACGGTGTTCAGACCATCGTTGGTCACGGTGGCGCCGGAGTAGGCCCCGAACGGAGCGATCGAGCCGAGGGCGGGTGCAGTGGTGCAGACGGAGGCATTGGTGGTGAACATCGTTATCCGGTCCGCCACCAGCGGGTTGCCGGAAACATCCTTCACGCCGGCCGGGCCGCCGCTGAGGGTGGCGATGTAGCTGGTCGCCGGGCTGCCGATCAGGTCGGCATCGGGGTTGAAGCTGGCAATGCGGTTCGTGCTGTCATAGGTGACCACGCCAGTCACTGCCGCGCCGCCCCTGACGGCCAGCGTGACACTAGCCGTCGTGATCGTCAGCGGGTCCATCGCTTCGCTGAAGAGGACATTGATGGTCTTGTTGACGCAGACGCCAATCGCATTGTCGGCCGGGTTGGTGGAGAGCACCGTGGGTGCGGTCACATCCATCGCAGCGCCGGTGGTGTAGCTGGACGAGAACGCAGTCGCCAGGGTGTTGCCTGCGGCGTCACGCACCGCCGTCGTCACCGTGACCGTGCAGGTGGTGCTGGGTGGCAGGTTGCTGCCGGGCGTGAAGCTGGCGCTGTTGCTCGCCATCGCATAGGCCACCGTGCCGCTGACCGGTGTGCCGGTCGGGCAGGCCAGCGTCAAGCTGCTGCCGGTGATGCTCGCAGGATCCATCGCCTCGCTGAAGCGGATGGTGGTCGCGCTGTTGACAGCGATGCCGGTGGAACCTGCTGCAGGCAGGACTGCAATCACGGTCGGGCGAGTGGTGTCCTGCGCGGCACTGGTAGTGAAGCTCCAGTTGAAGGCAGCCGCCAGTGCATTGCCTGCAGCATCCTGCGCAGCCGAGCCGATGCTGGCCGCGCAAGTGGTGTTGGACGGCAGCGCACTGCTGGGCGTGAAGCTCGCCACATTGCCGCTCATCGCGTAGCTCACCGTGCCCGTGATTGCAGTGCCTGAGGGACAGCCCAGCGTGAAGCTCTGGCTGTTGATGCTCGCCGGGTTCATCGCCTCGCTGAAGCTCGCGGTGATTGCAGTGTTGATTGCCACCGCACCAGCGCCCGCAGCAGGTGACACCGAGCTGACGGTCGGCGCGGTCGTATCTGCCGCGCCACTGGTGGTGAAACTCCAGGTGAAGGGGGCTGTCAGGGCATTGCCGGCGGCATCACGCGCGGCGGTCGTGATGGTGGCCGTGCAAGTGGTGCTGGATGGAAGCGCAGCGCCGGGCGTGAGTGTCGCCACATTGCCGCTCATGCTGTAGGTCACCGTGCCGGACACGGCGGTGCCGCTGGGGCAGGCGAGGGTGAAGCTGCTGTTGTCGAGACTCGCCGGGCTCATCGCCTCGTTGAAGCTGGCGGTGATGGCGGTGTTGATTGCCACCGCACTGGCACCGGCGGCCGGAAACACCGAGCTGACCGTGGGCGGCGTGGTATCCGGCGCCGCACTGGTGGTGAAGTTCCAGCTGAAGGGCGCTGCCAGCGCATTACCTGCGACATCACGCAGCGCCGTGCTCAAGGTGGCGGTGCAGGTCGTGCTCGCCGGCAGGCTGATGGCCGGAGTGAAGTTCGCCGTGTTGCTACCCATCTGGTAGCTCAGGCTGCCACTGACCGCCATACCGGCAGGGCATGCCAGGCTGAAGCTCGCAGCCGTCACGCTCTGCGGATCGAGCGGCTCACTGAAGCTGACGGCGAGCGTCGCATTGGTCGCCACATTGCTGGCGTTGCCTACAGGCTGGGTAGTGCTCACGAGCGGTGCTGCGGTGTCCGGTGCGGCACCGGTGGTGAATTGCCACACAAAGGGTGCCGCCAGACTGTTGCCGCGCAGATCCCGCACTGCCGTCGTGATGCTGGCGACGCACAGCGTGGCGGGTGGCAGGGCAGCCGCCGGTGTGAACGTGGCGAGACTGCCGTTGCCCGTGTAGCTCACCGTGCCGGCCACTGCCGAGCTGGAGGGACAAGCCAGCGTGAAGCTCGCCGTGGTGATGCTTGCAGGGTCCATCAGCTCGCTGAAGGCAGCTGTGACGGCCTGGGTATTGACCGGCACATTGGCCGCATCGGCAGCCGGTGAAACCGCAGTCACTGTTGGCGTGATCAGTGTCGCGCCGCCAGTACCGAGAATGGGGTCACGCCCACCGCCGCCGCAGGCGGCGACCAGGGAGCACCAGACGACCACGGCCACCCAGCTCGCCAAAGGAGGGCAGGCATTCTTGATCATCATTTTGTTCCCCGGTGGATCGGATTTAGTGAACCAGCGGCGCTGATTCACAACACGATCTTTTCTACTTGCTCACTTTTCAGTGGTGTCGGGGTATGACATCAAATACTGATTTCCATCTGAACGGCCTGCTACACCTCATGCACGAAAAGGCTGCGCTCGAACCGCACCTGCGGCCAGAACACCCCATCGTCCGCACGCTCGCCCGCACCCACCACCATGATGGGAAAGGCGGCACTGCCGAGCTTCAGGAGTTTCTTCACGCGCACCTCGTCGAAGCCTTCCATCATGCAGCTGTCGAAGCCGTGGGCGCGCAGCGCCAGCACCAGGTTTTCGCAGGCAAGCGCCGTGCTCTTGGCGGCCCAGAGCTTGACCTCCTCGCGCGTGTGCGGGCCGCGCGGCACGGGGGCGACGAAACCGCCCAGCGTGAACGCGGCCTTCTTCGCCAGCGCCAGCGTGTTGAGCGGCCCCGGCGTGTAGAGCGTGGGGATGAGCTGGTAGTACCTTTTCACCAGTGGTGGCACGTCGGGCATCGGCCAGTCGCGCAGCATCTTCTTGCTGAACTCGTTGACGCGGTCGGTGCGGGCGACACAGACGATCAGCTCCTGCGCAGTCTTGGCGGCCAGCTGGCTCATGCAGGCTTTCACCAGCTTCGCTTTCTTGTCGGCTGACTTGACCACGTAGAACTCCCAAGGCTGCAAGCCGCTGGAGCAGGGGGCGAGCATGGCCATGTCGAGGCAGTCATCCAGCACCGCCTGGGGGATGGGCTTGCTCGTGAACTTGCGCACCGAACGACGGCTCTGCACCACCTTGCGGAACGATTCGAGGTCGATGCCCGTCGGGGCAGGCTCGTGATAGCGGGCCTTGCCGTCGACGGTGATCGATTTTTTGGTCACGGCTTTCTTGGGGGCGGATTTGGCGACGGCTCTGGCTTTTGCGGCGGTCATGGTGGGCTTGGATGAAAGAGGGGGGAACCATTCTCGGCGGCAGCAAGGCGGCGCAAGAGGCGCTGATTTATAACCCAGACCGGCCTTCGCATTGCAGCGGCCAGAATCGTCACCACTGTTGAAACCTCGTTGTGTTCGAGATGCCCGCCATGCCCATCCCGCTTTCCATCCTCGACCTCGTCCCGGTGCCCACCGGCACCAGTGCAGGCGAAGCCCTGCGCCGCACGGTGGACCTGGCAAGGCTCGGCGAGCGGCTGGGCTATGTGCGCTACTGGCTCTCGGAGCATCACGGCATGCCGAGTGTCGCCAGTTCGGCACCGGAGATTTTGATGGCGCACATCGCAGCGGCCACCACCACGCTGCGGATCGGCTCCGGCGGCATCATGCTGCCCAACCACACGCCGCTGAAGGTGGCGGAAACCTTCCGCACGCTGGCGGCGCTGTATCCAAATCGCATCGACCTCGGCATCGGTCGCGCGCCGGGGTCGGATGGCAATGCGAGTCGTGCCTTGCGGGCAGTGGACGGCAACGAGTTCCCTAGCTTGCTGGCGGAGCTGCTGGCGTTTGCCGGGCAGCGCAGCTTTCCCGACAACCATCCCTACCGGCGCATCGTGGCGGTGCCGGGCGAGGTGCCGCTGCCGCCGATCACGCTGCTGGGTTCGAGTGGGGCCTCTGCGCAGTGGGCGGGTTCGGCGGGCATGGGCTACAGCTTTGCCAGCCACTTCAGCCCGGAGCCTGCCGGGCCCGCGTTTCGAGCCTACCGCGAGAGCTTTCGGCCCTCAGCCGACTTCGCCAAGCCGCACGCGATTCTCGGTGTGGCGGTGGTGTGCGCGCCGACTGATGCCGAGGCCGACCACCGCGCCACGACGATGGATCTCGCCTGGCTGCGCATCCGTCGCGGCGAGTTCAAGCCGCTGCCCAGCCCGGAGGAGGCGCTGGCTTATCCGTATTCACCCGCCGAGCGCGAGGCGGTGCGCGAGTACCGCAGCCGCACGGTGATCGGCAGCCCGGCCACCGTGCGCGCGCAGATCGAGCAGCTGGTGGCGGAATGCGGCGCGGATGAGGTGATGGCAGTGAGCAACATCCACGACCATGCCGCCCGGCTCGACAGCTACACGCTGCTGGCGGCCGCCTTCGACTGAGGCCGGGCCGCCTGCTGAGGCCCCAACGTTTTTGCCTATGGCCACGAATTGAAAAAGCAATTACCCAGTCTCGGTGTGGCTCCTTACGATCCAGTCACCGAGTAAGCCCACAGCCTGACAACCCAAGATCAGGCGTGGGCAAGGTGAGGAGGAAGACAAACCGTATTGCGATGTCTGCTCTGTTGCGGGGCCCTCTTGGCCTCTGCCGCAAGGTGTTTGTCTTGTTTCGTCACCTGCGCCCGGTGTGCCCCGGATTTTCAATACTTCACCACTGAGGAGCTTCCCCATGATCAAGAAGTCCATTCCGTTTTTCGCGGGCCTGATGCTCGCATCGCCACTGGCGCTGGCCACCCCACCGCCTGCACCACCCATGGCGGCGGCGGCAGGCCCGGTCGATACGCGCGACAACCGCTTCTGGTTTCCGGAGCTGCTCGACCTCTCGCCGCTGCGCCAGCACAGTCCGCAGTCCAATCCTTACGGTGCGCAGTTCAACTACGGGGCGGCCTTTTCCAAGATCGACCTCGCGGTGCTGAAGAAGGAAATCGCGACGCTGATGAAGACCTCGCAGGACTGGTGGCCAGCCGACTACGGCACCTATGGTCCCTTCTTCATCCGCATGGCCTGGCACAGCGCCGGCACCTATCGCACGGCGGATGGCCGGGGCGGTGCCGGTGGCGGCCAGCAGCGCTTCGAGCCGCTCAACAGCTGGCCCGACAACGCCAATCTCGACAAGGCCCGCCGCCTGCTGTGGCCGATCAAGCAGAAGTACGGTGCCAGCCTGTCCTGGGCCGACCTGATGGTGCTCACCGGCAATGTCGCCATGGAGTCGATGGGCTTCAAGACCTTCGGCTTCGCCGGTGGACGCGCCGATGACTGGGAGCCCGACCTCGTCTACTGGGGCCCTGAGACCACCTTTCTCGCAGGCGACAAGCGCTACACCGGCGACCGCAAGCTGGAGAAACCGCTGGCCGCCGTGCAGATGGGCCTGATCTACGTCAACCCGGAAGGCCCCAACGCCAACCACGACCCGCTCTCTGCCGCCGCCGACATCCGCGAGACCTTTGGCCGCATGGCCATGAACGATGAAGAAACCGTGGCGCTGATTGCCGGTGGCCACACCTTCGGCAAGGCACACGGCGCGCGCAAGGCCGAGTGCCAGGGGCCTGCACCGGCCGCAGCCGGCATCGAAGAACAGGGCATGGGCTGGACCAGCAAGTGCGGCACCGGCAAGGGTGCGGACACCATCACCAGCGGTCTCGAAGGGGCCTGGACTTCAGCACCGGCCCAGTGGACGCACCAGTACCTGAGCAACCTATATGCCTTCGAGTGGGTGAAGACCAAGAGCCCGGCGGGTGCGGTGCAGTGGGTGCCCGCCAATGGTGCCGCCGCCAGCCTGGTGCCGGATGCGCACGACAAGACCAAGCGCCACGCGCCGATCATGTTCACCACCGACCTGGCACTGAAGGAAGACCCCGCCTACCGCGCGGTGACGCAGCGCTTCCTCAAGGACCCCAAGGAGTTCGAGCTGGCCTTTGCCAAGGCCTGGTTCAAGCTCACCCACCGCGACATGGGCCCGAAGGTGCGCTACCTCGGCACCGAAGTGCCCGCCGAAAACCTGATCTGGCAAGACCCGGTGCCTGCGGTTGATCACCCGCTGATCGACGCGCAGGACATCGCGGCGCTCAAGGGCAAGCTGCTGTCCAGCGGCCTCAGCGTGCCGGAGCTGGTGCGCACGGCCTGGGCTTCGGCCGCGAGCTACCGTGGCACCGACATGCGGGGTGGCGCCAACGGCTCGCGCATTCGCTTGGCACCGCAGAAGGACTGGGCGGTCAACAACCCGGCCGAACTGGCCAAGGTGCTGAAGAAGCTCGAAGCCATCCAGAAAGACTTCAACGGGGCGCAGAAGGACGGCACCAAGGTCTCGATGGCCGACCTCATCGTGCTGGGCGGTGCGGCTGCGGTGGAGAAGGCCGCGAAGGACGCCGGCCAGACCGTGTCGGTGCCCTTCGCGCCCGGCCGCACCGATGCCACGCAGGAGCAGACCGACGTCACCTCGTTCGCCGCGCTCGAACCGGCGGCGGATGGCTTCCGCAACTACTACAGCCAGAATGCCCCGCGCTCGCCCGCCGACATGCTGGTGGACAAGGCCAACCTGCTGACGCTGACGGTGCCGGAGATGACCGTGCTGGTGGGCGGCCTGCGCGCGCTCAATGCCAATGCGGGGCAGTCGACCAGCGGCGTGTTCACCGACCGGCCCGGCACCTTGAGCAACGAGGTCTTCGTCAACCTGCTCGACATGAGCACCCAGTGGAAGAAGTCCGCCAAGACCGAGGGCCTGTATGAGGGTCTGGATCGCAAGAGCGGCAAGCTGAAGTGGACGGCGACCCCGGTCGATCTCGCCATCGGCTCCAGCTCGGAGCTGCGTGCGATTGCCGAGGTCTATGCCGCCGCCGATGGCCAGCAGAAGTTCGTCAAGGACTTTGTCGCTGCCTGGAACAAGGTGATGACTCTGGATCGCTTCGACCTGGCGGCACCATCGACCTGAGACGGTTTCAAGCTGAGGCAGAACAGGGAATGGCGACCGCAAGGTCGCCATTCTTTTGGGGGCGCAGCACCTCAAGGCCTCACACCAGCAGGCTGATCGGCCCGCAACATAGGCACTGCCTATCCCCCGCGTTGGCAACTTCGATTTTGCCGTTCGGCCCCGCATCCCTATCCTCTTGTCTCTTACCCACTTTCCCGCACCAAGGATTTATCCATGTCGCTCATCAACACCGCCGTGATTCCCTTCAAGACCCAGGCCTTTCACAACGGCAAGTTCATCGAGGTGAGCGATGCCAGCCTCAAGGGCAAGTGGTCGGTATTGGTGTTCATGCCCGCCGCCTTCACCTTCAACTGCCCGACCGAAGTGGAAGACGCCGCCAATAGCTACGCCGAGTTCCAGAAGCTCGGTGCCGAGGTCTACATCGTCACCACCGACACGCACTTCTCGCACAAGGTCTGGCACGAGACCTCGCCTGCCGTCGGCAAGGCCACCTTCCCGCTCGTGGGCGACCCCACGCATGTGCTGAGCAAGGGCTTCGGCGTGCATATCGACGAGGAAGGCCTGTCGCTGCGCGGCACCTTCGTGATCAACCCCGAAGGCGTGATCAAGACGATGGAAGTGCATAGCAACGAAATCGCCCGCGACATGAGCGAGACGCTGCGCAAGCTCAAGGCCGCACAGTTCACCGCCAACAACCCCGGCCAGGTCTGCCCGGCCAAGTGGAAGGAAGGCGAGAAGACCATCAAGCCCTCGCTCGATCTCGTCGGCAAGATCTAAACGCACCACCCCGTCATTCCCGCGCAAGCGGGAATCCAGTCTCGCCACACGCATCCCGGTTCGTTTGGCAGCGCAGCACTGGATGCCCGCCTTCGCGGGCATGACGGTTTTTTATTGCCCGCAATCTTCATTCTTCGGAGTTCTTTCATGCTCGATACCGACCTCAAAACCCAGCTCAAGTCTTACCTCGAACGACTGGTTCGCCCGGTCGAGATCGTCGCCAACCTCAACGACAGCGGAGCGGGTACCGAGATGCGCGCGCTGCTCGCCGACATTGCCGAGGCGAGCAGTCAGATCAGCGTGCGGGAGGAGTCCAACACGGATGAGCGCGCACCCTCCTTCGCGCTCACCAGTCCGGGTCAGGACATCAAGCTGCGCTTCGGCGGCCTGCCGCTGGGGCATGAGTTCACCTCGCTGGTACTCGCACTGCTGCAAACCGGCGGCTATCCGCCCAAGGTGAGCGCGGAGGTGATCGAGCAGATCAAATCCCTGCAAGGGCCTTTGCGCTTCGAGAGCTATTTTTCGCAGAGCTGCCACAACTGCCCGGACGTGGTGCAGGCGCTCAACTTGATGGCCGTGCTCAACCCCCACATCGAGCATGTAGCGATTGATGGCGGCAGCTTTCCCAAAGAGGTGGAAGACCGGCAGGTGATGTCTGTGCCCTTCGTGTTCTTGAACGGCCAGCCCTTCGGCGCGGGCCGCATGAGCATCGAAGAAATCTTGGCGAAGGCCGACACCCGCAGCGGCGACCGTGAGGCGGCCAAGCTCAATGCGAAAGAGACCTTCGACGTGCTCATCGTCGGCGGCGGGCCAGCGGGTGCCGCCGCAGCGGTGTATGCCGCGCGCAAGGGCATTCGCACCGGCGTGGTGGCCGAGCGTTTTGGTGGCCAGGTGCTCGACACCATGGGCATCGAAAATCTCATCTCGGTGCCAGAGACCGAAGGGCCGAAGCTGGTGGCCGCCCTGGAGCAGCACGTTGGCCAATACGAAGTGGACGTGATGCGCCTGCAACGCGCCGAGAAACTCAGCAGCGAAAATGGCGTGGTGCGTGTGGAACTCGCCAGCGGTGCGGTGCTGAAATCGAAGACCGTGATCTTGAGCACCGGCGCGCGCTGGCGGCAGATGGGCGTGCCTGGCGAAAACGAATACCGCAACAAGGGCGTGGCCTACTGCCCGCACTGCGATGGCCCGCTGTTCAAGGGCAAGCGGGTGGCGGTGATCGGCGGCGGCAACTCCGGCGTCGAAGCGGCGATTGATCTCGCCGGCCTCGTCAGCCACGTCACGCTGATCGAGTTCGACAGCCAGCTGCGTGCCGATGCGGTGCTGCAAAAGAAGCTGCGCAGCCTGCCCAATGTGAAGGTCATCGTCTCGGCACTCAGCACCGAAGTGACCGGCGATGGCAGCAAGGTGAGCGCGCTGCACTACAAGGATCGCGTCAGTGGCGAGCTGCACACCATCGACCTCGAAGGCATCTTCGTGCAGATCGGCCTCTTGCCCAACAGCGACTGGCTGAAAGGCGCGCTGGAGCTTTCACCGCGTGGCGAAGTGATCGTCGATGCCAAGGGTGCGACCTCGCTGGCCGGTGTGTTCGCCGCCGGTGACGTGACCACCACGCCCTACAAGCAGATCATCATTGCGATGGGTGATGGATCGAAGGCGGCGTTGAGCGCCTTCGATCACTTGATTCGTCAGGCCGTGCCGGAGGCTTTGCAGAAGGCGGCTTGAGGTCATGTTTCCCCTCTCCCGCGAAGCGGGCGAGGGGTTAGCCACCGCATATCTACGTGCGCAGCGGTGGCAGAGCCTCACCCTGCGCCACAAACGTCAGCGCCTCGCCGTTGTTGCAATAGCGCAAACCCGTGGGCTTGGGCCCATCTTCAAACACATGCCCGTGGTGCCCACCGCAACGTGCGCAGTGGTACTCGGTGCGGGCGTAGCCAATGTGGTGGTCGGTCTTGGTCTCCAGCCGCCCAGGAATCGGGTCGTAGAAGCTCGGCCAGCCCGTGCCGCTCTCGAACTTGGTCTTGCTCTCGAACAGCGGCAGGTGGCAGCCCGCGCACACGAAAGTGCCGGCGCGCTTCTCGTTGTTGAAGGGGTGCGTGCCGCACATTTCGGTGCCTTCGCTGCGCAGCACACGGAACTGCGCGGGTGTGAGCAGCGCGCGCCACTCGACCTCGGTCTTCGTCAGCTTGTCACCGGTGTAGTCGGTGGCAATCGTCGTTTGGTTAGCGGTCTTGCTCATGCGGTGTTCTCGGTGTTGATACGTGCATTGAATTGGGCGATGGCATCGGCCAGCCATTGCGGTTTGGACAGCGGCAGCCAGTGCGTGGCTCGCACCGTCTCGCGGGTGAGTTGCGGGGCCCAGCGCTCGATACCTTGCAGCAAATGCGCCTTCACGAAGGCATCCTGCTCCGCGACGATGAGCTGCACGGGGGCGATGGCATGGCGCATGCGCGGCCGGGCCAGGCGCGGCAGCACATTGGCGCGATAGAGGTTGATGCCGTTGACGCCATCGCGCAGCTGCGTGACGTGCGCTGCGGGCTTGGGGCAAGCCTCCATGCGCGCCAGCACGCGCGGCCAGTGGCGGGCGAGGCCGAGCTTCCACACCGCCGGGCCGAGCAGCGGCAGATGAAACGCGCCCACATACCAGCTCGCCGCCAGCTCGCGCGGCGTGCGCGTGCTCAGGCCCTGTGCGCGCAGGGCATGGCCGATGTGGTCGAGGCAGGGCCCGCTGATGCTGGTGTAGCCGCTGATACGGCCTGCCAGCGCAGGCTCGGTCGCAAACTCCCAGCCCTGGATCGAACCCCAGTCGTGGCCGACCAGATGCACAGGCGCATCGGGACTGAGCGTGTCGATCACGCGACGAAAATCCGCGAGCAATTGCGTGAGCCGATAGCCGCGCAGCGCGGGCGGCGCATCGCTGAGGCCCGCACCGCGCACGTCGTAGCGGATGATCTGATAGCGGTCTTTCAGCCGTGCGACGACGCCATCCCAGACGTGCAGGTTGTCGGGATAGCCGTGGACGAGAACCAGCGTCGGGCCTTTGGCATTGCCTTCGCGCAGCGCGCTCAGCTGCAGGCCGTCGGTGGTGGGGATCTGGATGCGCGCGTCTTGGGCTTTCATGCCGTCACGCTAGCGTCTTGCGCCGCAGTATTCCAGCCACTCAGGGCGCGGCATCCACCGGCAGCGAGAAGCTCGCCGGATCAGCCCCACCCGTGGTGATGCTGATGACATCCGCGAGCTTGGCGTTGTACGAGGTCATGTCGGTGGCGGCGATGCTCAGGCGCACACGATGGCCCTTGGCGAAACGGTGCGCGAAGCCGACCAGATTGAACTCGACCGGCTTGCCGACATCCGCCGCCGGCACGCGCACGGGGGCGATCAGCCGTTTGATGAGCGTGGCGTTGCCTGCGGCATCGACATCCCAGACCTTGCCGAAAAACACGAGATCGCGCGTGTTGACATGGCTCAAGTGCAGCCGCGCACGCGGCACACCCACCGACACTACGTCGCGCGTGAAGGGTGCGGAGGTGAAGTCGGCGAACTGCCCCGTCGGATCGCTCGGCGTGAGATCGGCAGAGCTTGGGCTTGAAGCCGGGCCGGTGAAGTTAGAAGTCTCGGTATAGGAAGACGGCATGCCGCCCACCGGGTTGAGCACCATCGCCGTGCCGGCCACGACCTTGCTCTTGTCGGTGATGAGATCAGCACTGGCAGAGAGATAGAACGTCTGCATTGTCAGCGCGGGGAAGCTCGCCGCCTGCCCGTACTGGCTGTGCGCCGAGCCGGAGCCGTCATATGCCAACCAGTCACGGTAGTACGCAAAGCCGGGGCCGGTATCCACACCCGTGTCGCCGCGCAGCCAGCGGTTGAACCAGGCCAGCGCCCGCTGCGTGAGATAGCACTCATCCAGCCCCGTGGTGCCGCTGCCGTACACCTCGCACTCGCCCGGCTGCGAGTCGTAGCCGCCGTGGCCGCCGCTGTTCCAGATCATCGCCACCGGCACCTGGCGGGCCTTGAGCTTGAGATAGGTCGCCACCGCATCGTTGGGGTTGAACAGCGTGTCCGACTGGCCCTGCACCAGCATCGTCGGCACCGTGAGCTGGTCGATCCTGGTCTCCACCGAGGAGTTGGCGACCAGCGAGCGGATGGCATCGTCGGCATCACCCGTCGCGGTGAGCGTGGCGTAGGTCTGGCAGACCTCGGTGGGGAAGCCTAAGCAGGCCGCGCCCGCCACCATCGCCGGTTCGCCACTCATCGCCTTCTCCTCCGCGCAGCCGCCCGCGCCCTGTGCTGCACCCGCGTTGCCGGAGGCGAAGAACAGCGAAGTCCATTGAAACTTGAACACGCCCTGCGGCACCCGCTGGTGCGCAAAGCCGGTGGCGTCGCCTGCGGTGATGAGGTTGTTGGGGTTGAGCGCGTATTGCAGCGAGTTCCAGGTGCGGCCGGGGATGGCCGCACGCACGCGCGGATCGCTCGCCGCCATGTTGAGCACGATGCCACCGCCATACGAGCCGCCGATGAGGCCGATGAGTGGCCCCTTGGCATCGCGCGCGACCACGCTCGCCACTGACAGATCACCGACCTTGAAAGCCGGGTCCACCAGCATCTTGTCGATGAGCTGCTGCGAGTCCTTCACGTCGTAATCGAAGCTGTCGAGCCGGATGCAGCCCGATGAGCCGCCGAAGCCCTGGCCCGAATAGGTGAGCACCACGTAACCGTGGCGCGCGAGGTAGTCCGCCATCGAGACGATCTCGCCCGCCAGCTTGTCCAGCCCGAAACCATTGGTCATCAATATCGCCGGCTGCGGGTTGGTGGGCGTGGCATTGGCGGGCAGATACAGGCGCGTGTCGATGGTCGCCGCGTGCGTGCCGTCGGGGCCGTCCAGCACGGGGATGAGGGCGTCGCTGGTCGTGTAGGTCTGCTTGCCGACGATGGCGGTGGCGGCCGAGCCGCTGTTCGACACCGGGCCTGGCGATATGGAGCGACTGTCGCCGCAGGCCGTGAGCACTAAAGCGACGACGCAAAAGACAAGGGTCAAAGCAACAAAGCGATCACGCACGGCCACACTCCTCAAGGTGCCGCGAGTCGTCCGTGAATGCGGCGGGCGGGCTTCTGATGGCCCATTGATCTCGAAAGTGTCGCAGAAAGCGCATCGCCGCAGTGACACACCGAATGAGCCAACTCGTGGGTGACCACGGAGTGCTCAGCTGCGGACGCTGATGGCATTGCGCCCCACTGCGCGTCGAGCGACTAGTCAGTAGAAAGCCCGGCCCCTGAAAACAATCCCTAGGCCACCAGCTATATTGGTCTCGGACATCAGCTTCAGTGCATGTCAGCAACCAGAGACCGAACCGTGGCAACTCGAAAAACCAAATCGAACCCCAAGCCCCACGCCCCGGAAACATTAGAGAAATGCCCGACCGGTGTTCGGGGTCTCGACGAGATCACGCATGGCGGCCTGCCCAAGGGGCGTCCGAGCCTTGTCTGTGGCAATGCCGGCTGCGGCAAGACCATTCTCGGCATGGAGTTTCTGGTGCATGGCGCGCTGCAGTATGGCGAGCCCGGCGTCTTCGTCTCGTTCGAGGAACGCAGCGAGGAGCTGGAAAAAAACTTCGCCTCGCTCGGTTTCGATCTGCACCGCATGGTTGATCGCGGTCAGCTCGCGGTCGATTACATCCACATCGAACGCAGCGAGATCGAGGAATCCGGCGACTACGACCTCGATGGTCTTTTTGTGCGTCTTGCTTATGCCATTGATTCGATCGGCGCCAAGCGGGTGGTGCTCGACACCATCGAGGCCCTGTTCGCCGGGTTCTCGAACACGGCCATCCTGCGGGCGGAACTGCGCCGCCTGTTCCGCTGGCTCAAGGACAAGGGCGTGACGGCCGTCATCACCGGCGAGCGCGGCGAAGGCATGCTGACGCGCCATGGCCTCGAAGAGTACGTGGCGGACTGCGTCATCCTGCTGGACCTGCGAGTGCAGGAGCAGATCGCCACACGCCGGCTGCGCGTCGTCAAATACCGTGGCACCACGCACGGCGGTGACGAATACCCCTTCCTCATCGACACCGGTGGCATTTCCATCCTGCCCATCACCTCGCTGGGGCTCGACCACCCGGTGTCGATGACGCGGGTGTCTTCCGGCATCGAACGACTGGACACCATGCTGGGCCTCAAGGGCTATTACCGCGGCAGTGCGGTGCTGGTTTCGGGCACGGCGGGCTCCGGCAAATCCAGCCTCGCCGCGAGCTTTGCCGAGGCCGCCTGCAAGCGGGGCGAGCGTTGCCTCTACTTCGCATTCGAGGAATCGCCGCAGCAGATCATCCGCAACATGGCTTCGATCGGCTGCGATCTGGGCACCTGGCAGCAGAAAGGCCTGCTGCGTTTCCATGCATCGCGCCCCTCGCTCTACGGGCTGGAAATGCACCTGGTCACCATGCACAAGCTGATCAGCCAGTTTGATCCGGCCATCATCGTCATCGATCCCATCTCCAACCTCACCGCAACGGGATCCGGTGCCGAAGCCAAGTCGATGCTGACGCGGCTGATCGACTTTCTGAAAACCCGCCAGACCACCACACTGATGACGGACCTGACCCGGGCAGAGGTCAGTATCGAGAGCTCCAGCGAAGAAATTTCCTCGCTGGTCGACACCTGGCTCTGCCTGCGCGACATGGAAGTGCATGGCGAGCGCAATCGCGGGCTGCACATCCTCAAATCGCGCGGCATGGCGCATTCCAACCAGATCCGTGAGTTCATCCTCAGTGCCAAGGGGATCGATCTGGTGGACGTCTATCTGGGGCCTGCCGGAATTGCCACGGGCACCGCGCGACTGACTCTGGAGGCGAAGGAGCGCGCGGAGGCGCTCTCCGTCGAGCAGGAACTCGAGCGCAAGGAACGCGCCTACGAACGCCGTCGTGCCGCGCTGGAAGCCAATATCGAAGCCCTGCGTCTGGAATTCGAAACGGCCACTGAAGACCTTGCCGTCGCCGTTGCCGAACAGCAGGGCCGCACCGCGGTGCTGGCTGCCGACCGCGAGCGCATGGCGCGATCGCGCAGGGCCGATGCGGTGCCCTCGCCCCGGCCAGATGGCGGCAAGCGCACAAGGAGCCGCTCTTGAGCACCAAGAAGCCCACATCGCTCAAGCTGCAGGCCGTGCCCCCTGAAACAGAAAGATGGCTGCTGAAGCTGTATGTGGCGGGCGTGGGGCCGAAATCGGTGGCGGCCTTCACCAACCTGAAGCGCATCTGCGAACTGCATCTGGCGGACCAGTACGAAATCGAAGTCATCGATCTGCTCCAACACCCTCAGCTGGCCAAGGGCGACCAGATACTGGCGGTGCCGACCCTGATCCGAAAAGTGCCCGCGCCGATCCGCAAGATCATCGGTGATCTCTCCAATACCGAGCGCGTGCTGGTCGGGCTGGATATCAAGCCCCTGCTCAAATAGCCCGTCACCAGCCAAGCTGAAATGAGCACAGAGCGCGAGATGACCGATACCGAGGCGCTCGAAGCGGCCGCACTGGCGGCGGCGAACGAGCATTACGTGCTGATCCTGTTCGTCTCCGGCACGACGCCCAACTCCGTGCGCGCCATTGCCAATACCCGGCAGATGTGTGATCAGCGCCTGCCCGGCAGGCACACCTTGACCATCGTCGACCTATACCAGCAGCCAGAGCTTGCCAGCAGCGAGCAGATTCTGGCTGCACCGACCCTGCTCAGAAAACTGCCGAAGCCCACCCGGCGGCTGGTCGGCAATATGGCTGATGTGGAGCACATCCTGCATCCCCTGCATCGGCCCATGCCGTAGCGATGCACCTGCTGCTCATGCAAGCCGCCAATACCGGGTTCGACGACCCCTCCGCGCTTCAGGCCGAGATGGAGGATCTTCGCGCAAGGCTGCACGAGGCCGAACAGACGCTGGAGGCGATCCGCCGCGGTGACGTCGATGCCGTGGTGGTTTCAGGCAGTGCTGGCGAAAAGATATTCACGCTGGAAGGTGCCGACCACGCCTATCGGATCATGATCGAGGCGATGGATGAGGGCGCGATCATCGCCAGCCCCGATGGGGTTATCCAGTACTGCAACCGCAGCTTCACGCGGATGATGGAACTGCCGCTGGAGCAATTTCTCGGCCGGTCCATCCTGTCGTTCGCCGACGAGGCCGCACTCCCACAGCTGCAGGCGCTGTTCTCGGCGGCCGACGGCCGTCGCAGCGAACTGACGCTGCTCAGCGCCGCCGGAAAAGCGGTGGAGGTCTACCTCTCGGCCAAGCCGCTCGATGTCGCCGGTGGCGGCAACTCGATCTACCTGGTGGCAATGGACATCAGCGAAAGGCGCGAGGCCGAGCTGAAGCTGCGTGATGCCAAGATCAAGTACCAGAGCATCTTCGAGAATGCCTCGGAAGGCATTTTCCAGATCAGCATCCAGGGGCAGTTCATTGGTGCCAACCCGGCCATGGCGCGGATTTACGGATACGCCGGACCGGCTGCCTTGCTGGAGGCCATGAATCGCGGCAGCAATGCCCTGTATCTGGCTTCAGGGCGCAAGGCGCTGCTGTTCGATCAGTTGCGGGAGCGCGGATTCACGCACGGTTTCGAATCGGAGGTGAGCCGAGCTGATCATGCCGTGATCTGGGTCAGCGAAAATATCCATCCCGTCCACGATGTCCAGGGCACCTTGCAGTACTACGAAGGCAATGTGGTCGACGTGACCGAGCGCAAGCTGTACGAGAGTCAGCTGGAGCGGCAGGCCAACTACGATCCGCTGACCGGCCTCGCCAATCGCCGACTGCTGCACCGGCTGCTGCAGGACGCCATCGAATCTGCGGGCCAAGGCCAGCATCAGGTCACCGTCGCCTACATCGATCTCGACAACTTCAAGCTCATCAACGACGGCCTCGGCCACAACTTTGGCGACCGTCTGCTGATCGAGGTCGGTGAGCGGCTAAAGAAGTGCCTTCAGCGCGACGACACCGTGGCGCGCCAGGGCGGAGACGAGTTCGTGCTGATTCTGGATCGCTCGGATGAACAGGCTGTTTTGCAGACCATGCGCAGCCTGCTGAGCACCATTGCAGAACCGCTGACACTGGATGGTGTGGATTTGAATGTGACCTGCAGCATCGGGTTCAGCGTGTTTCCCAGCGACGGCCTCACCGCCGACGCGCTTTTGAAGAATGCCGATGCCGCGATGTACCAGGCCAAAGCGCTCGGGCGGAACAACGTCCATGCCTTCACCGAAAAACTGAATCGCGAAATCAGCCGCAAGCTGTCGCTGGAATCTTCTCTACGCCATGCGCTGAAGCGCGAAGAACTCAGCCTCAACTATCAGCCACAGATGTCTTTCACCAGCGGCATGATCGTCGGTGCCGAGGCGCTGCTGCGCTGGCGATACGGCGAGGCGGACGAAAAGTTCGCACCGGAGTTCGTGCCGATCGCCGAGGAAACCGGGCTGATCGTCCCCATCGGCGAATGGGCACTGAGGACAGCCTGCATGCAGTGTCGCAGCTGGACGCAACGCAGTGGCAGGCCCCTGCGGGTTTCGGTGAATCTCTCCCCACGGCAGTTCCGGGAGAAGAGCTTGGTGAGCATGGTAGCGGGCGTCCTGGCAGAAACCGGTCTGTCACCGGACTGCCTCGATCTCGAACTCACCGAGAGTCTGGTCATGCACAACATGGAGTCCGCCATCGCCACGATGCGTGAGCTGCGCGACCTGGGCGTTCACATTTCGATTGATGATTTCGGTGTGGGCTATTCCAGCTTGAGCTACCTGAAGAAATTTCCAATCACCGGGCTGAAGATCGACAAATCCTTTGTCCACGACATCGTCCCCGATGACGGAAGCTCCGGTGCCATTTCCAAGACCATCATCAATCTGGCCAAAGGCATGCATTTGCGGGTTGTTGCGGAGGGTGTGGAAAGCAGGATGCAACTGGATTTTCTTCGCAGCCACGGATGCGATGAATACCAGGGATTTCTCTTGAGCAAGGCCGTTCCGGCAGCCACGTTCCTAGGCCGATTCGTGCAGGGAATCTCTTCAGTTGAGGTTCTGTAGAAAAGTCTGCGCACTCTCAGCAACGATGATGCCGAGCGCTGGCAACAGCGCACCAAAGGTGCTGCCATTGGGCACTCAAGCTGCCGCAGTTCGCAGAACCCGCGCCTCCCGAATCGGCAGATTGACCAGCGCCGCCGCGAGCGCCAGCACCATGTCGGCAATCCACATCCACTGGTAGTCGCCGAAGCGCGAC
>JAZKFO010000058.1:0-40288 GCA_040386395.1 Pseudomonadota bacterium | reverse complement strand
TCGAGTACGTGGCACAGCGCGGCCCCAAGGGCATGCAGGCCACCCAGATCAAGCCCCTGTAAGGTTTGCTCCACGCCTCAAAGAAACCCCGGCTTCGGCTGGGGTTTTTTGTTTCTGATCGTTCGACACGGATCGTCTGATGCTCACCTTCTCGCCCCGCAGTAGAACGGTCGCCGCGATTGGCTTTGGCCAGATGCTGGCCTGGGGCAGCAGCTATTACCTCGCGGCCATCCTGGCGCCGGTGATGGCGAAGCACTTCGGCCTGCCGACGGTGGCGGTGTTTGCCATGTTCTCGGCTGCCCTGCTGGTAAGCGCCGTGCTTGGCCCCTGGGCAGGGCAGCGGGTGGATCGCCTCGGCGGCCGCCGCGTGTTGCAGCACTCCAATGTCCTGTTCGCCATCGCGCACCTGGTGCTGGCCACCGCGCAGGGCCCGGTCACGCTCGTGCTCGGCTGGCTGCTGCTGGGTGCCGCCATGCCCTTCGGCCTCTACGACGCCGCCATGAGCACGCTGGTGCGTCTCTATCGCGAAGATGCACGCCGCTCGATCGTCGCGGTCACGCTCATCGCCGGCTTTGCCAGCTCGGTCGCCTGGCCGCTCACCCACTACGTCGAGTCGCATCTGGGCTGGCGCAATGCCTGCCTGATGTGGGCCTGGCTGCATCTCACCGCCGGCCTCGCACTGCATCGCTACGGCGTGCCCAATGTGGTGTCGGCGGTGCGCCACGCGGCGCAGGGCGATCAGCCTTCGGCGTCCCTGCCGGGCCGCAAGGTGATGTGGCTGCTGGCCGCCATCTTTGCCGCGACCGGCTTCGTTTTTGCCTCACTCGCGGCCCATCTGCCCCGGCTGCTGCAAGACGCGGGTGCGACGACGCAGGCGGCGGTGGTCGCCGCCTCGCTGGTCGGCGTATTCCAGGTCGGCGGCCGGGTGTTCGACGCGGTCTGGCTCAAGCGCCTGCATCCCTTCGTCAGCGCCAAGCTCAGCACCGCGCTGCATCCCATCGGCGCGCTGCTGCTGTTAGCACTCGGTGCGCCGCTGGCGGCGCTGTTCACTGCACTGCACGGGGCGGGCGTGGGTCTGATGACCATCGTCAAGGGCACGCTGCCGCTGGCGCTGTTCGGCCCGGCTGGATTCGGTCAGCGCGCGGGCCTGCTCGAAGCACCCTCGCGGGTCATGCAGGCGGTGGCACCGGTGCTGTTCAGCCTGCTGCTCGATGGCCTGGGTGCCGGCGTGCTGTGGATCACCGGCGCGCTGTCGCTGGCTGCCTTCGTGGGCATCTTCTGGGTGCAGCGCCTGATGCCGACCGCAGCGATCAAAACAGACCCAGCGCCAGACCCGCTGCCAGCGTCTGTCCCAGATCCGAACAGCGGCTGAGGCTGGCAGCATCCGGTTCACCCCTGACGATCACCGGCTCGGCGGCCTTCTTCCACTGATAGCCGAGTGCGATGCGTTCGAGTGCCGCCACCGCACCGCGGCCATCGTTGCCTGCACTCACGAACAGCGCCCAGGGCAGGCCGATGGTTTTGCCCTCCGCCGGGTAATAGGTGCGGTCGAGAAAGTCCTTCATCAGGCCACTCAGATGACCGAAGTTTTCCGGCGTGCCCAGCAGCAGGCCCTCGGCCCAGAGCAGGTCGTCGATGCCAGCATCGGGCGCACGCTTGATGCGCAGCTCCACCTCATCCGCCAGCAGGGCCGCACCGTCGGCCACCGCCTGCGCGAGTTGCGCGGTGCGGCCGCTCTGGCTGTGGAACACCAGCAGCAGGCGCTTCATCTGCCGCCGCTCATTTCGGTGCGAGCTGCTCGTTCAGTGCATCGCTGAACTGCTGCTCGGCGCTGGGTTGCAGGGCATCGCACTGCTGCACCCGCGGGGCCTCGACCACGGCAGATGACTGCTGCGGGTTGCCGTAAGGCAGCAGGCCCTCCTGCCCGCCGCGAGGCGCGTAGTGACAGACCCAGACCTCGGCGGCGGCGCAGCGCGCGCGGCCACAGCCGATGGCGGTGGTCGCCTCCCAGATCACCTGAAGGTAAGCGCCGCACTGGCTGCCGAGTCCTGGCTTGCACTGGTGTCGCGCATGGTCGTACTGCGCGCCCTCGCGCACCCAGCGATCGGCGGCTTCGGCGCTGCTGCGCTTGTAACCCTCGTACGGCGCGTTGCCATAGGCGCGGAACAGGTTCTGGCCGGTGTTCTCGCGGCGCACCGGGTCGGGGTCGTAGCGCAGCTTGCAGTCCTCGCCGGCCAGTTGCGTGCTCCATTGCTGCGCCTCGGCAGCCAGTCCACCGGACCAGGCCAGCGGTGCGACACCGACGCTGCGGCGCGCGGCGTTGTGGGCATCGAGCAGGCCGGCAAAGTCGGCGGGCACTTCGGCAGCGCGCAAGGGCAGGGTGGTGAGGGCGGCGAGCAGCAGCGCGATCATTCGCATCGACAAATCCCGGTGGTGAAGCAGGCTTGAAGTTTGCCACCGTGACGCCACTCGCGCGCCGTGCCACGCTTGCGCGATGACATCCCTCCCCACCACCCGCGAGGCCTGCCTGGCGCTCGATGCCGTCGATCCGCTGGCCGCCTTCCGCAGCCGGTTCACGCTGCCGGCCGATCTCATCTATCTCGACGGCAACTCGCTCGGCGCGCTGCCTGCTGCAACGCCTGCACGGCTTGCGAAAGTGATCGCAGATGAGTGGAGCACCGGCCTCATCCGCAGCTGGAACGCGGCGCAATGGGTGGATCTGCCGCAGCGTCTCGGTGACAAGCTGGCACCGCTGATCGGTGCCGCGCCTGGCACCACGCGGGTGTGCGATTCCACCTCGGTCAATCTGTTCAAGCTGCTTGCCGCCGCACTCGCAGCAAGACCCGGCCGCACCGTGATCGTCAGCGAAGCAGACAACTTTCCCACCGATCTCTACATCGCCGAGGGCCTTGCCAGCCTGCTCGGCCAGCAGCACACGCTGCGACTGGTGGCGGTGGACGAGATCGAGGCCGCACTCGACGAGCACACGGCGGTTCTGATGCTCAGCCACGTCAACTACCGCACCGGCCGCCTGCACGACATGGCCGCACTCACCGCGGCGGCGCACGCCCAGGGCGCGCTGACCTTGTGGGATCTCGCGCACTCCGCTGGCGCACTGCCGGTGCAGCTCGCCGATGCAGCGGCCGACTTCGCCGTGGGCTGCGGCTACAAGTACTTGAACGGTGGCCCCGGCGCGCCGGCCTTTCTCTATGTCGCACCCGCGCATCAGGCCGAATTGGCGGCGCCACTCAGCGGCTGGTTCGGCCATGCAAGACCCTTCGCCTTCGAGAACCGCTACGCGCCGGCAGCCGGTGTGGACCGCCTGCTCGTCGGCACGCCGCCGGTGCTGTCGATGGCCGCGCTCGAAGTCGGCATTGATCTGATGGCCGAAGTCGATCTCGCCCAGTTGCGCGAAAAGTCCTTGCGCATGAGCGCGCTGTTCGCAGCAAGGGTGGCGGCCGAACTGGGCGACTGCGGCCTCACGCTGGTCAGCCCGCAGGACGACGCCCAGCGCGGCAGCCAGGTCTGCTTCGCGCACTCACAAGCCTGGCCGGTAATGCAGGCGCTGATCGCGCGTGGGGTAATCGGCGACTTCCGCGCGCCGGATATCCTCCGCTTCGGCTTCACACCCTTGTATTTGAGCTACACCCAGGTCTGGGATGCCGTGACGCATCTGGCTCAAGTCCTGCGAAGCCGTGAATGGGATGCGCCACAGTTCCACCAGAAAAACAAAGTGACCTAATGAAGAAAGCCCTGCTGCTCGCCACCGCACTCGCCATGTCCACCCACGCCTTCGCCGCCAAACCCATCAGCTGGAAAGAGGTCGCTGCCATCCCCCAGCCAGCGGCGGGCGAGAAGATCAGCTACGGCGAGGCGGCGCAGCAGTTCGGCGAGCTGCGCCTGCCCCAGGCCAAGGCCGGCAGCACGCAGAAGTTTCCGGTGGTCGTGCTCGTCCACGGCGGCTGCTGGCTCGCGGCCTACGACTACCGCTACATCAACCCGCTGGCCGCCGCACTCACCGCGCAGGGCATCGCCACCTGGACCATCGAGTACCGCCGCATCGGTGATGCCGGCGGCGGCTGGCCCAACACCCTGCTCGATGTCGCCAAGGCCACCGACCATCTGCGTGTGATGGCCAAGACCCATCCCATCGACCTCACCCGTGTCGTCAGCATGGGCCACTCGGCGGGTGGCCATCTCGCACTCTGGCTGGGCGCGCGCCACAAGCTCGACCCGCGCAGTGCCCTGTATCTACCCACCCCGCTGGCGCTGAAGGGCGTGGTGGGCCTGGCACCCATCACCAATCTCGCCACCTATCGTGTTGGTGAGCCCGACAGCTGCAATGCCTCGGTGGATCAGCTGATCGGCGGCACGCCGCAGCAATTCCCCAACCGCTACGCGCAGGCCTCGCCGTTCGCACTGCTGCCGCTCGGCGTGCCGCAGTGGCTGGTGCAGGGCGCGAAGGATCCCATCGTGCCGCTCGACAGCGTCACCGCCTATGCCACGGCGGCGCGGCAGGCCGGTGATGCTGGCACCGTCAGTGTCGATGACGAGCTGGGCCACTTCGATACCGCCGTGCCGCACACCGCGCTCGGCGAGGTGGCGATGGCGGCGGCGCTGAATCTGCTCGGCATGACCGAAGACGCAGCGCCGCGCTAGAAGCTCAAGGCGTCTTGGCGCCGAGAATCGCCGTCAGCCGATCCTTCTTGCCCTCGATCAGCGTCAGCACCGGGTAGCGCAGGCCGCCGGTATAGGCGATCTTCACGGTGCGGTAGTGGTCGAGATTCTTCAACAGCAGCTCGATCGGTTTCTGGTCTTCCTGCGCCGCCTTCACCGCCGCCTTGAGGCGCTCCGGCTTGAAGCTGATGCCGTTGACGGCGATCAGCGTGTCGCCCTTCGAGAGGCCGGCCTTGAAGGCGGGCGAGCCCCAGACCACTTCGGCGAGATCAGCTTCCTTGCCCACGGTGAGGCCGAGCGAGAACATGAAATCAGTGGTCTTGTTGCGCTCTTCCAGCCCTTTGACGAACTCGGTGGGCTTGTCGGTGAAGCCGAGTTTCCAGCCTGCGCGTTCGAGCCCCTTCAGCGGGCCGCCGGGGCCGTGGCCGTCGAGGCGGCTGCGGAGAAAGGTGGTCCAGTCGTACGGGGCGATGGCCGTGAGGGCGGTGGTGACATCCTCGAAGCGGAACGCCAGCGGTGCGAAGGCGTCGTCATCCATGCCGGGCTGGGGGCCGAAGAAGCTGCGCGCGAAGTCATCCAGCCCGCGCATCTCGCCGGTGAGCTCGCGCAGCTGGGTGTCGACATCCAGCCAGATCAGCAGGCCCTCGTTGTAGTAGTCCTCGGTGCGCTGGTAGCTGGTGTACGACTGCGGCCTGCGGGCGGTGAGGATGGGTTGGTAGACGGTGTCCTGCACGCTGCGCCAGTCGCGGCCGGGGCGGTTGAGGTCAAGCGTGGCGGCGATGTAGGCGATGGACTCGCGGGTGAAGGGCTGGCTCCACAGGCCGCTGCGCGCCGAGAGCACCTGGCCCCAGTACTGGGTCTGGCCTTCGTAGACGTAGAGCAGTTCGTTTTGCAGCGGCGTGTTGAAGTTGCCCACCATCTGCCCAGCCGGACGGCGGAACTTGCCGACCCAGCTGTGGGTGAACTCGTGCGGCAGCAGCGAGCGTTCGATCTGCTTCTTGTCCCACTCGGTGAAGTATTCGAGCGAGACCCCGTTCTCGCTGCTGCGGTGGTGCTCCAGCCCAATGCCGCTGAACTGCTCGGAGAGCGAGAGCAGAAAATCGTAGCGGTCGAAGTGTCTCGCACCGAACAGCACCTGCGCCTCGCTCACCAGCTTGGCGTGCAGGGTCAGCTGCGGCGTGCTGGCGAGCAGGGCCGCCGCGTTGTCGGCGACGATGTGGAGCTGCACCTTGGCCCCATTGATCTCGCCGAGTGCCACCTTGCGCAGGTTGCTGCTGGCGAACACGGGCGAGTCCACCAGCACCTCCAGCGGCACCGGCTCGTAGCTGACCAGGTCACCGCTGCGGGTGAGTTCGCTCAGCGCGCTGGCGGCGTCCCAGTCGGTGGGCAGGGTGATGCTGGCCTGCACAGTGGTGCCCGCCATCGAGCGCGCAGCAGGGTAGAGCACCACGGCGTTCCATTGCAGGCCGACGATCTCCGGCGTGGCGACGATGCGGCCCTGATCCTTCACCGCCGGCGTGAGATATTGAAAGGCGATGTCGAGATTGCTGACGCCCTGTGGCACAACAAGATTGAAGGCGTAGACATCGAGCGGGTCGCGCGTCCACTCGATGCGCTGGCCATTGCCGGTGATGATCAAGCCCGCGAGTGCTTCGATCGGCCCGCGCGGCGCGTGGTTGCCGGGCAGCCATTCCGGGTACCAGAGCTTCATCGGGCCGGGTGTCACCGGCAGGCTCTCGCGCACCTTGAACACGCGATGGTCGAGATCGGTGAGATCGACGTTGAGAGTGATGGTGCCCTGGTAGTTGGCGGGTGCTGCCGGCGCGGCTGCGAGTGGTGTGGGCGGCACCGGGGCTTGCGCCATCAGCGGCGACAGTGCAGCGCTGAGCAAGAAGGTGGCAGTGGCAACAAGCACGCGGGGACGGGCAGCAGACATTTCCGGGTTCCATCGAAAGGGTAGTGAGGCAGTTTAGCCCGCAGGAACCGTTCCATTGCAGGCCGGTCTCAAGCGGCCGTCAGTGGTTTCTGCACTGGGCAGTGCGACACTGCGGCGTCCCCCATTTGAAGGAGTCATGCGCATGCTCGGCAACCTGTTCGGCGGCGGCAGCCGCACCCCGCTCAAGGCGTTTCCCGATCCTGCGGTCGACGCCCCGCAGGCGGCCACGCCCGGCAAGGCGCTGGCGGTGCTGGCGGGTGGCTGCTTCTGGTGTACCGAAGCCGTCTATCTCGAACTGGAAGGCGTCACTGGGGTGGTCTCCGGCTACAGCGGCGGCAGCACCGACAGCGCCAACTACGAGGCCGTCTGCACCGGCCGCACCGAGCATGCGGAGGTGATCGAGGTGGCCTATGACCCGGCGCGCATCAGCTTCGGCAAGCTGCTGAAGATCTTCTTCGCTGTTGCCCACGACCCGACCCAGATGAACCGCCAGGGCAATGATGTGGGGCCGCAGTACCGTTCGGCGATCTTCTACGTCGATGCCGAGCAGAAGCGCATCGCCGAGGCCTACATCGCCCAGCTCGATGCCGCCAAGGTGTTTGCCAGCCCCATCGTCACGCGGCTGGAGCCACTCGAACAGTTCTTCGAGGCCGAGCGTTACCACCAGAACTATGCGGCACTGCATCCCGGCCAGCCCTACATCGCGGGCGTGGCACTGCCGAAGGTGGACAAGCTGCGCGCGTACTTCGGCGAGGCGCTGAAGAAAACCTAGCGGTGCGATTCAATCGCGCTTCATGCGCGTCTCCCAAGGTGTCTGGCATCTGCAAGCAATGCAGATCATCACTCTGGAGACCGCATGAACCCCTCATCCTTCATCAAGGCAGGCACCGATACCAACGGTGCCGCCATCGAGCTGCATTATCAGGACCTCGGCAGCGGCAAGCCGGTGGTGCTCATCCACGGCTGGCCGCTGACGCATGCGAGCTGGGAGCATCAGCTCAGCGAGCTGCCCCGGCACGGCCTGCGTGTGGTGGCCTACGACCGCCGCGGCTTCGGCGCCTCCTCCAAGCCTTGGAGTGGCTATGACTACGACCACTTTGCCGACGACCTTAAAGCCGTGCTCGACACGCTCGACCTGCGTGAGGTCACGCTGGTGGGCTTCTCGATGGGCGGTGGTGAAGTGGCGCGCTACATGAGCCGCCACAACGGCGCGCGCGTCGCCCGCTGCGTGTTCGTGGCGGCTGTCACGCCCTTCATGCTCAAAACCGAGAGCAATCCCGAAGGCGCGCCGGGCGAAGGCTTCGAGGAGATGAAGGCCGGCCTGATGAAAGACCGTCCGGCCTTTCTGGTCGAGTTCTGCAAGAAGTTCTACAACGTCGGCCTGCTCAGCAAGCCGGTGAGCGAGGCCACACTGGCCTGGTCGGCCGCGCTCGCACATCCGGCTTCGCCGAAAGCGACGCTGGACTGCGTCGATGCCTTCTCGCGCACCGACTTCCGGCCCGACCTGATGGCCATCAAAGTGCCGACGCTGATCATCCACGGCAGCGAGGACCACACCGTGCCGCTGGCACTCAGCGCCGAGCGCACCGCCAAGCTGCTGCCGCATGCCGAGTACAAGGTTTATGAGGGCGCGCCGCACGGCCTCAACGTCACCCACAAGGACGAGCTGAATGCCGACCTGCTGCGCTTCATCAACGGCCCCTGAACCGGGCCCACAAAAAAACCCCGCGATCGAGAGATCGCGGGGTTTTTTTTTGCGTTGCGGGATCAGTGCCGGCTGCGGCGCCGCCGCGTTCTGCGGCTGCCAGCCACGGCGCCCAGCACGGCCAGCAGGGCGAAGCCGAAGCTGCCGCCGCCGAAGCGACCCGTGCCCACGCTGCTGACCGGTGCGGGCACCGGCACCGGCGCCGGATTGATGACCACCGGCGGAGCCGGATCAACGATCAGCTTGGGCAGGGTATAGGTCCAGATGCCACGCCCGAAGGTCGCCGCAAAGATGGTGTCCGCCTCATCCACGGTCGCCTTGGGTTTGAAGCGCAGCATGGCCACCGGCACGTTGGGCAGGCCATTGCCCAGCGGCGTCCAGCGGCTGCCACTGGTGTCACTGCTGATGAAGGGACCGAGGTCGGTGCCGACGATCAGCTGCTTGTTACCCGCGCCATCCTTGTGCAGCAGGATGGTGTTGGTCTGCACGCGCGGCAGGCCGGTGCCGCCGGGCAGGGTGGGCAGGTCGCCGCTGATGTCGGTGAAGGTCTCGCCCGCGTCGGTGCTCTTGAACACCACGCCGGTGCCGATCCTGGCTGCATTGGGGTCGAGGTGGCTGCCGGGCGGACGCATGTTGCCGGTGTAGCCGGCGAGGGTGGCGTAGATGGTTTTCGGATCGTCCTCGTCCATCTCCAGCCCCAGCACCAGGCGGCTGTCGAGGCCAGCGGCGGTGGCGATGTGCCATCCATCCGCCGTGCCTTTCTTCGGCGGCACGGTGCCGCCGACATTGGTGGCAATGCCGCTGTTGAAGCCAGTGTCGTTCGCCACCGAGCCGCAGTCGCCGCAATAGCCGACATAGACGTTGTCGCCGTAGACATGCATCGAGGTGGTGGTGCGGTTGACGTTGGTGACGGGGTTGGTGCCGAGGTCGAACACGGTGTCCCAGGTGCCGCTCGTCACCGTCTGTGCGTTGAGCGTGGAGAACACCTGCCGCGCACCCGTGAGCATGTGCTGGGCATCGAGCGGGTCCATCACGAACCAATTGATGAAGTTCACGCGGGTGTAGGGCGGGGCGATGGTGGTGCTGCCGCCGCCACGGTTCACGGTGCGACGCAGGCCGCCGTTCTGGCTCTCGGTGTAGGCGACATCCGAGTTGTCGGGGTCCACTTCGGCGAAGAAGCCATCCGCGCCGAAATCCATCACCTGCTCGCGGGTATCGGGCTCGATGTGGCCTGAGCCGTTGTCCTGGTGGCCCTGCCAGACGGTGCCGTCCTTCGCCACTGCCAGGCCGTAGGGCAGCAGCGCGTACACGCCGTTGTTGTGGCCCGCGCCCCAGCCGGCATTGGTCATCGGCACACCGGCGCCGACACACTGCTTGAACACGCCACCATCGTTGCCGACGAACAGGCAGACGCCGCCTGCGCCATCGGCGATGTAGAGGCCGGTGTGCTGGTCGGGGTGGGTGGTGGTGTTGGTCAGCTCGCTGTAGCGGCCGATGAGTTCGAAGTCCTGCGGGCTGGCGGCCTGCACGGTGCCATCGAGCGGCACGGTGATGTTCTGCATCACTTCTTCGAGCCCGTAGCTCATGCGCAGCGGGATGCCGGTCACCGGATCGCCGCGGGTCGGATCAATCGCGATCCACTGGTTGTACCAGGCCTGCGCACCGGGAAAATTGATGCTGCCGGGGGTGAGCACGATCTCGTTGTCATCCGCCATGCGCATCCAGCTCTCGCCGAAATCCGGCGACACGTACATGCCATTGACGTTGCTGCCGATGACGCCCAGGGGGTCATCGAGAATCGGATCGGTGAGGCTGTAGCCCTCGTTGAAATGCACCGAGTCCTGCACCAGCGCGTAGAGATAGTTATGGTCGAGCATCGGCCCCTCGCTGAGGCCGAATTCGATGCGGCCGGTGCGGTTGGCGGGTGCAAAGCCAATCGGCAGCAGGGGATCCGGCCCCTGCACGTCCAGCCGCGCGAAGCTGCCGGGTTCGCCGGTCTCGCTCTTGTAGAGGCCATTGCCAATGCCCTGCACCGTGGTGCCATCCATGAAGGTGCCCTGGCCCGCGCGCCAGCCGATGGCAGCTACCACCGGGCAGCCTGTTGCTGCGCAGGTGGCATCGCCCACGCCGCCCGGTGCGCGGATGGCGACATCCGACACCACGTTGGCGAACTGGCATTTGCTGGAGATATCCTCGCTGCCCGCGCAGTCCGGCGACGAGGGCAGGGCGACGTTGACGAAGCTGCGGCCCGCATCGGTGGAGCGGTAGAGCCCAATCGAGCTGGCGATGTAGAAGATGTTGGGATACATCGGGTCGGCCTTGGCGTTGTAGACCTGCACGCCGCTGGGGAAGCCGCTGCTGCGGGTCCAGGTCGCACCCAGGTCACGGGTCCAGAACGCACCAAAACCCATGTAGCCGTTGTTGCCCATCACCGATTCGCCACCAGCGGCCAGCAGGGTGCCGTCGGTATCGGCATCCGCATCGCCGTCGCCATCCGCATCAGGCGACCAGATGACGCCGCCATTGATCTGGCTCGGCAGCTTGTCGCCGACCGACACCCAGGCATCGGCGAGCGTGGTCACGTCGCCGTCGACGGCCGTGCTCATCCAGATGCCGCCGGTGCCCACCGCCGCAAACAGGCGGCCCTTTGCCGGGTCGTAGGCGAAGTTGTCGACGCGCGCGCTGTAGAGCGAGTTGCCGGCAATCAGCGGGCCCTGGCCGTATTCCTGCCAGTCGCCATTGGCCTTGGGAATGCTTTTCTTGAGTGGTTCGATTGCGGCCTTGTGCGCGATGGCGGCGTCCATCAAGGCGGGTGAGGGTGCGGGGCCGCGCAGCCAGGTGCGGGCATCCGGGGCCTTGAAGTCCTGGGTGCGCTCGATGGGTTTGCTGCAATAGCGGCCGGACGCATGCGCACGGGCGCTCTCGATCGGCTGGGTGCCGGTGGGGCAGTCCAGCGGCGCGCGATCAGGCGCGAAGTGCAGTGCGGCAACCAGCCCCACCGAGGTCACTGCGGCCAGGAGTGGATAGGACGATGGCAAAAGACGCATGGAAAATTCCTCTGATTATTGAAAGAAAGCCGACGACAGACTGCGATTCAGGTCTGCCAGGGCCCACCGCAAAAGGCCCGGTATTGACCGGGCCTTTTGGGAAATCACAACAAGCTCAATGCAGCGCCTCAGACCCGACGGCGGCGCAGTGCCGCCAGAGCCATCAGGCCCAGCAGCGCACTGCCCCCGAAGCTGCCACCACCAAACCGACCGCCACCGGGTGAGGCGCCGGGCGTCGTTACCGGAGCCGGGGTGATGACCGGCGGCACGCCCGGCGGTGTTACCACGGGCGGCGTGACGACCGGCGGTGTCACCACCGAGCCGCTCTTGAACTCGTAGTTCCAGATGCTGCGGCCAAAGGTCGCCGCAAACAGCATGTCGGGCTCATCGGCCGTCGCCTTGGGCTTCAGGCGGATCATGTTGACCGGCACATTGGGCAGCCCGGTGCCGAGCGTGGTCCACGAAGCGCCGGTGGTGTCCTCGCTGATGAACACGCCGATGTCGGTGCCGACCAGCAACTGCGTGCCCTTCAGCACCACGCTCGCCACCTGTGCCACCGGCAGATCGCCCGTGACGTTGGTGAAGTCATCGCCCGCGTTCACGGACTTGAACACCGCGCCCGGCTGTGCGGCGGCGGCGGCATTGGGGTCGAGGTACGAACCCGCTGCGCGCAGGTTGGAGAGATACCCGCCAACGGCGACGTAGACGATCTTGGGATCCACCGGGTCGATGGCGATGCTGGTGATGTAGCGGCTGGGCAGGCCGCGCTTGGCGGCCAGATGCCAGCCGGCGTTGGTTTCGGCGACGCGCTCGACACCGTCCATCACATTGGTGGCGAGCACGCTGGCAAAGCCGGTGTCGTTGCCCGAGGCGCCGCAGTCACCACAGCCGCCGACGTAGACGGCCGAGCCCTGCACTTCCATCGTCGTGGTGGTGCGCACCGCGCCCGTGTCGGGGTTGGTGCCGAGGTTGAACACTTCCACCCAGCTGCCGGCGGTCACGGTCTGCGCGTTGTCGGTCTCGTAGATTTCCTGCGCGCCGGTGACCATGTGCTGGGCATTGGTCGGGTCCATTCGGAACCAGTTGTCGAACATCACGCGGGTGTAGGTGGGCGCAATGCTGGTGTTCGAGCCGCCACGGTTGGTGGTGCGCACCAGGCCGCCGTTCTGCGTCTCGTAATAGGCCACGTCGGAGTTGTCGGGATCGACATCGGCGTAGAAGCCGTCACCGCCGTTGGTCTGGAACAGGCGCAGCTCGCGCGCCGGGTCGACCAGGCCAGAGCCGTTGTCCTGGTTACCGAAGTAGACGGTGCCGTCCTTCGCCACGCCGAGGCCGTAGGGCAGCATGGTGTACATGCCGTTGTTCGCGCCCTCGCCCCAGCCGTTGTTGTTCATCAGGCCATCGGCCGCGACGCACTGCTTGTAGACGCCGCCGTCGTTGCCCGCGAACAGGCAGACGCCGCCATCTTCGGTGGGCACGTAGATGCCACCCTGCTGGTCGGCATGGGTGCTGCTGGTGAACTGACCGGCGATGTTGAAGTAGACGCCGATCACCTCGAAGTCGCCTGCCGGTGCCGACTGGGCGATGCCGTTGAGCGGCACGCCGGCGGCGGCGGTGCTGGGCGTGCGGTTTTGCCACACTTCCTCAAGGCCGAACGCCATGCGGGTGGGGATGCCCATCAAGGCGCGTGTGGGGTCAACCGCCACCCACTGGTTGTACCAGGCCTGGATGCCAGCGCCGCTGCCCAGCGCGCCACCGATGGCGGCGATTTCGCTGCCGCTGGTGTTGTTGATGACCTCCTGCGTATCGGCCATGCGGGTCCAGCTGCCGCCGAAGTCGGCCGAGACATACAGGCCGTTGAACACGGTGGGGATGCCAACCGGCAGCTGGCCGAGCAGCACATCCAGACCTTCAGCGCCGGGGCCGCCGCCGTTGAACAGCACGGCGTCCTGCACCATGGCGTAGACGTAATCGTGGTCCTGCTCCGGGCCGAAGGCCTGGCCGAACTCGACGCGACCGACGCGGTTGTCGGTGGCAAAGCCATTCGGCAGGTTGGTGTCGAGTGCGCCGACATCGAGAAACGCGAAGCTGTCCGCCAGGCCGGTGTCGGAGCGATACAGACCGTTGCCGGGTGCCTGCGGCGAGCCGTCCTGAAACAGTGCCGTGCGGCCGGTGCGGAAACCCACCGCCGCCAGCACGGCGCAACCCTCGGCAGGGCAGGTGGCATTGGTGCTGCCGCCGGGGATCTTCACCACCACGTCGGTGACGAAGTTGGTGTAGAGGCACTTGGTAGAGAGATCCTCTTCACCTGCGCAGTCCGGCGTGGTGGGCAGGTTGACGTTGCTGAAGTTCTTGCCGGCGTCGGTCGAGCGGAACAGCCCCTTGTTGCTGGCGATGTAGACGATGCTCTCGTTGGACATATCCACCGCGACGCGGAAGGCCAGTGACTCGTCCGGAAAGCCGTTGGAGCGCGTCCAGGTCGCACCCAGATCGTCGGTCCAGTAGGCGCCGAGGCCGAGATAGCCGCTCGACCCCATCACGCCCTCGCCACCGGCGGCGATCAGCGTACCACCGTTGGCGCGGCTGTAGGCCACGGCACCGATGATCTGCGAAGGCAGGTTGTCGCCAACCGAGGTCCACTCATCACCGATGGTGCTGACCACACCGCCCACCGCCTCGCTCATCCAGACACCGCCGGTACCGACGGAGATGAACAGGCGCTTGTTGTCCTCGTCGTAGCTGAAGGTATCGACGCGCGCGGCCTGGAATGCACCCGAAGCGTCGTCGAGATTGCCACGGCCGTATTCCGTCCACTCGCCGGCGGCACCGGCAATCGCCTTGCCGGCGATGCGGGCCTTCTGCTCGATGGCGGCACGCAGGGCGCCTGCGGGCACCTTGCCAACTTTGGCTTCGCGGATGGTCTTGGCCTGCATCAGGGCCTGGGGGCTTTCCGGGCCTTTGAGCGCCAGATGGCGCTGGCGCTGCTCGATGCGGGCATTGGTGTGAGAAGAAGCAACGGCGGCAATGACGCAACAGGCTGCTGCCAGCAGCACGGGGGTTTTGAGCAGACGCATGTGACAACTCCGAGACGGATGATTAACGAATTATTAACGCAATAAACGCGCCGTGATTGTTTCTGGATGCGGATTTCTCACGCCCAGCAAAAAGCCCGCGTGCAGAGACTGCACGCGGGCCTTGAAACAGCAGTGATCAGGCGGCTTTCAGGCTGGCGATGTCAATCACGAAGCGGTACTTCACATCGCTCTTCACCATACGATCGTAAGCCGCGTTGATCTGCTGGATCGGGATCATCTCGATGTCGCTGACGATGCCGTGTTCTGCACAGAAATCGAGCATCTCCTGGGTTTCGGCGATGCCGCCGATCAGCGAGCCGCCGATCTTGCGGCGCTGGAAGATCAGCGCGCCGATGTTGGGGGTGGGGTGCGGGTGCTCAGGCACGCCGACCAGGCACATCGAGCCGTCGCGCTTGAGCAGCATGGTGAAGGCATCGAGATTGTGGGAGGCAGCGACGGTGTTGAGGATGAAGTCGAAGCTGCCCAGGTGGGCCTTCATCTCGTCCTTGTTCTTCGACACCACCACCTCGTCGGCGCCGAGGCCGAGTGCATCCTGTCGCTTGCTCTCGCTGGTGGTGAAGGCCACCACGCGCGCACCGAGGGCATGGGCGAGCTTGATGCCCATGTGGCCGAGGCCGCCGATGCCGACGATGCCGACTTTCTGACCCGGCCCGACCTTCCAGTGCTTGAGCGGCGACCAGGTGGTGATGCCGGCGCACAGCAGCGGTGCGACGGCAGCGAGCTGCGCCGCCGGGTGGGTGACCTTCAGCACGAATTTTTCGGTGACGACAATGTGGTTGGAGTAGCCACCCAGGGTGTGGCCGGGGGCATCGGCGGTCTTGCCGTTGTAGGTGCCGGTGAAGCCCTTCTGGCAGTACTGCTCCAGGCCCTCCTCACAGCTCGCACACGCTTGGCAGCTGTCGACCATGCAGCCGACGCCGACGATGTCGCCGACCTTGAACTTCGTCACCTCGCCACCCACGGCGGTGACGGTGCCGACGATCTCGTGGCCGGGCACGCAGGGATACTTGGTGCCCTGCCATTCGCCGCGCGCGGTGTGTACGTCGCTGTGGCAGACGCCGCAGAAGCTGATGTCGATGGCCACATCCTTCGCGCCGGGTGTGCGGCGGCTGAAGCTGAAGGGGACGAGAGGGGTCTGGGCGGTCTGAACCGCGTAGCTGAGGGCAGTGAACATGGTTTTCAGATTCTGGTGCGGCGAAGGGGAGAGAATGATACCGGTCGGTAACGGGCGATCAACGGCATCAGGAAAAAGCTTCCGAAGACAACGGTATGGCGGAGAATGCCGCACCTCCATCCAGACTGCCCGCCATGAGTGAAAGCCGCTTCATTGATCTCGAAACCAAGCTGGCCTACCAGGAGGATGCCACGCAACAGCTCAGCGACGTGGTGGCGCGCCAGCAGCAGCAGATCGAGACACTGGAAACCGCGCTGCGGGCGCTGATCGAGCGGGTCAACAATCTCAGCACCCAGCAGGAGGGCAGCAGCAAGGGCTCGCTGGCCGACGAGGTGCCGCCGCACTACTGATATGGCTGCTGCATCTGCCGCAGGCTGTGGTTACTCTGCTCGTCAATGCACTTCTAGGATGAGCCATGAACGAACCCCGGCGTGTTGCGCTGATCGCAGCCGGCATTGCGCTGGCGCTGGCGCTCGCTTTCTATGTTTTGATCTGGCCGCAGCAGCAGCCGGCTGAGCTGCCCCCGGCAACGGTGCAAACCAGCGCACCTGCCGCCTTGCCCGCCGCTGAGCCGGCAGCGGCGCCGGCGGCCGAACCACCACCCGACCACTACCCGGTGCCGGCCGTCGTTGAGGCCCCGCCGCTGCCGGAGCTGTCGGCCAGCGACAGTGCCTTTGCCGCCGCGCTCGCCGCACTGCCAGCGGGCAACAGCGTCGCGGCCCTGCTGGTGCCGACGCAGCTGATCCGCCGGCTGGTGGTCACGGTCGACAATCTGCCACGCGAGCGGCTGGCGATGAACGATCGCGCCTTCAAACGGGTGCCGGATGCCTTCATGGTGAAGAGCCGGGACGGCAGCTACAGCCTCAACCCCGGCAATGAGCTGCGCTACGTGCCGCTGGTGATGCTGGCCAACGCGGTCGGTGCGGGCAACGCTGGCCAGCTCTACCTGCGCTTCTATCCGCTGTTCGACCAGGCCTTTGCAGAGCTGGGGGTGCCGGGGCGGCACTTCAACGATCGGCTGGTGCAGGTGATCGACCATCTGCTGGCGACGCCGGAAGTGGTGGGCCCCATCGAGCTGGTGCGGCCCAAGGTGTTCTACCAGTTCGCCGACCCGGCGCTGGAGGCGCGCTCGGCAGGGCAGAAGATGCTGATTCGCATGGGCACGGTGAACGCCGCGCAGATCAAGGCCTGGCTGCGGACGTTCCGCGCGCAGATCACCGGTGCGGGCGCGCCAGAAAACTAGTGGCTGGCTTTCTCGCCCGGCAGCGGGTGCGGATCGGCGACGAAACCGAGCTTGGCCGGGGCCTGGGCGGCATC
Organism: Pseudomonadota bacterium; assembly: GCA_040386395.1. GTDB lineage: Bacteria > Pseudomonadota > Gammaproteobacteria > Nevskiales > Nevskiaceae > Stagnimonas. The sequence continues at coordinate 23,337 of JAZKFO010000058.1, read as the reverse complement.
CAGTCGCCGCACCGGCAGGCGCTGCGTGCCGAGATGCAGCATCAGGGCGGTGACGGCTCCTGAGGGCAGGGCGAGTGCGGCGGTGAGGGCTTCTTCCGGCATCGGCTTGCTGCCGAGGCGCAGATGGTCGAGCGCCCAGCCGAAATCCTGCTCGTGCAGCGCCGCGGCACCCTGGGCGGTGTCGAACCAGAGGCCGCCGTGCTCGTCGAGGTGGACGGCGTGGATGGCCGTAACCGCCTCGCCAGCATGCGTCCACAGGCTGCCGTCATCCTCGGCGCGCAGCAGCAGCGGCGCGCGGGCCAGGCTGACGTAGCCGCGCTGCGGGCCGTTCTGGAAATACCAGCGGCCATGTTCGTCGGCCGCGTAATTGCTGTTGAGGGTGTCGATGATCTGCGGCCGGCTGATGGTCTCGCCCTTGATGCGCCAGCGGCCGCGACGATCCAGCGCCAGCCAGCCGTACAAGGCCGGCACATCCGGCCAGCGGGCGAGGGCGCGGTGAACCCAGTCTTCCATTGAAAATCTCCAATTTACGGGCGCGGACTGGCAAACCGGCCGGTCTGTAAAGCATGATCGCGCACCAACAAAGACAACCACAATCGAGGATAGTTATGGCGCTTCCCGCCAATCTCAAGAGCCGCCTGCGCCTGCCGGTGTTCGGCTCGCCCCTGTTCATCGTCAGCAACCCCAAGCTGGTGATTGCCCAGTGCAAGGCCGGCATCGTCGGCAGCTTTCCGGCACTCAATGCCAGGCCGGCGGCACAGCTGGAGGAATGGCTGATCGAGATCACCACCGAGCTTGCCGCCTGGGACGCCGCACACCCGGAGGCGCCCAGCGCGCCGTTTGCCGTCAACCAGATCGTTCACCGCAGCAATGACCGCCTCATGCACGATCTGGAGATGTGCGTGAAGTACAAAGTGCCCATCGTCATCACCTCGCTGGGCGCGCGGGAGGACGTCAACGCCGCCATCCACAGCTACGGTGGTCTGGTTTTCCACGACATCATCAACAACAAGTTCGCCAAGAAGGCGGTCGAGAAGGGCGCTGACGGCATCATCGCCGTCGCTGCCGGCGCGGGCGGCCACGCGGGCACTATTTCACCGTTCGCCCTGGTACAGGAAATCCGCGAGTGGTTCGATGGCCCGCTCGCACTCAGCGGCAGCATGGCGACCGGCGATGCGGTGCTGGCAGCCCAGGCGATGGGGGCGGACGTGGCCTACATCGGCTCGGCCTTCATCGCCACCGAAGAGGCCAATGCCAGTGCGGCCTACAAGCAGTGCATTGTCGACAGCGCGGCCGACGACATCGTCTATTCGGCCACCTTCACCGGCGTGCATGGCAACTACCTCAAGCCCTCAATCGTCGCGGCCGGGCTCGACCCCGACAAGGTGAGCGTGGCTGATCCGAGCAAGATGGATTTCGGCACCACCGGCAATGCCGCGAAGGCCTGGAAGGACATCTGGGGCTGCGGCCAGGGCATCGGTGCCGTGCATGAGGTGCTGCCGGCGGCCCAGCTGGTCGAGCGACTCGGCCGCGAATACCAGGCCGCGAAGGCGCGTTTGCTCGGCTAGGGCGTGTCATCAATTAGGCAATCGCGGCGTTGCGAGTCAAAACCCCGCAGTGCGAGGCGCGAGACGCGGCCAATACGTCGGTATTGGCAAGTCTTGCAACGAAGCAATGCGGGGTTTTGGCCGCAACCCTTCGGGGCCGGACTGTTTTGGGGCATCGCTGCGTTGGCCAGTGAGGACAATAGAACCACTATTGCCCTCACTGGCCGTCTTGCGCTGCCCCAAAACAGCCTTCGGCCGCCGTGATCGCCTAATTGATGACACGCCCTAGTCGTCGACGCTTCGGCGCAGTGTCTTCACCCGGCCGCGCTGCGTCTTGCCATCCACGCGCTTCACCTGCGAGCTGCGCGTGGGCTTGGTGGCGCGGCGTGTGCGCGGGATGTGTGCGGCCTTGGCAATCAGCAGCCGCAGCCGCTCCAGTGCCGCCTCGCGGTTCTGTTCCTGGCTGCGGTGCTGCTGCGCCTTGATCACCACCACGCCGTCGACGGTGGTGCGCTGGTCTGCGATTTTCAGCAGCCTTTCCTTCAGTTCGTCGGGCAGCGTCGAGGCCTTGATGTCGAAGCGCAGATGGATCGCGCTGGAAGTCTTGTTGACATGCTGCCCGCCCGCGCCCTGCGAGCGGGTGGCGCTCAGGCTGATCTGCTCCAGCGGCAGACTCAGCGTGTCGTTGATGACCAGCATGCGCTAACCCTCTGGCACGAAAGGCTTGTCGAGCTTGTGGCCGTCGAGCTTCTTCGCGGCCTCGGCGCTCTGGTTGCGCTCGCGCTGCTTTTCATCCTTGCTGCGGCCGAAGCGGATGCGGTTCTCGGCCGCGAGTTTTTCCGCCGCCGTGCGCGCCCTGGCCTTGCGCGCCTTGTTGAGATTGATGATGTTGCTCATGGTCATGCGGTGGAGAGGTTTGCTGGCATCCTAGCCGGGTCGCCCACATCACGAAGCTGATCGCCATGCTGATCCGACCCTTGTGCCTCGCCCTGGCCCTGTTGCTTGGCAGCCCGCAGACCCTGGCAGACACGGACGGCATTGCGGCCCCGCAGGCGCCGGCCTTCAGCCTGCAAACACCGCAGGGTGAAACGGTGTACTTCCCCGCTGCTGCCCAGGGCAGGCCGACGGTGCTGATGTTCTGGCCTTCCTGGTGTCCTTTCAGCCGCGCGCTGCAACCCTATGTGCAGGCGATCTGGGAGGACTACCGCGCCGCCGGTGTGAACGTCTGGACCATCAACATCAAGGAAGACAAGGACCCGGTCGCGGTGATGAAAGAGCGGGGACTCAGTTTTCCGCTGCTGCTCCAGGGCGATGCGGTGAGCCTGAAATACCGCATCCAGTACACACCCTGGCTGGTGGTGATCGATGGCAGCAACCGCATCGTCTACACCCGGCCGCCCAGCCCGCCGACGCCGATCGACACGGCGCAGGACGTGCGCAATGTGCTCAACCGGATGCTGGGCGAGCGGGCGGTGCCGATGCCGGCGAGTTTCCCCAAGCCCTACGACCTGCACCTGAAAAAAGCGGAAGACCTCGGCAAGAAGCTGGTGCCCAGGCCCATCCCCGCCAGCGAGTGGGGGGCCTGGGTGACGGACTATCTGGCGGGCATCAAGGCCGATGAAGTGCTGGCCGAGTTTGCCGCTGGCGCTGCCATTGCCGATGGCAAGGCTGCCATCGCCAGAGCGCGCGAGGCATGGACGGTGCGCTTCGGTGCCGAGCAGATACTCAGCCAAGCTCCCTACCGCAGCTATCGCAAGGGCAGGCTCTGGGTGGTGCTGGCCTCTGGCGAGGCGGGTGCCGAGGCGAAGCTGGGCGAGGGTTTCATCTGCGTCATCGAAGCCGATACCGGGCGCGTGCTGCGCATCGCACCCCGGCAGTAAGCCATCAGGGCAACATGCGTTGCAGCTCTTTGTGCTTGTCGATGAACTGGTGCTTGAGCGCACCGCCGACATGCAGCACCCAGAGACCGATGAGGATGAAGCCGAGGTATTCGTGAATCTCGCCGAGCAGGCCGTGCAACTGCTCCTTGAAGACCGGCTCCAGGTTCATGATGAAATCGAAGCGCGGCCACTCGAAGAGGCCGAACCAGAACATCTTGATCTCCGGTGCCGCCTTCCATGCGGAGTCATGCAGCCAGCCGGTGAGCGGCAGGGCGATCATCAGCAGGTAGAGCGCGAGGTGGGCTGCATGTGCGGCCAGACGCTCCCAGCGCGGGTAGCTCGCCGGCAAGGGCGGCGGCTTGTGGGTGGCACGCCAGAGCAGGCGCATCAGAACCAGACCCAGCACGGTGATGCCGATGGACTTGTGGGTGTTGATGGCCGGACGGATCCAGTCTTCGGGAATCAGCTCGGTGATGAAAGCCAGCACCAGGTTGACGAAGATGAGCAGCGCCATCAGCCAGTGCAGCAGGATGGCAACACGGGTGTACTTGGCGGGGACTGACATGACGGTGGCCTGGCTGCGGATGCGTGAAGACAAAGGTGCCGCATTCCTCACCAGCAAGGCAACAGGCCGGGATTTTCTAGACTGGCACCGAGACTTCGCAGACCTGCGCAAACTGGCGGCGGGCCTCTTGCAGCTGCGCGGTGGCCCGCTGCTGCTCGGCGGCCGTCATGTTCTCTGAACCGGCGAACTGCGTGATGGCCATGCGCAGCGAAAACTCGTAGTTGCGGATCTGCTCCAGCTTGCGCAGGGTCATCGACTCCATGCGGGCATCGGTGCGGGCGGCGCAGTTGCTCATCAGTCGAGCGTCAACGGCAGCCGTGGGCAATGACGCTTGCGCGGCCTGGGCCCAAACGATTGCAGCGGTGAGCAGGATCACAACGCGAGACATGGCGAGTGCGGTTTGGAAGTTTGTCTAGGCGTTTTATAGGTAGATTTGCGATCGTAGTCAGTAGTTGCTGCGGTGCAACATAAACAAGTCACTGAAAGAAATATCTATTTATTGTTGCGTTGCAGCAAAATGACTCGAAATGACGAGCGCATCTGCGCAGTCTGGTGCTTCGAAAGGCTGCCTGATGCGGGCACATGCGCCTGGTCGCTCAGGCGGTCGCACCGCCGCAGCTTGATCCAGCGCCGGCCGTGCAGCCCAGGCAATGCGGGGCGAAGCGGATGTTTCGGCTGAGCGTGCGTTCGAAGTCGAAGTCGAAAATCGACAGCGGCTTGCCCCGCGTGTCGGTCGCCAGCAGATCCAGCTGCTGGTTGAAATCGCAGTCCGAGAGATTGCCCTGCCAGTCGACGCTGATGAGGCTGCGGCACATCACGCTCGATGCCGCACCCGGATTGAAGGCAGCCAGCAGCTTGTCCATGTAGGCCTCGTATTGCCCGCTCTTTTTCAGGTGCAGGGCGAAGCGGTGGATGGGCATGTTGGTGATGGTGAAGAGATTGTTGAAGACGAGGCCGAACTTGTCTTTCAGCTCGCGCTTGTAGTCGGCTTCGAGCTGCGCTTGTGCTGCCGGCAGATAGGGGCCGACCGGGTTATAGACGAGGTTGAAGACGAGGCCCGTGCCCTCGATGCCGTAGCCGACATCGTTGAGCCGCTGCATGGCGGTGATGCTCTTGCCGAACACGCCCTTGCCGCGCTGGCTGTCGGTGAAGAACTCCTGGTAGTAGGGCAGCGAGGAAATCACCTCGACGCCCTGTGCCGCGAAGAATGTCGGCAGATGCGCCTTGCTCTCTTTCGTCTGTGGATTGCCATCCGCCTGCACCGTGAGGTTGTGGCGCACCATGACGTGCTTGCCCAGCTTCACGGCCTCGGCGACGAGCTTTTCAAAATCCGGGTGCAGCTCCGGCGCGCCGCCGGTCAGGTCCAGCTTGCTGATCTGCGGATGTGCCGCGAGCAGTTGCAGGCAGCGCTCCACCCCTTCGCGCGACAGCGCCTCGGTGCGGGCCGGCGAGCTGTCGACATGGCAGTGACGGCAGGCCTGGTTGCAGAGCTTGGTGAGATTGATCTGCAGCGTCTCGATGCCGAGCGGCGGCAGCCTGATGCCGCGCGCTTTCAGCAGGGCATCGAAGTCATGGCGCGGATCGTCACGCAGCGCCGACAGGGGCAGCACGTCATCCATCAGCAGCAGGCCGCACCGCTGCCGACCGCTGCCGATGGCGTGGGGCCGCAATCGAACAAACCAAAGTGCGTGGTCTTCTCGCCTGTGACCTTGAAGTGCCGGCCATAGCGGGTGCCGCTCACCATGTCGGCGGTGTTGCCACAGACCAGCATCGGCTTGTGCGCGATGAAGTGGTGATGGTCGTCGAGATCGAAGAAGTGCGGGCACTCGTCAATGCTGCCGAGGTAGGTCGCCACCTGGCCAAAGTCTTCGCAGCGGTCCTCGATGGCCAGCTTGAAGGCACGCACGGTATTGCTGAAGAAGCGGATGTTGCCCACCTGCCGCTCGATGTCGGCGTTGTGGACGAGCAGCGGGCTGGAGGCCACCACGCGCGCATCCAGGCAACCCACCTGCGCCAGCAGGCGGCGGAAGTCCTCGGTGTACATCGCACCGCCCAGACACTCGCCGAGCAGTACCGGGTCTTCGGCCAGCGGCTTCGGTACGCGGCGGTCGCTGAACACATCGCTGAAATACAGCTCGCCGCCGGGCTTGAGCACGCGGAAGATTTCGCTGAACACGCGCGCCTTGTCGGGCGAGAGGTTGACGACGCAGTTGCTGATGACGAGATCGACACTCGCATCGGCAATGCCGGCGCTGGCCAGGTCTTCGATAAAGCCCTGCACGAATTGGGTGTTGGCAAAGCCGAAGCGCTCGGCATGCCAGGTCTGGGTGCTGCGGGCCACGGTCAGCTGCTCGTCGGTCATGTCGAGACCAATCACCTTGCCCTTGGCGCCCACGAGTTGCGACAGCACATAGCAGTCGCGGCCAGAGCCGCTGCCGAGATCGAGCACGGTCATGCCTTCGAGCGCGGGCGGTATCGGCGAGCCGCAGCCGTAGAAGCGCGCCTTCACATCCTCATGCACGTTCCTCAGTGCGGCGATGACGTGCGACGGCAAGGTCTCGGTCAGGCAGCATGCGCTGGTCTTGAGATCGGCGCTGGATTGCAGCACGCGGCCGTAGTAGTCCTGCACGCTCTCGGTGATGCTGGTCTTGTGGTCGTCCATAAAAAGCCTTAGTCAATGAGTAGGGTGAGACGCATCAGACCCGCGCCGAGCGAGGCCGCCAGGGGCAGGGTGATGAGCCAGGCGGCAAAGATGCCAGCAATGGTCTTCCAGCGCGCCTGGCGGGTAACCGCCCCGATGCCGAACAGCGCGCCGCAACTGACGTGGGTGGTGGACAGCGGCAAGCCCAGCGGCGAGGCCGCCATCACCAGCGTGGCGGTGATGAGATTCGCACTCAGGCCCTGGCCCGCGTTCATGGCGGTGATCTTGGTGGACATGGTCTCGGCCACCCGCCGCGCACCCAGCAGGCCGCCGATGGCGATGGTGATGCCCACCGCCCAGAACGCGCTCATGCCCTGCATGAAAGGAGCGCTCATCAGCACCAGCGCGACGATCTTGGGCGTGTCGTTCACCCCGCGCGCGAAGCTCACCATGCCGGCCGAGAGGTAGTGCAGGCCGTCGATCAGCGTCTGGGATTGCACACCCATCACCTGGCCTGAGTAGGCGCTGCGGCAGCTGGCGGCATCGCCGATGCTGGCGCTGATGCGCGCCACGGCGGTGCCGCCTGGTTGTGGCATGAGCTGCTCACCCACACAGACGCAGCTGTTTCGGCTGATGCCCAGCCGCTGCCGCAGGAAGCTGAGCAACGGGTACAGCAGCACGGCTGCCGCAATCGCCAGCAGCGGCCCCACGGCCAGCGGCAGAAAAATCTGCTTGCCGGCCTTGGCCCAATCCAGCACCGAGCCGGGTGCCGCAAATGCCGCACCCAGCAGCGCGCCGGCCAGCGCATGGGTGGTGGAGATCGGCGCACCGATGCGTGTGGCCAGCAACACCGTGGCGGCGCAGGCACCGGTCACCGCGAGCGGGAAGCCCGTCAATGCCAGCGTGTCGGCCGAGACGAACAGCTTGCCGCTGAAGGCCGCGACCAGATGCGCCGTCAGCCAGATGGCCGCCACCGAGCCCGCCATGGTGGTGGCCGTGGCCCAATACAGGGCGCGACGGTAGTCGGTGACGCCGCTGCCGAAGAGCGTAGCCACGCCCTTGAAATTGTCGTTGGCACCATTGGCCCAGGCGAGCAGGGCGACGCAGGCGAGGGCAAGCAGCATGATGTTCTCGGTGGATGAGCGGTCTACGGGCTTTCAGACAGTCTGGATTCCACGCAAGCCCCGCGATAGATCGCGGCGTCTTGCAGATATGCCCTGGCGTCCAGGCAGGTCCTACATCACCAGCTGATCGAGCTTGTTCTGCATCTGCACGCTGTGGACCAGCGTGATGCCGGCCTTCATCACTGCCGCCACATGCACCGCTTCCATCATCTGCGCGGGATTGCTGCCGCTTTCCAGGCAGGCCGTGGTGTAGGCGTCGATGCAGTAGGCGCATTTCTCGGAGTGGGCGATGGCGAGTGCGATCAGCGCCTTCTCACGCTTGCTCAGTGCGCCATCGGTGCCAGTGACATTGCCGTAGTACTTGAAGAAATCGGCGGCCAGTGCAGGCGAGTGCTCACCGATATTGCCGAACTTGGCGAGGTCTTCGGATTTGAAATAGTCAGCCACTTTCAAGTCTCCCATTCAGATGAGGTGCGTAAACCAGTGATGTCGAGGCTACACGCCTCCCGCTGCAAATTGAGGAGTGAAGTCATGGACATCATCTGGAACGCCCTGCAGTACAGTGCCCTGTTGAACATCGTGCTGCTGGCCATTGCGATCTTCGTCGTTTCGAGATTCACCAGTCATTCCTACGACGATGTACAGGCCGGAGACCGCGTGCCGCAGCACAAGCGCTTCGAGCGTCGCGATGATGGCCAAGCCGATCGCCGCTATCCGCGCTCACAGGCGTTCAGAGGCATCGAGCGTCGCCTGGGTCTGCGTCGCACCACAGCCTGAAGCCTGCATTGGCCTTGCTCCGCGCTCCTGCGCTAAATTCGCGTCCATACCAAAAAAACACGGAGGATTCGGAGTATGGACGCGATCTGGAACTATCTGGGGAACAACCCGATCCTGCTGATCGTGCTGTTGCTGGTCATTGCCTATCTGTTCTCGCGACTCAGGGCATCCGTCAGGCCTGAGGGTGTGGTGGACCCCGAAGATCTGGTGCCGCACTACAAGCGCTTCGAGCGACGCGAAGACGAACTGGGTGACCGCCGCGGCGGCAAGGCACCCGCTCCGGCTGAGGAGCAGCGCAAGGCTGGCCGACGCGCGGCCGACTGATTTCGCGACAGGCGTTAAAATTGGCGAACGCGGGTGTAGCTCAATGGTAGAGCGGCAACTTCCCAAGCTGTTGACGTGGGTTCGATTCCCATCACCCGCTCCACGTTTACCAAACCCTCGCATGGCGAGGGTTTTTTGTTGGAGGACTTTTGATGAGCTTGATGGTGAATGGGCGCGCCGAACCGCTGCCAGCACCCGCGACCCTGGAAGGTTTGGTTGATGCCCTGCATCTCACCGGCCAGCGACTGGCCATTGAGCACAACAGCCAGATCGTGCCGCGCAGTCTGTGGGATACCACTCCAGTTGCCGATGAAGATCGAATCGAAATTGTGAAAGCCATAGGGGGCGGTTAGATGAGCGACACACTCACCATTGCAGGCAAGATCTACTCCTCGCGCCTGCTGGTCGGCAGCGGCAAGTACGCGAGCTTTGCGCAGAACGCCGAAGCCGCCGACGCCAGCGGAGCAGAGATCGTCACCGTTGCCATCCGCCGCGTGAACCTTGGGCAGGATGCGAGCGCGCCGAACCTGCTCGATTTCATCCGCCCGGATCGCTACACCCTGCTGCCCAACACCGCCGGCTGCTACACGGCCGACGATGCCATCCGCACCTGCCGCCTCGCGCGCGAGTTGCTCGATGGCCACCGGCTGGTGAAGCTCGAAGTGCTGGGCGACCCCAAGACGCTCTACCCCGACATCACCGCCACACTCGAAGCCGCCAAGGTGCTGGTGCAGGAGGGCTTCGAGGTGATGGTCTACTGCACCGACGATCCGATTCAGTGCAAGCGTCTGGAGGAGATCGGCTGTGTGGCGGTGATGCCGCTGGCCGCCCCCATCGGCTCTGGCCTGGGCATCCAGAACCGCTACAACATCCTGACCATCGTCGAAAACGCCAAGGTGCCGATCATCGTCGACGCCGGTGTCGGCACTGCCAGCGATGCCGCGATTGCGATGGAGCTGGGCTGCGACGGCGTGCTGATGAACACCGCGATTGCCGAGGCCAAAAACCCGGTGCTGATGGCGAGCGCGATGCGCCACGCGATCATTGCCGGTCGCGAGGCTTTTCTGGCCGGGCGAATGCCGATGCGGCGCTACGCCTCGGCGAGTTCGCCGATTGCGGGCGTGATTGGATAATGCGGTGTACGACCGCGTGAAACCATGAGCCTCCACATCCCCGCGCAGTTCAGGAGCGAGAGCCCCGATGAGGCGCTGGCTCTCATTCGTGCTCACCCTTTTGCCACCCTTATCACCAGCGCGGCCGGGCAAGAGCCGCACATCACCCATCTGCCCCTATTGCTGCTCGAAGACGGCCAGCTCACCGGCCACATGGCGCGTGCCAATCCGCACTGGCAGGCGTTTCAAGGCGGCCACACCGTGGCGGTTTTTCATGGCCCGCACGCCTACATTTCGCCGCGCTGGTACGTGAACCCCGAACGCGAAGTGCCGACCTGGAACTTCGCCACCGTGCATGTCCACGGTCAGCCGGTGCTGAGTGATGATGCCGCCACCAAGCTCGCCGTGGTGGATGCCACCAGTGCCGCCTTCGAGCCCACTGAGAACCCCTGGCAGCGCCAGCTCGATGCGGCGCGCGTGCAGGCGCTGATGGGCGCGATCATCGCTTTCCACATTCCCCTCACGCGGCTCGAAGCCAAGTTCAAGATGAATCAAAACAAGACGCCAGCGGACCGCGCGCAAGTCATCGCGGGTCTGCGTGCCTGCGGGCAGGCCGAGGCACTGGCGACGGCTGACTGGATGCAGGCCCATGAGTAAGACCGACGATACGCCCACGGTGCCGGTACGGCGCGAGATCAGGAGCTTCGTGCGGCGCGAAGGCCGCATCACCAGCTCGCAGCAGGAGGCACTCGATACGCTCTGGCCGCGTTACGGCATGGATGCCCCCGCCAGCGGCAAGCACGATCTGGTGGCGCTGTTTGGCCGCAAGGCACCGGTGGTGTTCGAGATCGGTTTTGGTGCGGGCGATGCCCTGCTGTTCCGCGCCGAGCGCGCACCAGAGCAGAACTTCATCGGTGTGGAAGTACATCGCCCCGGTGTTGGCCGCGTGCTCAATCGCGCCGAGAAACTCGGCCTCGACAATCTGCGCGTGGTCTGCCACGACGCGGTGGAAGTGCTGAGGGACTGGCTGGCGCCAGAGAGTCTCGACGAGCTGATTCTGGAGTTCCCGGACCCCTGGCATAAGTCGCGCCACCACAAGCGCCGCATCGTGCAACCTGCATTTGCGGCACTGGCGGCGAGCCGCCTCAAGCCGGGTGGCCTGTTCCGCCTCGCCACCGACTGGGTGCCGTACGCCGAGCACATGCGCGAGGTGCTGGATGTGGCGCCAGATTTCAGCGGCGGCGAAGTCGAGCGCCCGGAGAGCCGCCCCATCACCCGCTTCGAGGCGCGTGGCGAGCGGCTGGGCCACGTCAACACTGACCTGCTCTACCGCCGTCGCTGACAACGGCGCGCGCGGCAAGCACACTAGGCAGATGTCCGCCCGCCACCCCATCATCGCCGTCACCGGTTCTTCCGGCGCGGGCACCAGCACCGCCAAGCGGGTGTTCGAGCGCATCTTTGCGCAGCTGAGCATCCAGGCGGCGTATGTGGAGGGCGACAGCTTTCACGCCTACGAACGATTTCACTGGCGGCAGATGATCGAGCGCGCCCGCATCCGGGGCGAGAACCTCTCGCTGTTCGGGCCGCAGGGCAATCTCTTCCCCAGGCTGGAAAGCCTGTTCCGCGAGTTCGGCGAACGCGGCACCGGCATGACGCGGCGCTACCTGCACACCGAGGCCGAAGCACTGGCCGTGGGGCAGACCAGTGGCAGTTTCACGCCCTGGCAGCGCATCCCGGCCGGCAGCGAGATGCTGTTCTACGAGGGCCTGCACGGCGGGCTGGTGACGCCGGAGGTGAACGTGGCCCAGCATGTGGACCTGCTGGTGGGCCTGACCCCCAGCATCAACCTCGAATGGGTGCAGAAGATCGTGCGCGATACCGACGAGCGCGGCTATTCGCACAGCGAGGTGATGGCCACCATCCTGCGCCGCATGCCGGACTACGTGAACTACATCCTGCCGCAGTTCTCGCGCGCGGACGTCAACTTCCAGCGGGTGCCGCTGGTCGACATCAGCAACCCTTTCGAGCCGCGCGAGATCCCCAAGCCGGAAGAGAGCCTGGTGGTGATCCACTTCAACCGCGCGGCGCGGTTCCAGGGCCAGTTCGAGGGCATCCTGGCACTCATCCCCGATGCCTATGTGTCGAGCGTGAACACCGTGGTGATCCCCGGCGAACACCAGGAGCAGGCGCTGGAACTGCTGATGGGCGACATCATCCAGAAGCTCGCCGCGCGGCGCAGCAGTGCCTGGGAGATGGGCGAGTGAGCTGGCTGGTGGTGCTGCTCGCCTTCGCACTCGGCGGCGTGCTGGGCGGCAGTCTCATCGGCAGCCTGCGCGGTGTGAACCTGCGCGCGGCCGGCAGCGGCAACATCGGCGCCACCAATGCGCTGCGCACGCAGGGCACCGCCTTTGCGCTGGCGGTGCTCACCATCGACGCCGGCAAGGGCGCGCTCGCCGTGCTGCTGCTGCCGCGCCTCATGGTGCTGATGGGGCAGGGCATCACGCCCACGCTGCCCTACCTCTGTGGCGCGGCGGCGGTGCTGGGCCATTGTTTCTCGCCCTGGCATCGCTTCAACGGCGGCAAGGGGGTGGCGACATTGGCGGGCGTGTTTCTGGCGCTGCTGCCAGCGGCCTTTGGCTGGATGCTCTCCGGCTTCGTGCTCACCGTGCTGCTCACCGGCGTGGTCAGCCTGGCCACGCTCTTCGGCGGGCTGGTGGCGCTGCTCTACGTCACCTGCTGGTCGACCGTCGGCCTGTTCTCGGCGGCTGGAGCTTTCGTGCTGCTGATGGTGCTGCTGGTGCTGGTCACCCACCGCGACAACTGGCGGCGCTTGCTGGCGGGTTGCGAGTCGCGCTTTGAAAAAGCCCGCCTGCTCGGCCGCGCCCTGCGGCTGCCCACCATCGGCAGCGACAACCGCAGCACGCCATGAGCGATGCCGCCCTGCTGCAGGTGCTGGATGCCCTGGCCGACGGCGCGCTGCATTCCGGCCAGACGCTGGCGGACCAGTTCAGCATCAGCCGCGCTGCACTCGCCAAGCGCGTCGACCATCTGCGCGATTGGGGCGTGGAGATTGCCGCGCAGGCCGGTGCCGGCTATCGCCTCGCTGCACCTCTGGAGCGGCTCGATGTGCAGCGCATCCGTCGCGCCGTGGGTGTCGATGCCGCCCGCATCGAGGTGCTGACCAGCACCGATTCCACCAACACCCAGCTGCTCGATGCCCTCGCCGCGAACGATCCGCAGGTGCTGTTCGCCGAGCGGCAGACCGCTGGGCGCGGCCGGCGCGGGCGTGACTGGGTCTCGCCGTTCGGCAGCAATCTCTACGGCTCGGTGAGCTACAGCTTTGCCGCCTGGCCGCCGCGCATCACCACCCTGCCACTGGCGATGGCCGTCGCCGTCGCCCGCGCCATCGAGGCCGCCGGCCTGCCGGAGGTGGGCATCAAGTGGCCGAACGATCTGCACATCGAGGGCCGCAAGCTCGCCGGCATCCTCATGGAGACGCGCGGCGAGGCGGGTGGTCTCTGCCGCGTGGTGGTGGGCGTGGGCCTCAATGTCGGGCTCTCCGAGGTGCAGGCCGCAGCCATCAGCCAACCCTGGACCAGCCTCGCCGCCGCACTCGCCGCGCGTGGCCGTGCCGCGCCCTCGCGCAATGCCCTTGCCGCCGCGCTGGCCAGCGAGCTGCTCGCCGCACTCCGGCACTTCGCCGAGCACGGCTTCGCACCCTTCGCCGCCGAGTGGAAGCGCCGCGACGTGCTGCGCGACCAGCCCGTGCGTATCGAAGCCACCATGCCGCTCAGCGGCACCGCGCGCGGTGTGGATGCCGATGGTGGCCTGATCATCGACACCGCCGAGGGCCGGCAGATCGTCCACGCCGGCGATGTCAGCGTGCGCGCCACATGAGCACGCTGCTGCTCGACATTGGCAACTCCCGTCTCAAGTGGGCGCTGCAGGCCGATGCCGATGCGCCCATCCCAGCCGCCCAGGCCATCGCCCACGCGGGCGCGCCCGCCAGCGCACTCGCTGCACTCGCCGCGCAGTGGCAGGGCGCAGCACCGCAGGCCGTCTGCATCGCCCATGTCACCGGCAGTGCCCACGAGGCCGCGCTGGTGCAGGCCGTGCAGCAGGCCTGGCACTGCACGCCGCGCATCGCCCGCAGCCGCAGCGAATGCGCCGGCCTGAAAAGCGCCTATGCCGATGGCAGCCGCCTCGGCGTCGACCGCTGGCTCGCCATGCTGGCGCTGTGGACGCGCCAGCCTGCCGCCTTCGCGGTGGCCAGCGCCGGCACCGCGCTCACCTTCGATGCCGTGGACGCCAGCGGCCAGCACCAGGGCGGGGTCATCGCCCCCGGCCTCAGCGCGATGATCGAGACCACCCTGGGCCATACCCGTTTCGCCGTGGGCGAGATGGCAGCGGCTTTCGAGCGCGGCCTGGGCCGCGATACCGAAGCCTGCGTGCGCCAGGGCGGGCTGCATGCCGCCGCCGGCCTGCTGGATCGTCTGGGGGCCCAGCACCCCGGCAGCAAGCACCTGGCCGGGGGCGATGCGCTCACCCTGCAAGCCCATCTGCAAGGCCGCTGGCAGATCGAAGCCGATCTGGTGCTGCAAGGGTTGGCCGCCTGGGCGCGGCTGGCTTCTGTGGGCTAGGCCTTTATACTGCGCGCCTTGGAAATCTGGGCCGGCTTAGCACAGCGGTAGTGCAACGGTTTTGTAAACCGTAGGTCGGGGGTTCAAATCCCTCAGCCGGCACCAATTTTCCCAACCGAATCGGCCGCTTCCGGCTCCGCCGGATTCGGCTTCGCAAGGGCAGTGCCCTTGCGCTCGAAGCGTCCCAGCAAGCGCTCCATCGCGATGTAGAACGCAGGCGTGAAGTAGAGCGTGAGCAGCTGCGAGGTCAGCAGGCCACCCACCACCGCGATGCCCAGGGGCTGGCGCGATTCGGCACCGGCACCCAGCGCCAGCGCAATCGGCAGCGTGCCGAAAATGGCGGCGAGGGTGGTCATGGTGATGGGGCGGAAACGCACCAGGCAGGCTTCCATCATCGCGTCTTCGGCGCTCGCACCCTCGCGGCGCTTTTGCAGGGCGAAGTCGACCATGATGATGCCGTTCTTTTTCACCAAGCCCACGAGCAAAATCAGACCCACGAAGCTGAAGATGTTGAGTTCGAGGCCGAACACCCAGAGTGCCAGGAGCGCACCGATTGCGGCCAGCGGCAGCGAGGTGAGGATGGTGAGCGGATGCACGAAGTGCTCGTACAGGATCGCCAGCACCATGTAGATGACGAGGATGGAAAACACGAGCAGGATTGGCAGATCGACGGTCGCTTCCTTGAAGGTCTCGGCCGTGCCCGCGAAGGTGCCGCTGACTTCGCCCTGCAAGGCTTCAGCCGCAGCGTCTTCGATCTTGCTGGTGACATCGCCCAGTGCCACGCCCGGCAAGAGGTCAAACGAGAGAGTGACCGAAGGCAGCTGCTGGTAGTGGGTGATCGACAGCGGCCCGACGCTGGGCTTGATGGCGGCCACCGACTCGATCGGCACCAGGCGGCCCGATGACGAGGGCACGTAGAGCAGCTTGAGCGCGTTGATGTTGAGCTGATACTCCGGTGCCATTTGCAGCAGCACGTCGTATTGCGCGGTGTTGCTGTAGATGGTGCTGATGCGCGCCGCGCCATAGGCGGCATAGAGCGTGTTCTGGATGTCGGCCACGGTGACGCCCAGGGCGGCGGCCTTGTCGCGGTCGATGTCGAGGTCAATCTGCGGATTGGCGAGTTGCAGGTCGCTGTTGGCATCGCGCAGACCGGGGATTTCGCGCATGGCGGTCAACATGCGCTCGCTGGCGGCCGCAAGCACATCAAGGTCATCGCCTTGCAGCACGTACTGGTAGTTGGAATTGGTCGGCCCGCCGCCGATGCGGATGGCGGGCGGGTTGCTGTAAAACACCTGCAACTGCGGCACCACGGCGGTCGCCTTGCGCAGCTGCGCGATCACCGCATCGGCGTTGTCGCTGCGCTCGCTGCCGGGCTTGAGGCGGATGGTCATGCGCCCGCCAGTGGGGTTGGCACTGCCACCGCCGCCGCTGCCCGCCGCCGAAAACACGCCGGCGACATTGGGATTGGCGCGCACGGCCTCGGCGGCTTTGTCTTGCAGCACCTGTAATTCCTCGAAGGTCACGCCATCGGGCGCGCGGGTGTTGGCAAAGATCACGCCGGTGTCTTGCGAGGGGATGAAGCCGGTCGGCACGACGCGGAACATGAAGACGGTGCCGATGAGGATGCCGACCGAGGCGAGCAGCATCAGCGTGTTGTGGCCGAGCGCCCAGCGCAGGGATTTTTCGTAGCCATGCAGCAGGGCATCGAAGCGGCGTTCGAGCCAGAGATAGACGCGGCCATGTTCGTCCTGACCATCCTTCAACCAGCGCGCGCAGAGCATGGGCGTGAGCGTGAGCGAGACCACGGCGCTGAGCAGAATCGCCACCGACACCGTCACCGCGAACTCGAAGAAGAGCCGCCCGATCAGGCCGCCCATGAAGAGAATGGGGATGAACACGGCGACCAGTGAAATCGTCATCGACACCACCGTGAAGCCGATCTCGCGGCTGCCCTTGCTGGCGGCGTCGCGCGCGCTCATGCCTTGCTCTTTGTAGCGCGCGATGTTTTCGAGCACGACGATGGCGTCGTCCACCACGAAGCCGACCGACAAGGTGAGCGCCATCAGCGAGAGGTTGTCGAGCGAGAAGCCGAGCAGCTGCATCGCGCCGAAAGTGCCGAGCAGGGTCGCGGGCAGGGCGAGCGCGGAGATGATGGTGGCGCGCGGGTCGCGTAGGAATAGAAAGATCACCGCGACGACGAGAAAGATCGAGAGGATGAGCGTGAACTGCACCTCGTGGATCGACTCGGCGATGAACTCGCTGCGGTCGTAGGTGATGTCGATCCGTGTATCGCCGGGGCCAGCCTCGGCCAATTCGGCCAGCACCGCGCGCACGCCCTTGGCGATCTCCACCGTGTTGCTGCCGGGCTGGCGCGTCACCGCGATGATGATGGCGGGGCGGCCGTTGTAGCTCGCACTCTGCTTGTCGTTCTGGATGCTGTCGATGGCGGTGCCGACATCGCGGAAGCGCACCGGCACGCCCTCGGTTTCGGCAATCACCAGATCGTTGTAGCCCGCCGCATTGCGCAGCTGGCCGTCGGCTTCGAGCGTGTAGCTGCGCTGCGCGCCGTAGAGCGTGCCGCCGGGTTGGTAGCTGTTGCCGGTGGCGATGGCATTGCGCAGCTGGATGAAGGAAAGGCCCCGCGCGCTCAGCGCCTGCGGGTTCACGTAGAGGCGCGCGGCGTAACGCTTGCTGCCGAACACGCTCACCTGCGCCACGCCCTCGATGCGCGAGAGACTATCGGCGATGCGCGTCTCGGCGAAATCGTTGAGCGTGGTCATCGGCACCGAAGTGGCCGAGAGCGCCATGAATAGGATCGGCGCATCCGCAGGGTTCACCTTGCGCAGGGTGGGCGGATTGGGAAGCGCGCTCGGTAGCTGCCGCACGGTTTGTGCGATGGCGTTCTGCACGTCGAGCGTGGCCGAGTCCACATCGCGGTCGAGCGCGAAAGTGAGGCTGATCTGGGTCGAGCCGGTGCCGCTCGACGAGGTCATCACGTCGAGACCGGGGATCTGCGTAAAGGCGCGTTCGAGCGGCGTGGCAACGGTGGCCGCCATCGTCTCCGGGTCGGCCCCCGGCAGGCTGGCGTTGACGCTGATGCTGGGGAAATCGACGTTGGGCAGCTCCGCCACTGGTAGCTTGAAATAGGCCGCCGCGCCAAACAGCACCAGCGCCAGCATGAGGATGGTGGTGGCGACGGGGCGCTGGATGAACAGCTCCGAGAAGCTGATGGATTGCCCCGGTTGCAGGCCCTTCATGGCGCGGCGACCTTTTTAGCAGCGCCTTCGCCTTGCGCAGGCTTGGCACCCGCGACCTGCACGGCGGCACCCGGTTTGAGGTCGCGCGGCGCACGTCCGATGATCTTCTCGCCGCCCTTCAGGCCCTCGGCAATCACCACTTCCGCACCCAGCTGGCGCGCCACCTTCACCGGGTTGAGCTGCGCCTTGCCCTCGGCATCCACGACGTACACGAAGCTGCCCTCGGCGCCCGGCTGCACGGCGAGTTCCGGCACCAGCACCCGGTTGCTCTCGGTGGCGAGGGTGGCAGTGAAGCTCACGAACGTCCCCGGCCAGAGCTTCTCGTCGGCGTTGTCGAACTCGGCCTTCACCTTGGCGGTGCCGGTGGTGGCGTCGATGACGTTATCGATGAACAGCACGCGCCCCTCGGCGAGCGCCGCGCCGCCGGTCTGGGCGCTGACGCTGATCTTGACGGGGCCGTTCGACATCGCCTGCTGCAAGGCAGCGAGCTGGCTCTGCGGCACCGTGAACTCGGCCTGCACGGGTTGCAGCTGATTGATGGTGACCAGCGGGGTGACCTCGTTGGCAGTGACGAGGTTGCCGCTCTTCACGGCCAGCGCGCCGGTGCGGCCGCTGATGGGCGCGCGGATGACGGCGCGGCCGACGTTGACCTGTGCAGCACTGATGGTCGCCTGTGCCACCTGTACGGCGGCGCGCGCCTGCTCGGCGGCGGCCTTGGCATCGAGCACTTCCTGCGGCGTGACATAGCCCTTGTCGGCGAGTGGCAGCAGGCGCTTTTCCTGAGTCTCGGCAGCGATCACCGCCGCCCGCCCACTCGCCACCTGCGCCTGTGCCTGCGCCAGCTCGGCGCGATAGGGGGCGGAGTCGATCTCGAACAATTTGTCGCCGGCCTTCACCGCATCGCCTTCCTTGAAGAACACCTTCAGCAAGGTGCCGCTCACCTGCGGGCGGATGGCGACGCTGTGGCTGCTGACGATCTGGCCGATGGCCGAGAGCTGCACGGGCGCGTCGCCGAGGCGGGCTTCTGCCATCTCCACCGTCACCGCACGGCTGCGCGGCGGCTGCGCTTTGTTGGCTGCGCGCTGCTGCTGCCAGTAGTAGTAGCCACCGCCGAGCGCGGCGATGAGCACGATGGAGACAAGCGGTTTGGCGCGCACGGCAATCCTTGCGAAAAATGGCGGGCTGAATGGGAAGACTGTTGCGGCAGTTGACCATGAACGACGGGCATGGTTCTACCGGGGTTAAGGTAAAGCGGGCTTTACAAACGGGGGCTGAATTGCTGTCCCGTTTCGATGAGCGCGAAAGCCGTGAGACAATACCTGCGATTCGCGTCGGCCCTCCGCGTTTGCAAGTCGTGAACTCCGCCAGGCCCGGAAGGGAGCAACGGCAGCGATGCAGCAAAGCGCCGGAGTCAGTCGGCGCGAATCACTTTTTTGCTGTTCCTTCTCCCGCTGGGAGAAGGTGTCCGAAGGACGGACGAGGGCCTCGCAATCTGCACGCAGCCCAACTACTCAACGCGCACCAACGCCACCCCACCAGACCGAAACACCACCGTCTGCGGTCGCTTGGTCTCGGCAGCAAGGTCTGCAATCCGATCCAGCCGCGTAAACGCAATCTCGCCCGTCACCGGCAGGCGCTTGGGCGTGACGCTGCCGCGATACACCGAGAAGCTTGGCATGGTGATGCGATAAGCCACCACCGGCAGGCCGATCTCTCGACTCACGGCAGCGGCCTGTTGCACCGGTACCTGCTGGCCGGCAGCGAGCAGCGGCAGCACGCCGCACCACACTGCAAGTGATACCGCCAGTCCCCCGCGCAGTGCTGCCATCGCAGGCGTGATGTGAGGGCGGATGAGGGCGAGCAGCACGATCACCGTCGCACCGACGCAGGCCATGTAGTAGGTGGGCCGCACCGATTCGATGATGGTCTCGACGATGCCACGGTCATAGGCGTGCTTTTCATCGGGGATGAACTGTGGCAACAGCGTGGGCAGCGCGCAGAGCAGGACGATGAAAACTGCAGCGGGCAGCAGCGCGAGCCAGCGCCGCTTGATGGCATCGGCGTGCAGGCCGAACAGCACGAACAGCGGCGTGCAGCCGTACAGGAGGTAATGCGGCAGCTGGGTCTTGCTGGTGCTGAACAGCACGAAGACCACGCCGAACCAGAGCAGCAGATAGAGCGTGCGCGGCTCAACTTTCCAAAACTTGGCCTGTTTGAAGACGGCGGGCAGCCAGGCCGCGAAGGGCAGCACGATCAGGGGCAGGGCAGCGAGGTAATACCAGAGCTTGCCGCCGTGGTTTTCCATCGTTTGGTTGAAGCGCCCGACGTTGTGGTCGAGCAGAAAGTGGCGGAAGAAATCACCGCCATCCTTCAGCGTGAGTGCCACCGCCCAGGGCAGAAAAACCGCGAGCGTGACGAGCCAGCCGGGGATGAAGAATGCGGCCTTGAAGGTGTCCTTCCAGCGGCGGGTGAGCAGTGCGAACGGCAGCACTACCATCACCGGCAGCGCCACGGCGACCGGGCCTTTGGTGAGCAGGGCGAGGCCGATCCAGAGATAGACCAGCAGCAGTCGCTTGTTGGTGGGGGACTCGAACCAGCGCCACAAATCCAGCAGCGTCAGCGCCAGCAGCAGATTGAGCAGTGCATCCGCCGTCGCCGCATGGCCGATCAGCCCCGGCACCGGCGAGAGGGCGAGGCTGCCAGCGGCGAACAGCGCCTTCTCCTTGCTGCCACTCACCTCGTGTACGAAGCGATACACCACCCACATCCAGGCACTCGCCGCGAGCATGGAGGGCAGACGCAGCGCGAACTCACTCCAGCCGAACACGCTGACCGACGCCGCCTGCAACCAGTAGATGAGGATGGGCTTGTCGTAGCGCGGCGCGCCATCGAGATAGGTCATCAAGAAGTCGCCGCGCTCGAACATCTCGCGCGTGGCCGCCGTGAACGCCCCCTCGTCGAGATCGAACAGCGGCACCGCCCAGCTGTTGAGCCAGAAGCCGGCGAAGGCGAACAGCGTCAGCCACAGATAAGTGGCATCAATGCCTGAGAGCAGGCGTTGCAGCGGGCTGATGTAGACGCGCGGCTGACGGGCCATGTCGAAGCTAGACCTTGACGGCAGGTTCTTTCTGCAGCTGCATCACCACGGTTGCAGGTGCAGCCGCATCGGCCCAGCCTAGCGGCGAGCCGTCGTCGGTGGCCTCGTCGATGAGTGCGACGCGTGGCATGTCCTTGTAGAAGATGCGCGCGAGCATTTCGGCGACGATGCCGGTGGTGATGAACTGCATCGAGAACACCAGCAGCAGGATGGTGGCCATCAGCATGGGTCTGCCGCCGATGGGCTCGCCGAGGCCGAACTTGACGAACAGCAGCCAACTCATCAGCGAGCCGCCGACGAAGCCGAGGGCGAGACCAATCGAGCCGAAGAAGTGACCGGGCCGCGCCTGAAAGCGCATGAAGAAGAAGACGGTGAGCAAGTCCAAGATCACGCGGAAGGTGCGCGAGATCCCGTACTTGCTGGAGCCGAACTGCCGTGCGTAGTGGGCGACGGGCATCTCGGCGATGCGGTGCGGGCTGGTCACCATCGCCGCCCACACGGGGATGAAGCGGTGCATCTCGCCGTAGAGCCGCACCTTCTTGATGACGCGCGCGCGATAGACCTTGAGCGAGCAGCCGTAGTCGCTGAGGTTCACGCCGGTGATGCGGGCGATGAGGCGATTGGCGATCTTGCTCGGCAGCTTGCGCGAGACGGCGGCGTCCTGCCGGTTGACGCGCTTGCCTTGAATCAGATCAAGGTCGCGCTTGAGCATTTCGTCGACGAGCTTGGGGATGTCCGCCGGGTCGTTCTGCAAGTCGCCGTCGAGGGTGGCGATGATCTCGCCGCGCGCAGCGTCGATACCCGCCTGCATGGCGGCCGTCTGGCCGTGGTTGCGGGCGAAGCGCAGCACGCGCACATGCGCGCCGTACTGCGCTGCTTCGCGCACCAGGCGCGGGCCGGTGTCATCGGTGGAGCCGTCATCGACGACGATCAGCTCCCACTCGCCGGGGTAGCTCGCCAAACCCTTGTGGACGCCTTCGAGCATGGGCGTGACGTTGTCCTGCTCCTTGTACATGGGGATGACGACGGAGAGGCGCGGGGCTTTGAGTGCGGTATTCATGGCGGCGATTTTCTCACACGCGGCTGGCTGAGCCAGGCGACCGCGCCAGCAGCTAGTGCGATGCCCAAGACGAGGATGTGCAGGTTGACTGCGGCGGCGAGCAGTGCGGGTGTCGGCGGGGCGAGCGGCGAGGCAAAGGCGATCACCCCTGCCTCGTAGGTGCCGAAGCCGCCCGGTGTGTGGATGGGCAGTACGGTGGAGAGATCACCGCCGATTGCGCCGAGCAATCCCGCCACTGCTGAGAGCTGTGCGAGGGCGGCGAACACAGCAGCGAGGGCAGCGAGCTTGATGCCCCAGGCTGACCAGCTCAGGGCGAGGTCGAGCAGCACTTGCGCAGGTTTTTGTGGGATGCCGGCGAGCAGTTTTTGCAGCAGCTTCGCCACCTTGCCTTCGCGCGCGCTCAGCTGTTGCGAGAGCTGGCGATTCAGCGCCGGGGCCAGTAGCGGAATGACCGCCGCAGCCAGCGCCAGCAGCAGCCACACCGTGAAGGGCAGGGGTAGCAGTGCGGGCGCAAAAGTGAGCAGGGCGAGTACGCCGAGAACGTTCAAATCGAGCAGGCGCAGCCACAGCAGGGTGCCTGCACCTTCAGCCATCGGCACGCCGAACCAGCGCTGCATCAGGATGGGGAAACTCGCTTCGCCGGTGCGCGCGGGCAGGATCAGATTGAGCGCGTTGTTGAGCAGAATCAGTTGCAGGCATTGCCCCCAGGCGCCGCGTGGGATGCGCGGCTCGGCGAGGTAGATGCGCAGTGCGCGTAGCGAGTAGCTGGCGAGCTGGGCTGCCACCACCACGGCGACCAGCGCGAGCGGCACCTGCGACCACGGGGCCAGCAGACGCGCGAATCCCCACCAGTGTTCGATGGCTGCGGCGAAGCCGACGAGCAGCAGCACTTGCAGTGCGATGAGCAGGGTGCGTCTGAGGGTGGGAGTCATCCACACATCTTCTGTCATTCCCGCGAAGGCGGGAATGCGGCACTTCGCTTTCTGCCTCCCCTGCGGGGCAGGGGAGGTGGCGGCGTAGCCGACGGAGGGGTGCCTGCAAATCGCGCAGACCCCTCCGGCGCTCCGCGCCACCTCCCCTACTACGCAGGGGAGGCAGCCCCTCACGCGCTCTCCATCGAGCAAGTGCCGGACGAGACCCATAAACTACCGCCATGAGCTACCTCGCCCTTGCCCGCAAATACCGCCCGCGCCGTTTCGAAGACGTGATGGGGCAGGGCCACGTCACCAAGGCCCTGTGTCATGCGCTGGATCAGGATCGCCTGCATCCGGCCATCCTGCTCACCGGCACGCGCGGGGTCGGCAAGACCACGC
>JAZKFO010000057.1:0-6623 GCA_040386395.1 Pseudomonadota bacterium | reverse complement strand
GCACCATGGGTTATCTGTTTCTCACCGTCGCCGCTGCCAACCTGCTGCGCGCGCATGCCAACGAGGCGCAGCAGAAGAAGTACCTGCTGCCGATGCTCGAAGGCCGCTTCTTCGGCACCATGTGCTTGAGCGAACCACAGGCTGGTTCGAGCCTCGCCGACATCAAGACCAAGGCGGTGCCGCGTGCCGATGGGCGCTACGACATCACGGGCAACAAGATGTGGATCAGCGGCGGCGAGCACGACCTCTCCGAGAACATCGTGCAGCTGGTGCTGGCGAAAATCGAGGGCGCACCAGCGGGCGTGAAGGGCATTTCGCTGTTCATCGTGCCCAAGCGCACGGTGCATGACGATGGCTCGCTGGGCGAGAAGAACGGCATCCGCCTGATTGGCCTCAACCACAAGATGGGCTATCGCGGCACCACCAATACCGCGCTCGCCTTCGGCGATGGCGAGGCCTGCATCGGCGAGTTGATCGGCGAGCCTCACAAGGGCCTCGCCTACATGTTCCACATGATGAACGAGGCGCGCATCGCGGTGGGTGCCGGTGCGGCTGCACTGGCAATGGCGGGCTATCGCTATGCACTCGGCTACACGCAGCAGCGGCCACAGGGTCGTGCGCTCAGCAACAAAAATCCCGGCTCGCCGCCCGTCAACATCAGCGAGCACCCGGACGTGCGCCGCATGCTGCTGGCGCAGAAGAGCTATGTGGAAGGCGCGCTCTCGCTCTGCCTCTACTGCGCGCGTCTGGTCGATGAAGAAATCGGCAACCCCGATAGCGCCGGCAAGGCCGACAACCACGCCCTGCTCGACCTGCTCACGCCCATCGCCAAGGCCTGGCCCAGCGAGTGGTGCCTGGAGGCGAACAAGCTCGCCATCCAGTGCCTCGGCGGCTACGGCTACACGCGCGACTACCCGGTGGAGCGGCTCTACCGCGACAACCGCCTCAACCCCATCCACGAGGGCACCAACGGCATCCAGGGCTTGGACCTGCTCGGCCGCAAGGTGCTGGGCGATGGCGGTAAGGCCTTGAAGCTCTTGTTCGCGCGCATGGACGCAACCATCGCAGCGGCCCAAGGCGATGCGGTGCTGGGCGAATACGCCACCGCGCTCAAGACGGCGATGGCGCGCATCCAGACCGCCACGCTGAAGCTCGGCGGCACTGCCGCCCAGGGCCAGATGGACTTGGCGATGGCGAACAGCAGCGCCTATCTCGAACTGTTCGGCCACACCGTCATCGCCTGGCAGTGGCTGATGCAGGGCTTGGTCGCACAGGCCGCAAGCCCCACGGCGAGCAGCAGCGATCAGGGCTTCTACAAAGGCAAGCTCAGCGCCTGCCGCTACTTCTTCCGTTACGAGCTGCCGAAGACGGCGACCTGGGCTGACCTGCTGCTGCAACTCGACGACACCCTGCTCACGGTCGAGGTCGCCAGCCTGTGAGCACCCGCGCCGACTACCGCCACATCCAGCGCATCAACACGCGCTGGAAGGACAACGACATCTACGGCCATGTGAACAACGTCGAGTACTACAGCTACTTCGACACCGTCATCAACGCTTACCTCATCAACAGCGATGCGCTGGACATCCACCACGGCGCAGTGATCGGCCTCTGCGCCGAATCGCACTGCAAGTTTCTCGACTCGCTCGCCTTCCCAATGGCGGTGGATGCCGCGCTGCGCGTGGTGCACCTCGGCCGCAGCAGCGTGCGCTACGAGATTGGCCTGTTCGCCGAAGACGAAGACACGCCCGCCGCGCAAGGCTGGTTCGTGCATGTGTTCGTCGATCGCGTCACCCGCAAATCCACCCCGCTGCCAGATGCGCTCCGCGCGGCACTCGCCGCCCTGCAAGTGGAGCCTGCCTAACCCCTGTCGTTCCCGCGCAGGCGGGAACCCAGTTGTGCTGTGGGTTACTGGTTGACTGCGATATGAAGACGCCTGGATTCCCGCCTACGCGGGAATGACGATCACAATTAATGGAGCACTCACTATGAAAGTCCGCGCCGCCGTCTTGAGAGAAATGGGCCTGCCCGCGCCCTATGCGCAGAGCCAGCCTTTGCAGATCGAAACCGTCGAGCTGGCACCACCCGGCCCCGGCGAACTGTTGGTGCGCATTACCGCTGCGGGCCTTTGCCACAGCGACCTCTCGGTGATCGAAGGCAACCGCCCGCGCCCCATGCCAATGGTGCTCGGTCACGAGGCCACCGGCGTCGTCGAGGGCCTGGGCGAGCACGTCCACGACTTCGCCGTGGGCGATGCCGTGGTGTTCTCCTTCGTGCCCAGCTGCGGCCACTGCGCCCCCTGTGCGGAAGGCCGCGCCGCGCTCTGCGAGCCGGGTGCGAAAGCCAATGGCGCCGGCACGCTGCTCAGCGGCGGCATGCGCTGGTCGCTCGGCGGCACGCAGCCGCACCACCACCTCGGCGTGTCAGGGTTTGCCGAAGCCACCGTGGTCTCGGCGCGCTCGGCGGTGAAGATCGACCGCGATCTGAAACCCGAAATCGCCGCCCTGTTCGGCTGCGCGGTGATGACCGGCATGGGTGCGGTGGTGAACACCGCCGCCGTGCGGCCGGGCCAGAGTGTCGCCGTATTCGGCCTGGGCGGCGTCGGCCTCTCCGCCGTGCTCGGTGCGGTGGCTGCCGGCGCCTACCCCATCGTCGCCATCGACCGGGTGCCGGAGAAACTCGCCCTCGCCACAGCCCTCGGCGCCTCGCACACCGTGCTCGCCGACGACAACACTGTCGAAGCCATCCGCGCGGCAACCAACGGCGG
This sequence comes from Pseudomonadota bacterium, assembly GCA_040386395.1. Lineage (GTDB taxonomy): Bacteria > Pseudomonadota > Gammaproteobacteria > Nevskiales > Nevskiaceae > Stagnimonas. The sequence goes on along the minus strand of JAZKFO010000057.1, from coordinate 3,856 downwards.
CGCACAAGTCACCGTCGAAACCGTCGGCCACGAAGCGGTACTGGTGCAGGCCTATCAGGCCACGCGACGCGGCGGCCTCACCGTCACCGCCGGCCTGCCGCATCCGAGCAAAATGTTCTCCATCCCCGCCGTCAGCCTCGTCGCCGAGGAGCGCACGGTGAAAGGCAGCTACATGGGCAGCGCCGTGCCGCAGCGCGACATCCCCCGCTACATCGCCCTGCACCGCGCCGGGCGGCTGCCGGTGGAGAAGCTGCTGACGCATACGCTCAAGCTTGATGAGATCAATGCGGGGTTTGATCGACTGGCGCGCGGTGAGGCGGTACGGCAGGTGGTGTTGTTCGACTAGCCAAAGGCTGCCCCCGCAAGATGGCCAAAGCAGAACCCATCAATTGGCGATGCGATGGATTTCACTGCGTTCAGCCCATCCTGCGGCTCTGTTATCAGCGAGTTGGCGCGGACCAGAAGTCGGCCGCTGTAATTGCTAGCTGATCATCTAGCGCATCCCAAGCAAATCCTGTGTTGCGGATTATCAGCCCAAGTAGTTCAACGAGCTCCTGCATCTTCTCAATCGTCAATCGCAGATCGACCCACTTGATCCCGAGCAAACTGATATCGACGACTTGATATTTGTCTCCGACATAACGCAGCTCTCTGTGCGCAGAAACCTTGTCGCGAATCACCGAGAACCCTTTGAGGGAGCTAGATGACGAAAGCTCCAACCACGCACTTTCTAACCGTGCATGATAGTCGTGAAACTGAGTTCGTCTCTCTAATCGCTCTTGCTCCTCCATCTTCCTCAACAGCTCTAAAACTAGCGGATCTTTCTCCTCCTCGACTAACGGAACAACCCACTCGGCGTATTTGTCCTCGAAGATTCTTCGCGTGTCCGAGTCGCTCAGTACCGCTATGAGCTTGCTGATACTTGGAGTCTTTTCGCTAGCGTCTGAACACAGATTTGCTATTTCTTGGCAACAGGACAAGAACAATGACATCCGGAGCGTCTTGAAGCCTCGAGCTTGACGATGTGACCCTCTCAACTCGTTTACTTTTGCATCAAACAGCATTGGTGCAAGCAGCGCATATTTTTCGCGCAAGCCAAGAAAGGCATCCAACAAATGGCTTGCGTGTGCCTCTGCCTTGTCAGCCTGTGATGGCACGTCGGTGACCCAGGCGACTAGTTCGCACCACGAACTACCATCACCCTTGGCTCGGTCAAATGCTCAATCGCCCAACGCACCCCTTCGCGCCCGGCCCCTGAATCCTTCACGCCGCCATAGGGCATGTTGTCGACCCTAAAACTCGGCACGTCGCCGATCACCACGCCGCCCACTTGCAGCACATCCCAGGCGCGTTTGGCCTTGTGCAAGTCGCGGGTGAAGATGCCGGCTTGCAGGCCGAAGACGCTGTCGTTAACTTGCGCGAGGGCAGCCTCGAAGTCATCGAAGGCATCCATCACCGCGACGGGGCCGAAGGCTTCCTTGGCGACGAGGTCGCAGTCTTTCGGCACGTTCTCCAAGAGAGCGGGCGTCAGCATCGCGCCCTTGCGCTCGCCGCCGCACAGCAGTGTGCCGCCGCGCTCGACCGCGGCCTTGATCCAGCCTTCGAGCCGCACGGCCTCCTTCTCGGAGATCACCGGGCCGATGAAGGTTTTTTCGTCGCGCGGGTCGCCGCAGACGAGGGCCTTGGTGGCGGCGACGAGCTGGTCGCGCAGGGTGGTGTAGAGCGAGCGATGCACGAGGATGCGCTGCACGCTGATGCAGCTCTGGCCCGACTGGTAGAACGCGCCGAAGACGATGCGGGCGACGGCATCGTCCACGTCGCTGCCTTCATCCACCACGCAAGCCGCATTTCCGCCGAGTTCGAGAATCACGGCCTTCTTGCCGGCGCGATTCTTCATGTCCCAGCCCACGGGCGGCGAGCCGGTGAAGCTCAGCAGCTTCAGGCGCTCGTCGGTGACGAGGGCACCCGCATCGGCCGAGTTCATGGGCAAGATCGAGAAGGCACCCTTGGGCAGCTTCGTCTCGGCCAGCACCTCGCCAATCACCAGCGCGCCGATGGGTGTGGCACTCGCGGGCTTCAGCACGAAGGGGCAGCCGGCGACGATGGCGGGGGCGATCTTGTGGGCGGCGAGATTGAGTGGGAAGTTGAAAGGGCTGATGAAGCCCACCGGCCCCACCGGCACGCGCTTGACCATGCTCCAGTAGTTCTTGGCGCGCGCGCTGATGTCGAGCGGCAGCAGCTCGCCGCCTTGCCGAGTCGCTTCACCCATGGCGATCTTGAAGGTGTCGATCAGTCGGGTGACTTCGCCGCGCGAATCCTTGATGGGCTTGCCGGCTTCGATGCAGAGGGCGATGGCGAGTTCTTCCTGCCGCTCGGTGAAGCGCTTCACGCAGTGTTCCAGCACTTCGGCCTTCTCGTAGCCTGCCAAGGCCGCCATCGCGGGTGCGGCCTTCACCGCCCAGCCAATGGCCACATCGAGCACCGCCGGCGTGGCCAGGGCGACTTCGGTGGCCTTGGCACCGCTGTACTTGTCCATCACGGCTAAGGTGGTGGTGCCCTCGGTGGCGGCATTGGCGAGGTAGTAGGGATAGCGGGCGCGCAGCATGGAAACTCCTCCTGATCGTTGTTGGCCTCACAATAGCGTCCGCAGCGCCAATCGACCATGAACATCCTCGACCGTTACCTCATCCGCGATGCCGCTGCCTCCTGGGCGGCGGTGGCCATTGTGCTGCTAGCGATCATGCTGTCGACGCGCTTTGCGTTCTTTCTCGCCCTGTCCGCCAAGGGCGATCTGCCGCCGGGCCTTCTGTTCAATGTGGTCGCGCTCTCCAGCCTGCGCTACATGGTGCTGCTGGTGCCGGTGTCGCTGCTGCTGGGTGTGATGCTGTCGCTGGGGCGGCTGTACAAGGACAACGAGATTGCCGCGCTCACCGGCTGCGGCATCGGCCTGCGGCAGTTCTACCGGCCCTTCGTGATCTTCGGTGTGGCGCTGTCTGCACTCACCGCCGCACTGGCGTTTCAGATCAGCCCCTGGGCGGCACGCCAGGCCGATTACCTGCTGAAGGATGCGAAGCGACTGGTGCAGTACACGCCCTTCGAGTCCGGCCGCTTCAAGCCGCTGTCGGACGGCAAGGCGGTTTTCTACACCAGCAGCATTTCGGGCGATGGCACCGAGCTGGGGCAGGTGCTGGCGTTCATGGAGGGCAAGGACGGCACCACCCTCATCACCGCGCAGAGTGGTGCGCAGCGCATCGACCCGGAGAACGGCGAGCGGCAGATCATCCTGCTCAGCGGCCAGCGCTCGCAGGTGACGGCGGGCAAGCTGGCCACCGAGCGCACCGAGTTCGGGGCCTTCGCCACCCGCATCACGCCGCCGGATTTCGAGTTCAGCAGCGGCAGCCGGTCAATCCGCTCGACTCGCTCGCTGATGCAGTCCGCCGACCCCAAGGATCGCTCCGAGCTGCACTGGCGCATCGCAGCACCCATCTCGGCGCTGGTGCTGCTGTTGCTGGCGGTGCCGCTGGGCCACCTGGCACCGCGTCAGGGCCGCTACAGCAAGCTGGTGTGGGGCATCCTGGCCTACCTCGCCTACTCCAACCTGCTGAGCCTGGGGCAGACCTGGCTGGCGAAAGGCAGCGTGCCGCCCGTGGTGGGACTGTGGTGGGTGCATCTGCTGTTTCTGGGCCTGGCGGGGTTTCTGATCTGGCGACGCGACCGCATTTGAGCACCCACAAAAAAGGACGCCATCGGCGTCCTTTTTTGGATGCAGCGTCCGTAGTCAAACGTGGTAGCTCACCACTTTCTCGACTTCGTTCTTGCTGCCCATGATCACCGGCACGCGCTGGTGCAGCTTGTG
>JAZKFO010000056.1:0-16480 GCA_040386395.1 Pseudomonadota bacterium | reverse complement strand
GCCTCGTCTCCACGCGCAGAGCGCATTCCATGGACTACAAGCTGTTCTTCACGGTCTTCGGCACGGTTTTTCTCGCCGAACTGGGCGACAAGACCCAGCTGGCCACCATGCTCTATTCGGCCGACAAGCCCGGTGCCAAATGGGTGGTGTTCGGCGCATCCGCCTCTGCGCTGGTGCTGGCGGCGGGCATTGGCGTGATGGCGGGCAGCACCATCACCAAGTTCGTCGAGCCGAAGATGCTGCAAATGATTGCGGGCGTGGCCTTTGTGCTGATTGGCGCATGGACGATCAAGTCAGCGATGTAGCCAGCGGCGAGGACGTGCGCTGGATGCGCCACGCCCTCGCACTTGCCCAGCAAGCGGCCGCGCAGGGCGAGGTGCCGGTCGGCGCGGTGCTGGTCAAGGATGGCGCGCTGATCAGTGAGGGCTATAACCGCCCCATCGGCGACCACGACCCTAGCGGCCACGCCGAGATGATTGCTCTGCGCGAGGGTGCGAAAAAGCTCGGCAACTACCGTCTCACCGGCACCACGCTCTACGTCACGCTGGAACCTTGCGTGATGTGCGCGGGTGTCATCATCCACGCGCGGGTGCAGCGGCTGGTGTTCGCGGCGGCCGATCCCAAGGCGGGGGCGGTGCATTCGCTCTACGATGTGATCAGCAATCCCCGCCTCAATCATCGCGTCGAGTGGATCGGCGGCGTGCTGGAGCCGGAATGCGGTCAGCTGCTGCGAGATTTTTTTCGTGCCCGCCGCTAGCATGGCCTCCATGGGGAGTACGACATGAAAGGGATGATCTTCACCGAGTTTCTCGACATGGTCGGCGACCGTTTCGGCCTGGCCGTGAAGGATCGCGTCATCACCGCTGCGGGCGGTGCCCACGATGGGGCCTATACGGCAGTGGGCAACTACGACCATCGCGAGATGGTGGCGATGGCGCTGGAACTCAGTGCCGCCACCCAGCTGCCGCTCAATGCCCTGCTCATCGCCTTCGGCGAGCATGTGTTCGAGGTGTTCACCCGAAATTACGGCCACTTCTTTGCCGAGGCGAAAGGGGCGATTGCCTTCCTCTCGCGCATCGAGGACTACATCCACGTCGAGGTGCGCAAGCTCTACCCCGATGCCGAGCTGCCCAGCTTCAGCTACCCGCCCTGCGAGGCCGGCCAGCTGGTGATGGAGTACCACTCGCCACGCCCCATGGCCCCCTTCGCCGAGGGGCTGGTGCGGGCGACCGTGAAGCACTTTGGCGATCCGCTCACGCTCACCGTGCAGGATCTCTCAGGCGGGGCGGGCACTGCCGCGCGCTTCACGCTGGCACCGGCCTGAAAGCCGCGTGGAAGAGCGCGAACTGCTGCAACGCGAGCTGACGCGCGAGCGCGCCGCCCGCAAGCAGGCCGAACAGCTGCTGGAGCAGAAAAGCCTGGAGCTGTACCACCGCAATCGCGAGCTGGAAATCGAGGTGTTCGAGCGACGCCGCGTCGAGGCCAGCCTGCGCGAGTACGGCACCGCGCTGGCCCGCAGCAACGCCGAGCTGGAGCAGTTTGCCTATATCGCCTCGCACGATTTGCAGGCACCGCTGCGCGGCATCATCGGCTTCTCGCAGCTGCTGACCCGCCGCCTCAACCAGCAGCTGGGCGAGACGCTCGACAGCGACTGCCGCGAATACCTGCAATTCATCGAGGGCTCGGCCCACAACCTGCGCGCGATCATCCGCGATCTGCTGGAGTTCTCGCGCACCGGCCGCGCCACCAGCCCGGCGCAGCCGCTGTCGCTGCAAGTGCCGCTGACCCGAGCGCTGGCCGAGCTGGAGCCACTGCTGCGCAGCAGTGGTGCAAAGGTGGAATCCGGCCCGCTGCCGATGGTGGTGGGTGAGGAAACCCAGCTCGCCCAGCTGCTGCGCAATCTCATCGACAACGGCATCAAGTACGTCGCACCCGGCATCGCACCGCGCGTCCGCATCCAGTGCGAGCCGCTGGCGGGCGAGGTTCGCATCTCGGTGGCCGACAACGGCATTGGCATCGCGCTGGAACACCGCGAGCGCATCTTCCAGATTTTCCAGCGCCTGCATGCGGCGGAGGACTACCCCGGCACCGGCGTCGGCCTCGCCATCTGCCGCAAGGTGGTCGAAAGCATGGGCGGCAAGCTGTGGGTGGAATGCCCGCCGGAAGGCGGCAGCACGTTCTTTTTCACCATTCCGGCCGCACCCTGATCCAGCCTCGCGTGGCATGGCTATTGCTCGTCTTGAGCCAGCCTTCATCTGGAAAATGCCATGTCACTGCGCGCCCCGTTTCTGCTCCTGCTGGTGGGCCTGCCGCTGCTGCACGGCTGCGGCAATAGCCAGGGCTTGAGCGCCGGCTCGCCCGGCAGCACGCCGGAAATCCCGGCACCGACGACCCCGCCCGTGGTCGTCAGCCCCGGCAAGTTCGAGCTGGTCGAGGCCGACCTGGCGGATGTGCATGCCGCCTTCGCCGGCCAGCTGCTGCTGGACGATGGCAGCAAGCTCACTTGCGTCAAGCTAGTCGAGATGTATCAGCAGCGCATCTATGCCTACAACGACGCGCCGCAGAGTGGTGGCCGTCCCATTCGTGGCGTGCTCGCGCTCAATGCCAGGGCGATGGAGCAGGCCGCAGCGCTGGATATGCTCTACGCCAGCGAGGGCATCGGCAGCCGCTACCTGCACTGCATGCCAGTGCTGCTGAAGGACAACTACGACACCTTTGATCACCCCAGCACTTCCGGCAGCTTTTCGATGCTCGGTCATCAGGCCGGGGTCGATGCCGAGTCGGTGGATGGCCTGCGCAAAGCGGGCGCGCTGATGCTCGGCAAGGCCAATCAGGATGAGTTTGCCTACTTCACCACCGGGTTTTCAGGCCGCGCTTTGCAGGTGAGCAATGCCTACAACACGGCCGAGAGTTCGGCCGGTTCGTCCTCCGGCACGGGTGCTGCGCTCGCTGCCAACTTCGCACTCGGCGGCACCGGCAGCGATACCTGCCAGTCGATCCGCCATCCTTCATCGGTGGAGGCGCTCGTAGGCATTCGCCCCAGCATGGGCGTGGTGTCGCAGCACGGTATTTATCCGCTCTCGCATGCGCGCGACACCGGCGGGCCGATGACGCGCACCGTCCGCGATGCGGCATTGATGCTCACCGCGATGGCGAGTGTGGATGCACGCGACTTCCGCACGCTGGAGTTCCCCGCTGCGCAGCGGCCCAATTACGAGACCTTTCTCGACCGTGCCAGGCATGGGGTGAAGGGCCGCAACATTGGTGTGCTGCGCCAGCTCGGCACCAGCACCACGCCCGCTGGCACCGATGCGCAGGGTGCGCTGATCGAAGCCGCCGCTGCGCAACTGAAGGCGATGGGTGCGAATGTGTACGACATCTACCTGCCGGACTTCGTGAGCCGTGGTGCGGGCAATACGCACTACGACGTCAACGAGTATTTCTCGGTGTTCGAGGCCGAGGGCGGCCGCAGCGCACGCCACTGCTTGAGCAGTGCCACCACCGGCACCTCAAACGGTCGCGGTGCTTGCGTGGCGATGGATGGCGTGCTCGAAACCGGCCGGGTCGATGCCCGCACTGCCGGTCTGGTTGCACTCTCCGCCACCTCCGACCCTGACCAGCCCGGCACTGCCGAGCAGCTGGCGGCGATGGCGGGCGAGCGCGCCTACGTCACCGCGCAGATGGATGCGCTGGTGGACCAGGCCGGTGCGCCGGTGCTCGATGCCAGCGGCAAGCAGGTGCGGCTCGATGCCTTCCTGCTCTCGCCCGGCCCCACGGGTGGGCGCACCTGTGATCTCGGTTCCACCACCCACATGGGCTCCATCGTGGTGCCGGTCGGCTTCGACGACAGCGTGGGTGTGCCGCGTGGCATGGAGATTTTCGTGCGCCGCTTCGACGAGGGCACTGGCCTGGGCATCGCCTACGACTACGAGCAGGCCACGCTGCATCGCAAGCCGCCCAACATCGCCCCCTCGCCGTTAACCCAGGTCGCGACGCTGGAGGACTTCAACGCCCGCCAGCAGGCGCTGCTGATGGCGATCACCACGCCGGCGCCGGAAGACGGCGATGTCGCTGCTTACATGCAGGCCTTGCAAGATTTGTTAGGCGTGCCGGTGCCTTAGTGCAATCAGTTCCCCTCCCCCTTGCGGGGAGGGGTTAGGGGAGGGGGTATGCGGCGGGGTAATGCACTGCCGACATCAGTAAAACCTCAACCCAATTCAATCGCCGCAGCGGTGGCCAGATGGCTGCGCTCGCGCGCAATCTCGGCGGCGGTCTTGCCGTCTTCGGTCCTGGCCGTGCGATCAGCCCCGCGCGCGATCAGCAAGCGGCACAGCGGCTCGAAGCCGCGCGAGGCGGCAAGGTGCAGGGCGCTGACGCCACTGCCGCCGACATAGAGCGGGTCTGATCCCAAGCCCAGCAGCAGCGGTGCCAGCGACTCGCCGCCAGCACCGGCGATGGCCGCATGCAGCGGCGTGTTGCGCATGGGGTTGTTGCTGAGTGCCGACTGCGAAGCACCGAGGGCGACGAGCAGCAGCGTGGTATCGCGCGCGCCGAAGAAGCCGGCCAGGTGCAGCGGTGTCCAGCCATCGACGCTGTAAGCCAGCAGCAGGGCAGGGTCGGCGGTGATCAGCTTCGCCAGCACCATGGCCTCGTTCATGGCGGCGGCCTCGAAGGCATCCGGCGCGCGAAACACTTTCAGCACGGCCGTGATCTCCGGCGCGCCGTTGTAGAGCGAGAACATCAGCGGGCTGATGCCGCCCGGCAGCGGGATGGTGGCCTGCGAGGCATCGCGTTCGAGCGCGGCCTTGGCGGCCTCCACATCGCGGTTCTGGATGGCCAGCATCAGGGGCGAAACGTTGCTCATGTCGATCTGCCGAAAAGTGAGGCGCGCAGGCTAAGCTGTGCCAACGCAGCACACAACATTCCAATGCGAGGAGATCGCCATGTCTGAACCCCTGCTCACCGTCGAACGCCGTGGCCATGTGCTGCTCATGGGCTTCAACCGCGCCGCCAAGCGCAATGCCATGTCGGTGGATGTCTACAACGAGTTGGCGCTGGCCTACGGCGAGCTGCACCGCAACCCGGAGCTGCGTGTCGGCCTGCTGTTCGGCCATGGCGATCACTTCACCGCCGGTCTCGATCTCACCCAGTGGGCACCAATCTTCGCCGAGGGGCGCTGGCCGGTGCTGCCTGCTGGCGGCATCGAGCCCTTCGGCATCGACGAGGCCAATCGTTGCAGCAAGCCGATTGTCGTCGCCGCACGCGGTTGCAGCTTTACCGTCGCCATCGAGCTGATGCTGGCGGCAGACGTGAAAGTGGCTGCCCCCGATACCCGCTTTGGCCAGCTCGAAGTGCAGCGCGGCTTCTACCCCTGCGGCGGTGCCACCGTGCGCCTGATGCAGGAAGTGGGCTGGGGCAATGCGATGAAGATCATCCTCGGCGGCCAGGAGTTCAGCGGCGAAGAGGCCTACCGCATGGGCTTCGTGCAGCGCCTCGCACCCGCCGCTGAAGTGTTCGATGCCGCCCTCGCCGAAGCGGAGATGATCGCCAAGCAGGCCCCCCTCGGCGTGCAGGCCGCACTCAAGCTCGCCCGCATCGCCCGCACCAAAGGCGATATTGCGGGCCTCGCCGCCATGCTGCCGGAGCTGGTGCCGGTGATGCAGACCGAAGACTCGAAAGAAGCCGTGAAGGCTTTTGGCGAGCGCCGGCCGCCGGTGTTCGTCGGCCGCTGATTGCTTGTCATTCCCGCGCAGGCGGGAATCCAGGTGTCTTTGAATGCCACGCCAAGAGAAACAGTTCTTCGTCTATCTGCTGGCCAGCAGTAAGAACGGCACCATTTATCTTGGCGTGACATCCGATCTGCCCCAGCGAATCTGGCAGCACAAGAACAAGCTCGCTGGGGGTTTCACTCAGAAGCATGGTGTGGACAGGCTGGTGTGGTGCGAGGCCTGTCCCGATGCAGAGTCAGCCATCCTGAGAGAGAAACAACTCAAGAAGTGGAATCGTGATTGGAAGATTCGATTGATCGAGACAGACAATCCAGATTGGCTTGACTTGGCTGAGACGGTCTTGGGCTTTGAAGCGCAACACATGCCTGGATTCCCGCCTGCGCGGGAATGACAAGAAATAGCTGACGATTTGCCAGCGTTTGACCAATCGTTCAATACCCCATAAAAACACGCACCGCCCGTGCATAGGGCGGGCCCCAAGCCAGGTTGAGGAGACCTCATGACCCAGCGCACCGCGCCCCTGACGGCATTGCACCGCCGCGACTTTCTCAAGCTTTCCGCCGGGAGTGCTGCGCTGCTGTCAGCCGGTGCGCTCACCGCGACATTGGCCGGTTGCAGCAAGGCGCAGACGCCTGCCACGGGCTATGCGTTTCTGCGCGATGCGGACCTCACCCTGTTTGCGGCGCTCACGCCTGCCGTGCTCGGCAGCACCCTGCCAGCCGATGACCGCGCTGGCCACATCGAGCGGGTGCTGAAAGGCGTGGATGCCACCGGCGCCCGCGTGCTGCTGCCGACCCAGAAGGCGCTGTATCAATTGTTCGACCTGCTCAACACCGGCCTCACCCGACGGCTGGCCACGGGCGTATCAAAGCCCTGGGCCGAAGCCGAACCGGCCGAGGTGCAAGCCTTTCTCACCCGCTGGCAGAGCAGCCGCATCAGCCTGTTCAACGCCGGCTATCGCGGCCTCACCAAGTTCATCACCGGCGCCTGGGTGGGCACCGATGCGGGCCTGAAGGCAGCGGGCTATCCCGGCCCCTGGCAGCCGATGTTCGATGCCGTCAACAACGCCTGAGACTGAAAACCATGGCAATCAACAACATCTATACCGATGGCATCGCAGCAGGCTGGGATGTGCGCGACGCCTCCACCTTCACCGCACCGCTCACGCTCGAAGCCGATGTGGTCATCGTCGGCACCGGGGCCGGTGGCGGCACCACGGCGGAGATCTTGGCGCAGGCTGGCCTCAAGGTGCTGATGCTCGAAGAGGGGCCGCTGAAGACCTCCGACAGCTTCAAGGACATGAACGAGGGCCGCGCCTACGCCGAGCTGTATCAGGAGGCCACCGCGCGGGCCACCAGCGATGGCGCGATTGCCATTCTGCAAGGCCGCTCGGTGGGCGGCACCACCACGGTCAACTGGACGTCGAGCTTTCGCACGCCGCCGGAAACGCTGAAGCACTGGGCGGAGGTGCATGGCGTGAAGGACTGGAGCCTCGAATCCAGCAAGCCCTGGTTCGATGACCGCAGCGAGCGCCTCGGCATCGCGCCCTGGGCCGTGCCGCCCAATGCCAACAACGCGGTGCTCGCGCGCGCCTGCGAGAAGCTGGGCTGGGAATCGCATGTGATCCCGCGCAACGTCAAGGGCTGCTGGAACTCCGGCTACTGCGGCTATGGCTGCCCGGTCAATGCCAAGCAGTCGATGCTGGTCAGCACCATCCCGGAGGCGCTCAAGGCCAAAGCCACGCTCGTGCATCACTTGAGCGTGCGTGCGCTTCAGTTCACCGGCGACAAGGTCACCAGCCTCGAAGCGGTGGCGATGGACTCGGCCTGTATCAAGGCCAATGGCGTGGTGGTGACGGTGCGCGCCAAGCACTTCGTGCTGGCCGGTGGCGCCATCAACAACCCCGCCTTGCTGCTGCGCTCCAAGGCCCCCGATCCACATGGCCGCGTCGGCAAGCGCACCTTCCTGCATCCCGTCGTGCTCACCTACGCCGTGATGCCGGAGGCCATCGACGGCTGGTACGGCGCGCCGCAATCGGTGGCGAGCGATCACTTCCAGTGGCAGGGTGACTTCGACAAGAGCCCTGGCTTCAAGCTGGAAGTGCCGCCCATCAACCCCGTGCTTACCGCTGCACTGTTCGGCCGCATCGCCGGCGAGCTGGCCGATGGTCTTGCCAACATGAAGCACCTTAACGCCATGCTGGCACTGGTGCGCGACGGCTTTCACGAGCAGAGCGTGGGCGGCAGCGTGAAGATCGACGACAGTGGTAATCCGGTGCTCGACTACGAGATCACCGACTACCTGTTCGCGGGCTTCAAGCAGGCGCTGCTGCGCATGACCGAGGCGCAGTTTGCGGCCGGTGCCGTGCGCGTCACGCCTGCGCATCTCGACGGCGTCTGGGCCACCAGCTGGGCCGAGGCGAAGCCACAGATCGAGGCGCTGGCCTACCAGAAGTTCCGCCTCGCCATCGCCACCGCCCACGTCATGGGCGGCTGTGCGATGGGCAGTGATGCGAAGCAGGCTGTCACCAGCAGCGATGGTTCCCACCACCAGATCGAGAACCTCTCGATCATCGATGGCTCGGTGTTCCCCACCAGCATCGGCGCCAATCCGCAGCTGTCGATCTATGCCCTGGCGGCACGCAATGCCACGGCGCTGGCCAAGCGCCTGAAACCGGCGCTGGCCTGATCGGGAGCAAGGCAGCAACAAAAAAGCCCGGCGATGCCGGGCTTTTTCAGATCGGCTGATCAGGCTGCCAGCGGCAGCATCTGCCGAAGGAAAGTCTGGAACTCCGGCGCATCCATGTAGCGCGGTACGGCATAGAACATGTGCGCTTCGCTCAAGGCCTTGTCGGTGATGGCGGCGATGTCCGATTCCTTCAGCTTCTCGACCTGGGTCGGGATGCCGAACTCGGCGTTCATCGCGCGCACCTTGGCGATGAAGGCGGTGGCGAGTTGCTCTTTGCTCTCGCTGCCGGTCTTCAGGCCGCTGACTTCAGCCAATTGGGCGAGGCGGTCGATGCAATTGGGCTTGCTGAAGTCCAGCACATGCGGCATCACGATGGCGTTCGCGAGGCCATGTGGCACGTGGTAGTAGGCGCCCAGGTTGTGGGCGATGGCATGCACATAGCCCACACCAGCGGTGGTGAAGGCGACACCAGCCTTGAAGCTCGCCAGCGCCATGTTCTGTCGTGCTTCCACATTGCTGCCGTTGCGCACGGCCTCGGCGAGGTTTTGCATGATGAGTTTGGTGGCGTCGAGTGCCTCGCGGTCGGTCATGTCGGTGCGGTTGCGGCTGATGTAGGCCTCCACCGCGTGGGTCAGCGCATCCATGCCGGTGGCCGCCGTAATCGGCGCGGGCAGGCCGGTCATCAGGGCGCCATCGAGTGCGGCGGCGAGCGGCACCAGGCAGGGGGCCATGATGGCGAACTTGCGCGTGGTGCTGGGATCGCTCACCACGGCGGCGATGGTCACCTCGCTGCCGGTGCCGGCGGTGGTGGGCACTGCATAGAGCGACATGGGCTTGAACAGCACGCGCAGCAGGCCCGCCATGTGGACGATCTGATAGGGGTTTTTCGCGCGCGCGGCAATCACCTTGGCGGCATCAATCGACGAGCCGCCGCCGATGGCCAGGATGGCCGTGCAGCCCTTGCTCTTGAGCAGGGTGAGACCAGTCTCGATCTGCTCGATGGTGGGGTTGGGCAGCACGCCGTCGTAGACGACGTAGCTCACGCCGAGTTGGCTGAGCTTCTCCTGCATGGGTTTGAGCAGGCCGAGCTTCACCAGCATGGCATCGGTGACGATGAGCAGGTTGCTCACACCCGTTTTGGCGATGTGCTCGCACAGCACCAGCGAGGAGCCGGGGCCGGTGAACAGTTCCGGCGTGCGGAAGCGCAGCAGCGGCGTGCTGATCTTGAGCAGGAACTGCCAGACCTTGAAGAAAAAGACCTTGATGGAAAAGGGGATCACTGGGCTCTCCGGATTGTTATTGGAATGGTTGCTGCGGCGAAGATTAGGCGAGCAGCTGCCGCATCTCCACTGGCGTGAGGTCGCGCCAATAGCCGAGCTGCAGATTGCCCAGCTCGATATGGACGAAGCGGGTGCGCTGGAGTGCCACCACCTCGTAGCCGAAGTGCTCGCACATGCGGCGGATCTGACGGTTGAGGCCCTGGGTGAGCACGATGCGAAAGCTGTGCTTGCCGACAGCCCAGGCCTTGCAGGGCAGGGTGCGGGTGTCGAGGATATTCACGCCGCGCTGCATGCTGGCGAGAAAGCCCTCGCTGACGGGGCGATCGACCTCCACCAGATACTCCTTCTCGTGCCCATGCTCGGCGCGCAGCAGGCTGTTGACGATGTCGCCATCGCTGGTGAGCAGGATCAAGCCCTCGCTGTCCTTGTCCAGCCGCCCGATGGGGAAGATGCGCTGCTCGTGGCCGATGAAGTCGATGATGTTGTCGCGCACCCGCGCCTCGGTGGTGCAGGTCACACCCACCGGCTTGTTGAAGGCAATGGTGACGTGCGCGAGCTTGCGCTCGCTGACCACGCGGCCATCCACCCGCACCTCATCCCCGTCTTCGACCGGAGTGCCGAGCAGGGCGATGCGGCGGTTGACCTCGACCCGGCCGGAGCCGATCCAGGCATCGGCCTCGCGGCGGGAGCAGAGGCCTTTTTCGCTCAGATATTTGTTGAGTCTCATAACGGTGGATTGTCTTACAGCGCCTGTGCGCAGGCATAGCCACTGGCCCAGGCCCACTGAAAGTTGTAGCCGCCGAGCCAACCGGTGACATCCATCACTTCGCCGATGAAGTGCAGGCCGGGCGAGAGTTTCGATTCCATGGTGGTGGATGAGAGCTCCTTCGTATCGACGCCGCCGAGCGTGACCTCGGCCGTGCGGTAGCCCTCGGTGCCGTTTGGCGTGAGCGGCCATTGGTGCAGCGCCGTTGCCAGTGCCTTGACCTCGGCGTGCAGGAGCTGCCGCATCAGCTTGGGCGGCGCGTGCAGCTCGGCAAAACGCTGCGCGAAGCGTTTGGGCAGGGCATCACTCAGCACGGTGCGCACCTCACTGGCAGGGTGCGCTTGCTGCTGCGCCGTGAGCCATTCAGCGGCATCGGCGTGTGGGAACAGGTCCAGCGTCAGCGCCTCGCCCGGCTGCCAGTAACTGCTGATCTGCAGGATGGCCGGGCCGCTCAGGCCGCGGTGCGTCACCAGCAATTGATTACGGAACTGCGCCTTGCCACTGGTGGCCTCCACTGGCAGGGCCACACCGCTCAGGTCACTCCATTGCTCCAGTGGCTTGCCGCTGAGCGTCAGCGGCACCAGGCCGGCGCGGGTGGGCAGCACCGTGTGGCCGAACTGCTTCGCCAGGGCATAGCCAAAACCGGTCGCGCCCATGCTGGGGATCGACAGGCCGCCGGTCGCCACCACCAGCTTCGGCGCCTTGAAGGTGCCGCGCGACGACTGCACGGCATAGCCCGTTGCAGTCTTATCGACAGCACTCACGCTGCATTCGATTTCGATGCGCACGCCCGCCGTTTCGCACTCCTTGAGCAGCAGGTTGACGATGAGCTTGCTGGACTCGTCGCAGAACAGCTGGCCCAGCTCTTTCTCGTGGTAGGCGATGTGGTGCCGCTGCACCAGATCCACGAAATCCCAGGGCGTGTAGCGGGCGAGGGCGGATTTGCAGAAGTGCGGATTGGCGGAGAGAAAGTTGCCGTGCGTGGTGCCCAGGTTGGTGAAATTGCAGCGCCCGCCGCCGGACATCAGAATCTTCTTGCCGACCTTGTTGGCGTGCTCGATCACCAGCACCTTCAGCCCACGCTGTCCGGCCTGGAAGGCGCAGAACAGTCCCGCAGCGCCGCCGCCGAGGATGATGACGTCGAGGCTCATGCTGCGGGCAGTTGCGCGATGAGCGCCGTGGCAGCGGCCGAGAGCGTGCGCTTCTCGTGCCAGACCACGCCCAGCTCACGTTCCAGCGACAGCTCGCGGATGGGCAGGGCGATCAGGTCCTTGTCGAGCATGGAGCGCGGCAGCACGCTCCATCCCAGGCCGATCACGACGAGCATCTTCAGGGTTTCGAGATAGTTGGTTGCGAGCCGGATGCGTGGCTTGAGGCCATGTTGTGTCAAGGCGGCGGTGACGATGCGGTGGGTGTACGTGGCCTCGTCCGGCAGCACGGCCGGGTGCTCGGCCAAGTCATCGAGCTTGGGCCGCTTGAGCGCGGCCAGCGGGTGTGCCGGAGCGACGACAACGGCCAGTGGATCGGGCCAGACCAGGCGGGATTTGAGTTGCGGCAGCGGCTGGCTGGGCAGGGTGACGATGCCCAGTTCCAGCTTGCCGGCCAGCACGGCCTCGCAGGCCACCTCGCTATCCATGAACTGGATGTCGAGATCGACCTGCGGATAGGCGAGCGTGTAGGCGCGCAGTACTGTCGGCAGCCGATGCAGGCCGATGTGGTGGCTGGTGCCGATGGAGAGCCGGCCTTCGACCTTCTCGCTCAGCATCGAGAGCGCGCGACGGCCGTCCTCGATGTCATGCAGCACGCGACGCGCGTAGGGCAGCAGGGCGCGGCCGGCATCGGTGAGGCTGATCTGCCGCCCGACGCGGTCGAACAGCTGGCGGCCGAGCTGGTCTTCGAGCGTGGCGATGCGCTTGCTCACGGCCGGCTGGCTCAGGAACAGGCGCTCGGCAGCCTTCGAAAACGAGGCGGTGTCGGCGACTTCCAAGAAGGCGGAAAGGGCTTGGGTATCCATAATCCAAAGTATACCAACGCGGCATGGAGTCCATGAAAACGATTCATTGGCGTTATGCGAGAGCGATCTCTACGATGCGCCTCGTTCTGATTCCTTGAGGTGTTCGCCATGTCCAAAACGCTCTACGACAAGTTGTGGGATGCGCATGTCGTGCGCGCCCAGGGCGATGGCACGGCGTTGCTGTATATCGACCGCCATCTGGTGCATGAAGTCACCAGCCCGCAAGCCTTCGAGGGCCTGCGCATGGCTGGCCGTCTCCCGTGGAAGCGCCTCGCCAATCTGGCCGTGCCCGATCACAACGTGCCGACTACCGACCGCGCCGCCGGCATCGCCGACCCGATCTCGCGTGAGCAGGTGGATGCGCTCGACCGCAACGTCAAGCACTTCAACGTGCCCTACATCCCCTTGGCCGATGTGCGTCAGGGCATCGTGCATGTGGTGGGGCCTGAGCAGGGCGCGACCCTGCCGGGCATGACGGTGGTTTGCGGCGACTCTCACACCGCGACGCACGGTGCCTTCGGGGCGCTGGCCTTCGGCATCGGCACCAGCGAGGTCGAGCACGTGCTGGCGACGCAGTGCCTGATGCAGAGCAAGACCAAGTCGCTGCTGATCCGGGTCAAGGGCCACGTCGGCCCGGGCGTGACGGCGAAGGACATCGTGCTCGCCATCATCGGGCGCATCGGCACGGCCGGTGGCACCGGCTACACCATCGAGTTCGCAGGCGAGGCGATCATGGCCCTGTCGATGGAAGGGCGCATGACCGTCTGCAACATGGCGATTGAAGCCGGCGCACGCGCGGGCCTGATCGCGGTGGACGACACCACCATCCATTACGTGAAGGGCCGCCCGCTCGCGCCCAAGCCAGAGCACTGGGCGCAGGCTGTTGCTTGGTGGAAGACGCTGCATTCCGACCAAGGCGCGCACTTTGATCGCACTGTCGAGCTGGATGCCGCGAGCATCGAGCCGCAAGTCACCTGGGGCACCTCGCCGGAGATGGTGGTGCCGGTCGGCGGCCGCGTGCCGGACCCGGCCAGCGAAGCCGACGCCACCAGGCGCAATGGCATGGAGCGGGCGCTGGCCTACATGGGCCTCACCGCCAACACGCCCATCGAGCAGATCGCCATCGACAAGGTGTTCATCGGCAGCTGCACCAATGCCCGCATCGAAGACCTGCGTGCCGCAGCCGTAGTGGTGCGCGGCAAGACCAAGGCGGCGAATGTGAGCCTGGCGATGGTGGTGCCGGGTTCGGGCCTGGTGAAGCAGCAGGCCGAAGCCGAGGGCCTGGATGCGATCTTCAAGGCCGCCGGTTTCGAGTGGCGCGAGCCGGGCTGCTCGATGTGCCTCGGCATGAACGACGACCGCCTCTCGCCCGGCGAGCGTTGCGCTTCGACCAGCAACCGCAACTTCGAGGGCCGCCAGGGTGCCGGTGGACGCACGCATCTGGTCAGCCCCGCGATGGCCGCCGCCGCCGGTATTGCCGGCCACTTCATCGATGTGAGGAACGTGTAATGCAAGCCTTTACCGTGCTGACCAGCAAGGCCCTGCCGCTGGATCGCGCCAATGTCGATACCGACGCGATCATCCCCAAGCAGTACCTGAAGTCCATCTACAAGTCGGGCTTCGGGCAGTACCTGTTCGATGACTGGCGCTATCTTGATGCCGGTGACCTGAGCGTGCCGGTCGCCAGTCGCCGACCCAATGCCGAGTTCGTGCTGAATCGTGCGATCCACGCCGGGTCGGAGGTGTTGGTCGCGCGCGAGAACTTTGGCTGCGGCTCGTCGCGCGAGCATGCGGTGTGGGCGCTCAACGACTATGGTTTTCGCTGCGTCATCGCGCCGAGCTTTGCCGACATCTTCTACAACAACTGCTTCAAGAACGGCGTGTTGCCGGTGATGCTGCCGGCGGACTCGGTCGATGCCCTGTTCCAAGCCATCGCTGCCAATACCGAGCTGCCGGTGACCATCGACCTTGCTGCCCAGACCGTGCGCTGGAGCAAGGCCGAGGCGAAGTTCGAGATCGACGCCTTCCGCAAGGATTGCCTGCTGCGCGGCCTCGACGAGATTGGCCTGACCTTGCAGGGCGCCGATGCCATCCGTACCTACGAAGCCCAGCGCGCGCAGACTGCGCCCTGGCTGTTTGTCTGAGGAACCACGCCATGAAACACATCGCACTCGCTGGTCTGCTGGCCCTCGCGGCCAGCACCGCACAAGCTATTGGTCCGGAGCCGGTCTGGAAGACCGAAGGCTTCGCCAACCCGGAATCTGTCGTCTACAGCAGCCTGCAAAAAGTGCTGTACGTCAGCAACGTCAATGGAGCGCCGGACGCCAAGGATGGCAACGGCTTCATTTCGCAAGTGGGGCTGGATGGCAAAGTGATCCAGCGCCAGTGGCTCAAGGGCCTCAATGCGCCGAAGGGCCTCGGCTACATTCGCGGCTATCTGTATGTGAGCGACCTCGACGAGCTGCTGGAAATCGACACGGGCAACAAGCGCATCACCCGCCGCTTCAAGGCGGCTGGTGCCAAGTTTCTCAATGACGTGGTGGTGACGCCGCGTGGCACGGTGTTCGTGAGTGACATGCTCACCAACACCATCTGGCGCCTGCAGGGCGATGCCTTCACACCCTGGTTGCAGAGCGACGCGCTGGAGATGCCCAACGGCCTCGCCTGGGACGGCGGCAAGTTGCAGGTGGCGAGCTGGGGCATCGGCATGAAGCCTGACTTCAGCACCGACACCACCGGCTATCTCAAGACCGTGGACACCGAGACCAAGGCCATCACCGCCCGCTTCGCGCCCATCCCGCTCGGCAACCTCGACGGTCTCGTCGCGGACGGCAAGGGCGGCTACGTGGTGACGGACTACATGCGCGGCAATGTGTTCAAGATCGGGTCGGACGGCCAGCCCAATCTCTGGCTGCAACTGACCCAAGGCACGGCGGACATCGGTGCCGCGCCCGGCCTCATCGTGCTGCCGCAGATGAGCGAGAACACCGTCAGCGCTTATCCGCTGACCAAATGATCACTCCGCCGACCCGAACAAGTAAGCCATGACTGCAAAACTGCTCATCCTGCCTGGTGACGGCATCGGTCCCGAAATCGTGGCTGAGGCGGAAAAAGTGCTGGTCGCCCTGCGCGACCGGCACGGCCTCGATGCGACCTGGGAACACGGCCTGATTGGTGGGGCCGGCTACGACGCCCACGGCGAGCCGCTGCCTGCCATCACGCTCGAAAAAGCCCGGGCTGCGGATGCGGTGTTGTTCGGCGCCATCGGCGGCCCGCAGTACGACACCCTGCCCAAGGACAAGCGCCCGGAGCGCGGCCTGCTCGCCATCCGTGCGGGGCTTGGGCTTTACGCCAACCTGCGGCCGGCGATCCTGTATCCGCAGCTCGCCAATGCCAGCTCGCTGAAGCCGGAACTGGTCGCCGGTCTCGACATCCTCATCGTGCGCGAACTCACGGGCGGCATCTATTTCGGCCGACGCGAATCGCGCGTAGTCGATGGTCATCAGGTGGGCCACGAAGTCATCCCGCAAGCCCGCGTGGCCAGCGACGTGGAGGAGTACAGCGACTACGAGATCATGCGCATCGCGCGCACCGCCTTTGCGGCCGCACGCCTGCGCAACAAAAAGCTCTGCTCGGTGGACAAGGCGAATGTGCTGGAGTCGAGCCAGCTCTGGCGCGAGGTGGTGTGCGAGGTGGCGAAGGAATACCCCGACGTCGAACTGAGCCATCTCTACGTCGACAACGCCGCCATGCAGCTGGTGCGCGCGCCCAAGCAGTTCGATGTGATCGTCACCGCCAATCTGTTTGGCGACATCCTCAGCGACATCGCCGCCCAGCTGACCGGCTCGATCGGCATGCTGCCGAGCGCCTCGATGAACGAGAAAGGGCAGGGCCTGTTCGAGCCGATCCACGGCTCGGCACCGGACATCGCCGGCAAGGGCGTGGCCAATCCGCTCGCCACCATCCTCTCGCTCGCCATGCTGTTGCGCTACTCGCTGAAGCG
>JAZKFO010000055.1:29275-50633 GCA_040386395.1 Pseudomonadota bacterium | reverse complement strand
GCCCAAAAATGACCTCCGTCGCTGAAACGTAAAACGTCTAAACACTACCTAGCGTTGCTAGGCGTATTCACCACCACATGCGAAGCCCCGCTACGAAGCGGTGCTCGTTGATCGGATTGCCCTCGGCGCGGCTGCGGTCGGCGGTGCCTGCAAATGACCGCTCCCAAACGTAGCCGACGTAAGGCGCGAACTTGCGGTGCAGCTCATAGCGCAGGCGCAAGCCTGCTTCGATGTTGCTTAAGCCCGCCCCCAGGCCGCGCCTGTTCTCAGCCTTGCTGTAGGCATTGGCCTCAACGCTGGGGACGAGGATGAGGCGGTTGGTGAAGCGCAGGTCATAGGCCGTTCTCAGGCGCGCCGAGAGGCGACCGTCGTCGCCGACATAGCCGGTGGCTTCCAGATCGAACCAATACGGAGCCAGGCCTTCGACACCCGCTGCCAGCCAGGTGTGCGCGCCACTGCCGAAGTCCTGCCGCAAGCCCAGTTGGCTGCCCCAGAACGCGCTGATCGGACGCCACCAGAGCACTTCGCCAGAACTGCTTGGGTCGAGTTCGTCAGCCGTCTTCAAGCCCTGTGTACGCAGCCAGAGTTTGCTGCGGTCGTTGCCGTAGTTCGCTTGGGCGTTCCAGGCAAAGCCGTCGCCTTCGTTGCCAGACAGAAACTCCAGTTCGTCCACCATCACCTTGCCGAAAACGATCTGGTCGGTGTGGCCCATCGCAGCCATGTCGCTGCCCGCATAGCCATTGGCATAGGCGTTGGCGTCGCGGGCGTCGGCAGGTGCGCGCCCACCCTGCATCCGGCCCATCGACATGGCGGGTGCCGCCTTTGGCATCACTGGCATCCCGGTGTCTGAGGCAGCAGGCTTGTCGCTGCCGGGCAATGCAGTCTTCGCAGGTGCGGGGCTGGTCTGGGCCAGCGGCACGGGCTGGGCGGGCATGTCCATGCCGGGCATCCCCTCATGGCCTTGCGCCATTGCAAGACAGGGGGTCAGCGTCGATACCGCCGTGATCGCAGCCACGCGCCACGCCGCACCGAAACGGGCGGCCCTCATGCCACCACCACTTCGCGGAACATGCCCGCCGCCATGTGATACAGCAGATGGCAGTGAAACGCCCAGCGGCCCTGTGCATCCGCCGTGATGGCAACACTGACTGATGCGCTGAGCCGGCTGTACGCTGATCGTGTGCTTGCGCACCTGAAACGCCCCGCGCTCGTCTTCAAGCTCCATCCACATGCCGTGCAGGTGCATGGGGTGGGTCATCATGGTGTCGTTGACGAACACCACGCGTAGCCGCTCGCCGCTCACGAAATGGATGGGCTTGGCATCGCTGAACTTCACGCCATCGAACGACCACTCGTAGCGTTCCATGTTGCCGGTGAGATGCAGCTCGATCTCGCGGCCGGGCACGCGCGCATCCATCGTGCCGGCGGTGGTGCGCAAATCTGAATAACTCAGCACGCGACGGCCATTGCTGCGCAGGTTAACGCCGGGGTCGTCGAGATTGCGGCGCGGCATGTCTACCCGCATATCCACACCGGGGCCGTATTCGCTGCGGGTGTGATTCACAGCCGCAGGCATCGCGGCCATGTCGTGGGCCATCGGCGCGCCTGCGCTCGTCGGCATCGCCGCCATCGCGCCCATCATGTCGGCCTCGGTGAGCCAGCCCGGTGCATCGCGTTGCGGTACGGCTGCGAGCATGCCAATGCGCGGGGCCAGCGTGCCGCAGGCAAAGCCGCTGCGATCCATCGACTGCGCGAAGATCGTATACGCGCGGTCATCGGGCAGTTGCACGATCACATCGCAGGTTTCGCCGGGTGCAAGGCGAAACTCATCGACCTCGACGGGTGTGACCTCCTGTCCATCGGTGGCAACAATCGTGAGCTTGAGGCCGGGGATGCGCACATCAAAAAACGTGGCGGTGCCTGCACCAATAAAGCGCAGCCGCACGTGCTCGCCTGCCTTCGCAATCCCCATCCAGGGTAGAGCGGGTGCTGCGCCATTCATCAGGTAGGTGTAGGTCGCTGCCGACACATCGCTGAAGTCGGTGGGGCTCATGCGCATCTGGTTCCACATGCGGCGTCTCGCCAGTGCTGGCCCCGGCCCCAGTCGGGACATGTCCGCAGCCAGTGCGCCCACCGTGGGCTGGCCGAAGTTGTAGTAGCTGCCCATCTTCTTGAGATTGAGATAGACCTGCACCGGCGCTTCGTCCGTCCAGTCACTCAGCAGCACCACGTAGTCGCGCTCGGCGCGTGCGGGCAGCGGCACACGCGGCTCAATGATGATCGCGCCATACAGCCCGGTCTGCTCATGCAGGGTATGGGCGTGATACCAGTATGTGCCGGTCTGCTTCACCGTGAAGCGATAGGTGAATGTCTCGCCGGGGGCGATGCCGGGGAAGCTGATCCCCGGTGTGCCATCCATGTCGAAAGGCACCAACAGGCCGTGCCAATGCACGGCCGTGGGTTCCTTCAGATGGTTGGTCACGCGCAGCGTGACGCTATCCCCCTCGCGGAAGCGCAGCAGCGGTGCCGGCACCTGGCCGTTGATGGCGGTGGCGACGCTTGTCTTGCCGCTGAAATTGACCGGCAGCTCGGCGATGTCGA
Organism: Pseudomonadota bacterium; assembly: GCA_040386395.1. Classification (GTDB taxonomy): domain Bacteria; phylum Pseudomonadota; class Gammaproteobacteria; order Nevskiales; family Nevskiaceae; genus Stagnimonas. The sequence continues at coordinate 48,032 of JAZKFO010000055.1, read as the reverse complement.
GCTCGAACTCGGTGCCGCTCAGCTCGCTATCGCTACGGGATACGGCCCGCACCGACTGCGGCCACGCTGCAAACGTGCCGAGTGCAGCAATGCTTGCGGCGCCCTGCACGAAGCGGCGGCGGCTCAATTCCGATGGGGCGTCCCTGTCGCCGACGCTACGTCGTCTCAACCGCCATTCGTCTTGTGCTGATGCGGGCCGAGGTTGGGCGGTGCGGTCTCATCGGAGCTGTGACAGTGCTGCATGTGCTGTGCGGGGTCCATGCCGTGCATGCCGCGTGTATCCGGCATCGGGTGGTCGCCAGGCGCATGCGCCATGCTATCGGCGCCCGCCTTGGGCGAGCAGGTCATCACGGGCTGATTCGCCGGGTCATGCATCTTCGGGTCCATGCCCGCCATGCCACGGGTTTGCGGCATCGGGGCGGGCTGATCGGGGGTGGCGCAGCCGTAGAGAGAACCGAGCAGCAGCAGACACGTTGTCGTCCTGCAGAAAGTCATTTTGTTCATGGCATTGCTCCTAAAGTGTGATGAGCGTTCGCCAGTGCTTGGCGAAAGTGATGTGCGTCCTAACAGCAGCCACGTTTGGCTGGCTGCGGAGCTGTGGTGTCGGTGGCACCGACTTCATATCCAGCTGCGATCACTGCTTTCGCCAGCTGGTCGGGTGCCGTTCGCGTCTCGTCGTATTGCACTGTGGCCGCGTGATTCGGCAGAGACACCGTGACCTCGCCAACGCCGCCGACTGATTTCAGCGCCTCAGTCACTTTGCTGACGCAGCTGCCGCAGGTCATGCCGGTGACATTCAAATGCTCCGTTTGCATGGTGGCCCTCGCTCGATGGATCGAGGCTTAGCCTGCGGCGATGCGAAGCGGCAGTCTGTGCGTTGGCAAACCGACCAGCACGACTCAATATTTGAAGCTAGCTTTCCGGGACGCCGCCCAAAGTGGCAATGATCGGGCAAGGCAGGTCCTTGCTCCTGTGCGCGCACTCAGAGACCAGATGCTTCAAGGCTTTCTGCATCCGCTTCAGATCAGCGAGTTTCTGTTCGATCTGGCCGAGCCTGTCAGTGGCGATACGCCGGATGGAGCTGCGGTCGGAGCCATCCTCCAGCCGCAGCAGCTCGGTAATCTCGTCGAGCGTGAAGCCAAGCTCCTGCGCGCGCTTGATGAAGCGGATTCGCGCGTTCATCGCCACCGGATAGTGTCGGTATGCGCCGATCGCCGTTGGCACTGGCAATAGGCCGCGCTGCTGGTAGTAACGGATGGTTTCGACGCCTACGCCCGCCGCGCGTGCAAGTCGGCCGATGGTCATGGTTTGTGGCGCGCTTGGGCTCATGGCTCACACTTCTTGACTCTGGGGTCTGGTACGGAGTTTAGAGTGAACCTGTTCCCTGCACATGGAGTACTCGCATGAACCACAAAAGCCACGACCACGCCGCACATGACCACAATCCTGCCGGTCCGAAGCCTGCGGCCGCACCCTCCTGCTGCGGATCCAATCATGCAGCTACCGATACCAGCACCGCGGGTTTAAAAGACCCGGTATGCGGCATGAGCGTCACGCCAGAGTCGCCGCACACGCTTCAGCACGCAGGCAAGCCGGTGCATTTCTGTAGCGCCGGGTGCAAGGCCAAGTTCGCTGCTGACCCTGAAAAGTATCTGGCGAAAGCGGCTGCCGCTGCGACAGCAGCCGTCACAACAGCGGCCACACCAGAAATCACGGGGGCGATCTACACCTGCCCGATGCACCCGGAGGTGCGGCAAGATCACCCCGGCGACTGCCCCAAGTGCGGCATGGCGCTGGAGCCAGAGATGCCCTCACTCGACGAAGGCGAAAGTATCGAGCTGATCGACTTCCGCCGCCGCTTCTTCTGGACGCTGCCACTCACCCTCATCGTCACCGTGCTGGCGATGGCTGGCCATCGGCTGCAATGGTTTGCGATGGCGACCCAGAGCTGGATCGAACTCGCACTGACGTTGCCCATCGTGCTGTGGGCGGGCTGGCAGTTTTTCGTGCGAGCGGTGCAGTCGGTGCGCCATCGCAGCCCCAACATGTGGACGCTGATCGGCCTCGGCACCGCGGCGGCTTTTCTCTACAGCGTGGTGGCGACCCTTGCACCCCAGGTGTTCCCGGCGTCGTTCGTCTCGATGGGTCGCGTCGCGGTCTACTTCGAGGCGGCGGCGGTCATCATTTCGCTGACCTTGCTCGGGCAGATTCTCGAACTGAAAGCACGCTCGCAAACCTCGGCGGCCATCAAGTCCCTTCTGGGGCTGGCCCCCAAGACCGCGCGGCGCATCAACGCCGATGGTGGTGAAGAAGACGTGCCGCTCACCCATGTGCATGTTGGCGACCTGCTGCGCGTGCGGCCCGGCGAAAAAGTGCCGGTGGATGGTGTCGTCACCGACGGCGGCAGTGCGGTGGACGAGTCGATGCTCACCGGTGAGCCGATGCCGGTCAGCAAGACCGTGGGCGACAAGCTGATTGGCGCGACGCTCAACACCAGCGGCGCGCTGGTGATGCGCTCTGAGAAAGTCGGTTCGCAAACGATGCTGGCGAGCATCGTGCAGATGGTGGTGCAGGCGCAGCGATCCAAGGCACCGATGCAGCGCATGGCGGATCAGGTCGCGGGCTATTTCGTGATGAGCGTCATCGGCATCGCGCTGCTGACCTTCGTCGTCTGGGGCCTGTTCGGGCCAGAGCCGAGCTGGGTCTTCGGTCTCATCAATGCCGTGGCTGTGCTCATCATTGCCTGCCCCTGTGCGTTGGGGTTGGCCACACCGATGTCGATCATGGTCGCCACCGGCAAGGCCGCGACGCAGGGCGTGCTGTTCCGCGACGCGGCGGCCATCGAGAACTTCCGCAAGGTCGATACCCTCATCGTCGACAAGACCGGCACCCTCACTGAAGGCAAGCCGCGCTTCGACCGCGTGGTGGCGAGCGCCGGGTTCACCGAAGCCGAAGTGCTACGACTGGCGGCGAGCCTCGACCAAGGCAGCGAGCATCCGCTCGCCGATGCCATCGTCAAGGCCGCGCGGGAGCAGAAGCTCTTGCTCGAAAAGGTCGAAGGCTTCGAGTCCAGCACCGGCATCGGCGTGCGCGGCACCGTCGCTGGCAAGGCGCTGGCACTCGGCAACACGGCGCTGATGGCACAGCTGAAGGTGCCGGTCGAGATGCTGACCGCACAGGCTGAGACCTTGCGCGGCCAAGGTGCGAGCGTGATGTTTCTGGCGGTCGATGGCGTGGTGGCTGGCCTGCTATCCGTTGCCGATCCCATCAAGGCCAGCACTGCCGAGGCCTTGGCAACACTCAGGGCCTCCGGCCTGCGCGTCATCATGGCGACGGGCGATGGCCTGACGACAGCCAAGAGCGTGGCGGCGACACTCGGCATCGACGAAATTCACGGCGAGGTGAAGCCTGCCGACAAGCTGGCGCTGGTCGCCAAGCTGCAAGCCGAAGGCCGCATCGTGGCGATGGCGGGCGATGGCATCAACGACGCCCCTGCCCTCGCCCAAGCCAATGTCGGCATCGCAATGGGCACCGGCACCGATGTCGCCATGAACAGCGCGCAGGTCACCCTGGTGAAAGGCGATCTGCGCGGCATTGCCCAGGCGCGGGTGATCTCGCAGCAGACCATCAGCAACATGAAACAGAACCTCGGCTTCGCCTTCGTCTACAACGCCCTCGGGGTGCCGCTGGCGGCGGGCGTGCTGTATCCCTTCACCGGCTGGCTGCTGTCGCCGATGATCGCGGCACTGGCGATGAGCCTGAGTTCGGTGTCGGTCATCACCAATGCGCTCAGGCTGCGGGCAACACCCTGATGCGCGATCAGCGCATCAAGCCACCGCACCAAAAAGGCTGCCCACCCCGGCGGTGATGGCCATCGCCATCGCACCCCAGAACGTCACGCGCGCCGCCGCCGTCAGTGTGTTGGCACCGCCGACTCTGGCGGCGATGGCACCCAGCGCGGCGAGAAACAGCAACGAGGTGCCGGAGAGCCAGTAGATCAGGCCGGCTCCCGGCACCAGCGCGGTGACGACGAGGGGCAGCAGCGCGCCAAGTGCGAAGCTGGCGGCAGAGGCCACCGCCGCTTGCAGCGGGCGGGCACTGGTGTTGTCGGAGAGCCCCAGTTCGTCGCGCGCATGGGCCGCAAGGGCATCGTGCCGCATCAACTGCACGGCTACCTGGCCCGCGAGTTCAGGGCTCAGACCGCGCGTCACGTAGATGGCTGCCAATTCGCGGGTCTCGGCTGCGGCATCGGCTGCAAGCTCGGCACGTTCGCGCGATAGATCGGCTTGCTCGGTATCGGCCTGCGAATGCACCGACACGTATTCACCCGCCGCCATCGACATCGCCCCGGCAACCAGCCCCGCCACACCGGTCATCAGCAGGTTTTCGTGGCTGGCGCTGGCGGCCGCCACTCCCACCAAGAGACTGGCGGTGGACACAATGCCGTCGTTGGCCCCCAGCACTGCGGCGCGAAGCCAGCCGATGCGGTCGCTGCGATGCCATTCTGGGTGGGAGAGGCGAGACATGGCCTGCCTTGGGTTGGAGGTGGGACTGCGTACTGCTGGCAGTGCAGGAGCCAGATACCGCCGGTCAAATCTCCGGCTTGGCAGCGGGCGCATCCACAGGCTGACTGCGCAGCGTCTTGCGTCCGGTGAACATCGCGGAGATCAGGCCATTGCGTTCGCGCATTTCGGTGACGACGACGGCTGCGATGTGCAGCACGATCATCGCTGACAAGCTGTAGAACCCGTAGACATGCATCGTGACGACTGGTGTTCGCCATGCCCGCATGTCGGCGTAGCTGGTCTTGTCGTACAGCTCCGGCGCATAGGGCACCAGTGATGCGGGTTCGACACCGGGGGCAGCCACCCACTGGGCGATCCAATGTCCAAGCGGCGGCATGAACAGATCAGTACCGGCCAGCAGCAAGCCCGTGATGGCCTGCACGGTGAGCAACAGCAGCAGAACGGCAATCGCCAGCCGACCCAGCGGGTTGTGGCCGAGATAGGCGCGGGTCTGGCGCTGCCGGAACCCCTGCGCGTACTCACGCACCGAGGCCCAATACCCGGGGCCGCCCGGCAACAACTGCCGCCAGCGGGCGTGATGGCCGCCGACAAAGGCCCAGACCAGGCGCAGCGCCAGGTTGCTGGCAAACACATAGCCGACCCACACATGCCAGGTCTTCAGCAGCACCTTGCCCGGATTGGGGATGCCGAGCGCACCGGCGTTGAGAATCACCAGTCCCAGAGCCGCAAGCGCCAATATGCACAAGACATTGAGCCAATGGAAGCAGCGCGTAGGGGCATCCCAGACGGCATACGATTTCAGCTCAGACATGCTTCTCTCCAGTAGGTATCAGATCGGTTGAATCGCGAGCAGGGGACATGCGGTGGCGAATCAGTTTCACCACTTCCATCACCGCTAGCGGGATCGTACCCAATGTGAGCAGCATCAGGCCATGGGCAAGCGGGATCGGCGTGATGCGAAGAAACCCGCCCAGCACCGCGCTGTGATGGCTCCACAGCTGCACCAGCAGTGAGGCGGCCACAACCATGACGAGATTGCGATTACCGAACAGCGGGATGCGCCACACCGGCATGGTCTCGCTGCGCGCACCGAAGGCGCGCAGCATTTCGGCGAACACCAGTACGGTGAAGGCGTAGCTGCGCGCCGTCTCGGCATCGGTCTGACGCAGCATGTAGACATACACGGCCAGGCTCAGGCTTGCGGTGACCAGGCCGGTGAACAGCATCGTCCGCAGAAAGTGCGCGTCGGTGATGCGCTCCAGCGGGTGGCGCGGCGGGCGCTGCATCACGTCGGGGTCGATGCGGTCGGTGGCGAGGCAGAGTGCGGGCAGGCCATCGGTGACGAGGTTGATCCACAAGAGATGAATCGGCAGCAGTGCGGCAGGCAGGCCGATGACCACGCAGGCGGTCATCAGCAACAGCTCGGCGGTGCTGCCTGCCAAGAGGTATTGCAGAGTCTTGCGGATGTTGTCGTAGATGCCGCGCCCTTCCTCCACGGCCGCGACGATGGTGTCGAAGCGGTCGTCGGTGATGACCATGTCCGCCGCCTGCTTGGTGACTTCGGTCCCCGCGCGGCCCATCGCAATGCCGATGTCTGCGCCCCTGATGGCAGGGGCATCGTTCACACCATCGCCGGTCATCGCGACCACAGCGTCATTGGCCTTGAGCGCGCGGATGATGCGCAGCTTGTGTTCGGCGGTGACGCGAGCGTAGACGACGATGTCGCTGACGCGCGTCTTCAATGCAGCATCGTCTAGCTGATCGAGCTGCACGCCGGTGGTGGCAGTGGCATCGGCGGCGATGCCGAGCTGTTGGGCGATGGCGGCTGCGGTGTGCGGATGGTCGCCGGTGATCATCACCACGCGGATGCCGGCGGCCCGGCATTTGCTGATCGCCTCTTTCGCTTCCGGTCGCGGCGGATCGTAGAGGCCGGTGAGTCCGATGAAGACCAGCGCTTGTTCGGCGGTCTCCGCGGTCCAGTCCGTGGTGGCCGCAGGCAAGGCGCGGGTGGCAGAAGCCAGCACGCGCAGGGCCTGCTTCGCCATGGCGGAGGTCTGTGCCAACAGCTGCGCACGGTCTTCTTCGCGGAGCGGGCGAACCCCATCTGCCGTGAGCCATTGCGTGCAGCAGCCCAGCACGCTGCCGGGCGCGCCATTGGTGAAGGCCTTGCTGCTGCCATCCATCAGCTTGCGAATGACCGTGCTGCGCTTGCGGTCGCTGTCGAAGGGCAGTTGCTGCTGCACCGGCATCTCCTGCTCGATGCGCACGCGGTCGCCGCCGGCCTTGGCACCCGCACACAGCAGCGCGCCTTCGGTGGGGTCGCCGATGGTCTTCCAGGCACCGCCCTCTTCGCGCAGATGTGCGTTGTTGGAAGCGAGCAGCACGATGGCGAGTTCGAGCAGGGGCGTGGCATGCGCGCCTTCTGCCTTCGCCCCGTTGGTGCGCACCTCGCCCGCCGGGCCATAGCCTTCGCCGGTGATTTCATAGCTCAGCCCCGCAACGTGGAAGGCCCGCGCGGTCATCTCGCCCACGGTGAGCGTGCCAGTCTTGTCAGTGCAGATCACGCTGGTGGAGCCGAGGGTCTCCACCGCCGCCAGCTTGCGCACCAGTGCATGGCGGCGCGACATGCGCTGGGCCCCCAGCGAGAGCGCGACCGTCACCACAGCGGGCAGGCCTTCCGGCACCGCAGCCACGGCGAGGCTGATCGCCGTGAGCGTGAGTTCCAGCCAGGGCGTGCCGCGCAGCGCGCCCAGGCCGAACAGCAGCACGACGATGCCGAGTGCCGCCCACACCAGCACGCGGCTGAAGGCATCGAGCTTCTTTTGCAGTGGTGTTGCCTGGTCGGCGGCGGCGGATTCGATCAACCCCGCGATGCGACCCAGCTCGGTGTCCATGGCGGTGGCCACCACCACCGAAGTGCCGGTGCCTGCGGCGACATGGGTGCCCATGAACACCAGGTTGTCGCGGTCGCCCAGCGGCGTGTCGGCAACCGCCATTGCCTCAGGCTGCTTGTCGACGGCCTCCGACTCGCCGGTGAGTGCCGACTCGACACAATTGAGCGAAGCCGCTTGCAGCAGTCGCGCATCGGCGGCAATGAGATCGCCGGCTTCCAGCACCAGCACATCGCCGGTGACGATCTCGGTCGCGGCGATGGCCATCACCTGCCCATCGCGCCGCACCTTGGCCTGCGGTGCGCTGAGGTCGTGCAGGGCCGCAATGGACTGCGCCGCGCGCCACTCCTGATAGAAGCCAATGGCGGCGTTGAGCAAGACGATCGCGGCGATGGCGATGGCATCCACCCACTCGCCTAGCGCACCGGCGACCGCCCCGGCAGCAAACAGGATCCAGATCATCAGGCTGTTGAACTGCGCGATGAGAATGCGCCATGCACTCACACTCTGTGCCTCTTTCAAGACATTCGGGCCGTTGCTGGCAAGGCGCGCGGCCGCCTCGGCGGGACTCAAGCCATCGGCCGTCACGCTGAGTTGCGCCAGCACTTTCTCACTGGACTGCTGGTGCCATTGTGGTGGCGCGCTCACGGTGGCGATGCCGTGCGCTGCGCCCAGACTTCTAGCAGCACGAGGGTAATGGTGAGCGTCACCGGCCCCAGGATCAGCCCCGCCGCGCCGAACACGATGAGGCCGCCCACCACCGACAGAAAGGCGAGGATGGTGTGCTGCTTCAGGCGCGCGCCGACCCACATCGGCCGCAGCAGATTATCGATGGTGCCGACCACCGCAGCGCCCCAGACGACGAGGATAAGCGCCTTCTCCCAACTACCTTCCAGCAGCAGGAAGAGTGCTGCGGGAATCCACACCACGAAGGCCCCCAGTACCGGCACCACCGCCAGCAGCGCCATGATCACGCCCCACAGTAGCGGTGCCGGGAGGTCCAGCCACCAGAACATCAGGCCGCCCAGCAAGCCTTGCAGTGCGGCGACGGCGAGAGTGCCGTAGATGGTGGCGTGCAGCGTGTCGTTGATGCGCGCGAACAGGCGATCCAGCTCGTGCTCGGTGAGCGGCAGCAGGCCGCGCAGTGCGGTCAGAGCACGCTGTCGGTCGCGCAGGAAGAAGAACAGCAGATAAAAGGTGAGCACGAAGGCGATGAGGTTGAACACCGAGCCCTTGAGCATGGCCCCGGCAAAGCCACTGAGCTTCGCGGTGACCGACCGCACCGCGCCTGGCAGGTCGATCTCAGCGTCGATGCGCTCGATCAGGGGGGGCAGCTGCGGCTGCGCCCGCACCGCGCGCTGCCACTCGCCGGACGTCACCTTGGCATCCACCAGCTGAGCGCCGCGCGCGGCCTGCGTGACCAGTTGCTGTGCCACGAACAGCGCCGGCACCACCACGACGACGGCAATCGCCAGCACGGAAATGAGTGCTGCAATGCTCGAATTCCGCAAGCGCTTTTCGAGCAGGCGCTGCAAGGGCACGAACATCACCGCCAGCGCCACCGCGAGCGCAATGGCTGGCAGAAACGGTGCGGCCATGCGCCAGCACAGCCACAGGCCCAGCGCCGTGAGCAGCAGCAAGACCAGCGTTTGCAGCGGGCGAGGCTCCCTGCCCTCGGCGCGCGTGAGCAGGGTGATGGCCTGCGCGCAGGTTTCCACTTTTTGAGAGTCGGGTGTCGGCATGGCGAGGCCTGCTAGCCTGCGGTACAGGCAAGGTCCCTCTATAGGCACGCGTGGCCAGCGGCCTTCCGTCTGTCAGCGCACAGACCCTGCTGTTGGGGCCGCTACTTGCTGGCCAGCATCCACCGAGGCAGTAGCACATGTGTCGATTTGCAACATGCCGTGCCGGGCTCCGCACGTCCTATGTGCGCTAGCAGACGGAGCAGGCCCTGAACCGTCATATATGAATGACTCCTTTCTGTGCTTGTCTGTGCAGAGCTGCTGCCCTGCGCAGCGGCTCCGATGGATGAAGGCAGGGATGGCGCATGGCAACCCGCCAGGTGCAGCCGCTCAGGATCACACCATGAACACCCAGCATCCAGACACATCGAAGCCCGACGTGATTGCAAGTGCCGTGCAAACCCGGAAGCAGGCCACGGCGAGCCTGTTGGCGAAGGGGCTGGCGGACAAGGCGCAATGGAAGACTCTGATTGGCGAGGCGCACAACACCTGGCCGCAGGTTTCAGCCGCTGAATTGGCGGCTTCGGAGGGAAACATTCATGCGTTGGCGGGGCTGGTGCAGCTGCGCCACCGGGTCAGCCGCGAGATGTCAGACCAGCAAGTGACGGCCTTCTTCGCGGCGCATCTGTCACCGGAACACACCGCTGCGCAGAACCGCTAGGCGAGTGACGACGGTGCATCGTGAAGGACACGACGCGATGATGCCGACCCAGGCCATCGTCTTCCTGTTCGATGTGGACAACACCCTGCTCGACAGCGACCGTTTCAAACTCGACCTCACCGAGCGGCTGGAACGTGACTTCGGCATCGAGGGCCGTGACGGGTTCTGGCAGCTTCACGCCGAGCGGATTGCCGCACTGGGCTACGCCGATCACCTCGGCACCGTGCAGGCGTTTCGCTCAGGCCGGGACGAGCATCCACAGCTGCTGCAACTGGCGGCCTACCTGCTCGACTACCCGTTTGCGCAGCGTTTGTTTCCCAAGGCGCTGCAAGCCATCCGGCATCTCGGCGCCTTCGGGCAGACGGTGATCCTCACCGACGGCGACATGGTCTACCAACCACGCAAGGTGCAGCGATCCGGCATCTGGGACGCGGTGGCAGGCCGGGTGATGATCCCGCTCGACAAGCGGCTGTCACTCGCGGCCGTGCAGCAACACTACCCCGCTGCGCACTATGTGTTGGTCGATGACAAGCCCCTGCTGCTGGCGGCGATGAAGCCGCAGCTGGGCGAGCGCCTCACCACGATCTTCGTCCGCCAGGGTCACTATGCGAGGGAGTCTGCCGGGCAAGTGATCGATCCACTGCCTGACCTGACCATCGAATGCATCGGCGAACTGCTTGACTTCGATCGTTCACGTTTCGCCGCAAAGCCCTGCGCTGTGACGGGCGATCTGCACGTCTTCCTGGGAGGGCAGAACGCGCACCGCGGCCTGCGTGAGTGACCGGCTTTCGCTTGTTGCACAAGCAAGCCAGTCCAGGCCCTTGCAGATCTCATCCCGCACGAGGGCATCGTGCTCGCCGATGCCGCCGGTGAAGACGAGCAGGTCCAGCCCGCCCAGCACCGCAGCCATGGCCGCAACCTGCTTCTTGACCGACATGCAGAACATGGCAATGGCCAATCGTGCATCGCCGTTCGATGCGGCGGCGTGATGCAGCAAGCGCATGTCGCTGGTGATGCCGGAGACGCCCAGCAGGCCGGAACGATGGTTGATCAGTTCTTCCAGCCCGAAGACGTCGCAGTGCTTCTGAAGCAGCAGGTAAATCAGCAGTCCGGGATCGAGGTCGCCGCTGCGCGTACCCATCATCGCGCCGCCGCTGGGGGTCAGCCCCATGCTGGTGTCGATGGACAGACCATCGCGCACAGCGGTGATGCTGGCGCCGTGACCAAGGTGTGCGATCACCAGCCGTGCTGGGACGCTGCTGCCGAGTTGCTGCACGATGGACTCGCAGGAGAGACCATGAAATCCGTATCGCTCGATGCCCTGTGCCTGCAGGGTGCGGTCAATCGGCAATACGCGCGCGACAGCCGGCAGCGTGCGGTGAAAGCTGGTGTCGAAGCAGGCGACCTGCCGCAGCGAGGGCCAGTGCTGTTGGGCGCTGCGGATCAGTGCGAGCGCCGCCGGTGTGTGCAGCGGTGCGAACGGCGTGGCGGCTTCGAGCTGCTGCATCACGTCTGCGTCGATCAGGCGGTGCTGCCGCAATGCCGCCCCGCCGTGGACGATGCGATGGCCGATGGCCTGTGGTGCAGGCAGTTTGGCGGCGGCGAGCGCCTTGCTGATCTGCGGGATCGCGTCTTGTTGGCTTGGTGAGACGGAGTCAGCCAGCAAGGTCTCAAGCCCCGCACCATCGACACGATGCAGCCCGAACTTGAGTGAGGACGAGCCGCTGTTAAGAGTGAGGATGATGGTCATCGCCGCACTTTCTCAATCGTCATTCCAGCTTTCGCGGGAATGACAGACTTGTGTTGGTGAGTGGCGTGCTCACCGCGCCCACTGCCAGTCCCGCACCTCCGGCAGATCATCGCCATGTTCGGCGATATAGCTCTTGTGCCGCTGCATCGTCGCCCAATAGCTTGCAGTCTCCTGCTCGACCCGATGACAGAGACGCGGAACACGCAGGATGGCATCGAGGCACAGGCGATAGCGATCGAGATCATTGAGCACCACCATGTCGAACACGGTGGTGGTGGTGCCCTCCTCCTTGTAGGCGCGCACATGGAAGTTGTGGTGGTTATGACGGCGATACGCCAGCTTGTGGATGAGCGCGGGGTAGCCGTGAAAGGCAAACACCACCGGCTTGTCGCGCGTGAACAGCGCATCGAAATCCTGATCACTCAAGCCATGCGGATGCTCGCTGGGCGGCTGCAAGACCATCAGGTCCACCACGTTGACGACGCGAATGCGGATGTCCGGCAGCCGAGCACGCAGCAGCGTCACAGCTGCGAGTGTTTCCAGCGTCGGCACATCGCCGGCGCAGGCCATCACCACATCCACTTCACCATCGTCGCTGGCCCACTCCCACACGCCGGCACCCAGCGTGCAATGGCGCACGGCGGCCTCCATGGCTAGCCACTGCCAGGCGGGTGCCTTGCCTGCGACCACCACGTTGATGAGGTTACGGCTACGCAGGCAGTGGTCCATCACCGACAGCAGGGTGTTGGCATCGGGTGGCAGGTAGATGCGGACGATGTCGGCCTTCTTATTGGCAACGTGGTCCATGAAGCCGGGGTCCTGGTGCGAGAAGCCGTTGTGGTCCTGCTGCCAGACGTGCGAGGTGAGCAGGTAGTTGAGCGAGGCGATGGGCGCACGCCAGGGAATCTGCTTCGCCACCTTCAGCCACTTGGCGTGCTGGTTCACCATCGAATCAACGATGTGGATGAAGGCCTCGTAGCAGGAGAACAGCCCATGCCGCCCGGTGAGTAGATATCCTTCGAGCCAGCCCTGGCAAAGGTGCTCGCTCAAGACCTCCATCACCCGGCCTCTGGCGCTCAAGTCGGTGTCATTGGGCACGGTCTCCGCCATCCACTCCTTGCCCGCCACCTGGTAGACGGCATCGAGCCGGTTGCTGGCCGTTTCATCCGGCCCGAACAGGCGAAAGTTCTTGCTGGCGAGGTTGCGTTGCATCACGTCGCGCAGCCAGCCACCCAGCACCCGCGTCGCCTCGGCCTTACCGCTGCCTGGGGTCTCGACCTCGATCTGGTAGTCGTGAAAATTGGGCAGCGCGAGCGGCACCAGCAGTCTGCCGCCATTGGCGTGCAGATTGCTGCTCATGCGTTGCGGGCCGGTCGGCGCGAGTGCAGCCAGCTCTTCGAGCAGGCGGCCATTGGCATCGAACAATTCTTGAGGCTGATAGCTCTGCAACCAGTCGCTCAGTTGCTGCAAATGTTCTGGCTTGTTGAAGTCTGCAATCGGTACCTGGTGGCTGCGCCAGGTGCCTTCCACCGGTTTGCCATCGACCACCTTCGGCCCGGTCCAACCCTTCGGCGTGCGCAGCACGATCATCGGCCAGCGCGGGCGCTCTGGCACCTCACCGATCGGCAGCGCGCGGGCTTTCGACTGGATGTTGTGCACCTGCCGCACGATGACATCGAGAGTGTCCGCCAGCCGACGATGCACCAGCATCGGCTCGTCGCCTTCGACGAAGTAAGGCTCGTAGCCATAGCCCTGCATCAGTGCGCGTAACTCCTCGTGCGGGATGCGCGCGAGCACGCTGGGGTTGGCGATCTTGTAGCCGTTGAGATGCAGGATGGGCAGCACCGCGCCGTCGCGCGCCGGGTTCAGGAACTTGTTGCTGTGCCAGCTGGCAGCCAGCGCGCCGGTCTCGGCCTCGCCATCGCCGATCACGCAGGCGACGATGAGTTTTGGATTGTCAAAGGCCGCACCAAAGGCATGGGCCAGCGAGTAGCCCAGCTCGCCGCCCTCGTGAATCGACCCCGGCACTTCCGGCGAGACATGGCTGGGGATGCCACCCGGCCAGCTGAACTGCCGCATCAGCCGCAGCAGGCCGCTCTCGTTGCGTTCGATGGCCGGGTAGTGCTCGCTGTAGCTGCCTTCGAGGTAGGTGTTGGCGACGATGCCCGGCCCGCCATGACCCGGGCCGATGACGAACATCATGTTCAGGTCGTGCTGTCTGATGAGGCGGTTGAGATGCACGTAGATCAGGTTCAGGCCCGGCGTGGTGCCCCAGTGGCCGAGCAGACGCGGCTTGAGATGCGCGGGTGTCAGCGGCTCCCGCAGCAGCGGGTTGGCTTGCAGGTATATCTGCCCCACCGAAAGGTAGTTGGCCGCGCGCCACCAGGCGTGCATTTTTTCGATGAGGTCGGGGGAGATCACTGGGCTTTGCATCGCGCCAGCCTGTTCACCGCGCGCTGTGGCGTCCGTCTGCTACCGCACACAGCAGCCTTCAGTGCCGCGTGCTGATCTCGACGAAGCGACAACCGGGATCATCCGGCGGTGTCGAGATAGCGAAGCCCAGGCTCTTCACCAGCCCCAGCATCGCCTCGTTATCGCTCAGCACATCGCCGTGCACGCTGCCCACGCCGCGCGCGGCGGCGATGTGCAACAGCCGCTCCAGCAGATGCCGCCCTAATCCTTGCCGCGCATGACTGCGTTGCACCAGCACCGCGTATTCGGCGTGCTGCGCATCGGCATCGGCGACCAGCGTGGCGAGGGCGGCGATCTCGTCCGGCGCGTCGTCGGCAATGGCAGCCAGCGTCAGTTCGCGGTCGTAATCCACCTGCGTGATGCGCGCGGCCATGTCGTGCGAGAAGTGGCGGATGACCGAGAAGAATCGCAGGCGGATTTCCTCCGGGTCGAGCCGTGCCAGCAGCGCCAGCACGGCGGGTTCGTCCGCAGGCCGTACCGCGCGCACGGTGTAGCGGCGCCCCGTGTGCAGGGTGACGGCCTGCGTCAGCTCCGCCGGGTACGGTGACAAGGCGACGCGCTCGCGCTCGGGCAGCAGGGTATCGCGCAAGCCCACCTCGGCCAGCACCAGCAAAGCTGGCGTGCCGTCGTCGGCGCAGGCGAGCACCACATCCAGTTGCTCGATGAGGGGCTGGTCGAGCACCAGCTGGCCGAGGCGGATGACCGCCGCTGCCATCGCCGCCGCTGAGGCGAGGCCGCGACTGCCGCCGATGCAGCCGGCTTCTTCGAGCAGACGGCGCGCCAGCAAATCGTCGAACGGCGGCAGGCCGTAGGCGGGTGAGAGGCGCGGATTGGCGGGCTCGGTGGCCACACTCAGCGCCATGCCGATCTCGGCGTGGAATGCGGCGCGCACACGGATTCTGGGCAGCTTTCTGGCTTCTGGAGCGATGGCGCTGCAGAAACCGTACTGACCCAGTAGCGACACCGCATTGGTCTGCGTGAATTGCCGTAGGCCGTCTGCATGCTGCACCTGCAAGCGGTGCCGGATCGCCGCCACGTCGATGGAGAGCGGCGCATCCGGCGGCGGCGTCTGGCCCAGCAACTCTCTCGTCGCACGGTATTGCGCGCGGTAGCGCAGGGCGCGCACGGCTTCGTCCGCCGAGGCGAATGTCGCCATGCGCGCAGCCGCACTGCGCTGGCGCGCGGGCTGCGCGCTGTGCAGGCCGAGCCATACCGTCAGCAGTCGCTCGCCGAACGCGGCTTCGGCCACGGCGGTCGCCAGCGGCTGGTGCGGCTGGCCGGGCATGGGGCTGTGGATGAGTAGTGCGACGTTCACGCCCGCGTCGGCCAGCACGCTGCCCAGCGCGCCCACCACCTCGCGGGCGGCTGCACTGCCCAGGTCAGTCACCGCGCCACCAAAACGGGCGAGCGGAATGCGCGCCTTGATCTGCTGCTGGGTCGCCTCACTCAGCACAGCAGGCTGCAAGCCCAGACGCAGCAACGCATCCAGCGCCAGCGCGCACACGCCAGAGCCGTTGCCGACCACGGCGATGCGATCGCCTGCGACGGTGGGAAGCAGTTCGAGTGCTGCGAGGCCATCGAACAAGCCACTCAGCGCCTCACACTCCACCAGGCCCGCGCGGCGAAACGCCGCCGAGCGGATGGGATCGGAGCCGCCCACTAGCAGCGTGTTGGCGCGGCGGGTTTGCAGCACCAGCACGGGCTTGATGCGCGCGCAGGCGCGCGCCGCCGACATGAACTTGCGCGCCTGGCGGACGTGGCCGACTTGCAGCACCACCGCGCGGGTGTGCGGGTCGAGCGCGGCATGGTCGAGCAGGTCGGCCACATCGACATCGGCCTCGCCACCCGTCACGGCCAGCCATGAGAATCCGATGCCGCGGCCCAGCGCCCAGTCGAGTGCGGCCGCAGCCACTGACTGCGATTGCGCGATGAGTGCGACCGTGCCGGGCTTGGGCAGGAGCGGCAGGCTGCTGAAGTTGCGGGCCGCGTGGCCTGCGTCACCGGTATAGATCAGCCCCGCTGAACGCGGCCCCAGCACGCGCAGGGTGTGCGGGCGCGTGGCCTGCAAAACATCGAGCGGCGGTGGTGCATCGGCCGCCCACAGCAGTGCCTTGCAGCCCTGCGCGGCGAGAGCGTTGACGGCATCGACGCTCATCAAATCCGCCTGCATCACCACGCACAGTTCCGCAGCGGGCCAGCTCTTCAGCCAGGGCTTCTTGTTGAGATGCGGGCGCTGTGCGGCAGGCAGGCTGCTTTCCACATTGCCCAGCAACTGCTGCTGCGCTGCCGACTGCGCCTCGCCCAGTACCAATACCGATCCGGCGCGAAACAACGCATCGAGATGGCGCACGGTCATCCGGGCAAGTCCTTACCGAGAAAGGGTTGCAGAAAAGCCGACACGCTCCTGGCCAGCGCATCCAGGTGATAACCGCCTTCGAGCATCGCCACCACACGGCCCTCGCAGCAGGCTTCCGCCACGCCCTGAATCACGCCGGCGATCCAGCGGTAGTCGTCGGTGGTGAAGCGCAGCTCGGCCATGGGGTCCAGCTCGTGCGCATCGAAACCTGCCGAGACCAGCAGCAGTTCCGGCTGGAAGGATTCGAGTCGAGGCAGCCAATGCTCGGTGACGGCAGCGCGAAACGCCGCACTGCCGGAATAAGCCCTGAGCGGCACATCGACCAGATTGGGCGCATCGGGCGCACCGGCCCAGTGCGGGTAGAGCGGATGCTGATAGGTCTGGCACACCAGCACCCGCGCATCGCCCTTGAAGATGTCCGCCGTGCCGTTGCCGTAATGCACGTCGAAGTCGAGGATTGCCACCCGCTGCAAGCCGCTCGCCAAAGCGTGCGCGGCAGCGACGGCAATGTTGTTGAAGAAGCAGAAGCCCATTGCCCGCGCCCGCTCGGCGTGATGCCCCGGTGGCCGCACCGCGCAGAAGGCCAGGCCGGCTCGGCCTGCGAGTACCTCATCCACCGCCAGCACGCCCGCGCCTGCGGCTCGCAATGCGGCTTCGAGGCTGTGCGGGTTCATCAGCGTATCGGGGTCGATCTGGATTTCGCCCGCCGTGGTGTCGGCGGTCAGGATGCGCTCGACGTGGGCGGCGTCATGCACTCGTTCGAGTGCGATGGCCGATACCATGGGTGCTGCAAGCCGTTGCAGGAAATCGCCGCTGCCATCAGCACGCAGCCGGTCCTCAATCGCATCGAGGCGACGAGGACTTTCAGGGTGCCCGGCGCCCATGTCGTGCAGGCGGCATTCCGGGTGGGTGATCCAGCAGACGGGGCGGTCAGTGTTTGGCATGGGTGGAAGACAAGGCCTCTAGCTCGTTCAACAAGCTCTGTGTTGGAAGTGACGCCGCCAGCATGGCTGTCAATGCTGAATATCCATACAGGCCGTCGTCTGTGTGTGTTAGCACATCAACGGGCGATCCGTGCACATGGGGTGTGCTGCCTGATGTGATCGCGCTCGGTCAGCTGGTATCAAGCGGCCAAGCGCAAGAGCATTGGGTTCGCCAGCCTCGCAGGATCGTCATTGATCTCGGTCAATGCGCAATGACACGCCGTGCCCTAGGCTTTTCTTCAGGGTTCGACCTTATCTCGTCGATGGAGACGCTCAGCAATGCCTGCAAGCAAGCGCGCATCCATGTGGCTGAAGGCCACCGCACGCGAGGCCTGCCGCGCGGCGGTGGCGGCGTCGACAAGCGGGGCATCGGCCTTGCACGGCAGCACGTCGGTGCCGAGATCACGATGAGCGAGTGCTCGGACAGGCGCGTTCATCAGCCATTTGGCTTCGGCTATCCCGTCGGCGGGGTGAGCGGAGTGAGTTCTTGTAGGGTCTCTGCCACTGCGCAGCGGACCACTGCTCAACACCGGGGTTTGGCCGCCGCAGGGAGAGCGTGAACATGTTGCTCATCGGCCCAGATTCTCTCGCGGCGCGGAACTCATTCCGCGAGTACGACCTCTGGTCAACAGCTGCCGTTGATCCCGTCGTCACCGGAGTCGCCACATGAGCGCACAGCCACACCGCCTTTCCGAGGCGGTCTATCGCGCCGTCGTCGAATACTCGCCGGTGGCAAAAATCATGATCGGCAGCGACGGCATCATCGTGCTTGCCAACATCGAATCCGAACGCATGTTCGGCTATCAGCGCGACGAGCTGCTGGGGCAGCCGCTGGAGACGCTGGTGCCGAAGTCGATCCGCGCAAAGCATCCGCAGATGCGGGATGGCTTTTTCAAAGACCCGAAGCCGCGTTTCATGGGCGTGGGTCGTGTGCTGTCCGGCACCCGAAAGGACGGCAGCGAGTTCTCCATCGAAATCGCGCTCAACCCGATCAAGACCGAAGAAGGTGAATTCACACTCGCCGCCATCGTCGACATCACCGAGCGCAAGCATGCGGACGAACTGCGCGCCTCCTCGGCCTATGCGCGCTCGTTGATCGAGGCTTCGCTGGATCCGCTGGTCACCATCAGTGCCGAGGGCAAGATCACCGACGTCAACGAGGGCTCGATCAAGGCCACCGGTGTCGTGCGCGAGAAGCTGATCGGCACCGATTTCTCCGATTACTTCACCCAGCCCGACAAGGCGCGCGAAGGCTATCAGCAGGTGTTTGCCAGGGGCTTCGTCACCGACTACCCGCTGACCATCCGCCACCGCGACGGCAATCTGACCGACGTGCTCTACAACGCCTCGGTCTACAAGGACGTGGCGGGCAAGGTGCT
>JAZKFO010000055.1:0-29175 GCA_040386395.1 Pseudomonadota bacterium | reverse complement strand
TGACCGACGTGCTCTACAACGCCTCGGTCTACAAGGACGTGGCGGGCAAGGTGCTGGGCGTGTTCGCGGCCGCCCGTGACGTCACCGAGCAGAAGCAGGCCTCGCAGTACGCCCGCTCGCTGATCGAAGCTTCGCTCGACCCACTCGTCACCATCAGCGCCGAGGGCAAGATCACCGACGTCAACGAGGGCTCGATCAAGGCGACCGGTGTCGTGCGCGAGAAGCTGATCGGCACCGATTTTTCCGACTACTTCACCCAGCCCGCGAAGGCGCGCGAGGGCTATCAGCAGGTGTTTGCCAAGGGCTTCGTCACCGACTACCCGCTCACCATCCGCCATCGCGATGGCCGACTGACCGACGTGCTCTACAACGCCTCGGTCTACAAGGATGTGGCGGGCAAGGTGCTCGGCGTGTTCGCGGCCGCCCGCGATGTCACCGCCCAAAAGCGTGCCGAGGCCGAAGTCGCCGAGCAGCGTGCCAAGGAGCTGGAGCGACTGGCGGATCTGGAGCGGTTCCAGCGACTGACCGTCGGGCGCGAGCTGAAGATGATCGAGCTGAAGAAAGAGATCGCGGAGCTTAAGAGCCGTATCCCGCCGGACCGGCCGGACGCGTGAGCAGGCACCTGTCAGAGGCACTAGATCAGGCACCGCGCAGATCGCCGCGGCGCCGGGCGCATGCGGTCGACCCGGCTGCTTACGGACGCGCGGTGCTCAACATCCTCGATGACTTCGCTGCGGAAAAGGAGCGTCTGGAGGACACCCAGAAAGCCTTGCAGAACATCTTCGAGGATTTCGGCAGCGAGAAACTGCAACTCGAAACCACCCAGCGCGCGGTGCTCAACATTCTGGATGACCTGGCAGCCGAGAAGACGCGGCTGGAGGAAACCCAGCTGGCGGTGATGCGCTCTGAGCAGGCCCTGCGCGGATCGCTGCGCGAGAAGGACCTGCTGCTCGGCGAGATTCACCATCGCGTCAAGAACAACCTGCAAATCGTGCAGAGCCTGCTCGACATGCAGATCGAACTCACTATCGACGAGCGCGCGGCCAATGCCCTGAGAGATAGCCAGAACCGCATCCAGTCGATGGCGCTGATCCACCAGACGCTCTACCAGTCTCACGATTTCGCCAAGGTCGAGTTCGGCGTGTTTCTCGACACCCTGATGAGCCACTTGCAGAAATCTTACGGCCGCGAGGACCTGACGCTGGGCAGCCAAAACGAGGCAGTGCGCCTGCCGATCGACAAGGCCATTCCCTGCGGCCTGATCGTCAACGAGCTGGTGACCAATGCCTTGAAGCACGGGTTTCCGGATCGGCGCGGCGGCAGCGTGACGGTGGCGACCCGCCTGCTCGCCGGCGGCCGTATCGAGATCGCGGTCAGCGACGATGGTATCGGCATTGCCGAGCACCTCGACCTCAAGACGCTCTCCAGTCTTGGTATGCAGCTGGTGCAGGTCTTGAGCGAACAGTTGCATGCCGAGCTCGCGGTGCAACGCCGCAACCCGACCCGGATCTCACTCAGCTTTGCGGTGCCATCGACATGAGTTTGCCAGTTCCAAAACAGACAAAAGCCATGCCTGCCCATCGCATCCTGATCGTCGAAGACGAGCGCATCGTGGCGCTCAACCTTCAGCAGCGCCTCACCAAGCTCGGCTACGAGGTGGTCGGCCGCGCCGCGTCGAGTGCCGAGGCGCTGGCCCTGGCGAGAACAACACGGCCTGATCTGGTGCTGATGGATATCCACATCGAGGGCGATGTTGATGGCGTCGATACCGCCGCACAGCTGCTGGCCGAGCTCAAGCTGCAGGTGATCTATCTCACCGCCTACTCGGAGGACCTGACGCTGGAGCGTGCCCGCGCCACCCAGCCGTACGGCTACCTGATCAAGCCGTTCTCTGAGCGCGAGTTGCACGCCACACTGCAAATGGCGCTGGAGCGCCGCAGCGGCGATCTCATTCTTGCCAAGAGCGAGGAGCGGGCAAGGTTGGCGCTGGATGCGGCGTCGATGGGCAGCTGGGAGCTGCTGCCCGGCCGAACCCAGCTACGCACCTATGGACTCGCCTCGGAGCTGCTCGGCAATGGCAGCGGATCGGGGGCGATGAACCTCGATGCCCTGCTCGCCTGCGTTCACGCGGAAGACCAAGAGGCCGTGCGACTTGCCGTGGATCGCGCCGCCAGCAGCGATGTGCCCTGCTCGGTGGAGTTTCGCCAACTGCTGCCAGGCCGTCCGCTGCGCTGGGTGCGGATCGTCGCGCGGGTGTTCACCGGCAATACTTCGGCCGAGCCGCGGCTGATCGGGGTGGCGCAGGATGTGACCGAGCGCCGCGCCAAGGAGTCACGCCTGCGCGAGGCGGCGACCATCTTCGACGAAACCGGCGAAG
Source organism: Pseudomonadota bacterium (assembly GCA_040386395.1). Lineage (GTDB taxonomy): Bacteria > Pseudomonadota > Gammaproteobacteria > Nevskiales > Nevskiaceae > Stagnimonas. The sequence goes on along the minus strand of JAZKFO010000055.1, from coordinate 26,798 downwards.
GCTTGTTCACCCTGGACAGGGCGCACAGGCTGACCAGCGCAAACCCCGCACTGATGCTGATGACCGGCATCGAGTCGCTGAGCGCACGCGGCCACGAGCTGGCGTTTCTGGCGCTGCCGCTGATGTCGAAGGAGGCGCATGTACAGCTCTGGGAGCAGGTGCAGCGTGAGGGCAGCTGGCAGGGTGAGTTGCAGGTCGCCAGGCCCAACGGAGACTTGTTTCCGGCACGGCTCACGCTCAACGTGGTACACGACGACCTGCGTGGCGAGAGCCAGGTGGTGGGTATCCTCTCGGACATCACTGAACTGCGCGTGGCACAGGCCCGGCTACAGCACTTGGCGCACTACGACCCGCTGACCGGTCTGGCCAACCGCTTCCTGATGCAGGACCGGCTGATGCAGGCGATCCATCGCGGACGACGCAATGGCGTGCGCGTTGCGGTGCTGTTCATCGATCTCGATCACTTCAAGCGCATCAACGACAGCTTTGGTCATGCCACCGGCGATCTGGTGCTGAAGGAAGTGGCCAAGCGCATCAAGACCAACGTGCGCAGCGACGACACCGCCTCCCGCCTTGGCGGCGACGAGTTCGTGGTGATCGTCGAGAGGTTCGAGGACCGCACCCAGGTGATCGCACTCACCGAGAAGTTGCGTGTCGCGCTCGCCACACCACTGGTTCTCGGCGGCCAGGTTTTTCATCTGGGTGCCAGCATCGGCATCGCGCTGTTCCCCGACAACGGCAGCGATGCCGAACAACTGCTGCAGGGTGCCGACACCGCGATGTACGAGGCCAAGGCCAGTGGCCGCAACGCCTACGCGATCTACGATCCCTCGATGACCGAGAAAGTGGCGGGCTATCTCAGCCGCGAGGCCCGGCTGCGGCAGGCGCTGGCAACCGGCGAGCTGCGCGTGCACTACCAGCCGGTCATCGACACCTCTAGTGGTCGCTGCCATTCGGTCGAGGCACTGATCCGCTGGCAGCATCCGGTGCTGGGTCTGCTGAAGGCAGACGACATCGTGCCGGTGGCCGAAGACTGCGGCCTCATTGTCGAGCTTGGCCGCTGGGTGCTGCGTGAAGCCTGCGGCCAGGCCCGACGCTGGCGCGACGAGGGCCACGGCACCATCTGCGTCGCCGTCAATGTTTCGCCATCGCAATTCAAGGATGCCGCCCTGCCCTCGCTGGTGGCCGCCGTGTTGAAGGAGTTCGCTCTCGACCCTGCCCAGCTGGAGATCGAGATCACCGAAAGCTGCCTGCAAACTGAGGCCACCGCGATCCAGACCCTGACCCAGATCCGCGCTCTGGGCGTGAGCGTTGCGATTGACGATTTCGGCACCGGCTTTTCCTGTCTCTCCTCGCTCAAGACCTTGCCGCTTGACCGGCTCAAGATCGACCGCAGCTTTGTGCGCGAACTGCCCAACGACGAACACAGCGCAGCCCTGGTCGACACCATTCTGGCCATCGCCAACCGCATGCATCTACAGGTCACTGCCGAGGGCATCGAGACGGCCGAACAGATGTCGTTCCTGCGCAGCCGCGGCTGCCGCCAGCAGCAGGGCTGGCTGTTCAGCGCCGACCTGGAGGCCGACAAGCTGTCGCAGACCATTGGCGTCTGGCCGCAGACGCTACGCGCAACGCTGGGGCTGCCGACCCTGGTCGCGCAATTCGCCTGAGGCAGGGGCACCTGGCCAGCGGATTGAACCGCAAGAGATCGAGCGAAGCTTCATGGGCCTGGGGCGAGGCGTCTTGGCGATCGCATCTACCGGCTCAGGGATCACCGCCCACGTTGACCTGCATCAATTCGCCAAGCCTCAAGCCACCCTAGTCTGAAAGCTCACCAAGACCGGATGGACGAGGGAGCTGGGCTGCCATGAACAAGACCGCGACCACCCTGATGCTGCTGGCGGCGCTGCTGGCATCTACCAGCGCCGCTGCCGATACGCTGCTGCGCCTGCGCTTGATCCGCACCAGCCCCGAGGCGGGTTCTGGCCCGGTATACGAGATGGACGTCAACGGCAGTTACTCGCAGGACCTCGATGCCAGCTGGTTCATCACGCCACAACTGCTCGCCGAGCTTGCCGTCGGCACACCACAGCCCCTGGACCTGAGCCTGCGCGACACCGCACTCGGCCGAATGCACCAGATACCCCTGATCGGCATGCTGCAGTACCGCTATCCCGCCTGGCGCGATGTGCAGGGGTACGTCGGCGTCGGCTTCAATTACACGGTGTTCACCGATCGCAAGCTCGACGGCGATCTGCGGCTGCAGCGCAGCAGCACCGGGCCCGTGCTGCAACTCGGCTGCGACGTGCTGCTGCACCAGGCCTGGACCGTGAACATCGATATCAAGAAGACCTGGATCGACAGCGACCTGTTCGATGCCCAGGGTTTCGTCACCCATCTCAACATCGATCCGCTGATGGCCGGCATCGGCCTGGGCTATCACTTTCGCTGAAGCGCCGCTGCGTTTCGAGCGAGCTGATCCAGATCAATGTCGCGCCCGGCAGCAGGCATCACGCTCAGCCCATGCCGACCCTGCCTGCCCCCACGCCGCCCTTCACCGCCGCTCTCGCCTCCGGCGATCACTGGCTGATGGTCGCCATCTGCGTGCCGCTGGTCGCTGTGGTGGTGGTGCTGCACTACGAGGCGCTGGAGCGTCTCAACCGCGCCCTGCCGCGGCTGCCGCTGCCGCACCGGGCGCAGCTGCTGGTGCTGATGTTTGCCCTGCTGGCGGTACACACACTGGAGATCTGGCTCTACGGCATCGGTCTCTATCTCGCCACCCAGTGGCCCGGTCTGGGGCAGATCGCCGGCGTCGATGAGCTGGCACTGCTCGATGCCGTCTATCTCTCCACCGTCACCTACACCACCGTTGGCTACGGCGATCTCACCCCGCAGGGGCCGCTGCGGCTGCTGCTGGGCTCCGAGGCGCTGAGCGGCTTCCTGCTCGTCACCTGGTCGGCGTCGTTCACCTACCTGGAGATGCAGCGCAACTGGACGCTGGACTCCGGCGCGGGGCGGACTGATCGGCGTCAACGCCGCGCCACGCCACAGGCCGAATGATGTTGCACCCCACGGAGCCCGCCATGTACCACCACAAGATCGTCGTCCTGCTGGAACAACCGGTCGCCCACTCGGCGGCGCTGGAGCGCGCGCTGGCCATGGCCCGCATCACCGGCGCGGAGGTCAAGCTCTGCGTGTTCGTGCATTGGCTGGCCGTGGATGCGGTCGAGCAGCTCGATGCCGGTGTTGCCGGCCTCGCACGCAAGGCCCTGATGGCCGAGAGTGAGAGCTGGCTGCACCGCCAGCAGAAGCGCCTGCAAGCCGCCGGCATACACAACAGTGCCGAGATCGTCTGGGAGCGGCCCATGCGCACACGGATGCTTGAGAAGATTCACCAGGAGAAGCCCGATCTGGTGATCAAGGAAATCCAGACCGAGAGCCCGCTGAAGCGTTTGATGCTCACCCCCGTTGACTGGCATCTGCTGCGCGAGAGCGGCTGCGACCTGATGCTGGTGCACGCCGATTCCACCGCGCTGCCGCCGCAGGTGCTGGCTGCGGTCGACCCGGTCTCCACCGTGCACAGCGCCGGCAAGCTCAACGAGCGTGTCGTCGATGCGGCCCGGTTCATGGCCGCACTCAGGCCCTGTGATGTCGAGCTGGCCCACGTCTTCGAGAGCCCGCACCCGATGACGCTGGTGGAGCCCGTGGTCTACAGCTCGGCCTTCGACAAACTCTATGAGCAGAGCCGCCAGGTGAGCCGCGAACGCTTTCGTGCCTTTGCCGAGCAACACCAGATTCCGGCAGCGGCACAGCATCTGCTCTACGGGCCGCCCTGGGTGGCACTGTCGCAGCAGGCTGGCGAGGCACCGGGCAATCTGCTCGTGCTCGGCAGCGTGCACCGCAGCGATCTCGCGGCCTGGGTGCTGGGCAGCACGGCAGAACGCATTCTTGACGACGCCCGCTGTGACCTTCTCGTGGTGCGGCCGGCGAAGTCAGCGACCGCAGAGCCGGGCCTCTCGCGTTGGGCATAGGCTCAAGAGCAGCAGCATCTCGCGGCGGCCTGCGCCGTGGGCCTCGGTGCCGAGCGGCGGCTTTGGCGACTTGCTGCCTTCGGGCACCGTGAGCGGGCACTCGCAAGATTCGGAGGATGCGCTCAGGGTGAACTGTCGGCGTCCTGCGCAGCGCGCGGCGCAGGCGCAAGGCCCAGCTCCAGCGCGTGGTTGGTCATCGAGATGGCGAGTGCGACAAAGACCGGCCCCAGGAACAGCCCCATCAGCCCGAAGGCCAGCACGCCGCCAACGACGCTGATGAGCGTCAGCGCAAACGGCAGGTGCGCTGAGCGGCTGATGAGGAAGGGCCTCAGCACGTTGTCGATGGAGCTGATGCCGAACAGGCCGTAGAACAGCATGAACACACTCCAGCCCGGCTGTCCGCTGTGAAACAGCCAGAGCGCGGCACCGCCCCAGATCAGCGGCGGGCCGATGGGCAGCAGCGACAGCGCGAACACCAGCGCACTCAGCAGCAGCGGCCCCGGCACACCGGCAATGGCAAAGCCGATGAGTGCGACCGTGGCCTGTGCCAGCCCGGTGCCGATGACGCTGATCATCACCCCGGTCACCGTCTGGCGGGCCTTGGCCAGCAGCGACAGGCCATAGGGCCCGGCGAGCTGGCTCACGCCCTGCTGCAGGCGGCCGCCCAGCGACTCGCCGCCCGCATACAGCGAGAACAGCAGGAGAATCGCCATGCCGACCTGCATGAGTCCGTCGAGCACGGCGGTGCCGCTCAGCAGCGCGAGCCGGCTGGATGGCCGCATCGCCGCCGCCAGCCAGCCCAGCAGCCGGTCCTCACCGGCATACACGGCCGCCCACCAGTGCTCGACCATCGTCCCCAGCAGCGGGATGCGCACGATCCAGTCTGGTGCCTGCGCCGGTGCCGAGCGGCTGTAGTCCTCGACTACGCCCAGTGCCCAGATCAGACCATCGCCGAACGACAGCAGCACCAGCACCGCCGGCACGATCAGCAGCACCACGACCACTGTGCAGAGCAGCGTCGCGGGCAGCAGCAGCTGTCCACCGAGCCGCCGCTGCAAGGCGCGAAACAGCGGCCAGGTCGAGATCGCAACGACCGAGGCGAACAGCAGTGCCGGCAGAAACGGCCGCAGCACCATCGCGCAGCCGATGGCGACGACAAGGACGCCGCCCAGTTGCAGCAGGCGGCGCAGGCGGTGATCCCCCACTGCGGTCAAGGCACTGGGCAACGGCACGCTGGGGCCTTGGTGACCCGGTTGCGGAATATCCAGTGGAGTGGCGGCAGGCATGGCGAGGTCGGATCGAGGAAAACCGATGCTGCGCCGGCTGCGCGCCGCTGCCATTGATGCACGTCAACTGGCAGTGCGGCAGCGGGTGCTCAGCTCATCCACCAGCAACCGAGAGCGAGGCCGAGCGCAGTCGCCAGAAAGCCCCTGAGCACCGGCCACAGCAGGGCGCGGCCGGCGACGGCGGCGACGATGCAGGCCTTCGACACCAGGTTGGCAGCGCAGGCAATGCTGATCGCCCGCGCCGCCTCGGCGGCCTGCAACTGGCCCTGCTCGTGCATTTGCAGTGCCGACAGGGTGATGACATCGACATCGGTGAGGCCGGAGACCAGCGCCACCAGATACACGCCGCTGGCACCGGCGCGCTCGTTGAGCCAGGCGGCGGCAATCAGCACGATGCCGAACATCAGCGCAAAGCCGAGCGCGGTCTTGAGCTCGATCGGATTGCTCACTTCAAGCGGCTCCACGGTCGGCGCGCTGCCAATGCCGCGCCAGGCATGCCAGGCCATCGCGGCCCCGGCCATGAACGCCAGGGCGAGGATCGGCAGCAGCTCCGGCAACACGCCCCGCCCCATCACTGCCGTGAGGGCAACCAGCCGCACCAGCACGGTGAGATTGGCGATCAGAATCACCGCCAGCGCGACCGCCAGCGGCGCGCTGGCACTCCGCAGGTGACGCGAATAGACCAGCGTTGTCACCGTGCTCGATACCGCACCGCCGAGCACCCCGACCAGCGGCGCACCGCGTCGATGGCCCAGCAGCCGCAGCGCCACGTAGGCGGCGAGGCCGAGGCCGGAGGTGAGCACCACCATCAGCCACAGGCGATACGGGTTGAGTGCCGCATAGGGCCCATAGCCCTGATTGGGCAGCAGCGGCAGCACGATGCAGCTGATCAGCACGAATTGCAGCAGCGACAGCAGGTCCCGCCGCGTCAGCCGCTCGGAGAGACCATGCAGCTCGGCCTTGAAATACAGCAGGCTGGTCGCGGCAAAGGCGATGGCCACACCCAGCAGAAACTGCTGAAACCAGAACAGCGCGCCGAGGCAGAAGCACAGCAGCGCAGCCAGCGGCGTGACGGTGTCGGCGTCGTCGCTGGCCGCGCTGGGCCTGACTGCCTGCAGCATCACTGCGCCCACCAGCACCAAGCCCGCAATCAGCGGCCAGGGCGAGTTGAATCGCTCGGCCAGCAGGGCGGTAACGGTGCCCAGCACGGCCACCAGCGCGAAGCTGCGCAGGCCGGCCCGGGCATCGACGCGGCGCTGGCGTTCGAGACCCATCATCAGCCCCACGGCCAGGCTGATGAGAAAGGTTTGGGCATCCTGCAGGGGGTTCATGGGTGGCGGCTGTGAGTCAGGGTTCGGCCAGTGTGCGCGCCGCAGCCGCCGCCGTGGTTGACGCGCATCAATCGCACTTTGCCCTTGTCGACCTATTCTTTCCTGGGCCAGAGAGTCACTACACTCAAATCGCTTGCCCCGCCCTGCCGGAACCGCCACCCCGATGATCGCCGCCGATGACCGCCTCAGCGCCCTGCTCGACGCCGCCGTCGATGGCATGGTGCTGGCCGATGGTCAGGGCCGCATCACCCGCTTCAACCGCGCGGCGGAGCGGCTGTTCGGCTACCAGCAGGACGAGGTGCTGGGATGCAATCTCAACGTGCTGATGCCCGCGCCCTACCACGCCGAACACGATGGCTATATCGGCCGCTATCAGCACACCGGCGAGGCCCGCATCATCGGCAGCGGGCGGCAGGTGACGGCCCTGCGCAAGGACGGCACGCTGGTGCCGATCGACCTCTCGGTGGGCGAGTTTCACAGCGAGGGCGCGGTGGGCTACGTCGGCATCCTGCGCGACATCACCGAGCGCCAGCGCCAGGCCGCACAGCTCAAGCGCCAGGCCGACGAGCTCAGCGTGATCTTCGACAACGCGCCGACGCCGATCCTGATCAGCTCGCTCACCGGGCAGATTCTCAAGGCCAACCTGGCCTGCTGCGCGCTGCTGGACAGCACGGCCGAACGAATCCTGTCGATGCGGCAATCTGACCTGCTGCATCCCGACGATCGCGCTCTTGCAGTGGAGCGGTTTCAGCAGCTCCGCGAGGACCACAGCCTGATCCGCAGCGAGCTGCGTTATCTGCGCGCTAACGGCACCGTGCTGCACACCTTCACCTATGCGGCGCTGAGCCCGGCTAGCGAGGAACTACCCGCGCTCATTATCAGCGAGATCGTCGACCGCAGCGCGCTATTCGTCGTGGAGCGCGAGGCCGAACAGCTGCGCGCCCGCCTTGCCCACGCCGGGCGCGTCGGCACGCTGGGCGAGATGGTGAGCGGCATCGCCCACGAGGTGAACCAGCCGCTCACCGCCATCGCCAATTACGCCAGTGCCTGTCGGCGCCTGCTACAGGCCGGCCAGACCTCGCCGGAAGAGCTGATCGCAACGCTGGAGAAGATCAGCACCCAGGCCGAGCGCGCTGGCCAGGTGATCCGCGGCCTGCGCAACCTCACCCGCAAGCGCGATGCGGTGAAAGAGCCGCTGGACTGCAACCAGCTCATCAGCGAGGTCGCCAAGCTGCTGGAGTTCGAGCTGCGCAACAGCGGCTGGCGCCTGCTGCTAAACCTTGCACCAGAGCTGCCGACGGTTCAGGGCGATGGCGTGCAGCTACAGCAGGTGGTGCTCAATCTGGTGCGCAACGGCATCGAGGCGATGGGCGAGCGCGCCAGCGGCGATTTCATCCGCGTCGAAACCCGCGCCGTCGACGCCGCCACCATCGAGATTCTCGTGAGCGATTGCGGGCCCGGCATCAGCAGCCAGATTGCCGAACATCTGTTCGAGCCCTTCTACACCACCAAGCAGCACGGCATGGGGCTGGGGCTGTCCATCTGCCAATCGATTGCCAGCGCCCACGGCGGCGAGCTGAGCTATCGAGCCGGTGCCAGTGGCGGTGCCAGCTTCGTGCTGCGGCTGCCGACGCTATAGGACTACCCATGAGCGATGCCGCCACCGTATTCATCGTCGACGACGAAGAGGCCATCCGCGACAGCATCGCCATGCTGCTGCGCACCGTCGGCCTCAGGAGCCAGTGCTATCCCGATGCCGCGAGCTTTCTGCGCGAGCACCAGCCTGAGCAGCCGGGCTGCCTGGTGCTCGATGTGCGCATGCCAAGAATGAGTGGCCTGGAATTGCAGCAGGAGCTCAACCGCCGGGGCTGGACGCTGCCGGTGATCTTCATCACCGGCCACGGTGACGTGCCGATGGCAGTTGAGGCGATGCGGGCCGGTGCGCTGGACTTTTTGCAGAAGCCGTTCAAGGACGACGAGCTGATCCGCCGCGTGCAGAAGGCGCTGGCGCAGGATGCGCAGGAGCGTGCGGAACTCAGCGAGCGGGCGCAGCTGCGGCAGCGCTTCGAGGCGCTCACGCCGCGCGAGCGCGAGGTGGCGCGGCTGGTCGTCGCCGGCCAGGCCAACAAGGTGGTCGCACTCGATCTGGGCCTGAGCGAACGCACGGTGGAGCTGCACCGCGCGCACGTGATGCAGAAGATGGGCGCGCGCAGCCTGCCGCAGCTGGTGCAGATGCTGCTGCTGATCGAGCCGCCCGTCGCCTAAGTACTTGCCGCAGTCGCACTGCGGCAATCGCGGATGTTGCCGCGCCCGGCCCTTGGTCATGCTGGCTCCAGATTCAAACCCCGGAGCATCCCATGGCCTTCGACAGCTTCAGCAGCCCCACCACACCCGCCATCCGCAGCGCCTGCACGCTCTGCCCGGTGGGCGATCACTGCCTCACCAACGGCCTGCCGCAGGCCGACCTGCAGCGCTGGGCGGGCGTGATGATTCCGCACCTGCCGCTGGCTCTGCCCGGAAAGCTGCTCTACGCCGCCGGTAGCAGCGCCGACAGCGTCTACGTGGTGCGTGCCGGCTGCATTAAGACCAGCACCGTCGACGAGGAGGGCGTGGAGCGCATTCGCGGGTTCTTCCTTCCCGGTGATGTGGTCGGGCTGGATGCCATCGGCGTCAGCCACTACCCCGAGAACGCGGTGACGGTGGTCGCCTCGCAAGTTTGCCGGGTGTCGCGCGGTCAGCTGCTGGGCCTGTTTGCCAGCGCGCCGACGCTCAATCAGCGGGTGATGGAGCGGCTGAGCCAAGACCTGCGCCTGGCGCTGGCGCTCGGCGGCGACTTCAGCGCCGACCAGCGCGTCGCCGCCTTCCTGCTGCACTTGCAGGAGCGCCTGCATGGCAGCGGCAGCATCCTGAAACTGCCGATGGGTCGGCGCGAGATCGGCAGCTATCTGCGGCTCGCCAACGAGACCGTATGCCGGGTGCTGACCCGCTTCGAGGAGAAGGGCTGGCTGCTCAGCGCCGACAAGACTCTCACTCTTTTGCAGCCGGCCGCCCTCTGGTCGCTGGCCGAGCCGGTCGGTATCTGCCGCCCACGGTTGCGCCTTGCGGCCTGAGGCAGACCGCAGCGGGCATCTTGAGATTTCGCTGACGCGGGTGGAGCAGCTGTTCAACTCGCTCGACCCCTCGCCATTCCGCGACCGCGATCTGGATGCCGAGGCCGAGAGCTATCTGGTGAGCTGGGCGCAGGAGCTGCCGCGCGATGCCGCACTCTCGATGAGCCTGCATCTGGCCGAGCCGTGCAAGGGCCCCAGCGGCTGGATCGGCGAGGCCGTCCAGCGCTACTTCGCCGAACGCCGCCGCCTGAAACTGGCCGAGCTGCGCGCCCTGCTGCGGCAGGGTCGCAGCAGTCTCGCCATCGGCCTGGTGTTTCTGGTCTGCTGCCTGCTGCTGAGCCAGTGGCTGCAGGGCCTGCGGCCAGACGGCATGTGGGCAAGCGTGGTGCGCGAGAGCTTCATGGTCATCGGCTGGGTCGCGCTGTGGCGGCCGCTGGAAATCTATCTCTACGACTGGTGGCCGCTCTGGCAGCGGGCACAGCTGCTGGGGCGCATGAGCACGATGCCGGTGCGGGTGATCCCCGCTGCGGCGGCCGGGAGCTAGCTGCTTCGCCGCAGTGGGCACCACTGCCGAGACTATGGCAGCGAGTCGAACTGCCGTGGTGAGAGCAGGCTGACCTGATCCGCAGCGCGACGACGCTGCAACAGCGCGTCGGGCTGCCCGTGGTCGTCACGGCTCTGCGCCCAGCTCAGCTTCGCCACGTCCTTCATGGTTTGCCAGCGCGCACCCAGTGAAGGTCCACGTCCCTCACGACCGCGACGCAGGCCCTTCTTGGTGATGGCATAGAGGGCTGCATCCGCGCTGCCGCTGCGGCTAAGTTCACCCTTGCTGACGAGGATTTCGAGCGCGCGGTCGAGATCATCCTGACGCAGGTGGTAGGCACGCCACTCCTCGCGCAGGCTGCCGATATCGAGCGTCGCCCCCGCGTGCATGGCGTGATCGGAGCGGCCGAAGATGCAGGTTGCGTAGAGATTGAGCAGGGCATCTTCCAGAAAGGCATCGTCGACGGTCATGGGGTTCTCCTGGGTTGGTGGCCCGCGCGGGCGGTAGGGATGCGGTGCAACCGCCTCACTCGATGGTGGCGAGCGGCGGCGTGATCAGACTGGCCGTACGACCCGGCTGCGGCGGGACACGGCTGGCGGCCGAGGCCGCGAGGCTGGCATCGAGTCGCCGTAGCAGCTCCTCGGCGACGTTGCCGCTGCTCGCCGAGCGCAGCGCCACCAGCCGGCAGTCGGCAACAGCGTCCTCGCCGATCAGCGGATAGGGTTCGAGCAGGGCTTGCCGCAGCGTCTCCAGCCGCTGCTGGTGCCCGGCCTCGTCGGCGCCCATCAGCAGCAGGCGCAGCTCGCCGCCCGGCAGACGGCAGGCGGCATCAGTGGGCTGTAAGTGTTCGCTCACGCGCGCACCCTGCTCCTCGGCGAGCAGGTACTGCACTTCAGATCCCATGGCCGCTGTGAGGTCCTGCTGGCTGCGCGGCAGCAGCAGCGCCAGCGTGAACGGCGTGCCGCCCGTGCACGCCGCCTGCAGGCTCTGCTCGAAGCTGGCCGCATTGAGCAGCCCGCTGTGCGGATCGGTGCGCACCTCCAGGTCAACGCGCCGCTGCGCCTCTCGCTGCTGGCTGATGTCTTCATGCACCGAGAGGTAGTGGCTGACCTTGTTGCCGACCCGGATCGGGCTGATGGTCTGCCGGATCGTGTAGTGGCTGCCGAGCAGATCGCGGTCGACGGTCTCGCCAGTCCACACCTGACCAGAGCGGATGGTGTTCCACAGGTGCTGGTAGTAGCGCAGGCCCTGCTGGCCGGAGGCGAGAAAGCGTGGGTTGCGGCCACGCACCTCCTCGGCGGTGTAGCCGGTGAGCCGCGAGAACGCGGCATTGCTCCAGCAGATGCGGCCTTCGAGATCAGTGAGGAAGCAGGCATTGCCCGCCTGCGACACCGCCGCGGCGAGCAGGGTCTGGGTGCGCAGCCTGGCTTCGGTGGCGAGAAAGCCAGCCAGCTCGGCAGTCAGCCACTCGATGCGCAGTAGCCGTTCGGCATCCTCGAACCAGTCGGCCTCTGCGGCGTAGAGCTGCAGTAGCCAACCGTCGTCGCCGATGGTCATGGGCCAAGCACCGGCGGCGGCGATGTGGTCGCTCTGTGCCGCCACGCGCCAGGGCAGAAAGCCGGCGTCGGCGACTGCCATCCAGCAGCCCTGCCCACTGTGCAGTGCGCGGGCGGCCGGGCCGTCGCCGGCCACCGTGCCATCCCAGCGTTCGGGCATGCGCTGTAGCTCCAGCCACAGGGCCTGCTCCGAAGAGCGACCGCAGAGCTGCACCTCCCCGCCAGGCTGGCGGCGACCGAGCAACACCAGCGGAATCGCCAGCAGCACTGCCAGCTCGGCGCAGACCCGATCAAGAATTGCCGGCTGGGCCTCGCCCTCGCTGACCCGCTGATACGCCGACAGCCAGATGCCAGTCGCGAGGCCTGGGGTGTTGGAACCGCTCTGGGGGATGGTGTTCATGGCAGTGAAGGACTCCTTGTCGGTTGATGTCTCCACCCTAGCCATCGCCCAGCGAAAGACATTGACGTGCATCAACCCCGGACGCAGCCAGCTCTGCGGCATGCCGGTAGCGCAAGCGCTCGCCGGTGGAGTGCGCGCCGAGGCAGGGATCGTCGAGCAGCTCCAGTAGCGCGCGGCCGATGGCTGGATGTACATCGATGGCATTGCTCGCATGGCGCAGGGTGTTGCAGCTGATGACTTGCGCTGCACCGGCGGCGAGCAGGTCCGCATGGGCGCTGCCGACAAACACCGCATGCACGCCGATGCACACCGGAGCCGCAAAGCCTGCTGCGAGCAGCTGCGCGCAGGCCTCCATCAGGGTATGGCCGGTGGAGATGATATCGTCCACCAGCACCGGCTTGAGCCCGCGATACGGCGCGAGATCGGGCAGCGCGAGCTGCACCTCGCGGTCCCCCAGCCGGCGCTTGTCGAGCACCAGCGCGGGTCGGCCGCAGAGATGCGCAACAGCCTCGACCCAGGGGCGGCTTTCCTCGTCCGGGCCGATCAGCAGGGCATCGGGTATGTGGGTGGCGACCCAGGCTGAGATCGCGGGCGCGGCGGCTGCGACCTGGGTCGGGATCGAGTAGATCTCGCCGAGATCGTGGATGCGATGCAGGTGCGGATCGACCGTCACCAGACCATCGACGAAAGACGATACCCACCGCGCGAACAGCCGCGCACTGACGCCCTCGCCGGGGTGAAACGCCTGGTCCTGGCGCATGTAGGCGAGGTAGGGTGCGGCCAGCAGCACGCGCCGCGCGCCCAGTTCGCGCAGTGTCGCGGCGGCCAGATACAGCGGCATCGGGTTGCTTTCGCCCGGCTGCACCGCCCCGACCAGCACCACGGTACGCCCCCAGACGGGCGCGGTCAGGCGGATTCGGGTCTCGCCATCGGGGAAGCGATCCACCTTCAAGTCCTGTGACTCGGCATCGAGCATTTCGGCCAGCACGGTGGCCAGTTTCTCCTCGCCTGGCAGGGCGACGATCAGGGTCTTCATGGGCAGTGCTCCAGGCGGATCAGGGTTGAGAGGTCTCGCGCATAGCTGGCGGCGTAGTCCAGCTCGCCCGGCGACTCGGCGTGCAGGCAGAACAGCGGCTGCGCGCGTGCGACGTGATCGCCCAGCCGAATCCGCAGCTCGATGCCGGCCGCCGGCGACAGCGGTGCCCCAGCGAGCTTGGCGAGCCGCGCCAGGCGGCGGTTGTCTATACCCCTGACGACGCCCGCCTGCGGTGCCGTGAACTCGCGCCGGTGCGCCGCACGCGGCGGCGTGCGAAGCCCGCCTTGCGCCTCGCAGATCGCAGCGAACTTGGCCCAGGCAAGGCCGCTCAGCAGCGTGCTGCGCGCGAGTGCAAGGCCCTGCCCTGGCGGCGCGCGACCGGCGAGTTCGAGCAGGGCGGCGGCGAGCTGCAGAGCGCGTTCGCGCAAGTCCGCCGGCGCCTCGGCCTGGTTGTGCAGCACCGCCAGCACGTCGCGGGCCTCCAGCGCCGGGCCGATGCCCCGGCCGACCGGCTGCTCGCCATCGGTGAACAGCACCTGCAGCTGCAAGCCGAAGGCCTCGCCGGTCGCGCGCAGGCGGCGCGCCAGACGCTGCGCGTCCTCCGCCGTGCGCAGCTTGGCGGTGGCACCCACCGGCAGGTCGAGCAGTACATGGCTGGCACCGGCCGCGACTTTCTTCGAGATCACCGAGGCGGCAAGCTGGCCCTCGCTATCGAGGTCCAGCGGTCGCTCGACACGGATCAGCACATCGTCGGCCGGGGCCAGCGCCATGGCACCACCCCAGACGATGCAGCCGCCCTCTCGCTCGACCACGCGGCGCATCTGCACCAGGTCGAGTGCGACAGGCGCCAGAGTTTCCATGGTGTCGGCAGTGCCGGCTGGCGAGGTGATGGCGCGTGAGGACGTCTTGGGGATGGTCAGCCCGCAAGCCGCCACGATGGCCACCACGATGGGCGTGGTGCGATTGCCGGGCAGGCCGCCGATGCAGTGCTTGTCGGCCACCACCGGTGCAGACCAGCGCAGCGTCTGGCCAGTGTCGACCATCGCACGGGTGAGATGGATCGTCTCGTCGAGCGACAGCGCGTCGCCGGCACAGGCCGTAACGAAAGCCGCGACCTCCAGCCCCGAATACCGCCCGGCGCAGAGGTCGCGCACGATCGCCGTGAACGATGCGGCCGGCAGGCTGTGCCCGTAGATCTTGCGACGCACCTCGGAAAACGATTCCAGCGGCTCCGGGTGCGAGAGTACGGCGAGTTCGCCTTCAGCGGCGACCAAGGCGCGCCAGGCCGCCTCAGATAGTCCAACCACGCTGGCACCCAGCAGCTCAGCACTGACGGTATTGAGCGTGGCGATCACCGAGCGGCTGCCAACCTGCACGCGCACCCGTGAATAGGCCTCGAATCCCTCGGCCCGACACACTGGGCAATCGGCGCGCAGGTAGATCACCGGCTCCTGATAGGTATCGATGCCCATCCGCTGCACGCCGAGCAGCGACAGGGGCGGCGGCAGCGCGCTCATGGCTTGTCGCCCGCCTCCAGCCTGAGCTCCTCGCGATACTCGGGCACCTGGCAAGGCCAATGCAGGGTCTCTTCGATGCGATGCCGCAGTGCATCGGCGGCGGCCGGCTCGCCGTGGGTGACGAAGACCCGCTTCGGCGGCGCGGGCAGTTGCTGTAGCCAATCGACGATCTCGCCGGCATCGGCGTGGGCCGACAGATTGTCGAGCCGGCGAATCTCGGCGCGCACGGCGACGTACTCGCCGAAGATCTTGATGCTCTCGGCCCCTTCAAGCAGGGCCGCGCCGCGAGTGCCACCCGCCTGGAAGCCCGCCAGCACGATGGTATTGCGGGCATCCGGTGCGAAGGCGCGCAGGTGATGCACAACGCGCCCGCCGGTGGCCATGCCGCTGCCGGCAATGATCACCATCGGGCCCTTGCGCAGGTTCAGCGCCCTTGACTCCTCGACGGTATTGACGAACTTGGCGGCGTGCGACATCGCCTCGCATTCACCGGGGTTGAGCCGATGCTCGCCGAGGTGGCGGCGATAGAGTCCGGTGACATCGATCGCCATCGGGCTGTTGAGATAGATCGGCAGCCGGGCCGGAATCTGCCCCGCCACGCGCAACTGCCGCAGGCACCACAGCAGACTCTGGGTGCGTCCCACCGCGAATGAGGGGATCACAACCACCCCGCCCCGCTTTGCCGTGCGGCGGATCACCGCACCGAGTTGCTGCATCGGGTCCACCGGCTCGTGCTGGCGATTGCCATAGGTCGACTCCACCACCACGTAGTCGGCGGCTGGCGGTGCTGCGGGGGTAAGCATCAGTGGATCGACCCTGCGGCCGAGATCGCCACTGAACAGCAGCTTGGTGTCGCCATCGTCCAACCGAACCATCGCGGCACCGAGGATATGGCCCGCAGGCCAGAACTCGGCCCTGAGGCCCGGTGCGGCATCGAAGCCGCTGCCGAAGGGTCTGGCCTCCAGTAGCTCCAGTGCCTGGAGGGCGTCGGCCTCGGTGTAGAGCGGTTCGGCCGGGCTGTGCTTGGACCAGCTGTGCCGGTTGGCATGCTGGGCCTCCTCCTCCTGCAGGCGGCCACTGTCCGGCAGCAGGATGCCGCAGAGATCGCGCGTCGCCTCGGTGCAATACACCGGGCCCCGATAGCCCTGCTTCACCAGCAGCGGCAGATAGCCGCTGTGGTCGAGATGCGCATGGGTCAGGATCACCGCATCGAGCCTGCCGATATCGAAACCCGGCGGTGCCCGATTGCGCAGGCGCAGCTGCTTGTAGCCCTGGAACAGGCCGCAATCGACCAGCACGCTGGTCTTCCTGCTGCGCACCAGATACTTGGAGCCGGTAACCGTCCCGGTGGCACCGTAGAAGCCGATATCCATGTCGTCCTCCTCAGGCTGCCTGCGGCAGGTTGGGCGTGCTGGGCAGACCGTAATGCGCAGCGAGTACCCGCAGAAAGCCATCGGGCTTGACCACCAGCACGTCCCCGCTCGCGGTGTCGAGAATGTCCTCCGCAGTGCTGCCGACCAGCCAGCGGTCGAGGCCATGGCGATAGGTCGAACCCACCACCAGGGTGCTGGCGCCAATGAGATTGGCGAGTGCAGGCATTTCGCTTGAGGGCTCGCCACAGAGCGAGTGCCGCAGCTCCTTCGCCACACCCAGGCTCTCGGCCATCGCGTCGAAGGCCTCTTGCTGCCGGTTTCGCAGCAAGTCGTAGCTCTGGGTGAACTCGATGCCGGTGGACCAGCTATCGACGGTCGTCAGCAGCGGCAAGCCGGCAAAGGAATGGCCAAGATGTACTGTGCCGTCGCACTGGTAGGCCAGTGCCAGCGCGGCCTGGACGATGCGCTGGTTCAAGCCCTTGGGGTCTTCGGTGTCGTGGGCCGGGTCCACGGCCGCGAGCAGGCGGGGATGCCGGCTCTCCGGGCCCTCCTGCACCATCAGCAGCGGCACCGGGCAGAGGCGTACCAGGGCGCGATCAAGCGCGGAGAGCTGACCCAGACGCAGGGCGCTCGTTGGCCCCAGATCCTTCACCACCAGGTCGTAGTGCGCGTGCAGCAGCCGGCTGACGATGGCGTCGATGATCGACTCGCTCCAGACGAACTTGAAGCTGGTGCTGAGACCGGACTCGGAGAGATCGAGGGCGGTATCGCGCAGCCAGCCCTCGCGCTGGCTGGCGAAAGCGCCCTGCGCCAGGTCCATCACCAGCGGCTGCAGCACCCCTACCGCCGCGATGCCGAGGTGGTAGTCGAACAGGCAGAGCTCCAGATGCGCGCCAGTCTTGCGCGCCAGTGCGGCGGCGCGGCGCAGTGCCGGCGTGTGCTGCATGTCCGGGCTGGTGATCACCAGAATGTGGCGGTATTGGCTCATGGGCGTTCTGCCGACGATGGAGGAGACCTCACCTTGCGGCCGATCGCCGCCTTCGGCATTGACCCGGATCAGTTACGCCAGCAGTGATGACACTGTTGTGGTCCTTGCACACGTCGCTCACTGCAGCGCGAGAATCTCGCCGAGACCGAAGAAGGTGGCGAGTGCCAGCAGCTGCGGCGGTGCCGACTGTAGTCGCAGGGTCAGCTTTGCGGCGCGACAGCGGCGTCGCAACTCCAGCAGCAGCGCCAGGCCGGCGCTGTCGGCCTCGGAGACCCCGGCAAGATCGATGCAGATGTTTTGCGAGCCCACGCCGATCAGCGGCGTGAGGTCATCCAGCACCGCCATTGCGGTGGCAAAGCTCAGCGCGCCCCTGAGCGGGATGGTCTTCACGTCCACGACACGCTCTGTGGCGGCCATCAGGGTTTCTCCACCTGGGGTGCCGCAGCATTCAAGCCAGCGGCGACGAACTGGCCGACGATGTGTTCGAGCACCAGCGCCGACTGGGTGAGGATGATGCGATCACCAGCCTGCAGCAAACGCTCGTCGCCGCCCGGCTCCAGCCCGATGTACTGCTCGCCGAGCAGGCCTGAGGTGAGCACCTGCGCACTGCTGTCGCGGGGAATGTTGTCGTAGTCTTTGGCGATTTCGAGTGACACCACGGCTTCGTAGCTATCGCGGTTGACCGAGATCGAGCGCACCCGGCCGATGCGCACACCAGCCAGCGTCACCGCCGCACCGGCCTTGAGGCCGCCGATGTTCTGAAACTGCGCACTCACCGAATAGGCCTCGCCGGGGGCAGCGCCACTCAGGCTGGCAACGCGAAAGGTAAGCACGAAGATCGCGCCCAGCCCCAGGGTGAAGAACAGTCCCACCAGCAGCTCCAGACTTTTGCCGTGCATGTCGTGCTCCTTGATTGCTGTGATTCAGACGCGCTGGAACATCAGCGCCGTGAGCGCCAGGTCCAGTGCGAGGATGGCCAGCGAGGACAGCACCACCGTGGACTTGGTGGCATCCGAGATGCCGGCCGAGGTGGGTGCGGCGGTGTAGCCCTGATACACCGCGATCCAGCTGACAGTGGCACCAAACACCAGACTTTTGACGATGCCGTTTCGGATATCGCTGAACTCCACCTGCGACTGGATCTGCGACCAGTACGCCCCCTCATCGACACCGAGCAACTCGACGCCGATCAGCTGCCCGCCGCCGACGCCGATCGCCATCACGCAGAAGATGGCCGAGAGCATCGGCATGGCCAGCACGCCAGCCAGAAAGCGCGGCGCAACGACACGGCTGATCGGGTCGACTGCCATCATCTCCATGCCGCCCAGCTGGTCGGTGGCCTTCATCAGGCCGATCTCCGCGGCAATCGCCGAACCGGCGCGACCGGCGAACAGCAGCGCCGTCACCACCGGCCCCAGTTCGCGCACGATCACCAACGCCACGAACACCCCCAGCGACTCCCCGGCCCCAAAGGTGACCAGGGTGCGATAGCCCTGCAGCGCCAGCACCATGCCGACGAACGAACCGGAGATGGCGATGATCACCAGCGAGAGCACGCCCGCAGCGTAGACCTGCTGCACCACCAGTAGCGGCCGTCGCAGCGCAGTCGGCAGCGCAGCGAGCACCGTCGCCAGAAACAGATTGGCGCGGCCGAGCTCCCGCAGGGCATCGCCCAACACCGTGGCGACTGCATTCATGGCGCTGCTCCCAGCAGCTCGCGACCGTAGTCCGGTGCTGCGTAGTGAAAGGGAACGGGCCCATCGGGCTGGCCGCCGAGAAACTGCCGGGTCCAGTCCAGCATGCTCTCGCGGATCTCGGCCGGCGTGCCGCGATCGACGATGCGACCGCCGGAGATGATGTAGACGTAATCGCTGATCGACATCACCTCGTCGACGCTGTGCGAGACGACGATGGAGGTCAGCCCCAGCGCATCGTTGAGCGTGCGGATCAACCGCATCAGCACGCCCATGCTGATCGGGTCCTGCCCGGTAAAGGGCTCGTCGTACATCACCATCATCGGGTCGAAGGCAATCGCGCGCGCGAGTGCGACCCGGCGCGCCATACCACCTGAGAGGTGCTCGGGAAAGATGTCCCGTGCACCGCGCAGGCCCACCGCTTCGAGCTTCATCAGCACGATGTCGCGGATCATCCTGTCGGGTAATCGGGTGTGCTCGCGCAGGGGATACGCGACGTTGTCACCGCTGCTGAGATCGGTAAGCAGCGCGCCGTTCTGGAACATCATGCCCATGCGCTTGCGCAGCTCGAACAGGGCCTTGCGGCCCAGCGCATGTACGTCGATGCCATCGACCTCGACCTGTCCCGCCGTGGGCCGCTGCTGGGCACCGATGAGCTTGAGCAAGGTGGTCTTGCCGCAGCCGCTCGGCCCCATGATTGCGGTGACCTTGCCGCGTGGTATCTCGATATCCACTGCATCGAGGATCTGCCGCTGGCCGTAACCGAAGCTGACCTGGCGGAAGCGCACCAGCGGCGACGGAACAGGGGCAGTGCGGGCGGGGAGTAAGGTGGCTGTATTCATGCCCTGCAGCCTGTCGCACGCGCCGGGCCTTGGCATTGATGCGCGTCAATCGGATAGCGAGCGTCTGAGCAGCAACATGCGCTGTGAAGCTCGCAAACCTAGACAGGCGGCAGGAATTGCTGCGGCGGCTGCGGCCTGTGCATTCGACCAGCCTCGATCCCCTCGCCCGCGTCCAGATCAGGGCCGAACGAGCCACGCTGAACGCTGCTGCAAGGCTGTGCGGCATGCGCTCCCGACAAGTCGAGATGTACAGCGCAGTGACTTCCGTACGGCGCCTGCGGTGTGCGTGCCGCCGCCATGTCGCCCTGCACGCCGGTCCGCTCGACATGAGGGCGGACAACGATGTGATTGCGAACCCCCAGCACCCCACCGAGCTTGCGCACGTCTGCTTCGGCCTCGCGGCGCATGAAGACCCAGCCGACCTCACCCTGCAACTCCACCATGCCGTTGTCGACGGTCACTGCGACCGTGCCCTGTGGCAGGCGCAGATCCCACTCGATGATCTTGGCGGCGCGGGCGGCAATCTCGTCGTCGGAGAACTTCTTGTCACTGGGGTAGCGCACCTCGAGTTCCATGGCCAGCGCATGCACGCCGCGCACCCGGCGCACCGCCTCGGCGGCGGCATGCTTCTGCGCAAAGTCATCGACCCACCCGCTCAGGGTGACGACCCGGTCGCTGACGAATACACCGATATGACTGGCGTCGAAAGCCAGGTCGAATTCCAGCGCGTCGCTGACTGCGTGCTTCAGTTGTAAGTCGTTCATGGGATGGTCCTCGGCCGGTTGATCAGATCAGTGCCGGAGAAATGAGAGGGGTACCGGGCCGGTGCAAGCGGGTGATCGGGTCGACACCCTGATCGAGTCCATAGCGGGTCTGGATGTCTTCAATGTCCAGATGCCTTTCGAGCACAGTCATGAAGCCCTCGCCGCGTACCATCAGCAAATCGCAGGGCGGATGCGCGATGAGTCGCTCCACCGTGCTGCCCAGCACGAAGCGATCAAAGGTCGAGCGGTAGTTGCTGCCGACCACCAGCAGCTGCGCGTGCAGCTCGTTCACCAGCGCCGGCAGCATGCGATGCGGCGCCCCATCGATCAGATGGCGACGGTCGCGGTGGATGTTGTGGCGATCGGCGTAGGCCTCGAAGCGCCCGCGCTCGGAATCCCGCACCTCGGCGTGCAGGCGGCGCAGCTCCAGCCGCGAGGTGATGCCGGGCTCGCCAAAGGGGAAGCTGTGCGCCAGATGCACGTGGCCGCGGCCCACCGCTGCCATTGCCTGCGCGGATGTGAGAATCATGTCGTTGAGGGGCGCACGGTCATCACTGCCGGCACCGACATCGACGGCTGCCAGCACCTCGTGTGGCAGATCGGGCGAATCGGGCCTGACCAGCATCAGTGGCACCGGGCAGTAGCGGAACAGCTTGCGGTTGGGCTCGTAGTCCGCGTCCTGCGCTTCCTTGTCTTTGCCGGGGGCATCCTTGATGACGAGATCGGGCTTGAGCTGCAGGCACTTGGCGATGACCGCCTCGTAGAGCTCTGGCGCCCAGACGAAATCGCAATCGGCCTGGATGCCATCAGCCGCCATCACGGCGGCCTCACTGGCCAGCCACTGCACCCGCTGCTGCTCGAACTGCGCCCGCGCCAGTTCCATCACCGCCGGGCTCACCCAGTCGGCGGTCTGCTCGATGAGTGCGTCGAAATCGAACAGCACCAGCTGCAGAGAAGCGCCGGTGGTTTTGGCAATCTCACGCCCATGGCGGATGGCAGCGCTATGCTGCATCGAGCGGTTGGCGATGACGAGAATGGATGCGATGTGTTTCATGGAGGCACTCCAGACAGTGTTGATCGGGGCCACCAGAGTCCGGCACAGCGCAAGGTTCGGCATTGACCAGGATCAGTCGGCGGTAGCCCCTGCTGCGAGGCGATTGATCTGGATCAATGCGGGCTGCCGGTAGACTTTTAGCCTAATTTGATTCCTACGCCGCTGCCGCCATCCACACTCGTCCACCTTGAGACCACACCATGATCACCAACACCCTGATTGACGAGACCCTGCTGCAACTCATGCTGGATCGGGGCGCCTGGGAGTCGAACGGCATTGCAGCGGACGAGTTGCTGCGATGCTGGCCCGGCACCACGCTGCGCAGCAGCGATTTCACCGAAGCTCTTGATCGCATCGCACAGCAGCGTTGGGTGCGGCTCACTGAGACATCCTCAGGACACTTCTCCGTGGCGTTCACAGATGCCGGTTTCGAGCGGGTCACCGGGCACTCGGCAGCCTCTACCAAGGTGTACCGGGGCTTGGCATCGGCAATGCAGCATCTCAGCATGCAGCTCGGCTTTGCGCTGCCCAGCACGTCCAGAGAGGGTGCCGAGCGGCGCCGAAACCGACCTGACATCGCGCCCCGGCTGCATTAGACCGAGCCGGGCCGCGTCGGCCCCGGCGCTCATCCCGCGGTGCTGGCTTCGGCAGTGGATACCCACCGGGTATCGCCGCGGTCCAGCCGAATCAGCATCTGCACCAGCTGTGCGAGGCTGCGTGCCTCCATTTTTTGCATGACCTGCGCTCGGTGCAGCTCGACCGTGCGCTCACTCAGACCGAGATCGATCGCGATCACCTTGTTGGCCTGGCCAGCGACGATGAGCCTGGCCACCTCGCGCTCCCGCGGCGTCAGCACCTCGAATCGGTGCTTTGCTCACTAGGTGTCGCAATAGCTGCATATGCAAGCAAGGGATGTCAGTGTCCCAATCGCCACTCAACCCGCGATGTGGGGAGCAACTGAAGAGAGCGCAGCTATTCCCTATCAAACACAGTAGCCCAAGTGCGAATTGGTAGGCGGGTAGGATGGCGGGTAGAAACAAAAACGGCCCTGAAAGGGCCGGTTTTGCTACGGATTTGGCGGCAGGGCGGCACTCGAACTCGCCAATAACATAATGAATTAAATGATGTTTATCATGCCGCATCGACTAGATACCGTTAAAAATACCGTCGTCATCCGCTCCCTACCCCTCTTTAGCCTCCAGTTTTGACGAATTCCGTTCGTCAGCTCGCGATATCACCAGCCAGACGAGGTGGATTTTCTGACCCTCCAGCGCAACGCAATGCGTGTCGCAAAATACTGGCCTCAGCGGCGGAGCTGATTTTTCAACAAACCTCAACAAATCCGGCGTGTCAGCCTACTGCCAAGGAGACACGGGGAGGACACACAGGACACGGCAAGTGACACGACGAGTGACACGGCGGAGCCCCCCTGGAAACAGGTCAATTTGATCGCCTTCGCGGACGACCAACGTGTGAGCACCGGCCTTGAAGATCACGGTTTGTCTCACCAGCAGTCACGGCAGTCATGGCGGTCACGGCTGGCTCACCGGAAATCACAGCTGTCACGGCCCGCGGCTGTCACGGCTGTCTCACCCTCAGTCACGGCTGTCTCACGGATATTGTTCACGGTGACTTCAACACCGCGCGATTGCGAGCAAGGCGTGATTGAATCTCAGCAAGCGGGTCTAGTGGCGGAGTGGCCCACCCACCTTCTAAGGGCAGTTCGCATTGCGGCCAGTCCGTCTTTCGCTTCCCACGTTTGCGCACGCCCGGCTTGACCTTCTTAGCCCGCTTGGCACTGGCGACGCTACGCCGTGCTCGCTTGGCCGCGTTCTGAGCTGCCTCCTCATCGAGACCAATCTCTATTTCCTTCAGAAGACAGTCCACCGTAGGCACAGCGATATAGCCCGCGCGCCATGCCTTCAGAGCTTGCTCCTCAGCAGATTTACCGCCGCGACGAAACAGGCCCGCATTGAGCCCTAGAAGCTCCGCCTTAGTCGCCAATCTTTGAATTTCCGCATGTTGTTTTTCGTTGATTGTCATGGCGCTAGACCGTAAGCGCGTATTGCAAGCGCAGCGGGTGATTGCAGTTCCGCAAAGAGCTTGTCAGCCTTGACCCATAACAACGAACAAGGGGCGGGGCCAAGTGTTCAATTTCTTCCGGCGAAAGCCCATTGCCGAGAACGATCCGTTTCGGCGAATGCTGCCGAACGACGGGCTGGCCTTCGATGAGTTCAAGGGCGACGACGTTGCGGTCAAGTTCTGGCTGCCGGAGCCACTCGACCAGCGCATCAAGCAGCTCAGCGAATACTTCGGGGTGACCCGCCCCAAGTTCCTGCGCGTCACCTTTTTCATCCACCTTTACGGGCGCTATCGGCTCGAACAGATGCGCCAGCAGGTCAACAGCGGCCTGTTCTTCGAGTCGCCCATCATGCAAGCGAGGGGAGGCGGCACCGAAAGTGATACCCCACCAGCGACAGCTCGTCCGCCAGGTCTTGGCAAGAACGATCAGGACGTCAAGCTGTGGTTGCCGCTCAAGATGAGCAAGGACTTGCAGGCGCTTGCCGATGCGGCCGAGCTGCCCTTGTCGGTGTTCCTGCGCAACGTGCTGGTCACTCAAATCTACGGTCATCAGTCTGCCCCGGCGTGGCCGGAAACTATGGCCGCAGAGCAGCGTCAAGGACTAGACAAATCGTAGGGGAATTCTGAAAGTTGAGACTTTTTGGAAAATAATCATCAAACAGAAATGGGGCATCTATGTTTCGACAAAGCTTTAAAACCGTAATTTATATTTCTGCGTGCATTGCGCTGTCTGGTTGCAATCCCTTTGAACCCAAATCATATGACGATTGCATTCTCAGATATACAAAAGCAAATCAGAATGAAGCTGCCGTTAGGCAGATAAAAAAATCTTGTGAAGCTAAATATATAATCGACCGAACTAATCTGACAAATATTAGACGCCTTACAGACAATGAGAAGGAGTTGCTTGCAGGAAAAGGTGGACCAAGGATGAATAATTATTTCGGCGCCCTTCTTCATAATGGAAACAATAATATTACCGTTACAAAGGTTGCTATTGTAATCACCACTATCAGTGGAGGGATCACCGAACATCGAGAATATGAAACAATAGCAAGTATTCCACCGCTTTCATCCAGTGAAATCTTATTCCCTTTCATGGCCGGAGATGAAGGAACCAAAGCAAAATGGGCAATGATCCGGGCAGAGGGATACGATCAGTGAGCTTACGAATTGTGCTGTTAATGATTTATATATTTATTAAGTCGACCTCTATACATGCCCAAGAGCTTGATTTTAAGGTGAATGAATGGAGGTCTTTTGATCTAGATAAAATAACTGTCGTCGCCACAAAAAACGCTGCAGATGATACCTTATCAGCGGCTTGTTCACCGGAAAAATTGTTATGTTATTACAGTTTGCGAATTTTTCCGACCTGTGTTGATGGTTTCAAAACTTTCGCGATTGCAAGCACTGATCAGGGAGCTGAACCATTGTCGTTAGAATGCACCTCTAACGGATATTTGTTGTCTCCATATGAAACAATTAATCGACTCATACTGAATTCGAATAACATTGCTTTTGCAGTTCCGCTTGAAGGGGGGCGATTTAGTGTCAGTCGATTTACCCTTGTGGGTGCCGTCGCTCAACTTAGATTAATGGGGGCTAAAATGAATAAAGCTTTTGAAGCTAGTAAAAATAAAATGCATGAAATAATTCCGAATGAAATTCAGTAATGCATTTAGCGATTTCTTGAAATTGGCCCCCTCTTACAACATTAACTCGCGAAGGCGCTCAAATCTGCCGAAGAAGCTCATCATGTTCAGTGAGCTCCTTCGCTCGACCTTGAGCGCCTTCGGGCAAAACCCAGGCCCATCCACCGTCCATACCCTGCTTCTGGGACTTAACTTTCAGGTCTGCCTTCGCCCGCTTCACAGTTGCTACCGTGTGGCCAGCACTTCGAGCTGCGGCCCTGATCTCTTCATTGTCTTTAGGACCATCAGCCAGAAAGTCCGCGAGCCATTCCGTCGCCTCTTGCAGGGCGCTGGTGCTTCCTTCGCTTGACCTTTGCTCCGCACGACCGAGCAGTTGGTTGGCAGTGCCCTCCACCGGCTCCTTCCACAGCACGCAGCTGGCATTAAGTTCGGCGTGGCCTTGTACTGGCAACTGATGAATCTCATACGCGAAGCCGCCACCGTCCGGGCCGATGTTTGACTTTGCGCGTGCCAACAACCTCGTCGGCGCGCCCTCGCCATCAAGGTGCTGGGCCGCGACCATCACGATGCGGGGCACGGCGGTGAACGCGATGGAGCCGTTGATGCGCTCTATGGCGTCACGACCTTGCATCCCCTTGCTGAAGTGCGTGATTCCCAACAGCGCGCAATCGTTTGCTTGCGCCATATCCACCAAGGGCTGCAAGTTGCGGCGCACTTCAGTGTTTCGATGACTGTCCCCGCTGACTGCCGACACCAGGGGGTCGATGATGAACATGGTGATGTCGTCGAATGCGTTGAAGGCATCGGTGAGGGCCGCGATATCTGTTGCCGGGTCAAAGGCACGGACAACACCGGTGCCGTCGCGCAAGCCGGAGACAATCTCGATCCTCGTCAAGTCGGCCCCCATGACCTTGAGGCGAGGGACCAGAGAGTCCGCTGGATCGTCCTCACCTGACCAGACGAGCACCCGCCCTTGCCTGCATTGAAGTCCATCCGGCCAGCGCCCGCCGGATGAAACCGTCGCGGCCATTGCCATCGCCAGCGTCGTCTTGCCGGTGCCGGGTGCGCCACCGAGGATGTGTGGCTTGCCGACTGCTAACCATCCAGGCCACAACCACTGCACGGCCTTTATCTCAATGTCGGCGGCGCTGGTGAGAATCAGTCCGGTGTCGAGCGGACTTGACTGCAAGCCGGCCTTCACTTTTTCACCTTGCCGCGTGCATTGGGTTTTGCGGAATCAGACGGCGACAGGCGGCTCTCTGCATCAATGGCCGTGACAATGGCAAGGGCGAAGTTGAGAGCTGCCGAGCTAACGATTGGCAGTACCTTCAACGATCCCGTAGCGGTGAGGACGGCGGCGCTCAAGTGTTTCTGCGCAGCGAGGATGATGTTTGTGTTCTTGTTCATGGCGCCCCCTTCTTTGACTGGGTGATGCGCTCATTGATCCAAGAGTCAATGTCATCAGCGTCCCACGCTACAGAGTCGTCTCTGAAGAATTCAGTTTTCACGCAGCACTGAGCACGAGGCCTGTATTT
>JAZKFO010000054.1:0-75683 GCA_040386395.1 Pseudomonadota bacterium | reverse complement strand
ACCATCATCAGCAGGCCGACACCGGCACCAAGATGATTCACGTCGGCAAGAACACCCGTTCGACCATCGTAGGCAAGGGCATTGCCGCCGGCCACGGCCAGCAGAGCTATCGCGGCCTGGTGCGCGTGCTGCCGGGTGCGGCCGGTGCGCGCAACCACACGCAGTGCGACTCGCTGCTGATCGGCCCCAGGTGCGGCGCGCACACCTTCCCCTACACCGAGGTTCGCAACCCGACTGCGAAGGTTGAGCACGAGGCGACGACCAGCAAGATCGGTGAAGACCAGCTGTTCTACCTGCGCTCGCGCGGCGTCAGCGAAGAAGACGCGGTGAGCATGATCGTCAACGGCTTCTGCAAGGACGTGTTCCGCGAGCTGCCGATGGAGTTTGCGGTGGAGGCTGGCAAGTTGCTGGCGGTATCGTTGGAAGGCGCAGTCGGTTAAGGAGCAAGCCATGACAGACATCACCATCTCCGTGCCCGATGAGCTGGCACAAGGCTTTCAGGCCGCCTTCCCGCCGGAGGAGCGCAGCGCCGTGCTGGCCGCCCTGCTGGGCGAGGCCGTGGAGCGCGAAGCCGAACGCCGCCAGCTGATGGCGGACATCGCGCAGGAGCGTGAAGAAGCCCGGCAAGCCAGAGAGAACGGCACACTGATCCCGCATGAGAAGGTGCGCGTCTGGCTTGAGGCTCAAGCGCGCGGGGAGTTTGTGCCGTGGCAGGCGTAAAGCCAAACTGGACGCCCACCGCACAAGCCGATCTGGTTCGACTGCAAGCCTTTCTTCAAGACAAGAATGCCGCTGCGGCCATCAAGGCGGCCACTGCAATCCTCAACGCGGTAAATCGTATCGCGCAGTTTCCGGCAATTGGTCAGCGCTTGGATGGCGCACCGGACTTTCGAACCACCTACGCCCGTTTCGGCCAGGGCAGCTACACCATCCGCTATCAGCTGCTCGACGACGGCAGCATCACCATCACTCGCATCTGGCACAGCCGGGAAGATCGCTGACACCCATGCTTCAAATCGAAAATCTACACGCCGACATCAGTAGCAAATCCATACTCAAGGGCCTTTCGCTCACCGTGAATGCAGGCGAAGTCCACGCCATCATGGGGCCGAACGGCGCGGGCAAATCCACGCTCGCCAAGCTGCTTGCGGGCCATGAGGACTACCTTGTCACCGATGGCACCGTCAGCTATCAGGGCGAAGACCTGCTGGCGCTCGCACCCGAAGTGCGGGCGCGCAGCGGCGTGTTCCTGAGCTTTCAATATCCGGTCGAGATTCCGGGCGTGTCGAACACCACGCTGCTCAAGGCCGCACTCAACGCCAGGCTCAAGCATGAGGGCAAGCCGGAGATGGACGCGGGAACTTTCCTCGCCTTCGTGAAGCAGAAGGTGAAACAGGTGGCGATGGAACCGAAGATGCTGCAACGCGGCGTCAACGAGGGCTTCTCCGGCGGTGAGAAGAAGCGCAACGAGATCCTGCAGATGCTGGTGCTGGAACCGACGCTGATGCTGCTGGACGAGACCGACTCCGGCCTCGACATCGACGCACTGAAGGTGGTGGCAGATGGCATCAACGCCCTGCGCTCACCTGAACGCGCCACCGTGCTCGTCACCCACTACCAGCGCCTGCTCGACTACGTGAAGCCTGACTTCGTGCATGTGCTCTCAGGTGGCCGTATCGTGAAAAGCGGCGGGCCGGAACTAGCTCTCGAACTCGAAGAAAAGGGTTACGGCTGGTTGGAACAGTCACCGGCTGCCGCATGAGCTCAGGCATGAACTTCTTCGACAGCTGCCGCAATAGCCTGCCGCAGGATCAGCATGCGCAGCGCATCGACGCCTTCGCGCGCTTCGAGGCCGCCGGCTGGCCCACGCCTGAGCTTGAGAGCTGGCACTACAGCGACTGGTCGGGGCTGGCCGAGCAGGCTTTCGCCATCGCCAAGCCCGCGCTCGATCCCGTGTTCGCACTCGACCGCGCCCAGCCGCTCACTTTTGCTGCACTCGACCCGGTGCAGACGTCTACAACCTTTGCGCTCGATGCCCTCAACCGCGCCTTTGCCAAGCAGGGTGTGGACAAAACCATCGACGGCGTCGCCAACATCCCCTTCCTCATCACGCATGCCCTAGCTGGTGAGCAGACCATGCGCCATCTGCGGCATCGGCTGGCGCTCTCGGCAGGCTCGAAAGCCACCGTGCTGATCTGGGACGCACCCGGTACGGGCGACAGCGACACGCTGCTCACCGCCGTGCTCACGCTGACGCTCGCCGCCGGCAGCCACCTGACGCTGATCCGCGTGCAGGACGCCGACCCCAAGGCCACCCGCGCCCTGCATCTCAAGGCGCATGTGGCCGCCGATGCTCGGCTTACGATGGTGCAGCTCGATTTCGGTGGTGCCCGCGTGCGGCAGGAGACCGAAGTGACGCTGGCCGAACCCGGCGCATGCTTCGAGCAGACCGGCCTCGCCGCGCTCACCGGTAAGAGCCGGGTCGATCAGCGCAGCCACGTCTGGCATGCCGCTCCGCGCTGCACCAGCCGCAGCAGTGCGCGCCTGATTGCGGCGGCGCAATCGAAGGCCATCCTCAATGCCAAGGTGCAGGTGCAGCCGGGGGCGGCCAAGACCGACTCCGAAACCCGCATCGCCAGCCTGCTGCTGAGCGACAAGGCCGAGATCGACGCCAAGCCGGAGCTAGAAATTTATGCCGACGATGTGCAGTGCGCGCATGGTGCGACCTTCGGCCAGCTCGACGAGGATGCCGCCTTCTACCTGCGCTCGCGCGGCCTGAGCGCTGCCGAGGCGCAGAGCCTGCTGACGCAAGCCTTCGCACAAGCCGCGCTCGACCGCCTGCCGCTGCCGGGCCTTAAACACTGGGCCGAGCAGCGCGTGAGCACCCTGCTGATGGCGAATGCGCCATGAGCTACGACGTGCAGCGCATCCGCGCCGACTTCCCCATCCTGGGCGAGAAAGTGCGCGGCAAGCGCCTCGCCTATCTCGACAACGCGGCCACCACCCAGAAGCCGCGCGCGGTGATCGAGGCGATCAGTCGCTACTACGAGACCAGCAATGCCAATGTGCATCGCGCGGTGCATGAGCTGGCCGAGCGTGCCACCACGCAGTACGAAGGTGCGCGGGACCGCATCGCACAGTTCTTCAACGCCCAGCGTGAAGAAGTGGTGTTCACCCGTGGCACCACCGAGGCCATCAACCTCGTCGCTTACAGCTTCCTTCGCCCGCTGCTCAAACAAGGCGACGAGATTCTGCTCACCGGCATGGAGCACCACAGCAACATCGTGCCCTGGCAGCTGATCGCGGCGCAGTGCGGTGCCAAGGTGGTGGCCGCCCCGGTGCTGGATGACGGCGCGCTCGATCTCGACGGCTGGCGCAAGCTGCTCAACGAGCGCACCCGCTTCATCGCCGTGGTGCAGGTCTCCAATACCCTCGGCACCGTCAATCCGGTGGCAGAGATCATTGCCGAGGCCAAGGCACGCGACATCCCGGTACTGGTGGATGGCGCCCAGGCCGTCGCCCATCTGAAGGTCGATTTCGCAGCATTGGGTGCCGACTTCTACACCCTCTCCGCCCACAAGCTTTACGGCCCCACCGGCTTCGGCTGCCTCATCGCCAAGAAGACACGGCTCGATGCCATGCCGCCCTGGCACGGTGGCGGCGACATGATCCGCACGGTGAGCTTCGAGGGCTCGACCTGGGCCGAGCCGCCCTATCGCTTCGAGGCCGGCACACCGGACATGGCGGGAGCCATTGGTCTAGCGGCCGCCATCGACTACGTCGATGCCATCGGTCTGGAGTCCATCGCTGCCCATGAACACGCCCTGCTCGACTACGCCACCCCGAAGCTCGTGGGGATCAAGGGCCTGCGGCTGATCGGCACCGCCCACGGCAAGGGCGGCATCCTCTCCTTCGTGCTCGATGGCGCCAATCCACAGGACATCGGCAGCATCCTGGACATGGAGGGCGTGGCGGTGCGCACCGGCCACCACTGCACCATGCCGCTGATGGCTCGCTTCGGGGTTGGTGCCACCACGCGGGCCTCACTGGCGGCCTACAACGACCGCGATGACATCGACCAGCTGGTGACCGCACTCGGCAAGGCAGCCCGCATGCTGGCCTGAAACCTTACACCTTTGATTCTCTGTCAGGTCAAACGAGACGCCTGTCGCATTCCGCACCCAAATATCGCCACTTCGCGTATCGAAGATTCGAGGCATCGCGGCATGATTGGGTGCGATTACTCACATGAATCGTAAGTCGTTCATGTGCTAAAGTTTTTTTGCGGCGTCAAGCAGAGATCTATGCGGCAATCCCAGAAAAAATGTCTTGGTCCGTCAAGCGGGTTCACCCTGCTGGAGCTGCTCGTCACAATCACAGTGGCCTCCATTCTGCTCACCTTGGCAGTTCCAAGCTTCAATAGCCTGACCCAGAACAATCGCCGAAGCAGCTATGTAGGGGATTTGCTGCGCACGCTTGCCTATGCACGCAACCAGGCAGTCACCTCGCGCAGCACAATCACCGTCTGCCCCTCCGCAGCCCCGTACAATGCGGCACCGACGTGTGCAGCAAACGGCTGGCACACCGGCTGGGTGGTGTTCCGCGAAGCAGGCACACCCAATGGCATATTCGATGCTGGTGAGTTGGTGCTGGCCGTGCATGAGCCGCTGTCGAACGCCAACACCACCATCTGTGGCGATGCCAACCTCGGCGACGGCATTACCTTCACGAATGCTGGCGTCTTGAGGGGGGGAGCTGGCAGCCTGTCCTACTGCGATGCCCGCGGCATCGGGGAGGGTCGAAGCATCATCGTCGCGACCTTCGGCCGTGTGCGCTCCGATGTCACTACAAATTGCCGCCGCGATACTTCCTCACCCCCAGCCTGCTCATGAGCATCCATCACTCACCGCAACGCGGCGTCGCTCTGCTTGAGATTCTGATCGCCGTGCTGGTGCTTTCCATTGGAATCCTGGGTCTTGCAGGCTTGCAGGTGGCCTCGCTGCGCAGCAATCAGCAAACCTACCAGCGCAGCCTCGTGGTCGCGATGGCCGCCGAACTGGCTGACCGGATGCGCGCCAATCGTGAACTGGCGGCCACCGGCAGCTACCTGGCGGCTGTCGGCACCGCGCCCGCTACAGCAAGCGCGAACTGCAATACCGCGGCCTGCACTCCGGCTGAGCTGGCAAGCTTTGAACTGAACGAGTGGTACAACAGAGCCCGCCTCAAGCTGCCGGGCTCCAAAATCAGTGTTGTCTGCTCTGTGACACCTTGCGCGAGCGGCAAGCGGCAGACGATCAGCATTTTTTGGGACGAGAACCGCACAGGGGCCACTGACACCAGCTGTCCCGGCCCCGCCACTTTCAACCCTGCCACCCATATGAGCTGCTATCAGCTCAGCCTCACGCCATGAGCCGCAACGCAAGTCTCCTTGGCCGCGGTCAGGCACAAGATGGTTTTTCGCTGATCGAGCTACTCATTGCCACCGCTCTGGGCCTGCTGCTGCTGATTGCTGTCAGCAACGTATTTCTCGGTGGACGACAGAGCTTCCGGACACAGGAGGGGATGTCGCAAGTACAGGAATCCGGCCGCCTGCTCACCTATTTGATGTATCCCTACATCCGGCAGGCAGGCTACCTACCGGAGCCGATCACCAATAGCGATCCCAGCACCATCTTCACCGCATCGAGTCTTGCCATTCAAGGAACCGATAACGCTGCACCGACCGTGGGCGGCATTACGGCCAGCACTGTGCAAACGAGTACCGACTCCATCACGGTTCGCTACCGCGGCCAAGACGGCAGCGTGGCTGGCACGGCAGACGGCGCGATCTTGGCTTGCGATGGAACAGCCGCAGCCGCAGACCAGATGGTCGAGAACACCTTCTATGTCGCCAAACCAGATACTGCCAGTGGAGAGGTCGTGGGGGCGCTCAACTGCAAACGCCGGTTTCTCGATGGCACTGGCAGCACGGAATCCACCGCCACCGGCTTTGATGCCAAAACACCGCAGCCACTGCTGCTGGGCGTACAGGACATGCAGATTCTCTACGGCATCGACAGTGATGGCGATAACGTGGCCAATCGCTTCCAGGTCGCCAGCAGCACACTCGACTGGCCAAGAGTGGTCTCGGTCAACCTCGTGATCACCATCGACAGCGTCGAGAATGTTGCCGCTGGGCAAACCTATCAGGGCGTGCAGGGTGGGCGCCTTCGCCGCGAATTCACGACGACACTGCAAATCCGCAACCGCCTTCGCTAAGGTCACGGTCATTATGAACAGGCTATCCCGGCACGCTGCATCCCCCTCAACTCAGCGCGGTGCCACGCTGGCAGTGGCGCTGATTCTCATGTTGGCACTCACCATTCTCGGCATCGCTGCAATGGGAGGAAACAAGCTGCAAAGCCGGATGGCATACGGTGTATCGGAGACGACTGTTGCGTTTCAGGCTGCTGAAAGCGCAATCATTTCAGGCGAGCAGTGGCTTCAGTCTCAAACCGGCCTCAAGCCCGTGACTGGCTGCGTGCAATCCACGACCTCAACCAGCTGCAATACCACCGCAACTGACGCAGCCTATATCTGGAAAAAGGAAACACCCGCCAGCACCAGCACCGTCACTTTGACCAACCTGCTGGATAACAACTGGTGGACAAACTACGGACGGCGCTACGGTTATTCCTATGCCGCCGGCACCGTTCCAGCTCTGCAAACTGGACAAACCATGCCAGGCGTTGCCGTGCAGCCCCGTTATGTGGTGCAAGAAATCGGCAAGGATCCCACCAGCAGCCTGGGCTTGGGCCAGGGCATTAGTGCCAATATTTGGTATTACGAA
Organism: Pseudomonadota bacterium; assembly: GCA_040386395.1. Taxonomy (GTDB): domain Bacteria; phylum Pseudomonadota; class Gammaproteobacteria; order Nevskiales; family Nevskiaceae; genus Stagnimonas. The sequence goes on along the minus strand of JAZKFO010000054.1, from coordinate 68,854 downwards.
GTCAGTGGGGTTGGCACCGGTGCGCAACCGGTTGATAGCGAAAAGACCGACACCGTGACACAGAGCGTGTACGCAAAATTGTTTTGAGCCGCTGTTTTTCATTCATTTGAAATTTGCGCACCCCAGCTCCATTCGCAGCCTTAGCCGATTCACCGCGGAGAAATAGCATGACCAAGTCCAAGTCCCGTTTAATCAAGAGCCTGTTGACCGGTACCTTGCTGGGTACAGCGACTGGTGCGGTGCTGGCGGCAGACCTGTCCCTGCCCAGCGTCCCGCTGTTTCTTTCCGGCAGCGCCGAGCCGAACTTGCTGATCGCCATCGACAACTCCCTGTCGATGCTCAACATCGTGCCAGATGCGCCTTTCAGCACCAGCACGACCTACCCCTGCACCGCGGCGGCAGCGAAGGTGCTGTCGAACACTTTTTTCTATGACATCGGCGTCAGTCAGAACAGCAGGAAGGTCTACATCATGCGCGACGGGTATTACAACCCGAACGCGAACACCACCGAATTCAAGGTCTTCGACAGCACCGGTGCAAACGGCTTCTGCTTCAACCCGGCGCTGGACTACCGCGCACGCCTGAACGGCGATGGCCTCGGAACCTTCACCTTCAATAGCGGCAATGCCTCCATCGGCGAGCCTTCAACGATGACCGTCCGGTTTCCCGACGGCTATGGCATCGCCACCTATAGCGGCAACTTCCTGAACTGGTACTTCAACATCGCCAGCGTCTCGGGCGTGACCTGGAACGGCGGGCAAGGCATCAAGCCGATCTCCTCGACCGCCTCCGTGCAAACCCGCATCGAGGTTTCCAAATCAGCTTCCAGAGGTTTGCTGGCAACCATGGACCAACGCATGCGTGTTGGTCTGGGCACCTACGCTGGCGACAATGCCGGGCGATTGATTAGCCAGATCGGCCCGCTCGCTGTGCTGGGCGTCGAGAATGGCAAGCGTGCGGCGCTGGATAGCTCGATTGCCAATCTGACGCTACTGGGCAATACCCCACTTGCCGAGACCCTTGAAACCTTCGGGCAATACTTTGCATTGGGGAACACCACCGGCACTACCCTGGCCATGCATCCTACGCGGACGGGGTCGGCACGCATGAGTTGCGTGAATGGCAGCCAGAGTTGCGATCAACCCGTCACATCGATCTTCCCCACCGCCATCGAGAACAGGACTGGCGCGGGCGAAACCGCTGGGCCAACGCTGACGCCACCGATCACCCTGTCCTGCCAGAAGAGCTTCATCGCCTATCTCACTGATGGCCGAAACACTCAAGATCGGAACATCAGCGCCCCGTTGCGCGACTACGACGAAGATTGCACGCGCGGCAAGGCGACCGATGTCGGTAGCACTGTCTGCCCCTCCACTATCGACCCGCACTTTGAACGAAAAACCAACCGTTCCTACGAAGTCGTTAATCCCGGGAACACGACAGACATCCCCGGCTTTACGAATGGCAGCAGTGACTATCTGGATGACGTGGCAATGGCCTTGTTCGACATGGATTTACGCCCCAACGGCTTCACCGGCGAAACCAATCCCAAAAACGACTTCAAGAACAACGTGCGCACCTACATGATCGGCTTTGCCGATGCTGGTGTACAGAACGACATCTTGGTGCAAAACAGCGGCGCACAGGGCGGCGGTTCCTTCATTTTTGCCAACAATGCGGCCAGCCTCACTTCCGCCTTCAATAATGTGCTGAACGCCATCGCGGCCGCCTCGGGCAGCGCCTCATCTGCTTCGTCGAACTCCGGGCGCCTGGACACCGGTTCGCGCATTTACCAGGCCAGCTTCGAGAGCAATAACTGGAGCGGCAGGCTCAAGTCGCGCCGTGTTTCAACCGGTGCTGGCGGGGCTTGCCCCAGCATACCCAACGGCGGGCTTTGCCCGACCGTGGAGTGGGACGCTGGCACCCTGCTCAACAGCCGTCCCTCCTTGGCCACTGCCCCCACCAATCCGCGCATCATCCTGAGCTACAAGCCCAGCACCAAGGCCGGTATCAGCTTCGAGTGGGGTAATCTCGATACGGCTCAGCAGACGCTGCTCAACCTCAACCCCTCGGTGCTCGCCATACCCGACAACCAGGGATCGGCCCGCGTGGACTACCTGCGCGGCAGCCGCAGCAATGAGGGCATTGCCAGCAACAAATTTCGACCGCGCGACAGCCTCACCACCCTCGGTGACGTCATCAACTCGGATCCCTTCTTTGTGGGCCCGCCCAGCAACGCTTACACCTTTACTGGCTACGATGCATTTCGTGCTGCACAAGCCAGTCGCCCCGGCGTGATCTATGTCGGCGCCAACGACGGCATGCTGCATGGCTTCAGGGTTGCAGCCAGTACGACGCCTGCGCAGGCCGCAGGTGATGAGGTACTGGCCTACGTGCCGAGTGCCGCCTTCGGCTCGGCCACCAAGCCGACACTCACCAATCTCACCCAGAATCCATACCAGCACCAATTCGTGGTTGATGGCTCACCCACCGTGGGCGATGCCCAGATCGGGGCCGCCAATGATGTGTGGGCGAGCGTGCTGGTCGGCACGATGCGTTCGGGTGGACGTGGGGTGTTTGCACTCAATGTCACCAATCCCGCCAACTTCACCCTCGCCAACGCGGACTATGACGTGAGCAGTAGGCCCAATGGCGTCGTCATGTGGGAGTTCAACGCCGCCAATGACGCGACCCTGGGACTGACCTACTCGCAGCCTTCCATCGTGAAAATGCGCAACGGTAAATGGGCAGCGATCATCGGCAACGGCTACAACCACACCGCAACGAATGGCAAGGCAGCGCTCTACATTATCTATCTCACTGGTCCCGATGCCACGACCGGTGCCTGGACAGAAGGCACGCACTACAGAAAACTCACGGTCACGCCAGCGGCCACAGCCACTGACTTCGCCGCTGGCACCGTGCCCAACAGCCTTGCAACCCCGCTGCCCATCGACCTCGATGGCGACAGCGTGGTGGACCACATCTACGCTGGCGACCTGAAAGGCCGCATGTGGCGTTTTGATGTGGACAATGCGGACCCGGCTGCCTGGTCGGTGGCCTACGGCAATACGCCGATGTTCACGGCAGTCGATGGCTCCGGCAATGCCCAGCCCATCACCACCCGTCCGGATGCGGGCTTGAATCTTTTGACCAGCGATGCAGATGACCTGATGGTGTACTTCGGTACCGGCAAGTACCTCGAAGGCAGCGACAACACTCAATCGGGCCAGAACAACCAGACTTTTTATGGCATTTTCGACGCGATCACCGACGATGCCAGCACCGCAACACCGAAGGCCAAATACAGCACCCCGCGCGCCAGTGGTCGCTCGGTGCTGCGCAAGCAGACGGTGCTGACCGAATCCACCAGCACCGGCTTCCGCACCACATCCAGCAATGCGCTGAACTTGGCTACCGACAAGGGTTGGTTCATCGACCTTTTCAACACCAACAACAATGCTGCTGCCACGGGTGGTGCAGGTAACAACAAGGGCGAGCGCTCGGTGAGCAGAGCCACACTGCGCTTCGGGCGCATCATTTTCACAACACTGATCCCCCCCGCGAGTCCCTGCGACACCGGTGGTACCGGCTGGCTGATGACGCTGGATGCCAAAACCGGGCAACCGCTTGCCACCCCGCCTTTCGACACCAACAACGATGGCGTCATCGACGCCAACGATCAGGCGCTGTCCGGCCTGCTCTCGAACGTGGGTATCGAAAGCGCGCCCGCCGTTGTTTCTGTCTCCGACAACCAGGACATGTACTTCTTGAGCGGGTCTGGCCAGACCAACCCGGACGGCACCCCCTGCGTGACCGACAGCTGCGCGCTGACTTCCGTGCGCGGCAGCGCGGCCGGACGACAAGGCCGAATCACCTGGCGCGAGGTCATCAAATGACCAATGCAAAACACCCTTCACAGGGTTTCACCTTGATGGAAATGCTCATCACCGTTGCCATCGTCGGCATCCTCGCGAGCATCGCCTTTCCGAGCTACCGGAATTACGTGATCCGCGCCAACCGGGCCGATGCCCAGCAAACCTTGCTGCAATTGGCGCAAGCCATGGAGCGCAACTATGTGGTGTGCAACTCCTACTGCCGCTGCAGCGTCACCGGTGACACCACAAGCCCCTGCAATGCGATCACGCTAGGGCCCAGCATATCGCCGGAAAGCGGCCCCGCGATATACAACATGAGCCTGAACGCTGTCGCGGCAAACAGCTTCACCCTGCGGGCCACACCAGTCACTGGCAAGGTCAACGCGACCGACGGCTTGATGCAGATTACCCAGACCGGAGCCAAGACCTGGGACATCAATAACGATGCGGACTTTCTGGATGCAGGTGAGACGACTTGGGTCAAGTAACGGTCGGAGTAGCACCCGCACTCACGGCCTACACTACAGTGGTTCGTATCTGCTGAGCTTCAGCCCATCAGCCCGACGACTTGCCGCGCACTTGCAGGCGCCAGCGTGATGCCATTGCGGAAATGCCCGGCGTTGACATACAGATTGTCAAAGCCCGGTGCCGCCCCGATGAGGGGAATGCCCTGATCGCTGCCGGGTCTTAGCGCGGCCCAGTGATGACTCACTGGGCAGTGACGCAAGGGGGGCAGCAATTCGCAGGCCGCTTCGAACAACAAGGTGCGAGCGCTTGCGGTCGTGCTGGTATCAAAGCCTGTCCATTCCAGTGTACTACCCACCAGGATGCCGCCATCGCGGCGCGGAATGAGGTAATGCGGGCCACGCAGAACGATCTCTTCCAACAGGCCGGGTTTTGCCTCAAATCGCAACATCTGTCCACGCACCGGCTGCACCGCCACAGGCCAGGACAGCGCGGCCGCCAGTCCGCCCGTCCAGGCTCCCGCGCAGAGCACCACTGCATCGCCAGCATGGCGCATGCCGTCCGCCGCACGCACTGACTGCACGCGGCCTGAATGCGCTTCAAAATCAACAATGGCTCGGTTTTCGAGCCATTGCACCCCACGCTGGCTCAAATAAAGCTGCATGGCCCGCAATAGCCGCGGGCTGCATATCTGGGCGACCCAGGGCAGACTCAGGGTGAATTCATCGCCATCAACCGCCAATCCCACCGCCTCGCCCCACTGCAAGGCCATCTGGTGATCGGGCGCTTCGAGTACCCGCATTCCACTCGGTGTCCACTCTGGATCAATACCGGTGGCGTCTCTCAAGTCGGCCGCAATCGCCGGATACACGGCGAGACTTTCCATCGCCAAGGCCCAGACCGGGGCCGGAGCCTGCCAGGGTGGCAACGGCGAGAGAATGCCCCCACCCGCCCAAGAGGCGGAACCACCGATCCGCCCCTGTTCAAGCACCGTGACGGCGAAGCCTGCATCCAGCAGTCGCCACGCGGTAAACAGACCAATAACCCCACCGCCGATGACCAGTGCGGAGGCCGAATGACGATTTGGATTCATGCCCACATTATCGCCCGCGTCGAAGGTGTCGGCAGCGTCAAAAAAACGTGCCGCGCGTCAATTCATTGACACCTTCCGTCTGGGGCATGGACAGTACCTACTTTGCAGCAGTGCAAGCAGCCCCGCTCGTGATAGAAACTACCGCCTAGGAGTCTGCCATGCGCGTCGTCCAATCCGGCTTCACCCTGCTTGAACTGCTGGTCGTCATCGCCATTGCGGCGGTGCTGACGGGTTTGGCCGTGCCGAGCTTCCGCGCCAGCATCCAGAGTGCTGAAACCCGCGATGCCGCCACCGCCTTCTACGGTGCGCTCACCACCGCCCGCAGCGAGGCGATTGCCCACAACGACAGCATCAATGTCTGCGCGCGGGACCTCACGAGTCTCAACACACCCACCTGTGTCACTGCCGCTGCGTCCAGCACGGCCTGGAAGAACGGCTGGATTGTCTACAAGGGTGCCACGCCCACCACCAACGGCCCCTTGCTGATCCACGAACCCATCGCCGACGGCCTGATGCTGGGCACGGCGGCGAGCCCGCTGGTGTTCGATGCCGCCGGACGAGTGACGACCGCCGTCAATTACGACCTCTGCCGCAGCGTGCCCGACGAAAACGGCCGCCGCATCAGCGTGTCGCGCTCCGGCCGGGTCTCGCTGGAACTGCGCCAGTGCTGAACCCGCGCGCCACCGCCGGCTTCACCCTGATCGAGGTGATGGTCACGGTGTTCGTGGTGGCGATTGGCCTGCTCACGGCCGCCGGCTTGCAGGCGGTCAGCAAGAAGGCCGCGATCGAAGCCACCCAGCGCACCACCGCCTCGGTGCTGGGGCAGGACATGCTCGAACGCCTGCGCAGCAACCCCTTGCAGATTGATGCCTATATCGGCCGCGATGTGCGCAGCAACAACCAGCCTGCTGCCTCTGGCTGTGGCGGCAACACCGGCACCGCTTGCAGCCCGGCACAGATGGTGGGCTTCGACTACGAGCAGTGGTGGGCGAGCCTCGATGGCGCTTCTGAAAAAATTGCCACCGGGGTGGGCAGCGCGACCGCCAATGCCGGTGGGCTGCGCAGCCCGGTGGGTTGCGTGCGCCGTGCCAATGGCTGGATCGAAGTCATCATCGAATGGCGCGGCCTGAGCCTGATCGATCAGACACCTGATAGCGACAATCCCGCCGATCCCACGGCGGCCACTTGTGGCCCTGCGACCGTCCAGGCCGACTGGGAGCTGAACACCACCACCAACAAGAGTTTCCGCCGCGTGCTGCGCTTGCAGGCGCACATCCAATAGCCATGCGCCCCGAACTCCACATCCGGCAGCAACAGGGACTGACGCTGGTCGAATTGATGATCGCGCTGACGCTGGGCCTGATCGTCATCACCGCACTGGTGGTGGTGTTCTCCTCCAGCAACCAGAACTACCGCCAGAACGAAGCACTGGCCAGCCTGCAGGACAACGCCCGGTTTGCGCTGGATGCCGTCAGCCGCGATCTCGCCATGGCCGGGTACTGGGGCGGGGTGCGGCCGATCGACGCGGGTACCAACATCCAGGTTTCCGCTGCGGCCCGGCCCGGCGTGGCGAAGGCATCGGCCGGCGGCGACTGCGGCCCGGCAACGCAGGCCAGCGGCTATGACTGGCTGTTCGATGTCGCCACCGCCATCGTGTTTCGCAACCATCTGGCCGGCACGGCCATCAATGCCGATTTCACCTGCCTGCTGCCCGCAGACATCCAGCCCAACACCGATGTGCTGATGATCCGCCGCGTCTCCGGTATCCCGACCTTGACGATCGACACCGCCGGCACGCAGGTGCCAGCCACCGCCAATACCGTCGCCAGCCGTTTCTACGTCAAGACCAACCAGAACACGGGCACGCTGTATCGCGCCGTCGGCGCCTTCAGCGTAAGCGCGCCGCTGGACTGCCCCGACAGCATGGGCCTCAGCGCGCCCTGTCCGCCCACTGCCAACCCGGTGCAGGTCTACGCCTACACGCCGCAGATCTACTACATCCGCAACCATGTGAAGCCCGGTGACGGCATCCCCATGCTCTGCCGCCGCTACCTCGACGACACCAGCAGCAGCACCGCCAGCATGGTGGAAGACTGCCTCGCCGAAGGCGTCGAGAATCTGCAAATCGAGTGGGGCATTGATAACGGCAGCAGTGGAGTGAACTACCTGTTTGCGCCCACGCCCGCACAGCTCGAATCAGCCCGCATGGCGCGTATCCACATCCTGGTGCGCACCACCAGCCAGAACGTGCAGGGCAGCAACGATGCCAAGAGCTTCATCCTTGCCGACTTCACCTCGCCCAGCCAGGCGGGCGTGCTGCGTCGCGCCTTCACCACCACCGTGCAACTGAAGAACTTCCAGCCATGAACACCACCCGCCACCGGCAATACGGTGCCGCGCTCGGCGTGGCGCTGCTGATGCTGGTGATCATCACCCTGCTGGGCATTGCCGCCGTGCGCGCCACGCAGGTGGAGCTCAAGCTCTCGAAGAACGCCGAGAGCAACCTGGCCGCCACCCAGGCTGCCGAATCGCTGGTGGCCTTCATCATCAGCAAGCCCGACAACCTGCCGGTGAATGGCGTGCCGGACTACCGAACCTGCGTGCTGCCCACCACGATACGCAGCGGGCTGCCGCTGTTCACCTGCGCCACCAGCAGCCTGGATGTCAGTACAGCCACCCTGCCCCTGCGCACGCATGGCTATGCCCTGGCGCAGCGCGAGCCACCGCTGTTCGTCGAGGTCAATGTGCTGCGTGATCGCGGCTTTGAACTCAGCGCCAAGAACTACGACTTCGCCCGCTTCAACGTCACCGGCGGCTACGACCGCGCCAGCGATGGCCTGAGCGCGGCGGAAGTCACCGAAAGCATTCTGAAGCTGCACGCCAAGGTTGCCGGCGTGAATTACGAAGAGTGAGGAGAGCCGCCATGTCCCAGCACTACCGCTTGCCCCGCCTGCTGGCCAGCCTGCTGCTGGCCGCGGCAGCCGTGATGGGTCCGGCGAAGGCCGACGATGTCGATATCTACATCGACACCGCCACCCTGCCCCAGCAGGCCCCGCTGACGGCACTGGCACTCGACCTCAGTGTGGCCAATGCCAACACGGTGGTCTGCGACAACGTGCTGCTCGCCACCACACCGAATTGCCTCGATATCCAGAGCCGCCTGAGCATCGGCGAGCTGACCACGCTGCTCGGCGTGCCGCTGCCCTCACCGCTCACCCCCATCATCGGCGGGCTCAACCCCGCCACCCTGATCAGCGATCTGAATGTCGCCACCCGCACGCTGCTCAGCACGGCGCTGGGCCTGGGCGCGATCCCGCTCACCAACCAGCAGGCTTATGTGCTGGCGGTGCAGCAGATCATCACTTCGCTGGTGGATTCACGCCTCACCATCCTGCTCAACCACAATGATCGTGCCGGCACTGGCGTGTGCGCGTTTGCCGACCTTTCCAGCCTGCCCGCACCCCGGCAGGACACCGTTGGGTGCAGCAACGGCGCCTACCTGTTCACGGGGCTGACCAACCTCGCCGACCCCTTGCAGCTGGTCGCCCTGCTGCGGCGCGTGGCGCTGGCCCTGCTGCCCAGCGTGACCAACCCGACGGCCGTGAGCATCTTCTCGGCCAATCACCCCTACCAGACCAAGGAAATCTACGCCGAGCTGGCCAAGTACCTGCGCGGCGATGACATCTACAACGGCCACCTCGGCGTGTTCGATTACGGCGACAACAACGCGGCCGACAATCTCAACACCAGCTTCCCCCTGCTGTCCTGGGATGCCAGTGCCGAAGTCGCCGGCAACCGCCGCTACCAATCCGGCCTGGCGGCCTTCCCGCAGGCTTGCACCATCAACCTGGTGCATGTGCAGCTGAGCAATGCCGCGCGCCAGAACGACTCCGATACCGCCGTGCAGACCCTGTTCCCAGGCGTCGACGGCAACAGCGATGGTGCCGTCACCGTGCCGGAGCTGGTCACCACTGCGCAGGACAGCGGCTTCGTGTTCGGTGCCGATGATCGCCGCCGTATCCAGTCCCGCTTTGTCGTGCAGGAAAACCTGTTCACCAACGGTGATCTCTCCGAACTCGACCAGCTCAGAAGCGTGGGCGGCAACGTCACCACCTACAGCAATGTCATTGGTCTGCTGGGACGCGGCCAGTCCATTGCCGGCTCGCTGATCAAGCCGCTTTCCATCGACACTTCGCTGATCAGCCTGTCCATCGCCGCCAGCCGTACGGCTTCGACCGGCATCCTGCAATCGGCCTACCTGCCGGTGTTCCGCGCCGACCCCAACCAGCGGCCGGACTGGCCCGGCAACATCAAGCGCTTCCGCCTGCGCAACCGCGCCGACGTGACCGGCCAGCCCAAGGGCCAGTTCGATGTGGTGGATGCGCGCGATAGCGGCAGCGGCGCCGTCAGCGCCGCACTCGGTGCCGATGGCCGCATCCGCAGCACGGCGCTCAGCGTCTGGACCAATGCCACCCAGCTGGGTGCCGGCATCGGCTCTGATGGTGCCGTGGCCGACCTGGGCGGCGCGGGCCAGCGCATCCCCGGCTATCAGTTCAACGGCGGCGGCAATCCGGGGCGCAGCAATGCCGAAGCAATCCGCACCGTGTATTACGACTCGCGCTTCGCAGCCGCAGACAAGGGCTGCACGAGTGTTCCGGCGAACAATTTTTCACTCTGCGCACTCAACCCGGACGACGCCGGCGTGCGCACCGAGCTGCTGGCGGCGACCGGGGCAACGGCCTTCATCGCGCCGGTCTCCACCTGCGCCACCTCCTGCAATGCGGCGGCCGGCGTCTGCGGCCTGGCCTGCGGTGTCACGCAGACGGCCTGCGGCACCAGCTGCGGCGTATCGGCCACGGCCTGCAACCTGCTCTGCCTGCCCGGCACGGTAGGCAACAGCTGCCGCAACAGCTGCACCACGGCTCAGAACACTTGCAATACCGGGTGCAGCACCGCCGCCGCCACCTGCAACAGCAACTGCGGCAGCACCGAGACGCAGTGCCTCACCACCTGTGGCGCCACGCCCAGCAGCCGCACCGCAGACACCGTGACCCGCGAGCTGCTGCTGCATGCGCGCGGCTTCAATGTCGGCATCAAGGCCGCACCCGCTGGCAATGGCCCGGCCGACTCGCGCACCAATACCGGCGTCACCAGCCGCAAGTGGATGCTCGGTGCCGTGCTGCACTCGCGCCCGGTCGCCATCAACTATGGCCGCCGCAACGGCTCCACCACCGATGTGGTGCGGGTGGTCTATGGCTCGGCCGACGGCATGCTGCACATGATCGACGACGACACCGGCGTCGAGCAGTGGGCCTTCATGCCGCAGGCGGTGATGGGCTCGCTCTCGACCCTTCGCGAGAACAACTCCGGCTCGGCGCTGCCTTTCGGCGTCGACGGCTCGCCGGTGGTACTGATCCGTGACAGGGCACCGACGACCGGCGCACTGGCCAGCCGCGTCACCGGCATCATCGGCGACGTGACCGGCGTCGACGGCGACCGCGTGCTGCTGTTCTTCGGCCTGCGCCGTGGCGGTGCCGCCTACTACGCGCTCGACATCACCGAGCCGGCCAGCCCGCGGATGGTATGGCGCATCACCACCGAGGGCCTGCTGCGCGAGGGCCAGGCCACGGTGGATGCCGGCACGGCCGCGCTCTATGCACCCTTGGCACTGGCGTTCTCCACGCCGCAGGTCGGGCGCGTGCGGGTGGATCTCGACGAGGCCAATCTCAACGCCGCACCCACCGCCAACACGGATCTCAACACCCGCAGCGTGCTGTTCTTCGGCGGGGGCTACAACGGTGGCCGCAATGGCGTTGGTGCCCGCATTGGCAAGGACCTCAACAACTCCAAGGCGCTCACGCCGCTGACACAAGTCGGCCAGAACGACGGCGTCGGCACGACGGACCGCGGCACCGCGCTCTACATGATCGATGCCGCCACCGGCCAGATGCTGTGGCGTGCCGTGCGCGGCAGCACGGCCAGCTACAGCGCGGCCACCCGCACCTATACGCATCCCCGGATGGAAGACAGCATCGCCTCGGACGTGACGGCGGTGGACACCAATAACGACACGTTCACGGATCGTCTCTATGTGGGCGATACCGGCGGCCGGCTCTGGCGCGCGGATTTCTCCGGCATTCTCGCCAGTACCTGGACGATGACGCCGGTGGCGAGCGTGGGACGTCACAACCGCGATGGCCTGACGCCAGCGGCGACCATCGCCGACGACCGCCGCATCTTCTTCGCGCCCGACTACGTGCCGATCCGCAACACCCTCAACAACAGCGGCAGCGACATCGTGCTGTTCGGCACCGGCGACCGCGAGGATGTGCTCAACCTCGCCACACCGAACTGGTTCTACGGCTTCCGCGATCAGGATCTGGTCAGCGGCAAGTCGGCAGCGGAAATCATCACCACCGAAGATGCGCTGCCGAAGCACACCGACTTCCGCGACGTCACGACTGGTGCGCTGGTGGATGTCAGCGAGCTGACCACGGGCTATCGCTTCAGCTACGGCCGCTCCGGCGAGAAGCAGTTCTCGGCACCGGTCACGCTCGGCGGGCAGGTCACCTTCACCAGCTATGTGCCGCCCGACCCGGCCTCGCCGACCACGCGCATCTGCACGCCCAACGAAGGCGTGTCGCGGCTGTATTCCATCGGGGTGCGCAAGAGCGAGTTCCGGGTGGTGAACAACACCAGCTCGGCGGGCCGGGACATCCCGCTCGCCACTGGCCTGCCGGGCGAGATCAATGTGCTCTCTGGCACCGCACAGGCGGCTGGCGGGCAGGTGTTTTCGATCAACGCCAAGGACAAATACCGCGCCAGCTGGCGTGAACGCCTGGGCGAGACCCAGAAATGAAATCACCCGCCCCATCGCCGCTCGCCCAGCGCCACCAGGGCTTCACGCTGGTGGAGCTGATCATCACCATCGCCATCATCAGCGTGCTGGTCGCCATCGCCCTGCCCAGCTACCGGGAGTACGTGGCACGCACCAATCGCACCGTCGCCAAGGTCGCGCTGCAGGAGCTGCTCACCAAGCAGGAGAGCTACGCCAGCGACCACAAGGGCTACACCAGCAACTTCAGCCGGCTGGGCTACCCCGGCACGGGCACGACGACGGCCTACGTCACCAGCGACGGCGTGATCAGCCTCAACAGCGCCAATGCGCTCTACCAGTTCGCACTGCACGCCAGCGTATCCACGTCAGCCATGTCGGCCACTTGCGCCGGTCTCAGCGCCACGGGGCCTGCGGCCACCGCGCCGGGGCTGGCCATCAGTGCCACGCCAGTCTCTGCCGGCAGCGATGCCCGTTGCGCCACCCTGTGTGTGTCGTCTCGCGGCGAACGCGGTGCCTCCGGCACCGGCGGTGTGGCGGACTGCTGGCGGCGCTAGGTCGAGGGCAAGCCCGCGTTGCGCACGGCGCGGCGCAGGGCGGGTGGCAGCGAAAACACCACATGCTCCTCGCGGCCTGAAAGCTCCTGCGCTGCCACGCCACCCAGTGTTTGCAGCCGCGCGACCACCTGTTTGACCAGCGTCTCCGGTGCGCTGGCACCTGCTGTCACACCCACCTTGGCCTTGCCCAGTACCCAGCTGGCGTCGATGTCTTCCGGCCCGTCGATGAGATAGGCCGGCGTACCGAGCAGCTCGCTCAACTCGCGCAGGCGGTTGGAGTTGCTGGAGTTCTTCGAGCCCACCACCAGCATCACCTCGCACTGCGCGGCGAGCTGCTTCACGGCGTCCTGCCGGTTGGTGGTGGCGTAGCAGATGTCGTCCTTGCGCGGCCCCATGATTTCGGGGAAGCGCTCGCGCAGCGCGTCGATCACTTTCGCGGTGTCATCCATCGACAGCGTCGTCTGCGTCACGAAGGCGGTGTGTGCCGGGTTTTTCAGCACCAGCTCTTCGACATCCTCCGGCGTCTCCACCAGATGGATCGCGCCCCCGAAGGAGGTATCGAACTGACCCATCGTGCCTTCCACCTCCGGGTGGCCCTCGTGTCCGATCAGCACCACCTCGCGCTTCTCGCGGGCGTAGCGCTTCACTTCGATGTGGACCTTGGTCACCAGCGGGCAGGTCGCATCGAACACCGTCAGCCCGCGCGCCTTCGCGGCCTGCACCACCGATTGCGCCACACCATGCGCCGAGAAGATGCAGGTGGCACCTTCGGGGATTTCGTCGATCTCCTCGACGAACACCGCGCCCTTCGCCTTGAGGTTCTCGACCACGAAGCGGTTATGCACCACCTCGTGTCGCACGTAGATGGGCGCGCCGAGCGCATCAAGCGCGCGCTCGACGATTTCGATGGCGCGATCGACACCGGCGCAGAAACCACGGGGATTGGCGAGCAGGATTTCCATCAGTTGATCGCCTTTGCGCCACCGCGCTTCCATTCCAGCAGCATGTCGAGGATGAGCAATGCCGCACCGACCGAGATGGCCGCATCCGCCACGTTGAATGCTGCGAAGTGCCAGTTGCCGACGTAGAAGTCCACGAAGTCGGTGACATGGCCCAGGCGAATGCGATCAATCACGTTGCCGATGGCCCCACCCATGATGAGACAGAGGCCAATCGCCGTCAGCGTCTCGCCTTTGCGGTGCTGCCAGAGCCAGGAGAGGATGCCGAGCGAGACGATGCTGGCCAGCCCAATGAACATGAGCTTGGGTGCCTCGCGGAACATCGAGAACGCCGCGCCCGTGTTGTGCAGATGCACGAGGTTGAAGTGCGGAATGATCGGCTCGCTGCCGTAATGCGGCAGCCGCGCCTCGACCCAGAGCTTGCTGGCCTGGTCGAGCACGAGAGTGATGACAGAGAGAATGAGCCAGCGGAAATTGGTTTGCATGGGACTAGAACCAGCGGCGGCTTTCGCCAGGGCCTTCGATGTTGGAAACGCAGCGGCCGCAGATGGTTTCATGGCCCGCATGCGCGCCCACGTCTTCGCGGTAGTGCCAGCAGCGGTCGCATTTGGGATGCGCTGAAGCGAGCGCCATTATCTTGAAGGTATCAGCGGCATCGACAACGACGGCTGAGGTTTGCAGCCAGAACCTCAATTCATCACCGACTGCATACAAGGCGCGAAGCTCATTGGCGGTAGCGTCGATACGAACCTCCGCCTGCAACGAAGAACCAATGCCACCGCTGGTGCGCAAGCCTTCCAGCTCCTTGCGCATGGCTTCGCGAACAGCGATGAGTTGCGTCCAATCCGCGTCATCGCTCTTGACCGTGGGAAATGCCCACCAGCCTTGCACAAACAAGCTTGCTGAACGATCTCCTGGCAACAAGCGCCAGATTTCATCACCGGTGAACGACAGCACCGGCGCAATCCAGCGCACCAGCCCTTCGGCGATGTGCAGCAGCGCGGTCTGCGCACTGCGACGCGCGACGGATTTTTCCGGCAGCGTGTAGAGCCGATCTTTCAGCAGATCGAGATACAGGCCGCCGAGATCGTTGACGCAGTAGTTGTGCAGCGTGTGATAGACGCGATGGAACTCGCGGTCGGCGTAGGCGGCCTTGATCTCACCCTGCACGCGCGCGGCCTCGCTGATGGCCCAGCGATCCACGGCCACCATGTCGGCGGGTGCGACCGAATCCGTCGCCGGATCGAAGCCGCTCAGGCTGCCCAGCAGGTAGCGCGCGGTGTTGCGGATGCGGCGGTACGCATCGGCGGTGCGCTTCAAGAGGTTGTCGCTGATGGCGATCTCACCGGAGTAGTCCGACGAGGCCACCCACAGGCGCAGCACGTCGGCGCCAAGGGTCGAGATCACCTTTTGCGGGGCGACCACATTGCCGAGCGACTTGCTCATCTTGCGGCCCTGCTCGTCCACCGTGAAGCCGTGGGTGAGCACGCTCCTGTAGGGGGCGATGCCGTGCGTGGCGACGCGCGTGAGCAGGCTGCTGTGGAACCAGCCGCGATGCTGGTCGCTGCCTTCGAGATAGATGTCGCACTGCTCCGGCGGCGTCACGCCATTGGCGATGAAGCTGGCAGGCTGGGCCACACCGGAGTCAAACCAGACGTCGAGCGTATCGGTGCATTTCTCGAACTGCGCTTCGTCCACGCCCCAGTCCGCAGGCATCGAGCCAAACCAGGCTTCGAGGCCGCGCGCTTCGACGGCATCGGCGACGCGCAGCAGGAGTGCGGCGGTATCGGGATGCGGCTCCTGCGTCTCGCGATGCACGAACAGGGCGAGCGGCACGCCCCAGAAACGCTGGCGCGAGATGCACCAGTCCGGGCGGCCTTCGATCATCTTGCTGATGCGCTCTTCGCCCCAGCCCGGAATCCAGCGCGTTGCCTTGATGGCGGCGAGTGCATCGGCACGCAGACCCGCCTTATCCATGCTGATGAACCACTGCGGCGTGGCGCGGAAGATCAGCGGCGACTTGTGACGCCAGCAGTGCGGATAGCTGTGCGTGATGGTGGCCTTGTGCAGCAGCGCGCCACTGGCTTCGAGCGCCGCCAGAATCGGCTCCTCGGCCTTGCGCACATGCTGGCCCGCGACCAGCGGCGCATTGGCGACGAACACGCCATTGCTGCCCACGGGGTTATCGACGGCGAGGCCATAGACCTTGCCGACCACGAAGTCTTCGACGCCATGCGCGGGCGCGGTGTGAACGAGCCCAGTGCCGGCATCGAGCGTGACGTGGTCACCGCAGATGAGGGGGACGATGCGCTCGGCAAACGGGTGCTGTGCCTTCGCGCCTTCGAGTGCCTTGCCGCTGACGGTGGCGAGGATTTTTCCCTCGCTGCCGAGACGCTTGCAGACGGCCTCGACGAGGCCCGCAGCCAGCACCAGCTTGCGACCGCCCTGCTCGACCAGCGCGTAGTCCAGCTCGGCATTGACACTGATGGCCTGATTGGCAGGCAGCGTCCAGGGCGTGGTAGTCCAGATCACGAAGGCAGCACCGGCTGCATCCGTCACGCCGAAGCGGCGGGCGAGATCAGCGGCATCGACCGTGGCAAAAGCGACATCAATCGCCGACGACTGCTTGTCCTGATACTCCACCTCGGCCTCGGCGAGTGATGAGCCGCAGTCGAGGCACCAATGCACGGGCTTGAACCCACGCACCACATGCCCGCGCTTGGCAATCAGCGAGAGCACACGCAGCTGCTCGGCCTCGTAGGCGGGCTGCATGGTGAGATAGGGCTTGTCCCAATCCGCGAGGATGCCGAGGCGCTTGAAGTCGGCCTTCTGACGCTCGATCTGCTCGGCCGCATACTCGCGGCAGTGGGCGCGGAACTCGGCAGCACTCAGCTTCTCGCCGACCTTGCCGAACTTCTTTTCCACCATCAGCTCGATGGGCAGGCCGTGGCAGTCCCAGCCCGGCACGAAGGGCGCGCGCTTGCCGTTGAGGCGCTCGGCCTTCACCACCATGTCCTTCAGCACCTTGTTGACGGCGTGGCCGATGTGGATATCGCCGTTGGCGTAGGGCGGGCCATCGAGGAAGTAGAAGCTGTCTTCGCGGCTCGCACCTTCGCGCGCGGCCATCAGGCTGGCGTAGACGCCGTCAGCCTCCCAGCGCGCCAGCATGTCCGGCTCGCGCTTGGCGAGGTTGGCCTGCATCGCAAACTCGGTCTGCGGCAGATGGATGGTGTCTTTGTATTTGGAGTCTTCAGCCACTTTCAGGTGCCACGGTTGACTGCGGCATCAACTGCCGCGATTGATATTCGCGAAAAAGGTTTTGACGTGATCGGCATCGAGGTGCATCTGCCGCTTGAGTGCTTCGAGCGAGACGAAGTTTTCTTCCGGGCGCTCGAAACGGAGAAACTCGACTTTCATCTCCGCCCCATACAGGTCCGCCTGCACGCCGAAGAGATGGGCTTCCAGCAGGCAGGGCGTGCCACCAACGGCGGGCCGCACGCCGAGGCTGGCGATGCCCGCCGCGCCCTCGAAGCGACCCGGCACATGGGCGCGGATGGCGTAGACGCCGAAAGGCAGCGGCGGCAGACGCTTGAGCGGCAGGTTGGCGGTGGGCATGCCCAGCTCGCGCGCGAGCTTCTTGCCGTGGCGCACGCGGCCGGAGATGGCATAGCGGCGGCCAAGCATCTTGCGGGCAGGTTCCAGCTCGCCGGCGGCCAGGGCGGCGCGCAGGGCGGTGGATGAGCAGCGCAGGCCCTCGCTCATCAAGGTGGGCGCCTGCAGCAGCTGATAGCCAGCTGTCGCTGCATGCTGCTGCAACAGGGCGAAATCGCCTTTGCGACCCGCACCAAAGCGGAAGTCATCGCCAATCACCAGCACCTTGGCACCGAGGTCGCGCGCGATCACATCGCTGATGAAGGCCTCTGCACTCAACGACGCCAGGCGCTCGTCGAACGGCGCGATGACCACGCGCTGCACGCCGAAGGCCGCGAGGGTGTTCACCTTGTCGCGCAGGGTCAGCACGCGGCGAGGTGCCTGATCGGGAGCGAAGTACTCGCGCGGCGTCGGCTCGAAAGTGAGCACGGCGGTGGGCAGGCCGGTCGCCGCACCCTGCTTGCGCAGCTCGCTCAACAGGGCCTGATGGCCGCGATGCACGCCATCGTAGTTGCCGATGGACAGCACGCAGCCGCGCGAGACTTCGCGCAGATTGTGCAGGCCGCGGATCAGCTCCATGGGGCTATCGAATCGCTGGATGAGCAGGGCCGCAGAGTATAGAGGCTCGCAGGCCGCTAACCCCGCCGCGGCCTGAGATCGCGCGGGCGCACACCGAGGGCGAGCAGCACGCCGAAATAGGCTGCGATGGCCGCGGCGATGAGCACCGCCAGCCGCCCGCCACGCGCCAGAGCACCCAGTTCCAGCCATTCGGCGATGGGTGCGTGAAACAGGTAGATCACCACCGACATGGCCAGTGTGGCGAGCGTGACCTTGCCAGCGAACGCCGCCCACCCTGCCCCCGGCACATAGATTCGGTCTGCCCTGAGCCTGCGGAATAGCAGGGCGGCATTCACCCAGGCCGTGAGCGAGGTGGAGATGGCAAGGCCCACATGGGCGCCCTCGATGCCGGATGCGCGATGCACCACGAACAGGCCGAGGCTGAAAGCCATGCCGACGCAGAGACCAATGATGGCGTAGCGCACCGGCAGCTTGGTCTCCTGCCGCGCATAGAAGCCCGGCACCAGCACCTTCACCAGCGAGAAGCCCATGAAGCCCGCGCCGTAAGCCCATAGCGCCCACGCCGTCATCTGCACATCGTGGGCGGTAAAGCGCCCATGGCCGTAGACCGCTGCGACGAGCGGGCCTGCGGCGAGCACCATGCCGAAGGCCGCAGGCAGGCCGATGATGAGGATGGCACGCAGCGCCCAGTCGAGCGTGGCGGAGAACTTCTGCGTATCGGCGAGCGCATGTTGGGCAGCGAGCGCGGGCAGGATGGCCGTGCCGACCGCGATGCTGAAGATGCCGAGCGGGAACTCCATCAGGCGGTTGGCGTAATAGAGCCAGCTCACCGAGCCATCGCCGAAGTGGGTCGAAAGATTGCTGTTGAGCAGCAAGCTGATCTGCGCGATGGAGGAGCCGATCAGCACCGGCACCATGAGCTTGAGGATGCGCCGCACGCGGCCATCACTCCAGGCCCAGCGCGGACGCGGCAAGAGCTTGAGCTTGGCCAGCGCAGGCAGCTGCACCGCAAATTGCAGCACGCCCGCCACGAACACTGCATAGGCGAGCACATGCACGCCGCCATCCCCAATGAAAGCCGAGGCGATCAGGCAGAGATTAAGAATCACCGGCGTGAAGGCCGGGAGTGCAAACTTGCCATAGGCATTGAGAATGCCGCCCGCCATCGAGGTGAGCGAGATGAACATCAGGTAGGGAAAGGTCCAGCGCAGCAGCTCGGCGGCGAGTTCTGCCTTGCCCGCATCGCTCGCAAACCCGGAGGCGAACATCCACACCAGCACCGGCGCAGCCAGACAGCCGAGCAGCGTGATGAGCGACAGCACGCCGCCAAGCGTACCCATCACTACCGCCACCATCTCGCGGCTGGCCTCGTGACCCTGCTGGGTCTTGGTCTCGGTGAATACCGGCACGAAGGCCTGCGAAAACGCACCTTCGGCGAACATGCGGCGGCCGAAATTGGGGATTTGCAGGGCGACCAGGAAGGTATCCATCGCCGCACTCGCGCCAAAGGCGGTGGCGAGCATGATCTCGCGCACGAAGCCCAGCACACGCGAGAGCAGCGTCATGCCGCCGACAATGCCGGTGGAGCGATTGAGGGAGGGGCCCTTGGCGGCAGGTGTGGCGATGGGGTCGGTCATTGACAGGGCATTAGGACACAACCATACTTCGCGCCCTTTTTTGCAATCTTACCGTGTGCGTCGCGCTAGCGGCTCACCAGACTTATCGGAGTTACCTCTTGGCCAACATCGCCTCTGCCAAAAAACGCGCCCGCCAGGCTGTCAAAGCCCGCGAGCAGAACACCGCCCAGCGTTCGATGGTTCGCACCACGATTAAAAAAGTGGTGAAGGCTGTTGAAGCCAAGAACAAGCCGGAAGCCATTGCCGCCTACGCCGCGATGGTGCCGGTGATCGACCGCTACGCCGACCGTGGTTTGATCCACAAAAACAAGGCCGCTCGCCACAAGAGCCGCTTGACCGCGCACATTGCTGCGATGGCCTAAAGCTTTCGCGGGAAAAAAGCCGGCGAAAGCCGGCTTTTTTGTGCGCGCTAGACCACCACCAGATTGTCACGGTGGACGAGTTCGGCATCGCCCGGATAACCGATGCGGGCATTGATCTCCTGGGTCTTGGCGCCCAGCAGGCGCAGCGCGTCGGCAGCAGAGTAATTGCTCAAGCCGCGCGCGACCTCGACACCCTCCGGCGACAGGCAGGCCACTAGGTCGCCGCGCTGGAAATCCCCTTCAACTCGGGTCACTCCCACCGGCAAGAGGCTGCGGCCCTGCTGCTTCAACACGCGCGCTGCACCTACATCGAGATGCAACTTGCCACGCACCTGCATCTGCCCGGCAATCCAGCGCTTGCGCGCGGCCATTGGCGCATCGGCGGCTTTCAGCAAGCTGCCAATCGCCTCGCCGCGCGCGATGGCAAGCAGCGCATCGGGTGTGCGGCCGTGTGCGATCACCGTCGCCGCACCGGAGCGCGCGGCGGTGTAGGCAGCATTGAGCTTGGTGCGCATGCCACCCCGGCCCAAAGCGCCCTTGCTGTCGCCTGCCATGCTCACCAAGGTGGGGTCGGCAAGGTCCGCCTCGCTCACCAGCTTGGCATCGGGATTGTTGCGCGGGTCGCTGTCGAACAAACCCTCCTGATCGGTGAGCAGCACCAGCAGGTCGGCTTCGATTAGATTTACCGTGAGGGCGCCCAGGGTGTCGTTGTCGCCCAGGCGGATCTCGTCGGTGGCGACGGTGTCGTTCTCGTTGACCACTGGCACCACGCCATAGTCGAGCAGGGTGTTGAAAGTGCCGCGCGCATTGAGGTAACGGCCACGGTCGGCGACATCGTCGTGCGTGAGCAGCACCTGCGCCGCCTTGAGGCCGTGCTTCTCGAACTCGGCCTCGTAGGCGCGCACCAGGCCCATCTGCCCGACGGCAGCGGCGGCTTGCAGGCCATGAATGGTGTCGGGGCGGCTCTTCAGGCCCAGTCGCGCCATGCCCTCGGCCACCGCACCGGAGGACACCAGCACCACCTGCTTGCCCTGCTGGCGCAGCGCGGCAATCTGTGCGCACCAGTCGGCGATGGCGACACGATCCAGCCCCAGCCCCTTGGCCGTGACCAGCGAGCTGCCAACCTTGATGACCCAGCGTTTGGTGCTAGGCAGTGCCTGTCGATTCATCGTCGGCAAAAGTGTCGATGTGTTTGGGGCGATGCGCATCCACCCACTGCATGGCCTGCTCGCAGAGGGCATCAACCCCTTTGCGGGTGACGGCGGAGATGACGAAGTGGCGACCCTTGAAGCGCAGGCGCTTGAGGGACTTCTTCACCAGCTCATCCATCGCCTCGTCAGTCAGCGTGTCGCACTTGTTGAACACCAGCCATTGCTCGCGGCTGGCAACCTCGTCGCTGAACTCGGCCAGCTCGGCGCGGATGGTCTTGATCTGCGCCACGATGTCTTCACCGCCCGGCGGGCTGACGTCGATCATGTGTAACAACAGATTCGTGCGCTGCAAATGCTTGAGGAAGCGATGGCCCAGACCCGCGCCACTCGCAGCACCCTCGATGAGGCCGGGGATGTCCATCATCACGAAGCTGCGACCGAGACCGCAGCTCACCACGCCCGGCTGCGGGTAGAGCGTGGTGAAGGGGTAGTCGGCAATCTTCGGGCGCGCGGCCGAGGCCGAGGCCAGCAGGGTGGACTTGCCCGCATTGGGCAGGCCCAGCAGGCCCACGTCGCCCATCAGCGAGAGTTCGAGCGCCAGCTCGCGCTGCTCGCCCAGCGAGCCGGGCGTGGACTGGCGCGGCGAGCGGTTGATGCTGGACTTGAAGCGGCGGTTGCCCATGCCATGAAAGCCGCCCTTGGCGAGCTGCACTTTCTGGCCGATGCGGGTGAGTTCGCCAATCACTTCTTCGGTATCGAGATCAATGATGCGGGTGCCGAGCGGCATGCCGATCACCACGTCTTCGCCGCCGCGCCCGGTGCATTCGGCACCGCTGCCGTTCTGGCCGCGCGGCGCCTCGAAGCGCATGGTGAAGCGGAAGTCCGCGAGCGTGTTGAGGTTGATGTCGGCAATCGCATAGACGCTGCCGCCGTCGCCGCCGTCACCGCCATCCGGCCCGCCGAAGGGAATGGCTTTTTCGCGGCGGAAACTCACGCAACCTGCCCCGCCGTCGCCTGCGGCAACGTGGATGGTGGCTTCGTCAACGAACTTCATGGTGCAACCTCACTAAACAGCAAATACAGATACAAAAAACCCCCGCCGAAGCGAGGGCTTTTTGACGACACCAAGGCGCTCTTAGGCCGCCGTGACGATGTCGATGTGCATACGGCCCTTGATGCCGCGCGTCTTGAAGGCAACCTTGCCGTCGGTAAGCGCGAACAGGGTGTGGTCCTTGCCCATGCCGACGTTGACGCCGGGCTTGAACTCGGTGCCGCGCTGGCGAACGATGATGTTGCCGGCGATGACCGACTCGCCACCGAACTTCTTCACGCCGAGGCGCTTCGACTCGGAATCGCGGCCGTTGCGGGTTGAGCCTGCTGCTTTTTTGTGTGCCATGACTTTCTCCGTGCAATGTTTCCGCCTAGGCGGAAACAATCTCCGTAATCTTCACCGCCGTGAAGTTCTGGCGATGACCTTGTTCTTTGTGGTAGTGCTTGCGGCGGCGGTGCTTGATGATGCGGATCTTGTCGCCACGGCCGTGCTGCACGACCTCGGCCTTGACCGAAGCGCCGACAACGAACGGCGCGCCAATCTTGATGGCCTCGCCTTCGCCGACCATCAGCACTTCATCGAACGAGATCGTGGTGCCGACTTCGCCAACGAGGCTCTCGACTTTAAGTTGTGCGCCCGAGGCGACGCGATACTGCTTGCCCCCGGTTTTGATGACGGCGTACATCGTGTTTCTCCGTGACGAAAGCCTAAGCACACGAACGAACGGGCTTGGGCGAAAGGACGCGGATTTTAGTGACCCGTCCGATTGAAGTCAACGCGCCGCATTTCGCCGCATTGACGGGCTTGGCAAGCGCCCAATAGCATCCGCGCCACTTTGACCCTGCCGCCCTGCATGAACCTGAAAACACTGCTGCACCCGATTGCGGACGACCTGGCGGCAGTCAATCAGGTGATCCGCGACCGCCTTGCCTCGCGGGTGCCGCTGATCAACGACATTTCAGGTCACATCATCCAGGCCGGCGGCAAGCGCCTGCGGCCGGCCACTGCCCTGCTGGCGGCCGGTGCGGCCGGCAGGCTGGACGGCAACGGACACCTGCTGGCGGCGGTGATCGAGTTCATCCACACCGCAACCCTGCTGCACGACGACGTGGTCGATCACACCAATTTGAGGCGCGGGCGCATCACGGCCAATGCGCAGTGGAGCGATTCGGCCGCAGTACTCAGCGGCGACTTCCTCTATTCGCGCGCCTTCCAGATGATGGTGGCGGTCGGCGACATGCGGGTGATGCAGGTGATGGCCGACACCACCAATGCGATTGCCGAAGGCGAAGTGCTGCAATTGCTGAACGCCCGCGACCCGGCCGTGGACGAGGCGCGCTACTTCAAGGTGATCGAACTCAAGACCGCAGTGCTGTTCCGCGCCGCCGCCTCGCTGGGCGCGCTCGCGGCAAGGGGCGACGAGGCCGTCGTGACCGCACTCGCCAACTACGGCCTCGAACTCGGCATGGCCTATCAGCTGGCGGACGACATTATCGACTTCACTGGCGACCCGGCCGAGAGCGGCAAGGCCGTGGGCAATGATCTGGTCGAGGGCAAGCCGACCCTGCCGCTCATCCACGCACTCAAGCACTGTGATTCTGCGACGGCCGAGGCGATTCGCACGGTCATCAAGACCGGCGAACTGGGCGACTTCGAGGCCACACTCAATAAAGTGCGCGCCGCGATTGATTCGACCGGGGCCATCCCCTACACTCTCGCGCTCGCTGAATGGCACTCTGCCCAGGCGAAAGTGTCACTTGGCGATCTTCCCGACTCGCAATACAAGACGGCGCTGCTGAATCTCGCGGACTTCACCGTCTCGCGCCAGCACTAAATCATCACATCGGGGCGTAGCTCAGTTTGGTAGAGCGCTTGCTTCGGGAGCAAGAGGTCGCAGGTTCGAATCCTGTCGCCCCGACCAATTCTTGAACGGATTTGGTCGAGAGCCGTGACGCCACAACCACCGCTCGATTCATCCCCTGCTGCCAAACCGCGCAGCGTCTTCCAGCAAATCATCAGCAACGCCGGCATCCTGCTGGGCGGCAAGGCCACCAATGCGGTGCTGGGCCTCGCCACCGTGGCGCTGGCCGCGCGTGCGCTGGGCATCGAAACCTTCGGCGTGCTGGTGCTGGTACATGCCTACGTTCAAACCGTGGGCGACATCGCCAAGTTCCAGTCCTGGCAGGCGTTGCTCAATTACGGCACGGCGGCTTTCGACGAAAAGCGTTTCGGGCACTTTCACCGGGTGCTGCGCTTCAGCCTGCTGCTGGACGGCATCAGCGGCCTGGCCGGCCTCGCCATCGCGCTCGCGGGCGTGCTGCTGATTGGCGGTGGTCTGGGCTGGCCTGCCGCCGAGCAGACGGCGGTGGCGCTGTACACCCTGTCGATCCTGTTCAATATCGGTGCCACGCCCATGGGGGCGCTGCGACTCGTCAACCGCTTCGACTTGCTGGCGGCCGAAAGCACCCTCGAATCGCTCATCCGCCTGATCGGCGCTGCCCTGGCCTGGTGGCTGGGGGCAGGGCTGCACATGTTCCTGCTGATCTGGTTCGTGGCGAAGGTGATCTCCTGCCTGTTCCTGTTCGGCTCGGCCGCCTGGGTGCTGCATCGGCAACGGGCCCTGAGCGGCTTCCGCTGGCGCATGACGGGCTCCTGGACACAGGACATGCCCGGCGTCTGGCCCTTTGTCTGGTCGACCAATTTCAACTCGACGCTGGGGCTTGCCTTCACCCAGGTGGGCACGCTCATGGTCGGTGCCATGCTGGGGGCGACCGAGGCGGCGCTGTATCGCATAGCCAAGCAGCTGGCCGATGCCGTCGCCAAGCCCGCCAAGCTGATCGTACCGGCGCTGTACCCGGAACTGGCGCGGCTGGCGAGCAAGCCGGATCGCACTGCCCTGCGCAAGCTCGTCCGCCAGTTGGCGCTGGCCGGGGGTGGGGTGGCAACCACTCTGCTGGTGCTGGTCGCCCTGTTCGGCGGGGCGATTCTGACGGTGCTGATCGGCCCTGAGTTCGGCGACGCCAAGCCGGTGATGATGTGGCTGCTGACCGGCGCGGTGATCAGCATCTGGGCTGTGCCGCTGGAACCGCTGCTGATGTCCGGCGGCCATGCCAGCGAGGCATTCTGGATGCGGCTGGTGGTCACCGTGCTGTATGTGCCGCTGCTCTACTGGATGATCCACACCCAGGCCCTGCATGGGGCCGGTGTCGCCGCCGTGATCGGCGCGACCATGCTGCTGCTTGGCCAGCTCTGGCTGGTGCAGCGCTGGTTTGGCCAGCAGGCCCGTGCGTTATGATGAACCGCCGATAACGGCAAGTTGCAAGCCTTGTCGCAAGCCAACACCACAGACCAATAAAAAGAGCAGCAGATCGAGATGCAAGCGCCCACGCCGACTTCGAGCGGACTCACCCCTTACCGACTGGCCGATTTCGCCACCCTGCCTGCTGCACTCGATTACGCGGCCCAGGGCGCAACCGGGATCAACTTCTATTCCGGCAAGGGCGAGTTGCTGGAGGCCCTGAGCTACCGTGAACTGCGCAGCCAGGCACTTGGTCTCGCCCAGCAGTTCCTGGCGCAGGGCCTGAAGCCCGGCGACCGGGTGGCCCTGATCGCCGATACCGATGGTGATTTCGCGCGCGCCTTCTTCGCCTGCCAGTACGCCGGCCTGGTGCCCACCGCCCTGCCGCTGCCGGCGGCATTCGGCGGCCGCGAGGCGTATGTCTCGCACATCCGCCACATGCTTGAAATCGCCGATGTCTCGGCAGCCCTCGCCCCCACGGCACTCACCGAGTGGCTGGCGCAGGCGGCCGACGTGCTGGCACTCAAATATGTCGGCACGCTGGCCGCATTGCCGGCGACACAGCGTGCCGAACCGCTGCCTGTCGCGGCAGAAGAGGACTTCTGCTATTTGCAGTTTTCCTCCGGCAGCACCCGCTTTCCGCTGGGTGTGGCGGTGACACAGAAAGCCCTGATGGCGAACGTGCGCGGCATTGCCCGTGACGGCTTGCAGATCGGCGCAGAAGACCGCTGCACTTCCTGGCTGCCGCTGTATCACGACATGGGTCTGGTGGGCTTTCTGCTCACCCCGCTGGTCTGCCAGATCTCGGTCGACATGTTCGCCACCCGCGACTTCGCACGCCGACCGCTGCTCTGGCTGGAACTGATCACCCGCAACGGCGGCACGCTCAGCTACAGCCCCACCTTCGGCTACGAGCTGTGCGCGCGCCGCGCCCAGACGGCCGCCATCGAAGCGCTCAATCTGTCGCGCTGGCGTGGTGCGGGCATCGGCGGCGACATGGTGCGGCCGGAGCCGCTGGCCACTTTCGCCACCCGCTTTGCCTCGCAGGGCTTCCAGGCCAGCGCCTTCGTACCCAGCTACGGCATGGCCGAAACCGCGCTGGCGTTGAGTTTCGCTCCCGCGCACCAGGGCATTCGTGCCGAGCGGCTGGACATGGACATTCTCGAACGCGACCAGCGCGCTGTGGCCGTCAGTGCCGATGCCACGCGCAGCCGCGAGTTCGTGCTCTGCGGCCCGGCGCTGCCACTGCACAGCGTGGAGGTGCGCGGCGAAAGCGGCGAGCTGCGCGGCCCGCGTCAGGTGGGGCGGCTGTATGCACGCGGCCCCAGCATGATGCACAGCTACTTCGGCCAGCCGGAGGCGACCAGCGCCGTGCTTTCCGAGGACGGCTGGCTCGACACCGGCGATCTCGGCTACTTGAGCGGTGAGCAGATCGTGGTCACCGGCCGCGCCAAGGACCTCATCATCATCAACGGCCGCAACATCTGGCCGCAGGATCTGGAGTGGAGTGCCGAGCACGAGGTGGCCAGCCTGCGCAGCGGCGATGTCGCGGCCGTGGCGGTGGATGACGGCAATGGCGAGCGTATCGTGGTGCTGGTCGAGCACCGCCCCGCCGATGCCGCCGCGCTGGAAAGCCTGCGCAAGGAAGTGGCCGGCGTGCTGCGCCTGCGCCATGGCGTGGAGACCGATGTGGTGCCCGTGCCGCCGCGCGCGCTGCCGCGCACTTCTTCCGGCAAGCTCAGCCGTGCCAAGGCCAAAGCGCTATACCTGAAGGGCGCTTTCGCCCTGCCGCCTGAGGCCTGAGCTTTAACCGCGTGCAACAGAAACCCCGCACCATCGCCGTCACCGGGGCCACCGGCTTCGTCGGCCGGCATGCCGTGGCTGCGCTATGTGCTGCGGGCTGGCGCGTGCGGGTGCTCGCGCGAAGCGAACCGGCACATGCCTTCTGGCGCAATGTGCAGCCGGAGGTCGTGCTGGGCAGTCTTTCGGACGCCACTGCCCTGGAAAACCTCTTGCAGGGCAGTGATGCGGTGCTGCACCTGGCCGGTGCGATCAAGGCACGGGATGAGGCCGGCTTCATGCGCGTCAACCGCGACGGCACCCAGGCCCTGCTCGATGCGGCACTGCAGATCGCGCCCAAGGCGCATTTTCTGCATGTCTCCAGCCTGGCTGCCCGCGAGCCAGCGCTCTCCGGCTACAGCGCCAGCAAGCGCGCCGGCGAAGACCTGGTGCTGGCACGCAGCGGGCAGCAGAAGGTCAGCGTGCTGCGGCCGCCTGCCGTCTATGGGCCGGGTGACCGCGAAACGCTGGTGTTCTTCCAGCTCGCCAGCCAGCCGCTGATCCCGCTGCTGGGCCGCCCCAGCGCCAGACTGGCGGTGATTCATGTCGATGACCTCGTCACCGCCCTCCTCGCCCGCCTGGCTGCAGGCCCCTCAGGCCGGATGCAGGGCCTGGCCGATGGCAATCCTGCCGGCTACAGCTGGCAGACGGTTCTGGCCGCAGCTGCCGTGGCGGTCAACAACCAGACACCGCGTTTTGTGCAGGTGCCGCGCCCCTTGCTGCACAGTGCAGGCCGTGCCGCCGGCTGGATTGCCCGGCTGGCAGGACAGGCGGCCATGTTCAACCCCGGCAAGTTGCGCGAGCTGCTGCACGAGGACTGGAGTGCTGAAGAAAGCAGCCTGTTTCGCCCCGACCAGATTCCACGCTACAGTCTCGAATCGGGATTTGTCAGCACAGCAGCTTGGTATCGCGAAGCGGGATGGCTCTAGGCCCTCCTTGACCAGACGGCATCCAGCTGAGCGATGCGACGTAGTCAGGACTGACCAGAACGCTGCCACGGCTTAGTGGCGGCTACTAGGTGATTTTTATAAGAACTTTTTGTGACCAAGAGCTTACAATCTGGCTCCATGGGCCCGGTATGTGCTTGAACGGTCGTTGTTGCAGCATCAGAGTGCAGGGATGAATGAGCGTTTAAGCGATACCAGAGAGCAGATTATTCAGGGGTTGCGCCAGATCGTACCGGCGTCTGCGCAGGTTTCAGGGGATACCCACATCATGCGGGATCTGAACCTCGACTCACTGGCGGTGATGGACTTCATGCTGACGCTTGAAGACCGCTTCGACATCGTGATTTCGCTCGAAAAAGTGGCCGAGGTTGAAACCCTCGACGATTTGGTAGGTGTGGTGGATCAATTGCGTGCAAGGAAATTGAAATCGTGAGCATCCTCAACAAGTTTGCCCCTTTACGGCAGACCTACGACCAGCTGCGTGCAGTCGGTCAGAACCCCTTTGAAATGGTGTTCGAGCAGATGTTCTCGCCGACCGAAGGCCTGCACAAAGGCCGTCGCACCATCCTGCTGGGCACCAACAATTACCTGGGCCTCACCTTCGACCAGGACTGCATCGACGCCTCCGTCGAAGTGCTGAAAGCGCAGGGCACCGGCACCACCGGCTCGCGCATTGCCAACGGCAGCTACGGCGGCCACCGCCAGCTCGAAACCGATCTGGCCAAATACTTCAATCGCAAGCACTGCATGGTGTTTTCGACCGGCTACCAGGCCAACCTCGGCATGCTCTCGACGCTGGCCGGCAAGGGCGACTACCTGCTGCTCGACAGCGACAGCCACGCCTCGATCTACGACGGCGCCCGCCTCGGCCATGCAGAAGTGGTGCGTTTCCGCCACAACGACCCGGATGATCTCGCCAAGCGCCTGCGCAGGCTCTCCAGCGAGCCGGGCGACAAGCTGGTGGTGGTCGAGGGCATCTACTCCATGCTCGGCGACGCCGCCCCGCTGAAGGAAATGGCCGCCGTCAAGCGCGAGGCCGGTGCCTGGCTGATGGTGGACGAAGCCCATTCGCTCGGCGTGCTCGGCGAGCACGGTCGCGGCCTGGCCGAAGCGGCCGGTGTGGAAGCCGATGTCGATTTCGTGGTCGGCACCTTCTCCAAGAGCCTCGGCAGCGTCGGCGGTTTCTGCGTCTCCGATCTCGAAGGCTTCGACGTGCTGCGCGTCGGCTGCCGCCCGTACATGTTCACCGCCTCGCTGCCGCCCTCGGTGATGACCTCGACCATCACTGCCCTGCGCCGCTTGCAGGAATCGCCGGAGCTGCGCACCAAGCTGCACGCCAACGGCAACCGTCTTTACAACGGCCTGAAGGATCTCGGTTTCAAGGTCGGCCCGCAGCCCAACCCCATCGTCTCGGTGGCACTCGACGACCCGATGCTGGCGGTGACGTTCTGGAACCGCCTGCTGGAAGGCGGCGTCTATCTCAATCTCGCCCTGCCGCCAGCAACCCCCAGCAACCTGCCGCTGCTGCGTTCCAGCGTCAGTGCTGCCCACACCTTCGAGCAGATCGACCGCGTGGTGCAGCTGTTCGAGACCGTCGGCCGCCAGCTGGGCGTGCTGCCGGCACTGCCGCCGATGCGCCGCGCCAAGCCTTCGGCAGCGGCGGTGTTCCCGGCCAATGCGGAGCTGGATCGCGCCATCGCCGTCGGCGCCCGCTAGGGTTTCAGTGCATCAAGAAAAGCCCGCTCTCACGCGGGCTTTTTTGTCAGCGCAGCACGCCGCGACGCCAGAGCGTCCACAGCACCTTGGGCGCTGCCAGCAGGGGATGCCGCCGCTGCCAGTCAGTGAGCGGGATGCGGTAGCCGCTATGGCGTTCGACTTTCCAGGCCACGTAGTCGGCACCACCGGCAAAGGTAAACACGCTCTTGGCGAGGCGCAGCAGGTTCAGCGGCTTGCCCCAGCGTGCGCGGCGCGCCCAGGCACGTTCGGCGCGCAGGCGCTCGTCGGCGCTGACATCCGGTCTGAGCTCGCCCGCTTCATCCTGCGTGAACCCGACGCCCGCCTGCTGCCAGGCCAGACAAAGCGCCTGCTCGTATCGCGCTGGATCATGGGCGGCCAGACTTAAGGCACGGCTGGATTTCTCCACCCGCAGCTCCGCCGCATAGGTGCGGGCGAAGACGGCATCCCAGTAGGCACTGGCCTGCCCTGGCGAGGGGCCGAACAGCGCAGCCCAGCGGCTGGCCGTGACCACGGCCTGCGCCACCGCCGCCGTCGCCGCCTGGGCAGCCTGTGTGTCGCGCGACCAGATCAGCCTGGCGGGCTGGGCAAAGCGCGCCCACAGGGTGGTGTCGATGCCGCCGCCCGCCACGCCGCGCTGAAACTGGTCGAGCCGCAATACCGCCACCTTCGCACGCAGGGTGCGGCCCTCGAAGACCCACTCTTGGTAGCCGACATTGGGCGGCAGCAGGTGATTGCCGAGTGCGGCCAGCCGCGCGGGATGCCAGTCGCTTAATCGCGAGACGAGGATGTAGAAATCAAGCACCCCTTCGAGATCGCCCGTGCGCAGGTTGCTGCCGTAGAACAGCACGGCCAGCGCGCCCTGTCCCTGCCGGGCGAGATGTGCGGCGAAGGCCGCGAAGCCAGCTGGAACCGGGCAACCCAGCTCGCTGGCGATCAGCGCCTCCAGCGACGAGGCTGTTTCAGGCGGGTGCATAGAACTGCACCTCCGGCCCCGCTTGCAGGCTGAGCTGGCCGCTGGCATCGGGGGCGAAAGGCTCGCCGTCGATGATCAGCGGCTCGGCCAGGGTCAGCGTGATGCGCGCGGCACGGCCGCTGCGATAAGCCCCCGTCGCCAGCGCCCAGGGTCTGGGTTTGCCGCGCAGCAGCGTGGGCAGGGCGCGGCCAAACTTTGGCGCGGGTGCGTCGATATCGAGCCAGTGCAGCGCACCGGGCGCACCGGGGGCCGACCAGAACGGCCACAGGCCCAGCAGCAGCCTGTCGAGGCTGGTGGCCAGCAGCACGAAGCGCGGCGTGTTGACCGGCGCGATGTCGTCGATGCGCACGCCGACGGCGCTGCCACGCTGCCAGTCGTTGTTCTTGCCCCCGGCGAGCACCTGCCAGGCCGCACCGGCAATCGTGGCCGACACCGCCCAGCCGTGGAACAGGCCCTTCTCGCGCAGGCCACCGGTCGCCATCGCCACCGCACGGGCGTAGTTGGCGCAGCCGACGAAGAAGCCGAACACCGGCGCCTGCGAACCATCCGGCCAGCGCACTTCGATCGGCTGGCGACTGCTGATGCGCGCGGGGGCCTTGCCAGTGAGCGTGTCGTGCCAGCGCGCAATCGCGTGCTCGTCGCGCGTGAAGCTGCCCACATCCGCCGCCGCCAGATTGGTGTTGCCGGAGGCGCACAGCGCAATGCTCGGCCAGTCACTGCCATAGGCCGCGGGCAGCTGGCTCATCACGTCGCGCAGTGTGCCGTCGCCGCCATCGACCATGAGATGGCGGATGCCTTCTGCGGCAAAACGCTGCAAGGTTTCCGCGAGGGCGGCGGTGGTGAACGGCATCTCCAGCACCACCCCATCGGGCAGCGCGTTTTCACGCAGCGGCCGCGCCTTGTTGCGCTGGCTTCTGGGGTTGCGGATGACGCCGGCGACTGTCACTGGCTGAGCCAGGATTTCAGCGGCCCGTTGCGGCGCGCCCACAGCCCTTGCAGGATCTGCACGGCATGGACGATCAGGCTGAAGGCGGTCCACACCGCCACCAGCACGATGCCCAGATCCGGCGCACCCAGCAGCGCTGCCGGCGTGAGAATCACCAGGTTGGGATTGCGCCGCGCGGTGATGAGCCGGAAGAAGCTGTCGAACGGCCGCCAGACGTGCATGTGCATGGCGAACAGGCTGATGAAAATGCCCTCCAGCACCCGCTGCAAGACATAGCCGCCGAGAATCACGGTGAGGATCACCAGCGTCGCATTGCTGGAAAACGGCAGCCCGTACGCCGTCAGGCCCACCACCCAGGCCCACCACCAGAACGGCGGGTGGATGAGATCAATGCCGTGGTCGAAGGCGCCGCCAATCGGCGAGGAGGTGAGCGTGCAGCGCGCCAGCTTGCCGTCGACGGTATCGAGAAAGGTCATCACCCAGCCGCTGGCCAGCCCCAGCAGGTAGTGGCCGTTCCAGAACGCCCAGAACGACAGCAGCACCAGCAGGAAGCCGACGAAGGTCACCTGGTTGGGCGAGAAGCCGCGCGCCGCGCACCAGCGCGTCACCACCTCGGCCGGGCGCGGCCACCAGTACTTGGTGACGACATCGGTCACGCCCTTGTAGCTGGCCTGGAACATGCGGCGCTCGACGGCCGCGCGCGTCTCTGGCGTCAGCTTGAGCAGGTACGGCAGTTCCTTCTTGCGCAGCTCGTCGTTGTAGTTGCCGGCCACGCCGGCCACATCGCTGCGCTGTAGATGCGCCGGCAGCGCATCGACGCCGCTGCCGGCCTCGATCACCGCCGCTACATGCCCGGCGTCGGCGACGGGCACATTGGCGGCCACCACGCGGCCACTGCCGGCATCCAGCAGCAGGGTGTTGTCAGCCTTGGCGAGTGCGGTCAGCAGCGGCTCGTCGAACACCCAGTGGTTGTTCACCAGCAGCACCGCGCCCTGCTCCGGGCGGGGCGCATCGGCGTTCAGCACGGTCGTGACGCCCACGCGCAGCAGCCCGCGCCGCAGCCGCTCGCTCGCGCTCATGCCCCAGATCTGCGTGGTGTTGCCGCCAAGGATGATGCCGCTGGTGGCTGCTGTGGTGGTCATTGCTTTTTTAGGCTGGGTGAAGGCAGCGGCTTATCATCGCTGCCAGATCAAGCCCGCGATTATCCATGACCTTGCTGCGCCTCGCCCATCTCTCCGACCCGCACCTCACGGTGCCGCTCGATGGCGTGGCCTTCAGCGAATGGGTGGGCAAGCGGACGATGAGCCGGCTCTCGTGGTTGCGCGGCCGCCAACAGCTGCAAAGGCCGGAAGTGCTGGCGGCCGCCATCGCCGACATCCGGGCCCACGCGCCGGATCACATCGCCATCACCGGCGATGTCAGCAACTTCTCGCTGCCGGTGGAGTTTCGCGCCGCCGCTGCCTGGTTTGCGACGCTGGGCGCGCCGGCCAACGTCTCGGTCATCCCCGGCAACCACGATGCCCTAGTGCCGGTGCCATTCGCTCAAGGCTGGGCGCACTGGCTGCCGTGGATGCAAGGCGATGTGGCGGGCGCAGCCGCCCTGCCCTACCTGCGGGTGCGCCAGGGTGTGGCCCTGCTCGGACTGTCGAGTGCAATCGCCACCGCACCCGGTCTGGCCGGCGGCACCGTGGGCAGCGCGCAATTGCAGTGGCTGGCCGCACAGCTGCCGCAACTCAAGGCACAGGGACTGTTCCGCATCGTGATGCTGCACCACCCGCCGGCCGATGGCGTGGTGGGCCGCCGCAAGGCGCTGACCGACCGCGCCGCCCTGCGCGAAGTGCTGCGCACCCACGGTGCCGAGCTGGTGCTGCACGGCCACTCGCGCGATGCGCGCTTCGACCCCCTGCCCGGCCCACAGGGCCTGATCGCCAGCTTCGGCCTGCCCTCGATCTCGGCCATCCCCAATCCCAGGGACGAGGGCTCGCGCTGGCATCTGCTGGAGATTGCCCGCACCGCACAGGGCTGGCAGGTGGATGTGACGGTGCGGGTGCTGGACGACACGCTGTGCGGCTTCACCACCGCCGCGCGATACCGCCTGCGCATTCAGGGATAGCTGAGCTGTATCGGCAGCGGGTTGTCGCCCGGCTTCACCACGAAGCGCACCTCGCTCAGGCTGGGCAGGCCGATGCTGGTCTTGGGGTTGCGTGAAAAACCGAAGCCCTCGTTGGGCATGCCGACGAAGGTGCGATTGAAGTCGTGGTCGTCATTGGCATCGTGGTACACCGCAATCGCATAGCTGCCTGCGGCCGGCAGCACGAAGCAGGCGCTCGTCACCGGCACCACCGTCGCCACCCGCTGCCGCGCCAGCTTGCCGCCCTTGGCGAGGAAGCGATCGGACTCGTCCGGATACACCGTGATGGTGATGTTGCCGCGCGGCTCGTCCACCCCCTGCACCTTGACGTTGAGGCGCACCTCGGTCGGACTGCTGCCGCAGGTCTTGGCCTTGGCATCGGCGGCCGGCACGGCCTCTGGGCCGCACAGGGCCAGCAGCAGCGCCAGCGCGAGGCTGCGGTTAATGAGGCCGCGCGTTACTCTTGTCTTCATCAACTCCAGGTCCTCATGTCCAACGCCACTGCACTCAAGTTTGGCTACCCGCACACGCTCGTCGCCGAGTCCGCCGACTGGTGGATTCTCGCCCGCCCGCGCCAGCCCACTCTGGGGTCGCTGGTGCTGGTGTGCAAGCAGGCTGTGACCGCGTTCGGCGACGTCAGTGCCGCAGGCTTCACCGACCTTCACACCGTCATCGCTACGGCCGAAAAAACGCTGAAAGGTTTCGTCGCCTACGAACGCATCAACTACCTGATGCTGATGATGGTAGATCCCGATGTGCATTTTCATGTCATCCCGCGCTATAGCACCGTGCGTGAATACGCGGGCTCAAGCCTGCCCGATGCGAGCTGGCCCAACCCGCCCAACCTAGGCGCGGCCATCGAACTGGCACCGGAGGTGCTCGCCGCCCTCACCGCCGATCTGAAAGCACGCTGGGGCAAGCCAGGCTGATGCCCTCGATCCTCGACCGCTACCTGCTGCGCCAACTCATCGGCAGCCTGCTGGTCTGCCTCGGCACGGTGCTGGTCGCACTCCTGCTGGAGCGCCTGCTCCGCCTGTTCGACATCCTCGCGCAGAACAGCCACGCGCTGCCGGCGGTGGCCAAGCTCATTGCCTGCCTGGTGCCGCATTACCTGGGCCTCGCCCTGCCTGCCGCGTTTTTCGTCGCGCTGTTTCTGGTCATCGCCAAGCTCTCCGACGACAACGAGCTGGATGCCTACCTGGCCGGCGGGCTCTCCATCGCCCGCCTCACCAAGCCCTTCTTCGCCACGGCGGTGTTGCTGTCGATGTTGAGCATTGGACTGTTCGGCTACCTGCAACCGTATGCGCGCTACACCTACCGCGCGGTGCTGCATGGCGCGCTCAACGCGGGGTGGGATGCGCGCCTGCAGGCCGGCACTTTCGTCAGCCCCGGCCTCGGCTACACGCTCACCGCCGATGGGGTGGATGAAAGCGGCCGCCAGTTGCAGCGGGTGTTCGTGCATCGCCTCGTCAACGGCGAGGATCAGGTCAGCACCAGCGAGGCCGGCACCCTGCAACCCAGCGCCGATGGCACCGAGCTGACCCTCACGCTCGATCGCGGCGAGCATCTGCGCCACGAGAAGAATGGCGACTGGCTGTTCGCGCAGTTCGATCGCCTGAGTACCTCCACCGAGTTTTCCTCCGGCGCACCGGTGTTTGGCGCGCGCGGCCGCAACGAGCGCGAGCTGACCCTGACCGAGCTGATGCAGGGCGGTGTCACCACTGCGGGCGTGGCCGCGCCCAACCCGACCAAGATCGCCGGCGAGTTGCAGGGGCGGCTCGCGCGCATCGTCTCGCTGCTGCTGCTGCCGCTGCTGGCGGTGCCGCTGGGCATGGCCGCCAAGCGTGGCGAGCGCACCGGCAGCCTGATCTTTGCCGCCACGCTGATGCTGCTGTTCAACCACACCCTGCAACTCGGCGAGAGCCTGAGCGAGTCCGGCAAGGTGCCTGCGCTGGTCGGCGTATGGACGCCCACGCTCGCCTTTGCCGCCCTCACGATCTGGCTGTTCAGCCAGAGTCTGGAGCGCCCCGGCGACAACCCGGTGTCGCGGCTGCTCTCCACCCTGGATGGCGCTGCCAGCCGCCTCGGCGATGCGCTGCGGCGCAAGCCCAGGGCCGCACAGCCATGAGGGCCCTGATGTTCGGCCCGCTGCCGCGCTATCTGCGGCAGTTGCTGGCGCTCCGGGTGCTGGCGGTGCTGATCGCGCTCGGCGGCCTGTTGCAGATTCTCGACCTGCTCGATGCCACCACCGAGATCATGGCGCGCGGCCAGGGCATCACCGGCGTCGGTCATTACATCGGCCTGCGCTCGCCCACGCTGGTGCTGCAAGCGCTGCCGCTGGCCGCCCTGATTGGGGCCGTGTTCGCTTTCAGCACGCTCGCCAAGCAACACGAGGTGATTGCCATGCGCGCGGCCGGTCTGCCATTCCGCCGGGTGGTGCTCATCCTGCTGCCCACCGTGCTGGTGATTGCCGCCGCGCAGTGGCTGCTGGCCGAGGTGGTGGTGCCCAAGAGCCAGCGCGCCCTCACCAGCTGGTGGGCCTCGCTGCCACCGCCCAAGGACGACACCCCCGATACCGAGCTGCTCTGGTTCAAGAGCAGCGGCGTGCTGATCGGTGTGGCCCGCACCCATCCCGATGGTCGTTTGATGGAAGGCGTGCGCATCTTCCGCCGCGATGACCAGGGCCATCTGCTCACCCGCACCACGGCGGCCAGCGCCCGCTATGCCGACCGGCGCTGGACGCTCACCGACGCCGCCGTCACCGAGTTCGCCACCGCCCAGACCGCGCCGCCCATCCCGCTGCTGCCCTGGGATACCGCGCTCAAGCCCAGTGATGTGCAGCGCCTCTCCGCCGCTGAACCCTATGTCTCCGGTGGCCTCGCCGCCGCCGTGCTGACCGGTGCCAATACCGGCATCAAGACCTTCGCCTTCTACCGCACGCGCGTGCAGAAGACGCTGGCCGATCCGATGATGGCGCTGGTGATGCTGCTGCTCGCCACGCCGGTGGCCGTGGCCCTCACGCGCGGCGCCAAGGGTTCGCCGATGCTGGTTTCGCTGGCTTGCGGCCTGCTGTTTCTGCTCGCCCACGGCCTGTGCAGCGCACTCGGCGAAGCCGGGCTGATCGAGCCCTTCGCCGCCGCCTGGATTTCGCCGCTGGCCTTCGGTCTTCTGGGCCTCGTTTTTCTGCTGAGATTGGATCGCCAACAATGACCGCTGCGCTGCAAATCATCCCCGTCGAAGGCAAGGCCCTGATGCACCGCTTCATCCGCGTGCCGGCACGTCTGGGCGCGCAGGACCCGAACTGGATCACGCCGCTGGACATGGAGCGCGCCGAGTCCTTCTCGCCCCAGCACAACCCCTTGTTCGACCACACCGAGGTGCAGTTCTGGCTCTGTGTGAAGGACGGCCGCGATGTCGGCCGCATCAGCGCGCAGATCGAAGCCAGCAATGTCGAACGCGGCGACATGACCGGCTACTTCGGCCTCATCGCCGCCGAGGACGACCCCGCCATCTTCAAGGCCCTGTTCGCCACCGCCGAAGCCTGGCTGAAAGCGCGCGGCATGCAGCAGGTGATCGGCCCCTTCAACCTCGGCATCAACGAGGAAGCCGGCCTGCTGGTGGAGGGCTTCGACACGCCACCGATGCTGCTCATGGGCCACGACCAGCCCTACGCCGGCGCGCGGGTGGAAGGTGCGGGCTATGCCAAGGCCAAGGACATCTACGCCTATCTCAGCACCATCGCCGAGCCACTGCCGCGCGCCGCCCAAGTGCTGCTCAAGCGCAAGCTGCCGCAGGGGCTGACCCTGCGCACCCTGAGCTTCAAGCAGTACCGCAAGGACATCGACGACATCACCGACATCTTCAACAACGCCTGGATGGACAACTGGCGTTTCGCCCCGCTCACCCCGGCCGACACCGACCATCTCGCCAAGGCCCTGCGCCCCATCCTCGATGCCCGCCTGGTCTGGCTGGCCGACATCGACGGCGAACCGGCCGCGTTTGGCGTGTGCCTGCCCAATCTCAACGAAGCGCTGGTGGGCCTCGACGGCAAGCTGCTGCCGCTCGGCTGGGCCAAGCTGCTGTATCGCCTGAAAGTGCAGGGGGTGAAAACCTGCCGCGTGCCGCTGATGGGCGTGAAGCGCAAGTTCGCCGGCAGCTTCACGGGCGCTGCCCTGCCCTTTCTCATCATCGACGCCATGCGCCGCGAGGCGCTGAAGCTCGGCTACGAGAAAGTCGAACTGAGCTGGGTGCTGGAAGACAATCTGCCCATGCGCCACTTCTGCGAAAACTTTGGCGCG
Source organism: Pseudomonadota bacterium (assembly GCA_040386395.1). Classification (GTDB taxonomy): domain Bacteria; phylum Pseudomonadota; class Gammaproteobacteria; order Nevskiales; family Nevskiaceae; genus Stagnimonas. The sequence goes on along the minus strand of JAZKFO010000054.1, from coordinate 30,467 downwards.
CAGGCTTACAAGACCTATCGCCTCTACGAGAAATCACTGTCGTGAGCGGGCTGACTGCGTTCATCCTCGCCGGCAGCCGTGGCCCCGATGACCCGATGGCGGTCGCCACCGGCAGCGCGCACAAGGCGCTGATCCTGGTCGGCGGCACACCGATGCTGCTGCGGGTGATTGCCGCCCTGGCCGCCACGCCGGAAGTCGCCCGCCTCGTCGTCTGCATCGAAGCACCACAGCTCGTGCGCGAGCTGCCCGGTCTCGATGCCGCGTGCAACAGCAAGCCGCTGGAGCTGTTCGCGGCCCAGGGCAGCCCCAGCCGCAGTGTCAGCGCAGCCCTTGCGCACTACGGCACGCCGCTGCTGGTCACCACCGCCGACCATGCGCTGCTGCAAGCCGAGTGGGTAAGCCACTTCCTGCAACACCAGCCGGCCGGTGTGGACGCCACCGTGGCGCTGGCCCGCAGCGAGGTGGTGATGGCCGCCGCCCCCGATACCCGGCGCACTTTCCTGCGCTTTGCCGATGGCCATTACTCCGGCTGCAATCTCTTCTACTTCGCCAGCCCGCGTGCCGCCGCGCTCGCGACGCTCTGGGTGCAGGTGGAGGCCTTGCGCAAGCAGCCGCTGAAAATGCTGGGGCTGCTGGGCTTTGGCTATGCGCTGCGCTACCGGTTTGGCTGGCTCAAGCTCGGCTCGGCGCTGGCAAGGCTTGGGGTGTTGGCGGGTGGCGTGCGCGCGGCAGTGGTGGAGATGCCGTTCGGGCGGGCGGCGATTGATGTCGACAAGATGGCGGATCTGGAGTTGGTGCAGCGGCTGCTGAAAGGCTAGCGGCCACCAGTCGCATGCAAGCGGCCAAACCGTGACCCAGCGCAAGCCCGGCAAGCCTCAGGCCGCAGTCTAGTAATCACTACGATGGGCGGCTGGCGCTCTCAAGAATACGGTCGCACTACCGCTACATCAGGGTAGCGACCATAAAAAAGAGAGTACCCCATGCGTCAGTCCATCTTTGCAGCCGCCATGCTGTCGACTTTTGCCCTGCCTGCCACCGCGCAGGTGATTTCGCTGCCGGTGCTCGTGCCCGGCGGCGCGCTGGCCGGCATCACCACCCAGGTGTTCTCGGCACTGCCCGCACCCTTGACCACCAGCGCGCCGCTGCCGGCTGATGTCACCGTGCTGGAAAACGGCAGCAATGGCTCCGGCATCCGCCGGGTGCTGGGGCTCGGCGGCAATAACATCACTTCGACGGTGATCGGCAACCAGCTCAACAACACCGTCGGCACGCCGCTGGTGGGTCTGCCGACCGGCACGGCGCAGCCCATCGACGTTGCCATTCTCGGCGGCGATGGCGTCGGCAATTCCAATGTGGGCGGCATCGCCGGCATTGCGGCGCTGTCGGGCAGCAATGTCGCCAATGGCGGCCTGGCGGGTGTGGGCGTGCTCAACCGCAACAACAGCGGTCGCGGCCAGTTGCTGGGCGTGGCGGCACTCTCCGGCCGCAACAGTGGCCATGCCAGCCAGGGCCTGGGCGTGGGTCTGCTCAATCGCGGCGAGACGCTGGGCGTCTCGGCCGGCGGCGCGCGCGTGCTCACGCTGGGTTCGGTCAAGAGCCAGGCGCAGGGCGCGCTGCCGGGTCTGGATATGGGCGGTCTGGCCATCGGCGGCGGCAAGCCGACCGTCAGCCGCAATGCCCTGCTGAATGCGGGCGTGCTGGCGGGTGATGGCGCGGGCAGCGGCGGCCTGGTGGGCGTGGCCGCACTCTCTGGCAGCGACGCCGCCAATGCGCAGCTGCTTGGTGTGGGCGTGCTCAACCAGGACGGCAGCAGCAAGGGTCTGGTCGGCGTGGATGTGCTGAGCGGCAACGGCAGCGGTGTATCGAGCAATGGCGTCGGCATCGCCGCCTTGTCGGGCGACGGCAGTGGCACGGGCAGCATGGTGGGTGCCGGTGCGCTGACGGGCAGCAATTCCGGTACGGGTGGCCTGGTCGGCGCGGGCCTGCTCAGCGGCAGCGACAGCGGCCGCTCGCAGATGGCCGGCGTCGCAGCGCTCTCTGGCAGCGGCTCCGGCAGCGGCGGTGCGATGGGTGGCGATGTGGCCAGCTCCTCGCCGAGCAGCACGGGCGACACGGGCGCAGGTGGTGGTGGTGCCGGTGACGGCAGCACGGGCGGTGGCACGGGCAGCGGTGATGGCTCAGGCAGCGGCAATGACTCCACGGCGGGTAATGGCAGCAGCGGCAGCTCCGGCAGTGGCAGCGCGTTTTCCTACAACGGCGCCGGCGAGAGTGGTGGTGCCCGTCGCCAGGCTGCGGCAGCGGCTTGCCAGCCGACCGACCGCGATGCCAAAGGCCGCGCGCTGCGCCCTGAGCAATGCACGCCGAAGATCGTGCGCAAGGTCTGAGCCTCGCCAGCACCGCGGCATGGTGCGGTGATGCCGCTCTGAAGACCCCGCATCTCGAACCGGACAGCACGTCCGGTTTTTTTTGACCGCCGCAGGTATTGTTGCGGTGAGCAGACCCATAAGAACGGATTCCCATGCCAATTGATTTTCCGCCGCCGCCCACGCCCATCCAGGGCGAACTTGTCAGCTTGCAGGCCGATGCCAATCAGGGGTCGGTCACCGCAACGGTGGCGGGCTACACCTTGTATGTCCACGCGCCGGGCGTCTTCGACCAGGTCGATGTGAGTGCCATCACGGCGGGCATTGAAGATGTCTCCACCGCTGTGCGGGCGCTGGCTGCTGCGGCGCAGCGCAAGGGCGTGCTCGCGCCGAAAACACTGTATGTGCAGAGCGGCAACGACATCTACGTCAGCGTCTATGCCGGCAGCATCAATGCGCTGGATGCGCCGGCGCCGCTGCGCCCCTACTTCGAGAACCTTGGCCAGGGCGGCCCGGTGTCGATCGAGGAGTTCGAGCGCAGGCGCCTGTTCGCCAGCATCCACGCCAATCGCATGGGTGCGGGCTTTACGCCAGTGTTCACGCCGGCCACGGGTGATGGCTTCGACCTCACGCTCAAGCCCGGCACCGAGCCGGTCAACCCCGGCAGCGTGCGGGTGAACCTGAGCAACGCCGGCAACCGCTTTACCGGGCGCGAGTTTCTAGACCTCGATGCCCGCCGCGGCACCGACAGCGGCGACGAGTTCTCGGCCCTGGCGCGCACGGCGGCCAGCGTGCTGGAGATCGACGATGTCGAACCCGGCAGCGACTACCACGAGTACCAGCTGGGCTGGTCAAGGGTCACGCCCATCGGCCTGTTCGGTGCCACCGCCCGCTACATCGACTACCGCCAGCAGGCGGTGGGGATGACTTTCAACGGCGAGATCTGGACGGTCGACATCGGCTACACCGGCGTCGTGCAATCCAGCGCCACCAGCCGCATCACGGTGCAGACCCGGATCGACTACCTCTCGAAACGGCTGGAGCTCGACAGCGACGGCACCGCCGTGCAGAAGGAACCCTACCCCTCGCTCGAACTGGGCGCGGCCTGGACGACCAGCTTCAGCGCGCTGTCCACCAGCTGGCTCAGCACGGCCGCCGTCAGCGCCCGTCAGGGCTTTGGCAACGAGAGTGCGGCACTCACCCGCGCCGATCTCGACTACTGGCTGGTGCGCCCCAGCTACGCGCTGCGCTCGCAGGGCAATCTGTTCACCGCCGAGCTGCAACTGGCCACCCAGTACGCCGACGTGACCGTGCCCGAACAGCAGCAGTGGATCGTCGGCGGCATCGGCAACCTGCACGCCTATGTGCCGGGCGTGGCGGTGGGTGATCGCGGCCTGCTGGTGCGACTGACGGGCGAGTACAAGGGTTTCAGCTACTACGACGTTAGTTTCAAGCCGCGCGCCTTCGTCGAATTTGCGGCGGCGCAGTACGACCAGGATTTCGGCGGCCAGCTGCCCGATGGCGTGCAGTCGCTCACCGACATCGGTGCCGAAGTGGTCATCGGCATCCGCCCCTGGCTCGAAACCGCGCTCACCGCCGCGCTGCCGGTGCAGCACGACAACATCAGCAAGCAGGTGCGTGACGATGCCCGCGCGGATTTCTTCTTTCGACTCACTGCCAAGTTCTGATCTGATCCCGGTTCACGCGGCGGGCTGGTCAGCGCGTGAACCTTGCATGAAGAATCACCGTAAATGCTGGCGCAAAGCGACTGAATTGATTAGATTTCAGTCATGTCAATTCCAGTGATCTTGAAACTCGATGCAGGTGGCCTGCCCGTCGGTTGGATCCACTGGCAGACGGCGGTCACTTTGTATGCCCGCAAGCGCATCTGCTGGGAGGCCGGCGAAGAACGCTTCGGCGTCACTGGCGGCATCTGTGCGAAGACCGGCGAGCGCTCGCACTTCGACATCGGCTCGATCATCGCGGTGGCTGACCGCAGCAAGCGCTACACCCAGGGTGTGCCGCTGCTCACCAACCGCACCCTGTTCCAGCGCGACCACAACCTCTGCCTGTATTGCGGCGACGAGTTCAATCCCGCACAGCTGACGCGCGACCACATCATGCCCGCCTCGCGCGGTGGCGAAACCACTTGGCTCAACTGCGTCACCGCCTGCCGCGGCTGCAACCAGGAGAAGGACGCACGCACGCCGGAGGAATCCGGCATGAAGCTGCTGGCCGTGCCCTACACCCCCAATCTGGCCGAGTATCTGATCATGCAGAACCGCAAGATCCTGGCCGACCAGATGGAGTTTCTGAAAGGCTTCGCCCGCAAGAAAGCCAAGCTCGCCACCCAAGAGCGTCGCCGCGCCTGAGCCTGTCGCTGCGGGCGATAATGCCCGCATGAACCCCCAAGCCCTCATCGTTGTTGCTGCCCTCGGCGGCGTGCTGCTGGGTGCCCTGCTGGTGTGGCTGCTGCTGCGCGGGCGCGGCGTTGAAGCAGGCCAGACCAACCAGGCCTTCGCCCGGCTCGACCAGCAGCTTGCAGGCTTGAGCCAGGCCACACCCGCCGAGATGGCACGCGTGCGCGAGGCCCTGCTCGCCGCCCTCTCGCAGCAGCGGCAGGAGTTCGGCGGCCTGCTTTCGCAAACCCAGCAGGGTGTCGCCACCCAGACTGCCGGCATGGCGCAGCTGCTGGGCAATTCCTTCGAGGCTTTCGCACAGCAACTGGCGCAGGCCGATGTCCGCGCCGAGTCGCTGCGCAGCGCTCTCACGCAGCACTTCACCGAGCTGCGCACCGCCGTCGATACGCGGCTAGCCGCGTTGCAGGCCGGCAATGAGGCCAAGCTCGACGAGATGCGCAAGACCGTCGACGAGAAGCTGCACGCCACGCTGGAAGCGCGGCTGGGCGAGAGCTTCAAGCAGGTGAGCGACCGGCTGGAGCAGGTGCATCGCGGCCTGGGCGAGATGGCCACGCTCGCCACCGGCGTGGGCGACCTGAAGCGCGTGCTCACCAATGTGAAAACGCGCGGCGGCTGGGGCGAGGTGCAGCTCGAATCCCTGCTGGAACAAACCCTCACCGCCGAGCAGTTCGCGCGCAGCGTGACGACCCGGCCCGGCAGCAACGAGCGGGTGGATTTCGCCATCAAGCTGCCCGGCCGTGACAGCGCACCGGTGTGGCTGCCGCTGGATGCGAAGTTTCCGCGCGAGGACTACGAGCGCCTCATCGACGCCAGCGAGCGCGGCGACCTCGTCGCCATCGAGACCGCCGGCAAGGCGCTGGAAGTGGCGGTGAAGACCCAGGCCAAGTCCATCCGCGACAAGTACGTGGAGCCGCCGCACACCACCGATTTCGGCCTGATGTTTCTGCCCACCGAGGGCCTGTATGCGGAGGTGCTGCGCCGCCCCGGCCTCGCCGACACCTTGCAGCGCGACTACCGCATCACCATCGCCGGCCCCACCACGCTCACCGCGCTGCTCAACAGCTTGCAGATGGGCTTCAAGACGCTCGCCATCGAGAAGCGCAGCAGCGAGGTCTGGCAGGTGCTGGGCGCGGTGAAGACCGAGTTCGGCAAGTTTGGCGAGGTGCTGGACAAGGTGAAGAAGAAGCTCGACGAGGCCAGCGGCGAGATCGACAAGACCGGCGTGCGCTCGCGTGCCATCCAGCGGCAGCTGCGCGAGGTGGAGGCCATGCCCGCGGCCAGCCTGGAAGCCGACCCGTTCACCGAGTGAGCCGCCACATTGCCGCCTTCATGCAGGAGCCAGCCGAGCCGCCCAGCTGACAGCCGAGGCGTGATTTTTGCTGCGGAGTGTTTTCGCCTGCACCTGCTGAAGGAATCAGTGCTCGCTTCCACCCCTCTCCACCCTGAATCTGCATGACGGCTTTCCTCACGCATGCCCTGTTCTGGCTTCTCTGGGCCACGCCATTTCCGCTGAGCCTGGACTATCTGTTTCTGCTCGTCATCGGCCGTTTTTTCTCCTGGCGCATGGTGCTGCCTTCGGGTCTGCTGATCGTCACCGCCCACCTGTGGATGTTCTTCTACCGGCTGGAGTCCGAGGTCTCGATTGCCGACCTCGCCGAAATGGTGGTCAAGGACTGGCGCATGAGCCTGGCCGCCGCCGCCATCGTGCTGGGGCTGGTGGCGGCCCTGCTGCTGGATGGCTGGCTGGTGCGCAGGCTCGGTGGCAGGCCGCTGATCGCCCTGTTTGTTCTGGGCAGCGCCGCCTTGCTGGGGGTGCATCTGGCCGACCAGGCGAGGCAGGTGCGGCAGAAACCGGTGCTCTCCCCGCTCATCTCGGTTGCCAAGCGGCTGAGCAATGCTGAAAAGCGCGAGTGGACCTTCCAGAAAACCCTGCGCCTCACCGCCGCCAGGCCGCTCAAGACCGAGTCGATCACCCACCGGCTGGTGAAGGACCTCGCGCAGCAAGGCCCGGAGGGCATCCTGCTGATGCACGTCGAGTCGATGGGCCTGCCGAAGAAGGAGGCGCAGATCCGCACGCTGCTCAGCGAGTTGCAGGCCCTGCACCCCAGCCATGCGTTCACGCTGCAAGCGGAGCCGTTTCAGTCGTTCACGCTGCCGAACGAGGTGCGGGTGCTGTGCAACCTGAAACTGAAGCGGCTGTTCTTCCCCCCCAACACCAACACCGATGACTGCCTGCCGAACCGGCTGGTGGCCCAGGGCTGGAGCACGCTGGCGATCCACAACAACCGGGGCGACTACTACCAGCGTGACCAGTGGTATCCCAAGGTGGGCTTTCAGCGCTTCGAGAATCTGGACACCTTGGTGGCCGCCGGCCTGCCGCGCTGCGACCTGCACTTTGATGCCATCTGCGACCAGCAGGTGCCGCCCTACCTGCTGTCGCTGAAGCTCGAATCGCCCTACTTCGTTTATTGGCTGTCGATTGATTCGCACATGCCGGTGACTGCCCAGGCGCAGACACTGGTGCAGCCGGGCGACCCGGAGCGGGCCGATTGCGAGCTTTCAGACCCGCATTGCATCGAGGCCGTGCAGTGGGATCTGGTGAAGGCATCGGTCAAACACTTCTTCGCGATGGCCAATGCGCTGCCAAAGGCCGTGCTGATCGCCAAGGGCGACCACCGTCCGCCATTTGCCGACCGGGACAGCAACCCCTATTCGGCCGAGCAGGTGCCCATCATCCTGGCCGTGCCGGTTTCAGCGCCATTGCCTGCAAACTGACCGCGCAGGACGGCCTGAAAACTCAGACCCAGTTCGCCACCAGCGCGGTGTTGCTCTCGACATCGGCGAGAAAATCCATCTCGCCCCAGCCGAGGCCCTCGATGCTGACGGTGCCGACTTCGCCGGTGGCCTTGGCGATGCGGTCGATCACCGAGAGATACCAGAGCTTCAGGCCCTCCGGTGTACGCATGATGCGCTCCACCTCGGCCACGAAACGCTTGGCCCCTTCGGGTGTGAAACGCAGGAAGCCAATCGACTCGCCGTCGACCTCACTCAGCGGCAGCGTCTTGCCGATGGCGCGCAGCAGGCCGTTCTCGGTGCGAACCTTCATGTCGTCGGTGTCGTAGTCACCCTTGCGGTCGATGGTGACGGTGATGGGCTGCACCGTGGCGGCCAGCAGGCGCTGCACGATGGCGGGCTCGATCAGCGTGTCGCCGTTGAGGATGAGGCAATCACCCTGCAAGACCTCGCGCGCCACCCAGCAGCTGCCGAGGTTGTCGGCCACCTCGTAGAAAGGGTTGTAGATGGTCTGCACGCTCATGTTGTGCGGTGCTTTGGCGGCAATCTCGGCCTCCACCTGCTCGGCCCCGTAGCCGATCAGCACCGTCGCCTCGCGCACGCCGGCGGCGGCGAGGCTCTTCAGCTGCCATTCCAGCAGCGTGCGGCCGTGCAGCTCGATCAGGCACTTGGGGCGGCTGGCGGTGAGCGGCAGCAGGCGGCGGCCTTGGCCGGCGCTGAGGATGAGCGTTTTCATGGAGATACGGTGATTGCGGCAGCATCGTGAAGGCCGCGAATGATGCCAGATGGTGCATGCCCCCGCGCCATGCGCTCGCTCAGAAAACCCCTCCGTCACCTTCGGTGCCACCTCCCCTGCTCCCGCAGGAGAGGCAACACCCAAGTCTCCACTGCGCGAGCAGGGGAGATGTCGGCGAAGCCGACAGAGGGGTTCTCGCAAATCATGCGGACCCCTCCGGCGCTCAGGCCGCTTGCGGCAATGCCCGCCCGATGAGGGTGGCGAAGTCGGTCTCGGCCGGCAGCGTGCCGTAGACCAGCCCCTGCGCGCCGCCAAGGCGGGTGGCGCAGAAGGTCTCCGCCACGGTGCGGTTGCCGCCCTTGAGCAGGATGGCCGCCTGCAAGGCCAGCGCCATGCGCTCCACCACGCGGCGGGCGCGCACTTCCAGCGTCGCGGTGTCCTCGAAGGCTTGCGCGAGCCAGCCCAGCTCGCGGTCGAACTCGGCGTTGAGGCCGCGTGCGGCGCTCAGCTCCAGGAAGAACGCCTGCCGCGTCTCCGGCTCGCGCGACAGCGCGCGCAGCACATCCAGGCACTGGATGTTGCCGCTGCCTTCCCAGATGGAATTGAGCGGTGCCTGCCGGTACAGGCGCGGCAGTGAACTCTCCTCCACATAGCCCGCGCCGCCGAGGCATTCCTGCGCCTCGTTGACGAAGGCGGGTGCCCTCTTGCACACCCAGTACTTGCCGATGGCCGTAGCGAGCCGCGCCAGTGCCGCCTCGTGCGGGTCGGTGGCACTCGCATCCACCGCACGCGCGACGCGGAAGGTGAGCGCGGTCGCCGCCTCCGACTCCAGCGCCAGATCAGCCAGCACATTGCGCATCAGGGGTTGGTCGATGAGCTTCTTGCCGAAGGCCGCGCGGTGCTGCGTGTGGTGCAGCGCCTGCACCAGCGCCTGCCGCATCAGCGAGGCCGAGCCGATCATGCAGTCCAGTCGCGTGAGCGCGACCATCTCCAGAATGGTGGCGATGCCGCGGCCCTCCGGCCCCACGCGCTCGGCCCAGGCCCCGCAAAACTCGACCTCGCTGGAGGCATTGCTCCAGTCGCCCAGCTTGTCCTTGAGGCGCTGGATGCGGATGGCGTTGCGCGTGCCGTCCGGCTTCATTTTGGGGGCTAGGAAGCAGGTGATGCCGGTCTCGGTATAGGCCAGCACCAGCCAGGCGTCGCACATGGGCGCGGAGAAGAACCACTTGTGGCCGACGATCTCGTACGTCCCATCCGACTGCACAAAAGCCTTGGTCGTATTGGCGCGCACGTCCGAGCCGCCCTGCTTCTCGGTCATGCCCATGCCGACAGTGAGCGTGGTCTTGGCCAGCGCGGGGCGCACGACCGGATCGTAGTCCGCGCCCGCCACGCGCGGCACCCAGGCTTGCGCCAGCGCCGGCTCGTGCTGGAGTGCGGCGACGCAGGCATAGGTCATGGTCAGCGGGCAGCTCGTGCCCTGATCCGCCTGGTTGTGCAGAAAGGCCAGCCCTGCCCGCGCCACGTGCGCGCCCGCCTTGCCCGCATGGCGCCAGGCATAGCCCGCCACGCCGTGCTTGAGGCCGAGCGCCATGATGCGGTGATAAGCCGGGTGAAACTCCACCTCGTCCAGCCGGTGGCCGTAGCGGTCGAAGAGTTTCAGCTTGGGCTTGTTCTCGTTGGCTGATGCGCCCAGCTCCATCAGCTCGCCGCCGGCGATGGCGCCGTAGGCCAGCAAGTCCGCCTCACCCCAGCCACCGCCCTCGCGGGCGACCGCCTCGCGCAGTGCGAGATCGCTGGCGTAGAGGTTCAAGTCCCGCAGCGGCGGGGCTTGGTTGTCGACGGTATGGGTGAGGAATTGGGCGGCAGTGGTCATGGTGAAAGGGGCGACTACAAAGTGCAAAAGATGGTAGCGCTAGCGCGAATCGCTTGGCGTCTGTCTGCCGTCGGCGCTAATTTGACCTTCACAAAGTCTCAATAACAGCAGGGTTTAAAGCCGCCTTGGCATTAACAACCGCTTGCCGAATTTTTACGACGGTTCTTGAGACATCGCGAACAATCAGCCGAGCTGACTGCGCTTGGATAGTGTCTCCACCATGAGCCAACCGATTACGCACTGTCACGTGCTGACGTACTTGCTTGAACTCGGCTGGCGAAACGAATTCTTTCGAGAGCGCGAACTCAAGCAGCATTACCAAAGATGAACGGACACCAAAGCTGTCAGCGCGATACAGCTCATAGAGCTGTCGAAGCTCATGCTCCAGCAACGAAAATACTGCGATGACGGCCGCACGATATTCTCTCTTGCCGATCAGGCGAGTGGGCTCGTCTTCCAGTGACGGTGATAGCTTTTCAAACGCCAGAGCAAAAGCTTTTTCGAGATCAGCCAGAAAGTCTTTGGATTCTTCGCCAAGTGATTTCGGTCTACGAATTACCACATTGCTTCCTGAGTCAAAAGGAACGCTTGTTTGATCATCTGCGATGAGGATCAAAGGTTTCGACAAGCCCTCTTTTGAAATCACCATTCCTACTTCAAGAATCGTATTTGGCGAGCTGAGGTCAGCGACTACCAAAGCTGAGCGTTCGATGAGTGCGTATACCTTCGCCATCATGTTGTCGCCGGGCGCAACAACCTCGGCAGCCATGAACGGACTAAAGCCATACTTCTCGGCGATGGGATAGACCCTTGTCTTGTAAAGCGCGGCATACCGCGTTGGTACAGAGAAGAAAGCCAACCGACTCTGTGCAACGGGTGGCAAAGAAAGCTCCGCCTGCGGCTCCGATTCGGTAGACGTGCTGAGCGAGATGAGATTGGACGTCCAGTAGTCCAGAAGCTCTCTAAATGCTGTCTCTAATGTCTCTGCGTAGGTCCTATTTGGCGCTTTGGGCAGATTTATTACTTTGACGCCTCGACGCTCGTAACGAGAAACCACATGCGACGCAGCGCCAACTTGCAAAACGTAGGCGGGCCGGCGCAGCCCTCCCAAACGATCTTTTACAACAGACCAAATCTGCCGGAAGTCTGGGTCATCAAGGCTGTACCCGATGAACAGTGCCGTGTGGTCGATAAGCAAACTAGATAGATGAGTGGCGAGTAACGGAAGACTCCCCAGAAAGGAGTCGTAATCTTCTTCGGTCACAACCAAACGATTGGGATGATGCAAATCGCCATGTAGCTTCAATAAGCGAACGCCTGCCTGTGGATCTCCCACTGCAAGCTGATCCTCTGAAATGAGAGGTATGCAGTATTTGTTGAGCTTTGAGTACGCCTGCTCCAGCAGGAAGTCGAAGTTCGTTGTAACAACGCGCTCGAATGGCAGTCGACAAAATTGCTCGTGCGGCTTAGCGGGTTGAATCGAAGTTACCAAAAGAGCTGACGCTAAAAACTCCACCAACTTAACGCGAGAAAACTCGTGGGCGTATGCAGACAAAGCTTCAAGTGCCGTGGTGTACTGATACTCGGGTAACGTCTTTGCCACGGCTTTTCCGAGTCCGTCCCAGTCGAGCATTTTCTTACCCGCAGGCAACTTTGCATTAAGGGAAAATCCAGCCCCAACGAATGGCAGACACCTGCCTTGAACCATGTCCTCCAAAAATGGAGCCGGAAAGTGAGGTAGGTAGTCGGCCACTGTTGAATCCCTTATGTAGTTTTGACAGCGAAGTGCTAGCAGCATAAGGCAGACGAGCGCTTCTGAAGACCACGCTGATCTACTCAAAAGCCGATAATCGCGCTCCTAAACTGTTGCGTAAAACTGAGTTGAAGATGGTGCCAACGCTGCTCCCCCTGCTCCGCGCCACTATCGGCGTCGCCACCCCCCATTCGCTTCCGGCCAGCGCCCTAGCGCTGGCCGTCGCCAGCACAGTGCAGCACCACGCCGGCCTCGTGGTGGCGGTGGCGGGCGACGAGCAGCAGGCCTATCGGCTAGAGGCGGAGCTGCGCTTCTTTCTCGGCAGTAGCGATGCGGGCGAGTGGCCGGTGGTGCATTTGCAGGACACCGAAACCCTGCCCTTCGACCCGTTCTCGCCGCATCAGGAAATCCTTTCGGAGCGGCTTGCGGCCCTGCACCGCCTGCCGGATACACACCGCGGCGCGCTGATCGTCACCGCCGATGCGCTGCTGCAGCGCCTGCCGCCGGTGGCCTGGTTGCAGGGGCGCACGTTCTTCTTGAAACAGGGGCAGAAGCTCGATGCGATCAGCCTGCGCGAGCGGCTGGTGGCGGCGGGCTACGCGAGCGTGTCGCAGGTGCAGAGCCAGGGTGAGTTCGCGCTGCGCGGCTCGCTGCTCGATCTCTTCCCCATGGGCTCGCCCGAGGCTTTTCGCTTCGACTTGTTCGATGACGAGATCGAGTCGATCAAGCGTTTCGACCCGGACACCCAGCGCTCGCAAGGCGCGGTGAAGGAAGTGCGGCTGCTGCCCGCGCGCGAGTTCCCGACCGACCGCGAGGGCATCGAGACCTTTCGCCGCAACTACCGCGAGTACTTTCCCGGTGATCTGACGCGCTCGCGCATCTACGCGGAGGTGAGCAAGGCGCTGATGCCGGGCGGCATCGAGGCTTATCTGCCGCTCTTCTTTCCCGAGCGCGCCACGGCGGTGCTGGCCGACTACCTGCCACGCGACAGCCTGTGGCTGGCGCTGGATGATCTCGACGCCAAGCTCGCGGCCGACTGGCAGCAGATCGAGGAGCGGCGGGATCGCTATGACGGGAATCTTGAGCGGCCTTTGATGGCGGCTGCCGATGTGTTTTTGACGACGGCGCAGGCGGCGGAGCAGTTGGCGCGCTTCCCGCTGCAGCGCGTTGGCGTGGCGGCTGGTGAGGCGATGCCGGTGCAGGCTTTGACTGGGGGCGCTGATGAGGTGAAGGCGCTGCTCTCCAATCCCTTGTCATTCCCACGCAGGCGGGAATCCAGTGCCGGGCCTGAGCACTCCGCCGCTCTGGATTCCCGCGTTCGCGGGAATGACAGTGGTGGTGAGGGGCGGTTCCTTTTTCTGGCCGAGTCCGCCGGCCGCCGCGAGGCGGTGGTGCAGTGGCTCAAGCCGCTGGGCTTGATCCCGCGTGTGTACGAATCGTTTGCTGCGTTCATGGCGGATGACGCGCGCGTTGGGGTCACGCTGGGGCCGGTGCAGGACAGCTTGCTGGTGCCCGCGCTCGGCATCGCGCTGATTGCCGAGGCGCAGCTGTTCGGCCTCACCGCGCCGCAGCAACAGTTGAAGCGCCGCGCGAAGGCGCGCGACCCGGAGACGATCCTGCGCGATCTCTCCAGCCTCGTCGTCGGCTCGCCGGTGGTGCATGTGGAGCATGGTGTGGGGCGCTATCGCGGGCTCATCACGCTCGATTCGGGTGGTGTGACCAACGAGTACCTGGTGCTGGAGTATTCCGACGGCGACAAGCTCTATGTGCCGGTCGGTTCGCTGGCGCAGATTCACCGCTACACCGGCAGCGAGGCCGAGGCCGCACCGCTGCACTCGCTCGGTAACGAGCGTTGGGAAAAGGCGCAGAAGAAGGCGCGCGAAAAGGCGCACGATGTCGCCGCCGAACTGCTCAAGATTCAGGCGCGACGCAGCGCCAAGCCCGGCTTGAAGCTCGACCTCGACAGCGAAGATTACGAACGCTTCGTCGCGGCTTTCCCCTTCACCACCACGCCCGACCAGCAGACCGCCATCGACGCAGTGCTGGCCGATCTACAGCTCGAAAAGCCGATGGACCGCGTCATCTGCGGCGATGTCGGTTTCGGCAAGACCGAAGTCGCCCTGCGCGCGACGTTTGCAGTGGCGCGTGCGGGCCGGCAGGTCTGCGTATTGGCCCCCACCACGCTGCTCGCCGAGCAGCACGCCAAGAACTTCAGCGACCGCTTTGCCGACTGGCCGATCCGCGTCGCCGCCCTCTCGCGCCTGCGCACGACCAAGGAGCAGAACGCCGCGCTCAAGGAGCTGGAAGAAGGCAAGCTCGATGTCGTCATCGGCACGCATCGGCTGTTACAGCCGGATATCAAGTTCAAGGACTTGGGGCTGGTGGTGGTGGATGAAGAACACCGCTTCGGCGTGCGCCACAAGGAGCGCCTGAAGAACCTGCGCGCCGAGGTAGACCTGCTCACGCTCACCGCCACGCCCATCCCGCGCACGCTCAACATGAGCCTTGCCGGGCTGCGCGACATGAGCATCATCGCCACCCCACCGCCGTCACGGCAGGCGATCAAGACCACGGTTGCGGAGTGGGACAACGGCCTCGTCTACGAGGCCTGCCTGCGCGAGCTGAAACGCGGCGGGCAGATCTATTTTTTGCACAACGAAGTGCGCGACATCGAGCTGTTCGCCGACAACATCCAGAAGCTGGTGCCCGAAGGCAAGGTGCGCTTCGCGCACGGCCAGATGCGCGAGCGCGAGCTGGAGCAGGTGATGCTCGACTTCTATCACAACCGCTTCAACATTCTGGTCTGCACGACCATCATCGAGAGCGGCATTGACGTGCCCTCGGCGAACACAATCTTGATCGACCGTGCCGACATGCTGGGCCTGGCCCAGCTGCACCAGCTGCGCGGGCGCGTGGGGCGCAGCCACCACCGCGCCTATGCCTACATGATGGTGCCCAGCAAGCGCGCGCTCACGCCCGATGCGCAGAAGCGGCTCGATGCCATCGAAACCCTCGGCGATCTCGGCAGCGGCTTTGCACTGGCCACGCACGATCTCGAAATCCGTGGTGCGGGCGAATTGCTCGGCAGCGAGCAGACCGGGCAGATCGAGGAAGTCGGCTTCACGCTTTACTCGGAACTGCTCGCGCGTGCAGTGCGCGCCATTCAGAAGGGCAAGCTCGACGACGAGCCGTTTGGTCATTCCGCCTGCGAGGTGGACTTGAGCGCGTCGGCGCTCATCCCCAGCGAGTACGTGGATGACATCGCGACGAGGCTCACGCTCTACAAGCGCGTGTCGGAAGCGAAGAACGATGAGGCGCTGACCGAGCTGCAAGTGGAGTTCATCGACCGCTTCGGCCTCTTGCCCCAGCAGGTCGAGCGGCTGTTCGACCAGGCCCGCCTGCGGGCGATGGCCGAGCCGCTGGGCCTCAAGAAGCTGCGCGCCCACGCCAAGGGCGCGGTGCTGGAGTTCGGCCCCAACCCCAAGATCGACTCGATGAAGCTCATCAAGCTGATGCAGGCGCAGCCCAAGGTCTACAAGCTCGAAGGCCAGAAGAAGCTGCACATCGCGGCCGAGATGCCGACGGTGGAAGGCCGGGTGGCCGCCCTGAGCAAGCTGCTCGCTACACTGGTGGCATGAAGCGAATCGCGACGCTGCTGCTGGCCCTCGCGCTGCCGATGACGGCCAGCGCCGAGCGGCTGCGGGTGGATGTGCTGATCTTCACCACGGCGCGCGCCAGCCCCTACACCGGCACGCCGCCTCGGCACCCGGACGATGACCGCGCCATTGCCATCGACGATCTGCGCGGCCTGGCGCAGGCCGGCATCGCGCTGCTGCCGGAGGCCAGCACCACACTCGCCGCCGAGTGGGCGACGCTGACCCTGAGCAAGGTCTACAAGCCGGTGCTGCGGCTCAGCTGGTTGCAGGAAGGCGCGGTGTTCGAGGGCGGGCCGGCGCTGCGCATCTATCTGCCGGGTGGCGATGGCATCAGCGGTCTCGATGGCTGGCTGCGCCTCAACCGGGGCCGCAGCGTGCAGCTGTCGGCCGATCTCGAACTGGTGCAGGTCGGTGCCGACCAGCTGCCGCAGGCGCACCGGCTGCGGGAGCGGCGCGAGCTGCCGCTGGACACCCTGCACTACCTCGACAGCAACCGCATCGGCGTGCTGGCGCGGGTCAGCGCCGCGCGTTGAGCCATCAAGCCCTCAGGGCTTGATCACCCAGATGTTCTGCTGGCCCAGCCTGGTCTTGATCTCAACCGCTGCGCCGCGCGCCGCCGTTTCGTTGGCATAGCCGCTGATCTGCACGCGGTGCCAGGCCTTGCCGTTGATGGTGGCGGGCTGCGACACCGCGCTGGCGTAGCCGGCGGCGCGCAGGCGCTGCACCTCACGCTCGGCCACGGCGGCATCGGAATACGAGGCCACGTTCAGCGCCCAGCTGCCGGCAGCGGCTGCCTTGGGCTGGCTGGCTGCCAGCGCGGCGGGCGTCGGCGCAGCCACTGGCAGCGGCTTGGCAATGATCGGGGCCGCAGCAGCGGGCTTGGCGACCGGCGCTGGTGGCGTGGCGGGCGCGGCCTGGATCTGGCCGATGATGATCGGCGAGGCGACCGCCAGCTTGACGGCAGGTGCCGGATAGATCGGGGGTGTGAACACCGGCAGCGCGGGCGACATCGCCGTGCGCGGCGCGGCAGTCGGTGCGGCAAGCACCGGCGCGGCAATCACCGGCCCCAGGCCCGGCGCATCGGCCGCCAGCGCAGGGGCGGCGGCAGCGGAGGTGGCGAGCTGCGGCTCGGCCGCCAGCAGCTCGGTGTTCGGTGCAGGCAGCACAATCGGCGTGGGTGCTGCAACGCTGGCGGTGGCCACCGGCACGGTGGTGATGACCGGCTTGCTCGCCGCCGCAGGCAGCGGCTCGGCCGCAGCGCCTTCACGCGCCAGCAGGGTGACTGCGGTGGCCTCGATGCTGAAGCCGCGACGCACGGCGATCCAGTCTTCCGGGCTGCGCGGGGTGACTTCCACCAGTTTCTTGTCGCCCAGCTGCACGCAGCTGGGTGGCTTGATGGTCTCCGATTTCTCGACCCCGGCGGCTTGCAGCACCAGCTGGCCGGCAGCGACGCAGGCGCGCTGCTCGGCACCGCTGTTCTGAAAGAAATACTCGCCGCTGACCAGGCTCACCCGGTGGCCTGCCATGTAGACATAGAGCGGCCAGTTGGTGGAGAGCTGCGGGTGTTTCCACACCACGCGGAAGTAACCCTTGCTGACGCTGAAGATGCTCTTCAGATCGCGCGCATAGGCGGCAAACGGCAGGCGCTCGATACCCACTTCGGCATTCGGCCCCACTTCGACAAAGCCGTGGCGGCCGAGGCGCAGGGTCATGCGGCCGGAGCGGTCGGTGACGATGAGGTCCTGCTCCTGCAGGGCCTCACCCGGTTGCAGCGCCAGCCGCTTGCCGTTGCGCTGCACGCCCGCGACACCACTGGTCTGGTCGATGAGCAGGATGGCGTCTTCGGCAGCGGCCCAGGCTCCCATCGGCAGGAGGAGCAAAGACAGCAAAAGGGTGATGGGACGCAGGGTGTTGCTGAAGCGGAAAGTCATTTCAGGATGTCGTCGAGCGATCTGCCAGAGGTGAGGCCGTGCCCTTGTGCCCAATCGACGCCCATGAGCCGGAGCGGCTCCAGCAGTTCGAGCGACTCCACATGTTCGGCGATGGTCTTCAGGCCCAGCTGATGGCCGATGCGGTTGATGGTTTCCACCATGCCCCTGTCGATTTGCGAATCCTGCATCGACCGCACAAAGCTGCCGTCGATCTTAAGGAAATGCACGGGGAAATTCTTGAGGTAGCCGAACGAACTCATGCCAACGCCGAAATCATCCAGCGCGAAACGGCAGCCCAGCTCGGTGAGCTTGGTGACGAAGCGGGCGGCATCGCTGAGGCGCGACACCGCCGCCGTTTCGGTCAGCTCGAAGCACAGGCGCTTCGGGTCCACGCCGCTGCGCTTGATCTCGGCCACGATGTAGTCGAGAAACTCCGGGTCGCTGATCGACTGGCCGGAGATGTTGACGGCATAGACGATGCCGCGATGGGCGTCCGCTGCCAGCGTGGCGAGCTTGGCGAAAGCCTCGCGCGCCACCCAGCGGTCGAGTGCGCTCATCAGGAAGTAGCGCTCGGCGGCCGGCACGAAATGCGCGGGCTTCACCAGGTTGCCGTCTTCGCCACGCATGCGGACCAGGATCTCGCGATAGACCACCTGGTCCGGCGCATCGACGCGCACCACGTCCTCGCAGAACAGGAACAGGCGGCCATCCTCGATGGCGCGGCCCACCTGCCCGACCAGACCCATCTCGTTGTGGTGCAGATAGGCCTCGTCGTCGCGGCCCATGAAACGGGCGCGGTCGCGGCCGGCCTGCTTGGCGGCATGGCAGGCGGCATCGGCGAGCGACAGCACGCGGCCGACGTTCTCGGTCGTGGCGTCGACCTGGGCCACGCCGATGGAGAGCGTCACCGAATGCTTGCGGTCGAGCCAGTGAAAGCGATAGCGGCGCGCGGCTTCGAGCAGGCCCTGCACGCTGGCCTCGACGTCCTCCAGACGGCAGCCAGGCATCAGCACGCCGAACTCGTCGCCACTGAGCCGCGCCAGCACATCACGCTCGCGCAGGCGCACGCGCATCTCGCCCGACAGCTCGTGCAGCATCTCGTCGCCCACCGAGTGCCCCAGCACATCGTTGACGAGGCGGAACTGGTCAATGTCGATCAGGCACACCACCGCCGGCTCGCCATGGCTGCGCGCGCGGCTGAGCGCGGCGCGCACCTGCAGCTCGAACTCATCGCGGTTGAGCAGGCCGGTAACCGCATCGTGGCTGCTGCGCCAGGCCAGTTCATCGGCCAGCAGCAGGCGCTGGCTGACGTCCTCGAACAGCATCACCACACCGGTGTGGCCATCGGCCATCGGCACCGGGCTGATCCGCATTTCCACCGCCAGACGGCGGCCATCGCGCGACAGCAGCTGGGTTTGCTGGCCGCTCATGACGGTGGTGCTGCCATTGCGCAGGCAGTCGTCGATGGGGCTGACGATAGCCTCGCCGATGGGCGAGATCAGCCGGAACACCTCGTTCGCCTGGCGGCCATGCGCCTCGTCCGGCTGCCAGCCGGTGAGGCGCTGCGCGACCGTGTTCATCAGCTGGATGCGGCCGGCGTGATCAATCAGCACCAGCCCCTCGTTCATCATCTCCAGCGCCGCATTCAGGCCGACGCCCTGGGGGTTGCGCTGGAGATTGCGGCTGTTGCCCTCCAGCAGCTCCAGCTCCAGATGCGCGCGGATGCTCTGCCCCTGATGCACATGCAGATGCAGCCTCACCGGCACCGGCAGGCTGCCGTCGGGGCGCAGCAGTCTGGCTTCCATTGTGGTCGAGCCGCCTCGGCGGGTCTCGTCGCCGAGATTGAGCGCGGCGAATAGTTGGTCGCGCTCGTTCAGCGAGAACAGCTCCTGCACCAGCTGGCCGGTCAGGTCACGGGCATCGGCCTGCAGCAGGCTGGCAAAGGCGATGTTGATGTCCAGCAAGCGGCCTTGCGGGTCGAGCAGCGCCGAGGGCCGCATCGAGGAGGCAAAGGCGCTGCGATAGACGCTGATGTCGATTTCAGTCGCCGCCGTGGTGACGGCCGGGACGGGCGTGGCTGGCTCGCTCCAGCTGCGTTCGGCCCGCCGCAGATAGGTGCCGGGGGCGAGGGGCCGGGGCTCGAACAGGTCGCCATCGCCATCCACCGTTTCACCGGGGCCCAGCAGCAGCAGGCCGCCCGGCTTGAGTGCGGCATGCCAGTGCTGCAACAGCAGGCGACGCTCGTCCTTGGAAAGAAAACGCAGGATGTTGCGGCCACTGATGGCATCCACCGCCGCGACCGGCGGCGGGGCCATCAGCACCGCTTCGTGGAAACGGCAGTGGCGCGCCAGCTCCGGCTGCACCTGGGCACCATAGGGCAGCGCTGCGATGAAATCCCGCTTCAGCGCCTCCGGGATGCGGCTGGCAAACGCCGGTGCCAGCGTGCCGGCATGGGCCAGCGTGATGGCCCCCGCGTCGACCTCGCTGCCATGCACCACGAACTCCAGCGCGCCATCGAGCGAGGTCAGCAGGTGATGGATGCGCAGCGCCAGCGCGTAGACCTCATCACCCTCGCCGCACTCCACCACCCACAGCTGCGGCCGCTCGTGCTGGGTGAGGGTGGCGGCCAGCCGCAGGCTCAGCACGGCGGCAGCGTCATCGTCCAGAAAATAATCGCCGTCGGAGGGCAGCAGCGCACGCGCCAGCCGGCGCGGCTCCACCGCGTCTTCACCGATCAGCTTCGCGTAGTCCCTCAGGCCATCGCAGCGCCGGGCGCGCAGGCGTCGGGCCAGCGCCATCAGCACCAGGTCGTGCCGGCAGTTGTCCAGCTCAACGCCGACGTTCTCGCGCAGCTCGCGGGCGATCTCGGTGAACAAGCCACCGGAGAGCGAGGTGGAGGCCCCGATCACCACCGCGCTGTCCTGCAGCAGGCGGCTGCGCTGGGCGTCAATCACAGACGCTCCGCCCCGCGCCGGGCGTGCGCAGGGTCGATGCCTGAAATCGGACGCGCCGAAGTGATTGGTTCATCCGGCGATAGTAAGCGCGTCCAATGCCAGACCACCGCCTGCGTCCGGGCCGGGGCGTGGATATTTCATCCTGTGCGCGCCAGCCTCGGCAGCGCCGCCGCGAGGATCGCCCGCACCTTGCTCATGCCGGCCTCGATGGAGGCATGAATCTCGTCGTGGATGCCGGCCCCGGCCGGCGACAAACCTGCGGCCCAGTTCACCGACACGGCAAGGCAGACGTAGCTCATGCCCAGCTCGGCTGCGAGCGCGGCTTCGGGCATGCCGGTCATGCCGACCAGGTCGCAGCCATCACGCTTGAGGCGCTGGATTTCGGCCGGGGTTTCCAGACGCGGCCCCTGCGTGATGGCCATCACGCCTTCGCCGCTGATGGTCGTGCCGCTGGCGGCTGCGGCATCGAACAGCGCCTTGCGCAAGCTCGGCGCGTACGGGTGCGTGAGTTCGACGTGTTCGAGCGGGCTGCCCGGCTCGCCATCGGAATAGGTATGGGCGCGGCCATAGGTGTAGTCGATGAGATCGACCGGCAGTGCGATTTCACCCGGTGCAAACCAGGGCGCGATGGCACCGACGGCGGCGATGGCAATCACCTGCGTCGCACCTGCGTCCTTCAGCGCCTTGAGATTGGCGCGGTAGTTGATGGCATGCGGCGGGATCTTGTGGCCCTCGCCGTGGCGGGCGAGGAACAAGGCCTCGACACCGGCGATGCGGCCGACGATCAAGGGGGCCGAGGGCTTGCCATGGGTGGTGTAGCTCTCCAGCCGCTTGATGATCTCAAGCCCCGGCCAGGTGTTCATGCCGGTGCCGCCGATGACTGCGATCTTGCTCATGGTTTAGAGACCCTTGACTGCGTAAATACCCGGCAGCTGCCGCCACAGCTCGCGCACATCCATGCCGCAGCCGAACACGTAGCGGTCGGGCACGGCGAGGCCGATGTATTCGGCGTGGGCTTCGGGCGCGCGGCGGTCATGCAGCTTCTCGGCCAGCACGGCGACTTTCAGCGACTTGGGGTTGAACTCTTCGAGCGCCTTGCGGATCGCCACCAGCGTGTGGCCCTCGTCGAGGATGTCGTCGATGACGATCACATCGCGGCCTTCGAGCGCGGCATCGGGCTGGCGTTTCCAGATCAGGCCACCGCCCGTCGTCGCACCCCGATAGCGGGTGGCGTGCAGGTAGTCGAGCTCGAAGGCGAAGGTGAGGCGCTGGGTGATTTCGCTGGTGGCATAGAGGCCACCATTCATCACGCACAGCACCAGCGGCAGCTTGCCTGCGTAGTCGGCGTTGAGCTGTGCAGCGATGGCGTCGTAGGCGCGCGTGACGGCGGCTGCATCGAACAGGCAATCGGCTTCCCGCAGCAGGGTCGCGGCTTCTTCGACACAGCTCATGGCAGGGTTGCCGCCAGCGGGGCTTCGCGGCCAAAGGTGGGTGCGGGCAAGTCCACCTCGCGGCGATACAGGCGCTTGAGGCGCGCGCTGCTGAGGCGATTGGGCTTGTAGTCCTTCAGGGCTTCGAGCACCTGCAGGGTGCCCTCGCGGTTGTTGCAGACCGGGATCATGTCGCAGCCGGCTTCGAGTGCCATCACCGCGCGCTCGCCGAGTGAACCGACCACCGCCGCACCGCCCATCGAGAGGTCATCGCAGAACACCGCGCCGTTGTATTTCCACTCGCGGCGCAGCAGCTCCTTGATCCACTTGCTGGACAGCGAAGCCGGCAGCGTGTCGACCGCCGTGTAGCGCACATGCGCCATCATGATCGACTCCAGTCCCTCGTCCATCAGCTTCTTGAACGGGCCCATGTCGGCCTCGATCTGCGCCAGGGTGCGGCGATCCACCGGCAGCTCGTGGTGGGAGTCGGCAGTGACGGCGCCATGACCGGGGAAATGCTTGCCGGTGGCCGAGAGCCCGGCCGCGTTGAGGCCGCGCCAGAACTCGCGCGCGAGGGTGATGAGCGTGTCCACATCGTGCGCAAAAGCGCGGTCGCCGATGATCTGGCTGACCTCGAAATCACGATCGAGCACGGGTGCGAAGGGCAGATCGAAACCGAACCAGCCCAGCTCGCTGCCGATGAGCGTGCCGAGCCGGCGCGATTCTTCCATCGCCCTGCCCGGTGACTCCTCGTGCAGCTTGCCGAGCGTGCGCATGGCGGGCAGCCGCGAGAAGCCGTTGCGGAAACGCTGCACGCGCCCACCCTCGTGATCCACCGCCAGCAGCGGGCGTGTCTTGCGCACGCTGAGGATGTCATCGCAGAGCTTCTTCAGCTGCTCCGGGTCGCGGTAGTTGCGGGTGAACAGGATCACACCACCGACCAGCGGATGGCGGATCAGCTCGCGGTCTTCGGCGGTCAGTTCCTGGCCGGCCACATCAATCATCACTGGGCCGAGCACGCTCGATGTTTTCGTGTTTGCTTCACTCATGTAGCGTGACTTCAGTCCCTGTCAAAACCAGATCAAAGAGTTCCACGATGTCCGCATTCCCCATGCGGATGCAGCCGTGGCTCGCGGGCGCGCCGAGTGCATCGAGATGCGGCGTGCCGTGAATGTAGATGTAGCGGCGCATGGTATCGACACAACCGAGCCGGTTGATGCCGACCTCGCAACCCGACAGCCATAGGATACGGCTGAGTATCCAGTCGCGTCCGGGATATCGCACAGCGATTTCATCCGAATAGCGCGGCACATCGCTGGCGATGCGTCGCGCCCTGAACACCGTGCCGCTTTCCATCCCCGCGCCAATTTTGGCGCGGATGATGTGACGCCCGCGTGGCGTGCAGCCGGAGCCTGAGATCTCGCCGGGGCCGTTGGCCGCCGTGGACACGGGCCATTGCCTGGATGACACCTCGTCGCGCCAGAGCGTGAGCGTCTGCGCTGACAAATCCACCGTCACCCGCATCAGGCTTTCGGCCATTGCGCGTAGGGCGTGACCGACAGCGTGTGGTTGTAGTAGCGGCGATCTTCAGTCACTTCCTCGCCGATCCAGTCGGGCTTGATGAAGGTTTCGGTCTCGCTGCCCAGCTCGATCTCCGCCACGATCAGCGGCGCGTTGTCGCCCTCGAACTCGTCCACTTCCCACAGGTGCGCGCCCACGGTGACGTAGTGGCGGGTCTTGAGGATGATTCCGTTGCAGATGGTGGCGAGCATCTCTTCCACCTCGGCGGCGGGCACGTCGTATTCGTACTCGGCACGGCTCATGCCCACCTTCGCGGCCTTCACGTTCAACTTGCCCTGCGTGCCCTCGATGCGCACGCGCACGCTGGCCGCCCCGCCGAGTGGCGCCAGGTAGCCGTGGCGCATGGGGATCGCCTTGTGGGCAGCCGCGCGCCAGCCATCGCCAGTGACGAGAAACTTGCGTTCGATCTCGGTGGCCATCACTTCGCCTTCCGTTCAAACAGCGCCATGCTTTCAACGTGTGCGGTGTGCGGGAACATGTCCATCGCGCCTGCCCTGGTCAGCACATAACCACCCTCGACCAAGAGTGCCGCATCGCGCGCCAGCGTGGCCGGGTGGCAGCTCACATAGAGAATGCGCTTGGGCTTCTTGCTGATGAGCAGGGGCATGATCTCTACCGCACCCGCACGCGGCGGGTCGATGAGTGCGAGATCGAACTTCGACTGCAAATAAGGCGCCTGTGGATCGGGCTTGAACAGATCCGCCACATGCCACTGCACCATGCCGACACCGTTCGATTTGCAGTTGGCATCGCCGCGCGCCACCAGACCCTTGTCGCCTTCAACCGCCGTGACGAGGGCCCCGGTCTTGGCGAGCGGCACGGTGAAATTGCCGAGGCCCGCGAACAGCTCCAGCACGGTATCGCCCGGCTGCGGGTTCAGCCATTCCATCGACTGCCGCACCATCGCCTGCGACAGCGGGCCGTTCACCTGGATGAAGTCGGCGGGCAGAAAGTTGAGCTGCGACTCGCTGCCATCGGGCGAGTAGTGCAAAGGCCAGCGCTCACCTTCGAGCGGCACGATGCTGTCCAGACCACCAGGCTGCAACAGGATTTCAAAGCCGTGCTCCTTGGCAAAGGCAGCCAGCGTGGCGCGGTCGGCATCCGTCGGCGTTTCCAGCACGCGGAACACCAGCACCACATGGTCGGCGGCAGCCATCTCGATCTGCGGCATCGCGGCGCGAATCGACAGGGTGTCGATCATCCGCGCGATGGCGGTGATCTTCTCGCCCACGCGCGGGTCGAGCACCTTGCAGCTTTCCAGCGTGGCGAGAAACGAGCAGCCGCGCTCGCGGAAACCCACCAGCGTGCCGCCCTTCTTCTCGACGAACTTCGCCCCGATGCGGGCGCGGCGGCGGTAGCCGAGGTCATCGCCGCGCAGCGCGGGAGCGACCTCGCGCGGCGTCACCTTGCCGATGCGGGCGAGGGCTTGCAGCACTTCGTTCTGCTTCCACTCGATCTGCTTCGCAGGGTCAAGATGCTGTAAGGCGCAGCCGCCGCAGACGCCGAAATGCGCGCAGGGTGGTATCACGCGATCAGGGCTCGCCACGAGTACCGAAGTCACCTGCCCTTCGGCCTGGTCGCGGCGCTGGCTCAGGTACTTGAACTCCACCGTCTCGCCCGGCAGGGCATCGGCGATGAAGGTCACGCGGCCGTCGATGCGCGCCACGCCACGACCCTCGTGGTCGAGGCCGGTGACTTCTGCCGTGAACACACCCTGCGGCAGATTGCGCTTGCGCACGCCGCTCATAGCGCCTTCCAGACTTGGTGAAACTGCTGCCAGTGCGCAGCGGTCTGCTGCTTCAACCAGCCGCAGACTTGTTCCCTTGCCGCGAGGCGTGCGGCCTCAATGATTTCACCGGTTGCAGCTTTCAAGGCAATGCTCAGTAGATAGGCGATCAGTGCATCCACCGCACTGCCCGCAAGAAGTTTTTGATGATCGCCGCGCGCCTGCGCCGCCTCGGTATCGGCCGTGCGCAGGCCGAGGCGATGCGGCAGGCCATGCACGGCGGCGAGTTCGGAGAGCGATGCGTTTTCAAGCGCGAAGCCAAAGTGCGCCGCGAGGCTTTGCGGCCCTTGCGCAGCCAGCAGCGCGGGCAAGGCCAGTTTGCTGGCCAGGGCGCGGGCCAGCAGCTGCGTGCGATAGCTGCGCGCGCCATCCCAGGCCCACACCGATGCCTTCGCAGCGCGCACCTGCTGTTCGATGGCCGTCAGCATCGCGGCCTCGTCGGCACCGGCGGTGTAGGACTGCACCGCAAACTCGTTTTCAGACGCGATCACCAGCGCCGCCGCCACGACGCGACGCTGCTGCGCGGGTACGGCATTGGACTGATGGCCGGCCACGCGCAGCGTCTTCATCGCCAGCACGGCTTCGGCATCGCTGAACTTTTCCAGCGCCAGCAGCCGCTTGCCGACCTCAGGGTCGGGCACGGTCTTGAGGTCGAGCACCAGCACGGTCACGAGGGGAACACGCCCGTTGAGATGTAGCGATCACCGCGATCACAGACGATGCTGACGATCACCGCATTCTCGACTTCGCGGCAGAGTTGCAGGGCGCTCCACATCGCACCACCCGACGAAGGCCCGCAGAACAGACCTTCCAGCCGCGCCATCTCGCGCATGGTGTGCTCGGCATTCGCACTGCTCACTTCAATGATGCGATCCACCCGCGAGGCGTCGAAAATCTTCGGCAGATAGGCTTGCGGCCATTTGCGGATGCCAGGGATGCTGCTCTCGCCATCCGGCTGCACGCCGACGATCTGCACGGCCGGATTCTGCTGCTTCAAGAAGCGCGAGGTGCCCATGATCGTGCCGGTGGTGCCCATGCTGCTGACGAAGTGGGTGATGCGGCCCTCGGTATCGCGCCAGATTTCCGGCCCCGTGGTCTCGTAGTGCGCGCGGGGGTTGTCGGGGTTGGCGAACTGGTTCAGCACCCGGCCTTCGCCGCGCTTTTCCATCACATCGGCGAGGTCACGCGCGCCTTCCATGCCCTGCTCTTTCGTCACCAGAATCAGCTCGGCACCGAAGGCCTTCATCACCGCGCGGCGTTCCACCGACAAGTGCTCCGGCATCACCAGCACCATGCGGTAGCCGAGGGCGGCGGCGGCCATGGCGAGCGCGATGCCGGTGTTGCCGCTGGTGGCCTCCACCAGCGTATCGCCGGGCTTGATCTCACCGCGATCCTGCGCACCGCGAATCATCAGATAGGCCGGGCGATCCTTCACCGAGCCTGCGGGATTGTTGCCTTCGAGCTTGGCGAGCAGCACGTTGTTGCCGATGCCCGGCAGGTGCGTGAGCTGCACCAGCGGGGCGTTGCCGATGGTTTCGGCGAGGGTGCGGTAGGACATGCCGCTATTTTAACGGCCCGACTCCAGCACCACGAAGGCCATCACGCGGCCATCTTCATCGCTGAGCGAGACATGGCCGCCCACGATGCCGAGCGCATCCAGCCTCAGGCGCATGGCAGGGCTGAATACCAGGGTGGGTTTGCCGCTGGGCAGAGCCACCACCCCGGCATCCCGATAGGCCACGCCGGTGAAACCAGTGCCCAAGGCCTTCACGAACGCCTCTTTCGCCGCGAAGGCCTTGGCGAGGAAGTTGCCCGGCCGACGTGCGCTGGCGAACTGCGCCTGCTCTTCGGGCATCAATATCTTGTCGGCAAAGTGCTCGCCGTACCTGGCCCACAGGCGCTCCACCCGGTCGATGCGCAGCAGATCGGTGCCGATGCCATAGATCATTCGATAGGGCCGAGAACAGTCAGGGTGGATGGCGAGTTTACGAGCAGGAGCTAAAACTGCTCTATGGCGACCGGCTTGGCAGGTGATTTGCTTATCATCCCGTTTTCGTCGCCGACCGCTGATGCCTGAAAACATCGCCGCTCGTCCGCCATAACAAAAATTCGGGAGTTCCTGATGACCACTCGCCTTTATCGGCTGGGCCTCGCTGTTGCCGTTGCACTGACTCTTGGCGCCTGCGGCGGCGACCCCGCCGGCACTACGAATGGTGCGGGTGATGTGGTGAACACGCCGACGCTGCCAGGCAGCGGCACGCCGCCGGTCACTCCCGACCCCGTTACCCCGCCTCCGGCAGCAGAGCCTGCACCGCCTGCCGGCAAGTCCGTGGTGCTGGATGCCAGCAGTACGGCGACTGGCTTCCGCGCCAGCAAATCAGGCCCGCGCGCCAAGGCGGGCGAACCGCAGCAGCATTTCGCCTTCAGCCTCAGCGACCAGGCGCAGGATTATCTGAACATCGACGCCAGCCTGAGCTGGAGTGTCGGCAGTGACCGTTTCGGCCTCGACCTGATCGGCCCCAATGGCAGCGTGCTGGCCAGCAACCGCGCTGATACCGCAGGCCCCCTGCAGCTGCTGGTCAAGAACCCCCTGCCAGGCAGCTACCAGCTGATCGTCACCGAGCTGGCCACCACCGCCGGCACCAGCTACCGCCTGCTCGCCAGCGTCAGCCGCCCGGGAGGTGCCGACACCGATGGCGATGGCATTGCCGATGTCAGCGACAACTGCGTCGACGTGAGCAACGCCAGCCAGACCGATACCGACGCCGATGGCCAGGGCGATGCCTGCGAACCCGTGACACCCCCGCCTCCGCCCCCCGCCCCGGCGGATGCTGATGTCGATGGCGTGCCCGACAGCAGCGACAACTGCCCAACCGTCAGCAACGGCAATCAGGCCGACGCCGATGCTGATGGCCAGGGCGATGCCTGCGATGCCGCCGAGCCGCCCCCTCCCCCGCCGCCGGCAGATGCTGACGCCGATGGCGTACCCGACAGCAGCGACAACTGCCCGGCCAACGCCAACCCCAATCAGGCCGATACCGATGTCGATGGCCAGGGCGATGCCTGCGATGCACCGCCCCCGCCGCCGGATGCCGATGGCGACGGCGTGGCGGACGCCAGCGACAACTGCCCGACCACCGCCAATGCAGACCAGACCGATACCGACGCCGATGGCATCGGCGACGCCTGCGACGCCCCGCCCCCACCGCCCGATGCCGACGGTGACGGCGTTGCGGACGCCAATGACACCTGCCCTGCCGTTGCCAATGCGGACCAGACCGACACCGACGCCGATGGCATCGGCGACGCCTGCGATGCGCCGCCCCCGCCGCCCGACACCGATGGAGACACCATCCCGGACGCCAGCGACAACTGCCCGACCACGCCCAACACCAACCAGACCGACACCGATGGCGACCTGATCGGCGATGCCTGCGACGCGCCCTCGCCCAGCAGCTGCCCGCTGGCCACCGGCACCGCCGTGGCACTGCACACCTGGCAGGGCACCACCAATGCCACCGGCGGCCTCACCGACGGCAGCGGCCCGGAAACCTTCGAGCTGCCGGCCAGCTGCAATGCTCGCAATTTCACCGTGAAAATCGAGTGGCTGCTGTTCGTCGAAGATCTTGATCTCGAAGTCATCGACCCCGCAGGTGGCGTGAGCAGCGCGGCCAGCTTCCAGTTCGGCGGCAATGCCGACGAGACGGTGCTGATCGCCCAGCCCAAGTCGGGCACCTATAGCGCCGAGGCCACGGGCTTCATCAGCACCGGCACCGCCTACACCGGCACCGTCACCGTCGACATCCTCGAAGGCGAAGGCAATCCCGGCGGCGGCACGCCCATCGGCCCCATCCCAGACCCCATCTCGGCCCCTGAGCAGGCGCGCGTGGTGGTGGCGGTGATGGACTCCGGCATCAACCCCTACCACGAGCTTTACTACGCCGGCAGCGCGCTCTACCCCAACGGCCACCCCAACGCGGTGACGCTGGAAGTGCTGGCCGAGCTGGGTGTTGCGCCTGAGAACGTGGTGCAGCTCACGCGCACCGGCAATCTGGTGGCTGACTTGGCCAGCGATGCCGCCTTCTGGGCCCGTGTGCAGACCGTCACGCCCGGCACGCTGTTCCACTTCAAGGGCACCAACATCGTCGCCACCTCGTTTGCGGCGGCGGCGGACGCGAAGATCAAGCCCGATGTGGGCAAGAGCGCGCATGGCGTCGGCACCAGCTCTTCCGTGCTGATTGCCAACCCCGAAGCCGTGATGCTGTTCGTCGAGCAGGGCAATGCGCTCGGCAGCACCATCAGCCACGAGTTCAGCTTCCGCCATCCGGCCATCGACATCGTCTCGACCAGCTATGGCGTGTCGATCCCGATGACGGGCTTCCCGCTGCCGGAAAACGGGGCCTTCCACGACACCTACAAGGGCGTGGTCGAGCTGGGCAAGCTGCACTTCTCCTCCGGCGGCAACGGGCCGGGCCTGACGCCCTTCCGCGCCGGTGCGGGGCCGTGGTGGAGCATCGGCGTGTCGGGCATCGAGGAGGACACCTCCGAAGGCCGCTCGCTGCTCTCCGGCAACTTCCCGGACTTCATCTCCGACTTCACCCAGAACCTCGCCTACTGCATGGACTGCGAGAGCGGCATGCAGAGCGTCGGCGGCACCAGCTTCTCCACGCCGCGTGCTGCGGGTGTGGCCTCGCGCATCATCCTCGAAGCGCGTCGTGCGGCCGGCCATGTCGGCGGCATCAAGACCGTCGCCGAGAAACCGTTGATGGTGACGGGCACAGCGCCCATCCCGGTCAGCAACTGGTTTGTGCGCCGCGCGCTGGAGCAGGGCGCCTATGCGCCGGCCTTCGCGGAATACGACCCGGCGCAGGCAGCACTCGATCTCGTCGGCCTGCCCATCAACCCGGTCGCACCCTGGTTGCAGATCGGCTGGGGTGACTTGAGCGCCAAGAAGGAAAAGGGCGTGGTCGCCGCCGCCATGGCGCATCTGGGCTTCGGCCCGGAGACCGCACGCCGCGCGAAGGCGCAGGGTTTCTGCGACTTCCAGACCGGCATCATCCAGGAACGCCAGCTGTACTGGAACGAGATCGCACCGCTCACCCCCGTGGTGCTGGGCGACGACCAGACCGGCATGACGCCGGCGGAAGACCCCTTCATCTACTGCGACAGCAGCCTGCCCACGGCACCGGCG